>NZ_JBFREO010000007.1:0-131272 GCF_052114325.1 Glutamicibacter sp. MCAF14
TCATAGCGTGGGGGAAACGCCCGGTCCCATACCGAACCCGGAAGCTAAGGCCCACTGCGCCGATGGTACTGCACTCGTGAGGGTGTGGGAGAGTAGGTCACCGCCGGACTTAACTTGAGATGAATGGTTTGAGGCCCTGGAACACTTATKGTGTTCCAGGGCCTCACCTGTTTAACCCGTAGCAGGGGTCAGGCTGTGATGCGTGGCCTCTTTCCGCTATTTAAAACAGGACTTGAAAAAGACTCCCCTGAGGCTGTAGGCGCAGAGGAATATGCGCCAAAGATGTGTACAGAACACCCGCGCGAAGGGACTTCTAACAAGATCGGGTCGATAGATTTCCAAGTCCTCGGTCTGGGATCCTGCTAGGATCTTGCAAAACGGAGATAGCGGCCCGATGACTGTGAGCAGTCATCTAAACGGGAGAGTTGGGCAAACATGTTGTTCATGAGCTTTCTAGCATCCAGTGGGCTCGTGGCCTCCACATTCCTGCTTGGGTTCTTCTTTGCCGGTCTGCACGAGACCGGGGCAGAATCCGAGAGCACGAGCACGACTTCAGTGGCTTTCACCGCACTTGTAATGCTTTTTGTGGCCGTATGTGCCGCATTCATTCTTGTTGAGCCTGCACTGATTAACCCGTTGTGGTTGCAATACACGTTGATGGCAGGAGCCCCGTTGGTGGTTGGCTACGCTATGCGCCGGGCGCTGGCCCGGAGCATGGATCGCAGCCAGTAGTAGCAATTGGTCTATTTGAGGGATCCGTCGGCAGCGCCAGGGGACGTTCTCGTTTATTTAGGTTCCAGGCTGGTTGTCGGAGCTGCAGGGTTACGTGGTTTTGGGAAGTTCTTCGTTTCTATTTGGCGCAGACCACCCAAGCGCTGTTTTAGGTTAGCTGCTAATCGATTGCCTTAGGCATCGTTGTTCAGGACCCCAATTGAAATAGGCATATTGTGGGATATGAGCGAGGTTGTAACTGTCTGACTTGCGGTGACTCGACTCGTCTTGCGACTACGAAAGAGGATGACCGAACGTGAGAACCTATGTAGTTACTGGTGCTGCTTCTGGAATTGGTGCTGCCACCGCTGAATTGATTCGGGAACGTGGACACAAGGTCATTGGCGTCGATTTGCGCGACGCTGATGTCACCGCCGACTTGTCGACAGCAGAAGGACGGCAAAGCGCCGTGAGCCGCACTCTGGAGCTTTCTGAGGGGAAGATCGATGCGGTTATTGCAGCCGCCGGCATCTCTGCGCCTAAAGCTGTGACGGTGGCAGTAAACTTCTTCGGCGTCACCAACTACCTTGAAGGTCTCCTACCTGCATTAGCCCAGGCGCAATCGCCACGTGTTGCGGTGGTTTCCTCGATGGCATCGATACAGCAGAACTCCGCGGAGCTGGTTGAAGCCTTGCTTTCGGGCGACGAAGAACAGGCCCTGGCCATTGGCGCTTCGTTGGAAGCCGAGGGACCACGTGCTGGATATCTGAACTATCCCTCCTCGAAGCGTGCCGTGAGCCGTTGGGTTCGTCGCGAATGCATTACCGAAAAGTGGGCCGGCGCCGGCATTCCCTTGAATGCCGTGGCCCCTGGCACCGTGATCACCAACATGACTCGCGAGCTGTTGTCTACGGATGAAGGCAAGGCAATGGTTGACCAGAACGTGCCAATGCCATTGAACTACCACTCCGAAGCAGTGGTCATTGCCAAGCTGCTGCTGTGGCTAACGAGTGAAGAAAATACTCACGTTACTGGCCAGACAATTTACTGTGACGGCGGTGCTGAAGCCACCCTGCGTGGCGATGACATCTGGGCCTAGGGCCTAGTGCTGTCTATGGCGAAGAACACTGTCACCCACCTGCTTTGAATTGGCGCAGTGCTTAGTTGCTTGATATAGTTATGGAGTTATCGCAATTGCGACGGACACCGTAGTTTTCCCATGGTTATCCATGAGGTATAGAGTTACGGCGACCATAGCGTGGGGGAAACGCCCAGTTCCATACCGAACCTGGAAGCTAAGACCCACAGCGCCGATGGTACTGCACTCGGGAGGGTGTGGGAGAGTAGGTCATCGCCGGGCATAATTTGCCGAAGGCCCCGAACTTAGTTCGGGGCCTTCGATGTTTATCCGGAGCAACGAACTCCAAGAGCAAAACAATGGCGACGTGGAAGTTCATTCCACGTCGCCATTGGGATAAATCAGCTAATGCTAGGCATCTGCCAAACGCAAGCCGCTTTCCGTATCAAACATGTGCGCATGCTGCATATCGGGAGCAATGTTGATGCGCTGTCCACGTGCTGGTGGAGTGCGTCCATCAACGCGGACTACAACCACCTGAGTTTCACCAGCAAGCTCTGCTGAGCCGTAGATGTATGCATCGGCTCCAAGTTCTTCAACAACATCAACAATCAGCTCAATGCCTTCGCCCGGGCCGACCAATTCGATATCTTCAGGACGGAATCCGAGGGTGGTTCCACCCTTGGAGCCTGGAGCGTCGATGAGCGTTGAACCGAAAGCGATCTTTCCATTTTCGGACTGCAGCTTCACCAGGTTCATGGCAGGGGAGCCGATGAAGCCAGCGACGAAGACGTTGCGCGGGCGATCGTAGAGCTCACGTGGGGTGCCTACCTGCTGCAGCTCGCCATCCTTGAGCACGGCTACGCGGTCGCCCATGGTCAGTGCTTCCACCTGGTCGTGGGTAACGTACACGGTGGTGACACCGAGGCGTCGGGTCAACGACGCGATCTGGGTACGGGTCTGTACGCGCAGCTTGGCATCGAGGTTGGACAGTGGCTCATCCATCAAGAAGACCTGAGGTGAACGAACGATGGCGCGGCCCATGGCTACGCGCTGGCGCTGGCCGCCGGAAAGTGCTTTTGGCTTGCGGTCCAGGTACTTCTCCAAGTCAAGGAGCTTGGCTGCCTCCAGGACGCGCTTCTTGCGCTCTTCCTTGTCGACGCCCGCGATCTTCAAGGCGAAGCCCATGTTTTCGGCGACGGTCATGTGCGGGTAAAGCGCATAGTTCTGGAAAACCATGGCAATGTCGCGGTCCTTAGGCGGAACGTTGGTTACGTCCTTATCGCCAATGAGAATCCGGCCGGCGTTTACTTCTTCCAGGCCTGCGAGCATGCGCAGGGTGGTGGACTTACCGCAACCCGAAGGGCCAACGAGGACAAGGAATTCTCCATCTTGGATTTCCAAGTCGATTGCGTCGACGGAAGGCACAAGTGCGCCAGGGTAAATACGGGTGGCCTTTTCAAAGGTCACAGTTGCCATGATGACAATCCTTTCACGGGCAGGTACGTGCCCGACGATCCGTTGTGAAAGTGAATTGGGACACTTTAGTGTCGCATGAAAATCAGAATTTTCAAAAGGTCTGGCAATTCAGCAGGGGATGGAATAGAATACGTCGCGACCGTGGGGCCGGCTCCCACCTTGATGCCCAAATCTGCCGTGCCCAGAACCTTGAATCCGTTTTCGTCTGTCACATCATCGCCGACAAACAGGACTGCCTGGACATCGAGAACTTCACGCAGCCATTGCAGGCTTTGGCCCTTATCCCCGTGGTGGACCGTGGCTTCCAACACCGCTTTGCCTTCAAGCAGCGCTACGCCGTCTAATTGCTGCAGTGCTGCCTTCGCTTGTGCCAAAGCCTTAAGCGCCGTATCGGGCGCTGCTTGACGCACATGCAGGACCGTGGCTGAGGGCTTGTGCTCCACGGTGACATTCGCATGAGCTGCAGCGATCTGCTCCAAACGCCCGGTGAGTTCCTTGAGCAGTTGTAGCTGCTTCGTGGACAGCGGCTCATCATGCCAATGTGCGCCCAACTGCTCAGGCAGTAATCGTTCGGCACCGTGCGAGCCGATGCAGATCTCCGGACGTGGTTCGGGATAGGCCTGATTCAAGGACTGCAAATTACGTCCAGACACTACCGCGGTGTAGACCCCGGGGCTGGTGGCTAGCTGCTCAAAGGCAGCCGCCGATGCCGGCAATGGCCGGGCATCTTGCGGCCGGTCAACCAGTGGCGACATCGTTCCATCAAAGTCCAGGGCCACGAGCACTCGCTCGTGTGCGGCGAAATCGGCCAGGGCGGCACGCAGGGCAGGGGCAAGTTCAGGCAACGAAGCTCCTCATCTATATGAATGAATCCTTGCGGAAACCTATTAGCGAACGCTTCCGTGCACGGAAGAAGCCGCGTTGATTTCGGCCAGCGCGGCCAAGAAATCGTTGGACCATTTCGAGACGTCATTCACTGCCAGCTGGCGATTCATCCGTTTCATCCGGCGTTCCTGCTCGGATTCATTCATCTGAACGGCTTCAACGATCTTGGCCTTCATCCCATCGATATCGTGGGGGTTGACCAGAACCGCCTGCGGCAGCTGATCGGCGGCACCGGTGTACTCGGAGAGAACCAGCACGCCGCGTCCGTCCTGATGGGCCGCCACGAACTCCTTGGCCACTAGGTTCATGCCATCACGCAGGGCAGTAACCAGCAGGACATCAGCCGCCAGGTACATGGCGATCATTTCGCGCAATGGGTAGGACTGGTGCAGGTAGCGCAAGGTGGTGTGGCTTAGCGTGTCATGCTGGCCGGTAATCTGGCCGACCATGAGCTCGACCTGGTCGCGCAGCTCCATGTAGCTTTCTACGTTCTCCCGGCTGGGGCTCGCCACTTGGATCAGGCAGACGTCTCCGGCACGCAGCGTCTGGTCCGTGAGCAGCTCGCCGTAGGCCTTCAGGCGGTGGCGGATGCCCTTGGTGTAGTCCAGTCGATCCACCCCGAGCATGATGGTCTTCGGATTGCCCAGCTCATGGCGGATCTGCGCGGCCCGGGCAATGATTTGCGGGTCGCGTGAGAGCTTGGCGATGGTCTTGGTGTCAATGGAAATCGGATGCGCGTTGGCTCGGCACAGATTCTGCATGTCGCTATCTGCTGGGGGAGTAGCCACATCACCCTTGGTGGAGTAGCCAGTAAACCGGCGCAAGCAACGCAGGAAATTCGAGGCATCGGTTTCACGCTGGAAACCCACCAGATCAGCACCTGCCAAGCCCTGCAAGATTTGGGTGCGCCAAGGCAGCTGTGAAAATAAGCTGGCTGCGGGGAAGGGGATATGCAGGAAGAAACCGATTTTCAGATCCGGGCGTGCCAGCCGCAGCATCTGCGGCACCAGCTGCAGCTGGTAATCGTGGACCCAGACAGTGGCATTGGGCGCAGCAATTTTCAGCACCGCATCAGCGAATCGCTGGTTGATCTTCTTGTACCGGTCCCACCATGTGCGGTGGTACTCCGGGGGAACAATGACGTCGTGATACAGCGGCCACAGGGTCGAATTCGAGAAGCCCTCGTAGTAGAGCGAAAGGTCATCTTCATCCAGGGGGACCGGAACCAGATGGATCTCGTCCTTGTCGAAGCTCTCCAGCTCTTCGCCGATACCACCGTGCCATCCGACCCAGGCGCCTTCAGAAGATGCCATCACCGGTTCCAAGGCAGTAACCAAACCGCCGGGCGAACGCTGGAATCCTTGCGTCCCATCCGGGTTGGTAATGCGGTCCACGGGCAGACGATTGGCTACGACTACGAAATCGTAGGAATTTTCTGTTTTTGGATTCGGCGCTGGGATACCCACTGTAAACCTCCTGGTTTGTTCAATCTGGTTCACCGGCGTGGTGCAGATTCGTCGGTTCTAAGTGAATGACGTCTCGATATGGTTCGTCGCTCTTGGTATTGAGCCTAGTGAAAACTAACTAGTAAAGGAACGACAGGCTAAGTTTTGCCGTCATATGACCAGGTTTCTGCTTTTGTGCCGTTGCTAACACGGAACTGAGGAAAGGGGGGAGCATTTGCGATGATGACTTGGTTTAATGCTCAAGTACATGGTTCTGGGCACTTTGGGCGCTGTATGCGAAAGATATGTGTGTCCTGTGAAGGTGCGCGAATCTTGAGTTTTCAAGGATACTGGGCATCGGAGTTGGCTAAGCTTGACTTCAGATGACAGTTTTCCGCTGACCAAGGAACTACCAAATTTATGTCTACGAATAATCCGCGCCCTTCGAAGGCCGAACGTACTGCGAGTGCTCGCGAAAAGGCAGCACAGATGCGTGCCGCCCAGGAGGCAGCTGCGAAGCGTAAGTCGCTTTTCGTGAAGCTGGGCGTATTGGCCGCAGTCATTGTGGTAATCGCGCTGGTCGTCACTTTGATCGTGCAGAACAACAACGCCAAAATTGAAGACAGCGGCGCAGTTCCCCAGGGCGGTACCGCTGCTGGCGGCATCATGGTCACCTCGGCCGACACTGTCGCTGAGAAGACCATCGACAAGGTGGACATCAAGAAGCTGGAAGCACCGGACGAGGCTCCAGCTCCGGCAACCCCACGCGATCTGACGGTCGCTGAAAAAGGCGAGCCGATCAACATCGTCTTGTACGTTGATGCCAATTGCGTTCACTGTGCAGACTTCGAAGCCACCTATGGCGACCAGATGCAACAGTGGCTGGCTGACGGCAAGGTCACCATTGAGTA
The DNA here is from genome assembly GCF_052114325.1 of Glutamicibacter sp. MCAF14. Taxonomy (NCBI): domain Bacteria; kingdom Bacillati; phylum Actinomycetota; class Actinomycetes; order Micrococcales; family Micrococcaceae; genus Glutamicibacter; species Glutamicibacter sp. MCAF14. The sequence goes on from NZ_JBFREO010000007.1 coordinate 6,510, forward strand.
CCGCAACGTCGGCTACCTGGATCGCGGTTCGGCAACCAACTTCTCCTCGCGTGCAGCCAATGCACTGGCTTGCGTAGCGGATGAAAGCCCAGCTGCATACATGGGCTTCGTCAAGGCACTGTGGGGCCACTACCCAGAGGGCGAAATGAAGAACGCCGAGCTGGCAGACATGGCGATCCAGAACGGTGCTGCCGAATCGGTTGCCGACTGCATCGACGATGACAAGTTCCGTCCATTCGTCAAGTACGCCACCACGGCTGGCCAGTACGATGGCGTAGCCGGCACCCCATCGATCTTCGTCCAGGGCAAGGAAGTCGACCTGGCGAAGCAAGACTTCCCAACCGCAGTCGAGGAAGCAATGGCTGCTAACAAGTAAGCAAATCCAGCCCAGGTCTGGACAAACGTCCGAGATTCGGTAATATTCCATATTGATCTCGCACTCTGTCCGATGGGAAGGAAGCCAAAGTTGGTTTCCTTCCCATCGACATTTAACCTGCAGCTTCCCCAATTCGCAGTGACGTAGGGTTTTCGGATATTCTTATCCGGTACGCCCCCTTAGCTCAGCTGGCCAGAGCGTCTGTCTTGTAAACTGAAGGTCACCGGTTCGAATCCGGTAGGGGGCTCTGTCCTGGTCTTGGGCCAGCAGTTGGAACCGTGTCCGTGAATCCTCATGGCGCGGTTTCTTTTCTTTAAACCACACAGCGTGCTCGATTCAACGTCGTGCCTGTAGCAGGGGCCAAGGCCTCGCCGGTAGAATTCTGCGCAGAACCTATATTTGAGGAGCCGACCATGGCCGGAGGCCTTGCAGCACTATTGGACGACGTTGCGGCGTTGGTGAAAGTCACCGCTGCATCCCTCGATGACATCGCATTGGGAGCCGGCAAAGCCAGCACCAAGGCGCTGGGCGTCGTTGTCGACGATGCGGCAGTAACCCCGCAGTATGTGCACGGAATTTCTCCCAAGCGCGAGCTGCCGATCATCTGGAAGATCGCAAAGGGCTCGCTGCGCAACAAGCTGCTGTTCATCTTGCCAGTGGCTTTGCTCTTATCCACTTTCGCTCCTTGGGCGCTGACCCCGATCCTGATGCTCGGTGGGGCCTACCTGGTCTTCGAAGGCGCCGAGAAGCTGATGGAAGCTTTCGGCTGGATCAAGCACCATGGTGTGGAACTCGAAGGCAAGGACCGCGACGAGAAGGCCATCATCGGCTCCGCAGTACGCACGGACCTGGTGCTCTCCGCCGAGATCCTGGTGATCTCGCTGAACGAGGTGGCGGACCAGCCGTTCCTGATGCGCACCGCAATCCTGCTGGTCGTCGCCATCATGATGACCGTCGTGGTCTACGGGACGGTGGGCCTGATCGTGAAAATGGACGATATCGGCCTGCATCTGGCCGCCAAGCCGCGCGAGCTCTCGCAGAAGATCGGCCGCGGCCTGGTCAAGGCGATGCCAATCGTCATGTCCGTGCTGAGCAAGGTCGGCGTGGTCGCAATGCTCTGGGTGGGTGGCCACCTGCTGCTGGTCGGCATGGACGAACTGGGCTGGCATGCCCCATACGGCTTCGTGCACCACATGGAACTGCTGGTCCACGACGCCACTGGCCAGGCCGGTGCCGTACTGGGCTGGCTGGTGAACACCGCTTTCTCCTGCCTTGCCGGATTCATCATGGGCACCGTGATTACCGTCATCATCCTGGGTATCAAGAAGCTGCGCCACAAGGGCAAAGCCGAAACCGCCCACTGAGTCCAAAAAACTGCGGGATGCCCGCACACGTAGAATGGACAAGTTGCACCCCCGGACTCGGTCTACCAGTCCAGCCAAATTGTCTGGCCTGCGTGGAAAGATCGATGCGTGTTGAGTAAAGAATTGAACGACCAGGCCACCGCCCGCCATGCGCGCGGTGCCTACTTCACCCCAGAACCCGTAGCCAGCTTCATGGCGCAGTGGGCGCTGGGCCAGCAGGGATCCAGGGTCCTGGAACCTTCCTGCGGTGAAGCGCAATTCCTTGCCGCCGCGCATTCGGTGCTCGATGAGCAGCGCGAGCAGCTGGACATGCTGGGTCTGGAGCTGCACGAGCCATCGGTGCAGGCAGCCCGCCAGCGGATGCGCGCGGCTGGGATCAATGCGCGGATCGAACAGGCCAACTTCTTCGAAGTCTCCGGCCACGGAGATTTTGATGCTGTTATCGGAAACCCTCCCTATGTGCGCTACCAGCTGCACCGTGGCGCCGACCGGCAGCTCTCGCGCGCCGCGGCCAAGGCCTCGGGCGTGGAGCTGAACGAACTTGCCAGCATCTGGGCGGCTTTCGTCGTGCACGCCACCAGCTTCCTTGCCGTCGGCGGCCGCCTGGCCCTGGTACTGCCCGCGGAGCTGATGTTCGTGAACTACGCCGGACCGGTCCGCCAAATGCTGCTTGAACGCTTCGCCGACGTGCACCTGGCAGTTTTCGAAGAACGCCTGTTTGCCGATGCACAGGAAGAAGTGGTGCTGCTGCTTGCCAAGGGGTACTGCGAAGGGGCCAGCGGTTCCTTCAACCTGCACCAATTCCGCAATGCCCAGGATCTGCAAACCCTCGGCGAAGGCGTGCGCCACACCCCGGTGCGCATGAGCGACCGCTGGACCGGTTCATTGGCAGGTCTTGAAGCCCAAGGGATCCTGGCCACGGCGCTGGCCGCCGGCCGGATGGCGCCGCTGCAGTCCTGGGGCGAGACCTCGCTGGGAGCTGTCACCGGCAATAACAAGTGGTTCACCCTCTCCGCCGGGCAGATCCATCAGCTGGGGCTGGTGCGCGAGGACCTCATCCGCATCTCGCCTCCGGGCTCGCGCCACCTGCGCGGGCTGGAACTGAGCGAGGAAGACTGGGAAAAGCTCACCGAGCATGGGGCTGCCACCTACATGTTCCGTCCCGCAGCGGAACCCAGTGCCGCCGGGGCGCGCTTAGTGGCCAGCGGTGAGTTGCAGAACGTTGACCAGGCGTATAAATGCCGGGTGCGCTCGCCGTGGTGGCGGGTACCTGTCCTCTCGGTCCCAGACCTGTTCATGACCTATATGAACGCAGATACCCCGCGGTTGACCGCCAATGAGGCTGGAGTGCACCACATCAACTCGATCCATGGTGTGTACCTCGGCGCTGATGTCCGCCAGCTGGGCCGGGAGCTGCTTTCGGTTGCATCGCTCAATACCCTGAGCATGCTCGGCGCTGAAATGGTGGGCCGCTCCTATGGCGGGGGCATCTTGAAGCTGGAACCGCGTGAAGCCGACCAGCTGCCGGTCCCGTCAATCGACCTGGTGCAGCGCCATGCCAAGCGGTTGCGTTCCATCAAGCCCACGGTGCGCGAATTGCTGCAGCAGGGGCGCAAGCAGGAAGCCACGGACCTGGTCGACAGCGTGGTGCTCAAGCAGATGCTCGGGTTGGACCACGCAGCCGTGGCCGCGGTCCATGCCGCGCGAACAAGCATGCTCGAACGCCGCAAGGCCCGAAGCAAAGCAGTGAAGGGATGAACGTGGCTAACCCCGTGGTTGAAAAGACCCTGGCCTTTGCCGAATTCGATACCACCTTGATGTCAGCGGCCAAGGATTCGCCCTGGCTGAACAACGGGGCAGTCACCGAGGCATTCAACCCCTCCTTCAGCGTGCTCGAACGCCTGCTGAGCATCCCGGTACGCAATAAGGCGGTGACCCGCTCCGGCCGCTTCGCCCAGGGCGTTGATGCGTGGCTGGCCCACGAACTGCGCCGTGCCGGATTCGATGCGGATCTGGTCTGGCCGCGCCCGGAGGCGCCCCGGGTCCTGTCCAGCGACATCCTTGAGCTGCTGCGCAAGCTTCCCGAGCGCCTGGCCGATGAGGTCCACGAATCCATCATGTCGGGCAAGGCCGGCAGCACCGATGCGCGCATACTGGGCCGCGCCTACATGAAGCAAACAGATGTGGTGATGACCCATTGGTCTACCGGCCCTGAGCTGCTGCTGAGCACCAAGGCCATGACCTCTTCCTTCGGCAAGAACCTGGCCAACCGCTACGAGGAAGCCTATGGAGATGCGGCTAACCTGCGCGCACGCTACCCGCTGGCAGCTGTCGGGTTCTTCTTCGTCCAGCGCGCCACGATCTTGGAATCCGAGCCGGCCGCCTTCCGCCGCACCGTGGACATGATCCGCAAACTGCGCGATTTCGGCGACGGCTTTGGCTATACCGCTACCGGCCTGCTGCTGGTGGACTGGGATGACACAGCAGAAAACCCGGAAGTCAAGTGCGTCCATGCTCCGGTGCCTGCAGATATCGCAGCCCCGCAGTTCCTCAATGCCATGGTTGATGCGGTCCTGAAAGTCACTCCGATCGACCTGCACGAGGCCGCGCGCGCTCGCCGAGCTGGCGAAGTCGCCCCGCTGCCGGGGCACGACGCAGTCGATGAGCAGCAGGACGCCCTGTTCTAGGCAGTCACATCACCGGGACCGGCGAAGCTGAGTCATCGGAGCCGTAGCGGGCAGCGTGCGGGTAGGCCAAGGCCGGAGCCAGGGTGAAAGGTGCGCTAGGCGCCGGTGCTTGGGACAAGCGAATCGCGACTTGATCTTCGCTGGCCTGAGGCAATTGCGCGGCCCACTGCCAAGCGGCTTCGGTAGCCCGGTAGATGAACTTCAGCTGCCCCTCGTGTTCGAAGCTGCGCTCGCGCTCCCAGAGCTCGGATCGTTCGTAGAACGCCCACGAAGCGGGGTTCTGCGAATCTATAACGCTGATCGGGGTTCTGCCCGCACGCAGGGCGTGGGCAAGGCGCAGCGAGGTTACATGCTGGCGGATGCCCAGCCGACGGTAATCGGCGCGCACGGCCATGCAGCCCAGCTCTACGGCGTTCATCGAAGAGGTCGGGGCAACGATGGAATCATGCACCAGGCCAGCAGCGACCAGGGTGCCCTGGTCGCGCACGGTCACCAACAGCGCCAGGCGATCGAATTTCTGGTTCCAGCGCTGGTCTACAACGGTGTACAGGGACGCTAATTCGGCGCGCTGGGCTGGCTGATCGCATAGGGATGACAAGGAAAAGTTCAGGTTTTCAAACACTGGGGTACGGTCCTAAATTCTAAGAACGAACGAAAGATGAGGCTTTTGCACGGTGGAGAAAATCCACTGCGCGGTTTCGTTGGCCTTGAGGGGACCGATGCCGGCGGCTTCCGGCAACTTCCTTGTAGGGTCCAGTTTGAGCTCGATGAGCTAGAAAAATTATGGAGTCTAAAGTGCCCTTTTGACAAGTGGAGATGGGTACTTTTAAGTGAATCGCAAATAAACTATTTGGCGCTGATTTTCTGTTCTGGTCAAGCAACGGATTATCTTGTCCCTGATGGCTGGTTTCAGCGCATTTGCGGTGTGTTTTACAACCGGTTTGCGACAACCGGAACCGGAACCGATTTGGAGTCAGGTCCGCTGCCCGGTAAGATTGCATACGCACTTGGCTTGCAAGTCAGAGCGCAGATGGATCTTTAGCTCAGTTGGTTAGAGCGTTCGCCTCACACGCGAAAGGTCGCTGGTTCGAGTCCAGTAAGATCCACCAATAACGAAAGCCACCGCGTCGCGGTGGCTTTCGTGATTTCCGGCTCAGTTTCGGCGTTTAGCTTCCCAGCAGCTGGTGCACCCGGGGCTTTACTTCTTCGCCGAGCAGCTTGATGCTCTCCATCATCACCTCGTGCGGCAGGGATCCGGCCGAATATTTGATGTCAACGCGGGATAGCCCTAATTGCGTGGTCACCTTGGCCATCTTCTGCGCCACGGTCTGCGGACTGCCTGCCATCATGGCGCCTTCAGGGCCCATGGAAGCCTGCAAGCGCATTTTGCTTGCCGGCGGCCATCCGCGTTCGGCGCCCAGACGGTTCATGGTGCGCTGGTAGTGAGGCCAGAGCGTTTCCAGGGCTTCTTCGTCGGTCGATGCCACCAGGCCATGGAAGTGCGCAGAGATGGGCAGCTGTTCCTGGCCGAATTCCTCCAGCGCGCGGTGGTAGAGGCTGGCCAATCCCTCGAATGCCGAAGGCTGCCCGCCAATGATGGCCAAGCACAGGGGCAAGCCGTGCCGGGCGGCGCGGACCACCGACTGCGGGCTGCCGCCGACGCCCACCCAGGTGGTGAGCGGACGGTCTTCCAGCAGCGGGTACACCTGCTGGTTGCGCAGAGCCGCACGGTGCTTGCCCTGCCAGGAAACCGGTTTTCCGTGGCGCAGCTTGGCCAGCAGGTGCAGCTTTTCTTCGAACAGGTCCTCATAGTCCTCGAGGTCCAGGCCGAACAGCGGGAAAGACTCGATGAAGGAACCGCGGCCGGCGATGATTTCGGTTCGTCCATTGGAGATCGCATCCAAGGTCGCGAAGCGTTCGTATACGCGCACCGGGTCGTCGCTGGAGAGCACGGTCACCGCGGTGCCCAGCTTGATGCGCTGCGTGGTGCTTGCTAAAGCGGCCAGTACGACTTCGGGGGAGGAGATGGCATAGTCATCGCGGTGGTGCTCGCCGACGCCGAAGAAATCGAGATTCGAGGCCTCGGCCTGCTGCCCTTCGGCGATGACGTTTCGAATCACCTGGGCATGGCTTAGCGGGTTGCCTTGGGCGTCTTCGGTGATGTCACCGAAGGTCTCGGCGCCGATTTCTGGCAAGGGGAGTTTGGTGCTCATCAGATCCTCCGGTTTATATGCAAACACATCTAACTTCTGACTGGTTCAACCGCTATCGGCCCTCCGATATTCCAGCAAGCAGAAAAGCACCTAAATGTGTTCGGGGATACCATCGGAATTCGCCACGTTCCCGACAACTTTTCATGCACGGGTTGTATGGTGAATCCATGGGAAAAACTTTGGTTCAGGGGGCGTGATTCGTGGCATATCGATCTGACGAGGAGCGGTCCACCTCGTCGAATGCCGTGGGTGAGGATCCGGCTCCGATAGCTGGCGCCATGCCACGCATTGTCACTAGCGAAATCAATATGGGCTTCCATCCGGAAGAGCCTGTCGAAGAACCGCTGATGGCGTCCGAACTGCCGCTGAATACTGCGGTTAGTGCCAATGTGGCGGCTGCTGATGCCACGGATATCGAGTGGCGCACCGGACAGGTGCACACCACCGATGAGGGCATCACCCTCATGCCTACCCGAGCCAACCCAGTGGCTCGCCGGCTGCTGGCGAAAATGTGGATCTCCGATGCCCCGCCAACCGAGGCGCTGAACATTGTCGAGCGCTTGCAAGGCACCCCCTATGCCAATCCCAAAATCAACGTAGACCAGGACGCTTCAAACCGGCGCACCATGGAGTTCGCGCTGGACTTGGGCGAGACCCTGATCCGCTATGGCGCAGGCGCCTTGGAAGTGGAAACCAGCGTGATCGCGGTGACTGCGGCCCTTGGCCTCAGCCACCTGGATGTGGATATCACCAACCAGTCCTTGCACCTGAATTACAGCCCTCCAGATGGCGAGAGCTACTCGGTCTTGCGCGTGGTGCGTTCCTACACCTCGAACTACGCAGGCATGGTCCTGGTGCACGAGCTGGTCTCGGACATCATCGCAGGCGGAGTTTCACGCACCGCTTCAGCTGCGCGGCTTAAACAAATCACGCGCAAGCCCAAGCCGTTCCCGCGTTGGATCGCCGCTACCTCGCGTGCGGTCTTTGCCGCCGCATTCGTGCTGTTCATCGGCGGCTCGTGGGCCGGGGCGCTGGTGGCCATGGTTTCTTCCAGCCTTGTCACCCAGATCAGCCGCTATGGTTCGCGCTGGCGCGTGCCCGAGTTCTTCACCATCGCGGCTTCGACATTGACGGTAACGGTCATTGCCCTGCTCGGCCACCAATTCCATGCGCCGCTGGACCCGGCATTGGTGGTTTCTGGCGGTATCTTGCTGCTGCTGCCATCGGGCAGATTCGTTTCGGCGCTGCAAGATGCCATCAACGGCTTCCCGGTCACAGCGGTGGGACGCTTGTTCTCGGCCAGCTTGATCTACGGGGCAATCCTCTGCGGCATCGCTACCGCTCTGGTGATCTCGGATCTGCTAGGCGGAGAAAAGGTCGACGTGCATAAGATCGTCCAGACCGAGTATCCAACCTGGCTGCTGGTGGTCTTGGTGGGCGTGGCCATCGTCGCTGGCGCGGTCACCGAGCAAAGTGCCTTGCGCTTGCTGCTGCCGACCGCCGGCATCGCAGTGGGCGGTTATCTGGTGATGCTGCTGGCCGAAAGCATTGGCCTGGGCGATCGCGCCACCCCGGCGCTGGTTGCCACTGTCATTGGTTTCGCCGCGCGCTTCGCAGCAGACAAGCTTCGATCCCCGCAGTTGGTCTTGGCAGCTCCCGCGGTTATGTTCCTGCTGCCGGGTTTGATGATCTTCCGCGCCATGTACGGCATCGTCATCAACGTGGATGAGACCGCGGCCGGGCTGGTGGAGATGTTCAACGCCATGGCAATCATGCTCTCCATCGCTGGAGGCGTCGTTTTCGGAGACACCCTGTGCCGCCCGCTGACTTCCAATGCTCGGCGCGAACGGCGGCGGATCCGCCGCCGCTAGGCTTTCGGCAATGACCAATCAATCGGCTTCTGTCCCTTTTCGGACAGGAGCCGATTGATGTTTGAGAAGGGTTTGGAGCCGAAGAAGCCACGCGAGGCTGACAAAGGCGAAGGGTGGGCGCTATGCAGCTGCTCTGCGTTGGGCAGCGCCTGCGAGAGCTTCTGGGCGTGCTTGCCCCACAGCAAGGCCACCGGAGGGTGCGGGCGTTCATTGAGCGCCTTGAGGATGCTCTGCACTATTGGGGACCACCCGAGGTTCTGGTGGGAGCCGGCATCCCCGGCGGTAACGGAGAGCACCTGGTTCAGCAGCAGCACTCCTTGGGAAAGCCACGGGCTCAGATCCGGGTGCGGGACCGGGGCGATGCCCAGATCCGCCTGCAGCTCCTTGTAGATATTGGACAAGGAGCGGGGCAGGGGACGAACCTGCTTGTTGGCCGCGAAGGCAAGTCCATTGGGATGCCCGGGCGTCGGATAAGGGTCCTGGCCAATAATTAGGACCTTGACCTCAGACAATGGCAGACTCAGTGCGCGGAACATCACCTCTGGCGCTGGCAGGATCTGTTCACCGGCCGCTGAGCGGGCAGCTAGAAGCGACGCCAGGGACTTGAGCAGTGAGTCCTGCCCCTGGAGCGCCTGAACCCAGTCTGGCGCGATAAACCCGAGGTCGGCCATTGATTTCGCCCCATGGTAAAAAGGGAAATCCGAGGCTTCGTAAACGGGCAACGGGGCTGGCCCAGGTGCGTCGAAAAGTGCTGGCTGCAAATCGTCCATAGAGTTAATTGTGCCGTTTTTCTGGCGTGCCTGTGCTCGGCCACACGGCGTTAGGCAAGCGGATTGGTTAGAATATCGGTGGTATGTCTGCCGAAGGCGGATTGCATGCATAACTGAAACCCGAGAAAATCGAACTAAGGATCGAGGTGAGAGCGTATGGCTGAAAATGAATTGCTGGTGGATTTCGTGATGAACCCGGATTCAGAATTGGACGAACGTTCGCAGCAGATCCTCACCTTGGAAAAGCTGTGGTGGAAGTATGCCGGGGCCAAAGAACAAGCCATTACCAAGCAGTTTTCGATGTCGCCGACGAATTACTACCAGTTGTTGAACCAGCTGATTGAAACCGACGCGGCACTGGCCTACGACCCGATGTTGGTCAAGCGCCTGCGCAGAGCACGTTCCACAAAACGTCGCGTGGGCGGTAAGGTCGGCACGGGAAGATAACCCTGCCTGCCGTGACCAATCAGACCTCGAGCAAGGACAAGAATGACCAACTACCCGCGTGACGAATTTGATCGCGTTCCGGAATTCAGCACCCGTGTGGGCTCGCACCACGCCCACGGATGGGCGCAGTCCGCCGCGTCGAAGTCAACCGGTGGAAAATTGCGCTGGGTAGTGCTGACCGCTGTGCTCGTGCTGGTGATCGGTGCCCTGTCCTTTATCTTTGGTCCGCAGCTGAAGGAAACCCTTGCCACTTCCACTGGCAGCGAATCGTCGCAGTCCCAGGAAGAGACCCCGCAGAGCTCCGAGGAAGCTACCCCGAGCGAAAGCGAATCGCCATCGAGCACCATCGATGATGAAGACGTGCTCTACGGCCAACTGATCGGCGTGTATAACGCTGCAAACATCGCCGGCTTGGCCACCGCAGGCGAAGACGCCATGACCGAAGCCGGATTTACCAGCATCGTGGCCGACAACTGGACCAAGCCAGCCGAAGTTTCGGCGGTTTATTACATGTCTGAGTCCTACCGGACTACTGCTGAAAAAGCTGCCGAAGTCTTGAATGTCGAGGAAGTTTTGCAGACTACCAACATCCCGAACCGAGTCACCGTGGTTTTGGGCACCGATGACACCTTGGGGCTAAACGAATAATTCGTTCATAATTCCATTCGCTTACAGCCGATCAGCTTGCACTCGCAATGCGAGAGTGCCAATATTTGTATTAGCACTCTCGTGTTGTGACTGCTAACGCTGGTCGGTTTTGGCGTTCCTAGGGGAACTTCAAGAAGCACCAGGAAGCGTACGCAACGCGTGGAGCGTGGAAAATACCTCAGATAGCGAGAGCTGAAACGGCTGCTGGCCCGATGCCACGCCGCTCCACTCGTCCGTCGCGGGCGCTGTCTGTCGGTTGCATTTTCGCAAAATCGTCCCGAAAGGACCGTACGCCACAATGGCTAAGATGATTGCATTTGACGAGGAAGCACGCCGCGGACTAGAGCGCGGCCTGAACACCCTTGCTGACGCGGTAAAGGTCACCCTAGGCCCACGCGGCCGCAACGTCGTTCTGGAAAAGAAGTGGGGCGCCCCTACTATCACCAACGACGGTGTATCCATCGCTAAGGAAATCGACCTCGAAGATCCTTACGAGAAGATCGGCGCAGAGCTGGTCAAGGAAGTTGCCAAGAAGACTGACGACGTCGCTGGCGACGGTACCACCACCGCAACCGTACTGGCACAGGCACTGGTCAAGGAAGGCCTGCGCAACGTTGCCGCAGGTGCTGACCCAATCGCACTGCGTCGCGGTATCGACAAGGCTGTAGAAGCTGTCACCGCTGAACTGTTCGCCGCTGCGAAGAAGATCGAATCCAAGGAGCAGATCGCTGCCACCGCTTCGATCTCCGCTGGCGACAAGGAAATCGGCGGTCTGATCGCTGAAGCTCTCGACAAGGTCGGCGAGCAGGGCGTCATCACCGTTGAAGAGTCCAACACCTTCGGTCTGGAGCTTGAGCTGGCTGAGGGCATGCGCTTCGACAAGGGCTACATCTCCGCTTACTTCGTTACCGATGCTGAGCGCCAGGAAACCGTTCTTGAGGATCCATACATCCTCATCGTGAACTCGAAGATCTCCTCGGTCAAGGACATGGTTACCTTGCTGGAGAAGGTCATGCAGTCCAACAAGTCGCTGCTGATCATCGCCGAAGATGTTGAAGGCGAAGCACTGGCTACCCTGATCCTGAACAAGATCCGTGGCCTGTTCAAGTCTGTTGCCGTCAAGGCTCCAGGCTTCGGCGACCGCCGCAAGGCCATGCTGACCGATATCGCCATCCTCACCGGTGGCCAGGTTGTTTCCGAGGAAATCGGCCTGTCCCTGGACAACGTAGGCCTGGAAGTTCTGGGTACCGCCCGCAAGGTCGTTATCACCAAGGACGAAACCACCATCGTTGAAGGCGGCGGCGAAGCCGACGCAATCGAGGGCCGCAAGTCCCAGATCGCAGCCGAGATCAAGAACACCGACTCGGACTACGACCGCGAGAAGCTGCAGGAGCGCCACGCAAAGCTCTCCGGCGGTGTCGCTGTGCTGAAGGCTGGCGCAGCTACCGAGGTAGAGCTCAAGGAGCGCAAGCACCGCATCGAAGATGCTGTGCGTAACGCCAAGGCAGCTGTTGAAGAAGGCATCGTCGCCGGTGGTGGCGTTGCACTGATCCAGGCTGGCGCTGCTGCATTCGAGAAGCTGGTTCTGGAAGGTGACGAAGCAACCGGTGCGAACATCGTTCGCGTTGGCATCGAAGCACCTCTGAAGCAGATTGCACTGAACGCTGGCATGGAGCCAGGCGTCGTGGCTGACAAGGTCAAGGGCCTGCCTGCAGGTCACGGCCTGAACGCTGCCACCGGTCAGTACGTGGACCTGCTGGAAGCTGGCGTCAACGACCCAGTGAAGGTAACCCGTTCGGCTCTGCAGAACGCAGCATCGATCGCTGGCCTGTTCCTGACCACCGAAGCTGTTGTCGCAGAAAAGCCAGCTCCTGCTGGCGCTGCTCCAGCCGGTGGAGATGACATGGGTGGCATGGGCGGCATGGGCGGCTTCTAAGCTTCCCGCCGCAAGGCACCAAGCAATCATCGCGCCGATGGCCCGGATTCCTTTTCACAAGGTATCCGGGCCATCGGCCGTTTTGCCTCGAAGAGGCGTTGAACTAGAGCCAGCTTCGCAGCAATTCCAGTTCATTGCTCAGATTGATGCGCGCACCGGGCTCCCAGCGCTGGATACCGGCGGGCGTGCCGTAGATCTTGTCTTTCTCCAGCAGCCCTGTGAGGATCTTGCTGCGTCCTGATGCGAGCAGGGGGCGAGGCAGATGCTCGTATTCCTTGTAGATAGCTTCCGCGTAGCGTTGATAGGCGACCGTGGGGCGTGCAAGGACCTCCAGGTCGGCATCGCAGAGGATATTTCCCAAGCGGTCGGTATCTGCCGGGGAATGCCCGGCGGTGAGCATGATGAGGTCACTGACTTTCGAGACTGCCCCGGGGGAGAGTACTCCCCACAGCCGTTCGCGGGCTAATATCGCAGACTTGAATTCGTCTTCGCTGGTTCCTTCATACACCGCATCATGGAACCAGGCAGCCAGTTGAAGCAGCATGAGCTCTTCCGGATCGGTATTGTCCTTGGCCAGCCAATCGAGTGCTTCGAGCACCGAGAGCAGGTGCACCCGGTCGTGATAGTGCCGATGGGACTGGGACCAGCGCTCCAAGAGCTCAGAGCCGAGCTGGGGCTCGGTAGGCAAGGTACGCGCCCAGCGGCGGGAGAGGATCGTTCCCAGCTTCTCGGGCCGGTATTTGGCCGGTATCCGTATCCCAGAGCTGAGCAGGGCGCGGACCAGTTCGCCTCCCGAGACTTCCTGAGCGCCAGCCGCAACTAGGCGGTCGTAGTGTTCGCGCGGAACATCGTAGTGGTCGCGGTCAAACGCCCGACGGGAGATTTCTTGTTGTTCAGCGAACTGATGCAGTTCAGCCAAGGAAGTATCCGACACCAAATGGGCAAAGAGCGTGCCATGGGCAGGCCAGCGCGGCGGGTCAATCAGAATACTCATAGGGCTAAGCCTACTGGTCAACCGGCCGTTGCGCCTGTGCCTTTCAATACCGGAACAATGAGGTGTTGACCTGCTCGACCTCTTCGTACTGCATGGATGCGTGGTTCAGGGCCGTGGCAATGCTGCTCAGCGCCTCCTCGATCTGCACATGGGTTGACCCCCATTCGGCCACGATTGACTGGAAGGAGGCAGCTGCAGAACCCTGCCAGGTACTTTGCAGCTGGTCGAGATTCATCTGCATGGTCGAAACCTCATGACGCAACCGGTCAATGGTGTTCATGACGGCCTGGGACTTAACCTGCATTTCGCCGGTATTGGTGGAGAACGTACTCACTGAAATCATCCTTTCCAAGATGAGTGACTTGATCACTGATGCATTCACCCTAGAAACACCACACCCCGTGCTGGCGGCGGCCAGCACGGGGTGTGGATAAAAGCTAAGCGCCGTTAGTCCTCGATATCGTCGACTTCCGGTTCCTTAGGTTCGCGAAGCGGTTCATATGGCAATGAAATCGACATCGTCGCTCCACCGCCGGGGGTGTCTGCCAAGGCCACCGAGCCGCCATGCTGCTGGACAATGGCCGCAACGATCGCCAAGCCCAGGCCGGAACCTCCGGTCTCGCGTTGGCGCGAGCTATCCGAACGGTAGAAACGTTCAAAAATGCGCTTGGCATCTTCAGCAGGGATTCCTGGTCCATGGTCGCGGATTTCGACCACAGCGTCCATCGTTCCTGCGACCAGCGAGCGTACACCGACAGCGACTTCCAGCGGGCTGCCTTCCGGAGTGTAGCGCAGGGCATTGGTGATCAGATTAGCGATCACCTGGCGAATGCGGGCATCATCGCCGACAGTGCTTGCCGGACTTGGACGATCGGAGACCAGGCCGACAAGTTTGACGGTACGGTCCGGTGCACGGACCTTGGTGTCTTCCACAGCGTCCTGCCCGAGCACCAGCAGGTCCACTGGCTGTTTTTCCATGGGGCGCTGTTCGTCCAAGCGGGCGAGCATCAACAGGTCTTCAACCAGGCGAGCCATCCGCTTGGATTCGCTTTCAATGCGGCCCATTGCCGAGTCCATGGCTTCGGGCTCTGCCAGTCCGCCATATCTGTAGAACTCCGAGTAGCCCTGAATGGTCACCAGCGGGGTGCGCAGCTCGTGGGATGCGTCTTGGATGAAGCGGCGCATCTTCCGTTCGGAAGCTTCGCGGTCGTTGAACGCCTTTTCAATCTGGGCCAGCATGGCGTTGAGCGAGCGGGAAAGCCTGCCGACTTCGGTTTCTGCCGGGTAGTCCTTAACACGCTGGGATAGGTCGCCTTCGGCGATCATCGACGCGGTGCGTTCCACATTAATCAGCGGTTTGAGTGAACGCCCGGTCAGTCCGTAGGCGATCATCGACATCAGCAGGGCAGCGAGCGTGCCGGTGGAGAGCACCAGCACGGCGGTTTGATTGACAGTACGGTTCACATTGTCCAGCGGCATGGACAGGAACAGGTTCAATTCACTGCTCTTGAGCGGAATCATGACCGTACGCCAACCCGCGGAGGTCGGAAAAGCGCCAGGAACTGTCGCAGGGGAGTTCGGGTGAGCTGCCAGCTGCTGAATTTCTTCCATATTCAATAGCGGCAGGTCGGTGCCGTTGGAAGGCCCGACCCGCGAACGCGGCATCACGTAAACGATTTCGCCGTCCTGGTCGCGGATATCCGCGTAGGCGCTGCTCAAGCCGAGCAGCGTGGCATCGACATCCAAGGCGTCGTGGCTGCCGCTGTCCTCGTTCAACGAGTACAGGTAGGCCTTGTTCAGACCGTAAGCCATTGTCGACTTAGACACGTTCAACTGCTTATCGATCTGATTGGTCATCGCGATCCTCAGCGTATGCGCTGAACCGACTGCGGTAGCGAAGATCGCGACGATCATCAGACCCAGCATGACCGTGACCAGCTTGGTCCGCAACGAGGTGCGGCGCCACTGGGCTCGAAATGACTTCATAAGGTGACTTTACAAGGCCTTCAACTATTGGCTCGGACCGATACTCATGCTCTTAGCGGCGATCCGGGGTGCGCATCAGGTAGCCGACACCGCGCTTGGTCTGGATAAGCGCAGGCCATTCAGGGCGGTCAACCTTGCGGCGCAGGTAAGAAATGTAGGACTCAACGATCGATGCGTCGCCGTTGAAGTCGTATTCCCAGACGTGATCCAAGATCTGCGACTTGGACAGCACTCGGTTTGGGTTCATCATCAGGTAGCGCAGCAACTTGAATTCGGTAGGGGAGAGGTCGATGATCTCCCCGGCACGGCGCACCTCATGGGCGTCGTCATCCAGTTCAAGGTCGGCAACGGAAATGGTCGCGTTCTCGTCCTCGCCGCTGGCGGTACGACGCAGCACGGCACGGATGCGGGCTACGACTTCGTCCAGGCTGAATGGCTTGGTGACGTAGTCATCGCCGCCAACAGTCAGACCAGTGACCTTGTCGCTGGTGTCATCGCGTGCGGTCAGGAACAAAACTGGGAAATGGCGGCCGGCGGCACGCAGCTTCCTGGTGATGGTGAAACCATCCATGTCCGGGAGCATGACGTCCAAGACGGCCAGATCTGGTTCGTCGGCTTCAACGGCGGCAAGAGCTTCGCGTCCATTGGCAGCAGCAACGACTTCGAAGCCTGCAAAGCGCAGGGAAGTGGAAAGCAGTTCGCGGATGTTTGGCTCGTCGTCGACAACGAGAAGTTTTGCCTCAGCAGTTTTTGGACTCATGAACCCTAGTTTGCCGAAGAAGTCTGGGAGTCTGCTGGGCGAAAGCTGAGGCGGTTGGTTAGTTGCTTCGGCGTCGGGCGACGTTTCCGAAAATCACCACGGCGGCCAGGATGAATGCCGTGGGCAAACCGAAACGGGCGCAGAGCATCAATAGGGGTGGGATAGCGATCCCCTGGAAGTAGAAGACCAGGATTCCAATCAGGGCCAAGGCCGAGAGGACAGCGATGGCAATCGCCAAACGCGAAAGGAAGGACATGGTTTTGGATGAAGCGCTCACGCTACCAAGTTTAGCCGTGGAGGCTGTGCCTGTACGCAGAATCCGAAGAATGGCCGGTAAAGATGAATTCCCCGTGCCAGAGATGACATAATCTTAGGTAAAGGACTTGAAGCGTTTCGGCAGTTTGAGCACCCGGCAAGAAATATAGAAGAATTCCGGTAGTGGCTCCGCGGGAACGCACATATGAAAATGCATGGCGCTGAGCAGGCCTCGGCTATGCAGCTTAGTTAAAGAACGAACGAGGTAAGCGATCATGCCTAGCGGCAAGGTTAAATGGTACGAAAAGGCCAAGGGTTTCGGTTTCATCACTGCCGAGGACGGCAAAGAGATCTACGTCAATGCTGCAGCGTTGCCCGAAGGCGTGCATGACCTGCGCCCCGGAACCCGACTGGAATTCGGCGTTGCCGAAGGCCGGCGTGGTCCGCAGGCACTGAGCTTGCGACTGCTGGAAGAAGCACCGTCGGTCGCCCGCGCCAAGCGCAAGAAGCCGGAAGCGGAGGCTGTGCTGATCGAAGATCTTATTAAGCTGCTCGACAACGTTTCCAATAGCTTGCACAAGGGGCGTTATCCTGAACAGGCATATGGCAAGAAGGTTGCTACCGTACTTCGTGCGGTAGCCGACGATCTGGACGCATAAATAATGGCCCGTAAACCCAAGTTGGACACCATCCTCGCCGAGGCAGTGGATACTGCTCGCGGTGCGCTCGCAGAAATTGCACGCGTGTCGGAAATCGGCGAACACCTAGGGGTCACGGCGGAAGGTGAGCGACTTGTCACCCATCGTTTTGTCTCCCATAAAAAGGGATACCAAGGATGGACCTGGTTTGCCACACTTGCACGGGTGTCTCGGGCTAAGTCCAAAGACCTGACGGTGTGCGAAGTCGGCATCATCGCCGGTGAGCACTCGCTGCTTGCTCCAGCATGGGTGCCGTGGGCAGACCGCTTGGCCAAGGAAGAGATTGAAGCGGCTAACGCTGAGGAAGCCGGTGAAACCTCTGGCGAGGATACCGGAACCGCGGCTTCAGCAGAACGCGCTGAGACTGAACCTGACGCTGCAGAGGCTGAAGATTCCACTTCAGCCACTGAGAAGCAGCCTGAGTCGGATGAGGCAGAAGATGCCGAAAGCGACCAGGAGACGGTTCAGACTCATAAGTCTCCAGCCCGACGCCAGGTGCGCCGCCGCCGGACCGCACAGCGCACCGCAGCCCGACGCCGGGCAGCGCAACGCAATCGGACGCGCAAAGAAAACTAGGCAGTAAAAAGCAAAGACCTTCGCCCAACGATGTTGCATCGTTGGGCGAAGGTCTTTGACGTTAAATCGTGAAGCTCTAGAGCTGCTCGATCACGTAGTCGATGCACTTGAGCAGCGACTCAACGTCATTTGGCTCAATCGCAACAAAAGTCGCGATACGCAACTGGTTGCGTCCAAGCTTGCGGTAAGGCTCCACATCGACCACGCCATTGGCACGCAGCACCTTGGCGATTGCCGAAGCGTCCACTGAATCTGCGAAGTCAACAGTTGAGATGACGTTGGAGCGGTGAGCAGGGTTGGCAACATAAGGGGCGGCAATTTCGGATGCCTCGGCCCATGCCTGGATCTTGCCGGCAGATTCCGCAGTGCGTGCTGCTGCCCACTTCAGACCACCATTGGCGTTGATCCACTTGATCTGCGCATCCAGCCCGACCAACGTGGTCAGCGACGGGGTGTTGTAGGTCTGGTTCTTCAGCGAGTTATCCAGAGCGGTCTTCAGATTCAGGAAGTCCGGGATCCAACGATCGGTAGCTGCGATTTCTTCGATGCGGGCAATGGCAGCAGGCGAAACGAAGGCCAGCCACAAGCCGCCATCCGAAGCGAAGTTCTTCTGCGGGGCGAAATAGTACACATCGGTCTCGGCCAGATCGACATCCAGTCCGCCGGCGGCGCTGGTGGCGTCAATGACGACCAACGCATCGGCATTCGCACCAGCAACACGCTTGATCGGTGCGGCAGCGCCGGTGGAAGTCTCATTGTGAGGCCATGCGTAGAGGTCTACATCCGCTTCGGCGACTGGTTCGGGCACAGTGCCAGGCTCGCCAACAATGATTGAGGAAGCTTCCAGGAATGGAGCCTTGTCGGTAGCCTTGGCGAATTTTGAACCGAACTCACCGAAGGACAGGTGCTGTGCCTTGGAACGGACCAAGCTGAAGGCCGCTGCATCCCAGAACGCGGTGGAACCGCCCACGCCTAGCAATACTTCATAGCCTGCTGGCGCGTTGAACATTTCCTTCAAGCCGTCCTGCACCGAGGCGACGAGGTTCTTGACTGGAGCCTGGCGGTGGGAAGTGCCAAGCAGCTCGGGGCCGGCATCGACGATGGCCTGAACCTGCTCTGCACGAACCTTGGACGGTCCGGCGCCGAATCGACCATCGGCAGGCAGAAGGTTTTCTGGAATTTTGATATCCGTGCTCATCGCGCTCCTCTTGTAGCGATAGATTGAAGTGCCGTAGGGGCCACCCATCCCCAAGGTCAGGAATATTGATAGGTAGCTTTGGCGTTTCAATAGACATCTTCGCAAATAGCGGGGGTTCGTGAGAAAAGCGCGTCGGTCGGTTACGCCGAGGGCATGGCGGGTTACAGCGCTTTCTGTCACTCAGACCAAGTAGAGTGGGATATCGACGCTAGGTAATTTTCAAGCGAACTTTAATTGTTGTGACTTCCAGGAGCGGCTACAGTGTCTGACCTTATCGATACAACTGAGATGTATCTGCGCACCATTCTTGAGCTTCAAGAAGAGGAAATCGTGGCCTTGCGTGCCCGAATTGCAGAGCGTCTAGGCCACTCCGGCCCTACTGTGTCACAGACGGTCGCCCGCATGGAACGCGATGGCTTGGTGATCGTGTCCACCGACCGGCACCTGGCGTTGACGGAGAAAGGTCACGAATTGGCTACCGGCGTGATGCGCAAGCACCGCTTGGCCGAACGCCTGCTCTCGGACATCATCGGCTTGGATTGGGAATACGTCCATGACGAAGCATGCCGCTGGGAACACGTGATGAGTGAGCGCGTCGAGCGCCGACTGTTTGATCTCTTGGGCAAGCCAACAGTGTCGCCGTACGGGAACCCAATTCCCGGGTTGGAGGTGCTCGGCGGCCCCAACGTGGGCGAGATCTCACACGATGTCGAGAACCTGGATGACGCGTTGCTCTCCGGAAATATCGGTCCCTTGGCGATTGAACGCCTCGCTGAACCGATCCAGACGGACCCAATCCTGCTCGGACAACTGAACGAAGGCGGTATCCGCCCCGGCGCGATCGTCACTCTGGAACGCGCCGATGACTATGTCGTCGTGCGTGTGCAAGGCATCGAAGGCGCATTGGAGCTGCCAGTTGAGGTCAGCGCACACGTATTTGTAAAGTCTCAGAAATGATAACGAAATTGTAACTTTCTGTGTTGACAGGTAACGTTAAGCATTGGTGCTAGCGGTCTAGCTAGTTCCATCCATTTCCGGTGCGACCGCCTAGTGTTGCCCTGCGCCAGAAACGGTCATCAAATTTTGAGGGCAATAACGGGGGACCCACTTTCCGGCGTGCAAACGCCTTGGGGTGAAGTTCTGCGACAAGCAGGCCGGCTCATTCTCCAGAGCCGAACCCGACAGCTAACTTCGTAGGCGCAACAGTGAGAGGAATGTTTTGGTAGAAACCAAGACTGCGGGACGTCGTCGCGTTGCAGACGTTGAAGTGGATGTGATTGCAGAAGTCACTGCTTCGGCTACTGAGCGCACCGGCGGGCGCCGGGCAGCACGAGCTGCTGCCACCGTCCCGATGATTGCACCGGCTAAGCCGGTTCATGAAGATTTCGTTGGTCGCCGCTTCGACTCCGTGCACCGCTACGGTGTTGCTCCAACCCAGAGCATGCTTGCTGCGACGGATGTGGCCAGCAATGTTGTTCTACTTCCAAATGCTGCTCCAGCATCTGCCAGCAAGCCGAAGCCGGTTGAAGCCGCTGGCAATGTGGCGTTCATCGCGAGCTTTAAGTCCAAGGTCCAGAAGACAGCTCACCGTGGGTTTGCCCATAAGGTTGCAGCAGTAGCCGCAGTTTCGGGCTTGGCACTAGCGGCCGTAACCCCACAGCTTTCCGGAAACTCAGAAGAGCAGAAAGCTGTTGAAGTAGCTGCACAGCGCACCGCAACGTCTGCAGTTGTAGATGTCACCGCACCAAGCAGCAACGCGGAACTTTCTGTGGAACGCGCGGCTTTGTCCTCGGAATTGAACACCGAGGTCGCCAAGGAAGAAAAATTCGCTGAGGTCATGACCGCTTCGGGCGGCAGCATTACGGCGATCAAGGACACCTCAGGTTTACTCGGATCGCCAGTTACCACGCAGCGAATCACTTCGACTTTTGGTCACCGTAAGAACCCAACCGGTGCCGGATACATGATTCACAGCGGTACCGACTACGGCGTGCCAAGCGGTACCAAGGTATACGCAGCCGCAGATGGCATCGTGACCGTTTCTGGCTGGGCTGGACACTCCGGCAACCGCATCACTCTCGATCACGGCAACGGTCTTGAGACCGGTTATAGCCACAACAGCAAGTTGGTTGTGAAGGTCGGGCAGAAGGTTAAGCGCGGCGACGTCGTTGCTCTAGCCGGCAGCACCGGCAACTCAACGGGGCCACATGTGCACTTTGAAGTGATCGTAGATGGTCAGTTTAAAGACCCAGCAGGTTGGTTATAACGACGTTCGTCACCATTCCGTGATCAAAACGTGACATTTCAAAAATCTTCCTATAAGCTTGAACGCGTGCCATGGGGAACCCTGGGCAACGTTGCGTGAGAACCGAGCACTGCCAACACGCAATGAGCAGTTATACACAACTCGTACGGCAGTGGCGGGGGAACCAACATCGGGTCGTTAGTTTTGGCTAACAACCCTAGGGGTGAAGTGGATAGAGAAGGAAACTTCGAGTCCACCGAGGTAACTCCACTTCGAACCCGACAGCTTACCTCGTAGGTATCAAGGAGAGGCAATACTTTGACCAAGAGTCATGCACATGGACGTCGCCGTGCCGACGTACCACGCACCAATTCGCTACAGGCGATTTCACAGGCCGTAGCGTCCAACGCAGGCTCGGTGGGTCGACAGGCTGCCGTTGTAGCTGCAGCATCCGGCTTGATCGTTACTTTGGGCGTGCCAGGACAGGCAACCGCACCACGTGACGTTTCCGCATCGCCAGTTGACACCATCAACCCAGAGCGCGTTGCAGTCAAGGCAGTAAAGGTAGCTGCCGACAAGAAGGCTGACATCGCTATCGAGCGCGCTAGCTTCACCGCTGAGGAGAAGCCAGAGCCAGTTGTCATTGCAGTTTCCAATGACATCACCCCAACTACCCGTAGCAACAACTCGGGCAGCTCCGATTCGATGGCCCCAATGACTCGCCAGAGCCGTTCGGGTGGCCAGGAATCGGCTCCACAGCAGAAGGCTCAGCCAAAGGCTGAAACCACTGTTCAGAGCTCCAACCTTTCCGGCATTGCAGCAACCGCTGCCAAGTACGTTGGCGTTCCATACGTCTGGGGCGGCAACGGTCCAAGCGGCTGGGATTGCTCCGGCTTCGTCAAGTTCGTTTACGCACAGCACGGCATCAACATTGCTCGCGGCACCTCGGCTATCCTCGGATCCGGCCAGTTTGTTCGCACCAGCAACCCTAAGCCAGGCGACTTGGTATTCCAGAATGGTGGCGGCCACGTTGGCATCTACCTGGGCGGCGGCCAGATGATTGGTGCACAGAACCCAACCGTGGACACCATGATCCACTCGGTTTCGCGCAACCCACTGTACGGCTACTACACCCTAGCTGGCTAAGTACAAAAGCTTTTCATAGGCCATCGGATGAGAAAGACATCCGATGGCCTATGTTCGTTTAACCAGATGAACAAGGGGCATCAAAGCGATGAAAAGAAGACAATTTCTTCGCTAGGTACTCACCAATGAACCGACCCATCGCATAGGCTAGCGCTTAGAGACACTCCGAGCAGAACGCGAGCTCCATCAATGCCAGATGGCGGCCATCGGTTCATGAAGGTAGTACGAGCAATGCGAACACTAGTATTAAACGCAGGATACGAGCCATTAGCCGTTGTGACATTCCGTCGAGCTCTAGTGCTTGTTATGAGCGATAAAGCGAGCATTGTGCTCCAAGATGATTTCTCACCCATCCGCAGTTCCCATGGCGAGTTACCAAGGCCCACGGTCATTGTTCTCAAACGTTATGTACGACGCCCCTACAGGGACATGCTTCATGTCACCCGTAGGGGCGTTTTGCGTAGGGACGCCTTTACCTGCGCTTATTGCGGCAAATCCGCCAATACTATTGATCACGTCATTCCGCGAAGCAGGGGAGGGCAGAACACCTGGGAGAACTTGGTTGCTGCATGCCTGCACTGCAATAGCAGGAAGGCGGACAAGATGCTCTCGCAATTGGGCTGGCAATTACGTATCACCCCGCACCGTCCGAGAGTCGCCGGCCACCTCGTTTCGGGGTTGCAACATGTCGATGCAGCATGGAACGAGTACCTGCACGCGAGCTAGAGACCAACGGTAAGCTGCGTGAATAGTTTGTTGCGACTTACGCCTTGGCTCGTGCAATGGCCAGGGGCAAGACATGGTCGCGCAATAGCGGGGCCAGATCGTCGCGCTCCAAGGCCTGCTGTGGATCAATCCACAGCAGCTCTTCCAATTCAGCCAACGGCGTGAGCGCCCCGTCGTAACGAGCGCTGTATAGCGACGCATGGATCAGGGTATCTGCTTCGTTGGCGGCTGGTCCTGTCCATTCACCATCGAAGTGGAGTTGCTCGGCCGTAAAATCGATGCCAAGTTCTTCACGAATTTCTCGAATGATAGTTTGTAACGCAGTTTCCCCGGTTTCTGGCTTCCCGCCGGGTTGCATGAACATCGTTGTTCCACGTTTCCGAACCAGGAGTATTTCTCCTTGGTTGTTGATTAAACAGGCCGCTGAGATCGTCAAATTTTTCTTCACTAAAACACAATATCGCGTGTTTATGCGAGTTAGAGATGGTAACGTGCTTAAATGGATCTCCAACGTTTTTAGTTCTAAGATGTCATGGTTATTTTACTCGCAGTAGCTAACCGAAACTTTGACTGACTATGGGAAACGTTGGAATTGAAAGATCGATCCATCAACTTTACAGATCAATGGAGCAATTTATGCGACGGGGTACAAATTTAGGACGCTTGGGAGACTTCAACCAAGCCGTAATTCTCGAGTCAATTCGACGGGCTGCAGAAGGAATTAGCCGCGTCGAACTGGCTGGTTCCACTGGTCTGTCTCCACAGACCATTTCCAACGTAGTCCGCCGCCTGCTGGATGATGGAATTGTCCGAGAAGACCGCACTATCGTTTCCGGCCCGGGAAAGCCTCGCACCGTTCTGGAACTTGAAGGCAACCGCCTCGTTTCTATCGGTATCCATCTTGACCCTAGCGTTCTCACCTTCGTCGCAATGAACCTGCGCGGTGAAGTTTTGCGCGAGCGTCGCATTGAAGTTCCCAACCTTGAAGTTGCTACCGAGACCGTACAGCTCATGGCTACCACGGTGAAGGAACTCATTGCTGAAATCCGCGTGCCAAAGAAGCATATCGTGGGTGTCGGCATCGCAGTTCCAGGTCCGGTAAACGTTGAAGAAGGCGTTGTGCTGAACCCGCCATTGCTCGACGGCTGGGCAGATGTTGAACTGGTGAACCCGCTGCGCAAGCTCTTGCGTCTGCAGGTCATCATCGAAAAGGACACCATTGCATCGGCAGTCGGTGAACTGTGGCAGGCCAAGGAAGAGAAGAATAACGACTTCGTCTTCGTCTACTGCGGTCACGGCTTCGGTGCTGGTCTAGTGCTCAACGGCGACGTCCACCACGGTTCGAGCAATAACGCCGGCGAAATCGGCCATTACTCAACGGGCTACAAGTCGGTGAAGTGCGAAGAATGCGGAGCGGATGACTGCCTCGCTGCCGGCACTTCGTACGAATTCATCGCGGCTCAGGCCAAGGAACGCGGACTGGAACTGCCAAGCTTTGAAATCGTCGGCCCAGAACAGCGCGCAGCGGGAATGAACCGCCTCTACGAGCTGGCTCATGAAGGCAACAAGGTCGCCAAGGACTTGGTCATCGAAGCAATGGTCAAGGTAGGCGAAGTAGCCGGCCAGCTAGCGAACTCGCTGGATGTCCGTGAAGTTGTCCTCGGAGGCCCGCAGTGGGACAAGGTCCGCGAACTGGTCGCTGACGAGGTCAACGATGCCATCGGTCGCCGCTTCGCTTTGCGTGGCGTGCATGAAATCGAGATGCGCACCTCCGAGCTCGGCTCCAATGTTGGTGCTATCGGTGGCGCCTGCGTCGTCATGGATGCTTCGCTGTCGCCGAAGGCGACCGCACTGCTGCTTCGATAAATTCAGCTCAAGATAAAATACAGAAGGGACGTTCCATCGGGAACGTCCCTTCTGTATTTATCCCTGTAACTACAAAATGAGCCTTGTTTCCAATCAACAGAATGGAAACAAGGCTTCAGTTGTGCCCCTGGCCGGAATCGAACCGACGGCCTACCCTTTAGGAGAGGGTCGCTCTATCCTACTGAGCTACAGGGGCTTGGGCGTGAAAACACCAACAACACTATCTTACTAGGATGTCAGGGTGTAATTCTCACACCCTGGCTCAGTCGGTGCCCTCGCGAATTGCAAGCATCTTTGCCTTGAGCGCGCGATTGGCGCGCACAGCGCCCAGGCCCAGAACCAGGCCAGCAGTAATAATGAACAATGCCCACCGGGTAGTGGTGAGAATCGACGCCAGTACGACGGCGCTTTCGCTCAGTTCTCCGGTGAACAGTGCATCAATAGCGAAGTTCTCCCAGATATCAATCGCGGCAAAGCCCAAGGGGGCAATCCAGGCCAACCATCGTGTCTGGCGGTTAGGAATCCAGTAGATGAATAGCAGCATGGAGAAAATAGCGGTAAACATTGGGAAGAGGAAGCCAGCGGTCTTGTGCAAGTAGTTGAGCTGTCCAACAGCGTCATCATCCATGGCGTTGCGCAGGGCCTCAATATCGCCAAGTGTGTACCCAAAAATCCGCTGATCAGGCATCGGCAAGGAACCACTGAGGTCTTGCATCTGAACCAAGGTCAGCAGGTGGTAATACACGAATAATGCAACACCGATGATCAAGCCCACCGAAATTAACAACATCGGGTTCGACTTGTTCTCGTGGGAGGTGCTTTGCACCTTGCCTGAGCTCGCATTCGATTCAATCCGCTGATTTGGCAGCTGCTCGAATTGATTCGGCTTGCGATATTCCTTGCTTTTCCTGACCTTCTTTGCCATATCTTCTATTATGCCCGTCCGGCAGCGTCCGCTTTTCCTCACACACTGAAAAGTGTCCGGTGCTCCACGTAGACTGGCTACATCATGGATTTTCTTTTTGATGATTTCGCCCCGGACACCACACAGCAGGTCATGCCCAGCGCTGAAGAACTTTTAGTCGGTATGAACCCGCAGCAGGAAGAAGCCGTGCGCTATGCCGGTGGACCATTGCTGATTGTGGCAGGTGCCGGTTCTGGAAAAACTCGTGTGCTCACGCACCGCATTGCTTATCTCATGGCAACCGGTCGCGCTCGGCCACACGAAATTTTGGCGATCACCTTCACCAATAAAGCCGCAGCCGAGATGCGTGAGCGAGCCGCGGAACTCATTGGTGAGGATCAGGCGAAGAAGATGTGGATTTCTACTTTCCACTCCTCGTGCGTGCGCATTTTGCGTCGTGAAGCTGCCACCATCGGCATGAAATCGAATTTCTCGATCTATGACTCCACTGACTCATTGCGACTGATTACCCTCGTGGCAAAGTCTTTGGAAATTGATCCGAAACGCTTCACCCCGAAGGCGATCGCGCATAAGATCTCGTCATTGAAAAATGAACTGATTGACGATGAGGACTATGCCTCAACAATCAATGCCAATGATCCATTTTCGCGAGCAGTCTCTGAGGTATACCGGGGCTATACTCGTCGCCTGCGGGCAGCGAACGCCATGGACTTTGATGACCTGATTGGGCAAGTTGTCTACATGTTCCGCGCGTTCCCACGCGTGGCAGACAATTACCGCCGCCGTTTCCGCCATGTGCTCATTGACGAGTATCAGGACACCAACCATGCCCAATACTCCCTGGTGCGTGAGCTCACCGGGGTAGAAGGGGATACGACTCCTGGCGAATTGACCGTCGTGGGCGACTCGGATCAGTCGATTTACGCTTTCCGTGGTGCGGACATCCGCAACATCATCGACTTCGAAAAGGACTACCCGAACGCGGCCACCATCAAACTGGAACAGAACTACCGTTCCACGCAGACAATACTGTCGGCGGCAAATGAGGTCATCAAGCGAAACCCGGACCGCAACGATAAGAAGCTGTGGACTGCCAGCGGCGACGGTGAGAAGATCACTGGCTACGTTGGAGAATCCGAGTCGGATGAAGCTCGCTGGATTGCTGAAGAAATCTTGCGCTTGAATGACGACGACGAAGTCCGCCCCGGTGACGTAGCGATCTTCTACCGCACTAACGCTCAATCGCGTGCGCTGGAAGAACAGCTGATGCGTGTGGATCTGAAGTACCGGGTTGTTGGCGGAACCCGCTTCTATGACCGCAAGGAAATCAAGGACGCATTGGCCTACCTGCGCGCCTTGGTGAACCCTGATGATGACATCAACGTTCGCCGCATTCTTAATGAACCCAAGCGCGGCATCGGAGACCGAGCCGAAGGTGCTGTGGCTGCGTTGGCTGAACGTGACCGCATCTCCTTTATGGACGCGTTGCGGCGGTCGGATGAAGCACCGGGCCTAGGTACCCGCGGCATCAAGATGACCGCGGCCTTCGTTTCGATGATGGATGACCTGAAGACCGTAGCTGAAGGCTCTGGTCCTGCGGAGGCTCTTGAGGCCGTTCTGGAACAGACCGGATACTTGGAGACTCTTCGGCTCTCCTCGGATCCGCAGGACGAGTCGCGTGTGGAGAACCTTGCTGAATTGGTCGCTGTGGTCCGCGATTATGTCAATGACGAGCCAGAAGGTGGTCTTGAAGGATTCCTGGAGCGCGTTGCGCTGGTGGCAGATGCCGACCAAATTCCAGAGGCTCCGAGTGACGACGAGGGCGCGGCCATGGCTGCCCAAGAAGGCGTGGTCACTTTGATGACCCTGCATACGGCCAAGGGTTTGGAATTCCCCGTAGTCTTCCTGACTGGCATGGAGCATGGGGTCTTCCCGCACCAGCGGTCGATGACCGACGAGAAGGAACTGGCCGAAGAGCGCCGCTTGGCCTATGTTGGCCTGACCCGCGCGCGCGAACGCTTGTATCTGACCCGTGCCGAGCAGCGCAGCCTCTGGGGACAGGCCCAGTACAACCCTGCGAGCCAGTTCTTGGAAGAAGTCCCAAGCGAGCTGATCGATTGGAAGCGTGAAGGATCTGGCGGCGGAATGGGCTTTGGCTTCGGCAACACAGCGGTGAATTTCGCCACGAGCAGATACGAACGTGGCAGCCACTGGGGTGCTGGTTCAGGTACGGTGCAGCCCACTCGCGGACATAACGCTGCTCCGATTTCCAAGAAACGAGTTGTGCAGAACAAGGACATAACAATCCCCGAAGTTGGGCAAAACGTTAAGCATTCCTCGTTTGGCTTGGGCACTGTTATTGCTTTAGAGGGTGCAGGTGACAAGACTGTTGCCAAGGTGCAGTTCCCGGACTCTGAGAAGAGGCTGTTGCTGCGTTATGCACCGCTAGAAATCGTGGACTAGATAACAGACTTTTAGTGTTTTCTAGGTCACATCTTGATGGTATCCGGCAGTCTTCGCGAGTTTCTCTACACGCTGTAAAAGTGGGAAGTTTGCGAAAGTCGGGATAGTCTGAGAGGTGCGCACGGGCTACGGCGCCTAACGACGTCCCGATAGTTGCGGTGCGCTCTCTTTGGCATGGCATGGATTTCGGTCTGTGGCCGTGTCGCGAGTCAGCATGAACTTCGAACGAAGGACACAAACCCGTGGACCTGTATGAGTACCAGGCGCGCGATCTATTCGAGGCACACGGCGTTCCCGTGCTTGCCGGTATCGTCGCTTACACCCCGGAAGAAGCCAAAGCCGCAGCCGAGAAGATCGGCGGCGTTGTTGTAGTTAAGGCACAGGTCAAGGTTGGCGGCCGTGGCAAGGCTGGCGGCGTCAAGGTTGCTAAGACCGCTGACGAAGCTTTCGAGCACGCTTCCAACATCCTCGGTATGGACATCAAGGGCCACACCGTAAACAAGGTCATGATCGCTCAGGGTGCCGACATTGCTGAGGAGTTCTACTTCTCGGTACTGCTGGACCGTGCAAACCGTAACTACCTGGCCATGTGCTCGGTAGAAGGTGGCATGGAGATCGAGGTGCTCGCAGTTGAGCGCCCGGACGCCCTGGCAAAGGTTGCAGTCGACCCAATCGTTGGCATCGATGCCGCGAAGGCTGCTGAAATCGTTGAGGCGGCTAACTTCCCTGAAGAACTGCGTGCCAAGGTTGCAGAAACCATCCAGAAGCTCTGGGTTGTATTCAAGGAAGAAGACGCCACCCTCGTCGAGGTCAACCCACTGGTGAAGACCGGTGCCGGTGACATCGTTGCGTTGGACGGCAAGGTTTCCCTGGATGACAACGCATCTGAGGTTCGCCACCCAGCTCACGAAGAGCTCGAGGACAAGGGCGCAGCCGATCCACTGGAAGCAAAGGCAAAGGCCGCTGGCCTGAACTACGTCAAGCTGGACGGCGAAGTGGGCATCATCGGTAACGGTGCTGGCCTGGTCATGTCGACCCTGGACGTTGTTGCCTACGCTGGCGAGAACCACGGTTCGGTCAAGCCTGCTAACTTCCTTGACATTGGTGGTGGCGCATCGGCTGAGGTCATGGCTAACGGCCTTGACGTCATCCTGAATGACCCACAGGTCAAGTCGGTCTTCGTTAACGTCTTCGGTGGCATCACCGCATGTGACGCTGTTGCAAACGGCATCGTTGGCGCGCTGAACACCCTGGGTGATGCAGCGAACAAGCCACTGGTTGTCCGCCTGGACGGCAACAACGTTGAAGAGGGTCGCGCCATCTTGGCCCAGGCCAACCACCCGTTGGTAACCCTGGCAGCAACCATGGATGAGGGCGCCGACAAGGCTGCCGAGCTCGCCAACGCAGCGAAGTAAGAGGGATAAGCGAACAATGAGCATTTACCTGAACAAGGACTCCAAGGTCATCGTCCAGGGCATCACCGGCGGCGAAGGCACCAAGCACACCGCCCTGATGCTCAAGGCTGGCACCAACATTGTTGGCGGCGTTAACGCCCGCAAGGCCGGCACCACCGTGACCCACGGTGACCAGGACATCAAGGTTTACGGCACCGTGGCTGAGGCCAAGGCCGAGACCGGCGCTGACGTATCGATCGTCTTCGTGCCACCCAAGTTCACCAAGGACGCAGTCGTTGAGGCTATCGAGGCTGAAGTTGGCCTCGTTGTAGTCATCACCGAAGGTGTTCCAGTGCAGGACTCCGCCGAGTTCTGGGCTCTGGCACAGTCGAAGGTTGACGCCGACGGCAACCAGATCACCCGCATCATCGGCCCTAACTGCCCAGGCATCATCACCCCAGGTGAAGCACTGGTTGGTATCACCCCGAACAACATCACCGGCAAGGGCCCAATCGGCTTGGTTTCCAAGTCCGGTACCCTGACCTACCAGATGATGTACGAACTGCGCGATCTGGGCTTCTCGACCGCAATCGGCATCGGCGGTGACCCAGTCATCGGCACCACCCACATTGATGCACTGGCTGCTTTCGAAGCTGACCCAGAGACCAAGGCCATCGTCATGATCGGTGAAATCGGTGGCGACGCTGAAGAACGCGCAGCTGATTACATCAAGGCCAACGTCACCAAGCCAGTAGTTGGCTACGTGGCTGGCTTCACCGCTCCTGAAGGCAAGACCATGGGCCACGCAGGCGCCATCGTTTCCGGCTCGGCTGGCACCGCCCAGGCCAAGAAGGAAGCACTGGAAGCTGCAGGCGTCAAGGTAGGCAAGACTCCTTCGGAGACTGCCGTCTTGCTGCGCGAAGTTTTCGCAGCTCTCTAAGCTGTCGCTGAACTGAAGCTGATAACCGGAAATATTTTCCGGGAATGAACGGCCGCCGTTTCTCCTGAACCATCAGGAGAAATGGCGGTCGTTTCGCATTTAATAGGAATCTACTAGTCAAGCCGTCGCTGGACTAATATGCTGATTGGAATAATTGAGTTCGAGGACTTAAAGAGAAGGATTGCCGACGATGCGCGGAAGTTACTGGGCGGCGTTTGCGTGCCTATCTCTGGCATTGACTTCTTGTACGAGTCCAGGATCCAGTAAAAGTGAAGGGCCGTTGCCTTTGAACCCTGATTCAGCAAGTTCTTGCGATCGTCCGTACATTGCCAGCGAGGGCGAACTGCGTGGTGCACCGCAACTGCTCCGAGTCGACCAGTTCTATGACCAGGACATGCGCCATACTTTGATGGACGCATCTGTTGGCTCCTCTGTCACCTTCAGTCCTCGTCCTGACTGGAACAATGTCAATGAAGTGCTCACGGCGGCCGGCGCCGTCTCCGAAACCACTGTCGTAGAACGGCCCTATGATGCAAGCGAAGGGCTGGAATCGTTGATCAGCAGCTCCGATCAGTCTGCGGGGCTCGTGGGATACGCGGCAGCGCGCCCGGTGACCTACACATATAGCGTTCAATGCCTCAACGATCAGCAAAACGACTATAGGCTCGTTTTCGATACCTGGTCCGAGGCTGAATTCGGAATTCTTGACTGCGAGCTGAGGCTAGATGCGAAGGCGCAATGGGCTGCACAAGCAACCTACGATTCCTACTGCCAAGCCTCATAGCCCTTTAGCCGGGTGAAACGATAGTGGGGCCAGTTCCACTTGGAACCGACCCCACCATCGCTCACAACCCCATTGAGAGGCTATCTAGCCTAGGACTGAGCAGCCTTGGCGTCTGCAATCTCCTGCTGATAGTTCTCTTCGAGCGCAGGAACCTGCTCAAAGAGTTCTTCAACATCAAGGTCCGGGTTCTCTTCCTGAGTTTCAACCAGCTCGATCGCTTCAGCTTCGGAGGCTACCGACGGCAACGAGCCAGGTAGCGGCTTGCGAGCAGATTCACGCAGGTAGCAGACAGCAATGAAACCTGCGACCGAAGTGCCCATGACCCAGAAGGCGGGGGCCAGCGAGGACTTGGTCACGGTGACCAGCGCTTGCATGATGAACGGTGCGAAGCCGCCGAAGATGGCGACGGCAAAGTTGTACGAGATGCCCATGCCGCCGTACCGCGAGGCGGTCGGGAACAGCGCAGGCAACGACGAAGCGAGGTTGGCAACGTAGAAAGTCACTGGGACGGCCAGCAGTGCAAGGCCCGCAAGGGTGGACCAGATCTGGCCATGCATCATGAGCAAGAATGCGGGAACGGCCAAGACTACGGACGAAATCGAACCAATGAACAGGACCTTGCGGCGGCCCACGCTATCGGAGAGCTTGCCAGCCAGCGGGATGCACAAGGACATTCCCACCAAGATCGGCAGAGTCAGCAAGTTGCCGTGGACCGGATCGTATTCCAGCGTCTCGGTCAGGTAGGTAGGCATGTAGCTGGTGAGTGCGTAGCCAGCGGTATTGGCGGCCGAAACGAGCACGAAGCCGGTAAGCAGCTCGCGCCAGTACGACTTCACCAAGTCGATGA
Source organism: Glutamicibacter sp. MCAF14 (assembly GCF_052114325.1). Classification (NCBI taxonomy): domain Bacteria; kingdom Bacillati; phylum Actinomycetota; class Actinomycetes; order Micrococcales; family Micrococcaceae; genus Glutamicibacter; species Glutamicibacter sp. MCAF14. Next base: position 38,625 of record NZ_JBFREO010000007.1, read on the forward strand.
CGCCCTTCGGCGCATCGGCAGAGTTCCTTGCGTCTTCGCTCGCGCGATTGGCCGCTTCCTGAGCTTCCTTGAAGGCAGGGGTGTCCTCGATTTTCGAACGGAACCACAAGGCAATGACACCCAGTGGAAGGGCAACCAGGAATGGAATGCGCCAGGCAAACCCTTCCATGACATCTGCGCTCAGCGTCAGCTGGAGGATGGAAACGAAAGCAGCACCGAGAGCGAAGCCCATGTAGGAGCCGAGGTCCAGCAGCGAGGCATAGAAGCCACGGCGCTTATCTGGAGCGTATTCGGTGATGAAGGTAGTTGCTCCGGCGTACTCGCCGCCGGTGGAGAAGCCCTGAACCAGCTTCAGTGCGACCAAGAGAATTGGCGCTGCCACACCCCATGTCGAGTAATCCGGAAGGATGCCGATGCCGAACGTGGCCAAGGCCATCATGAGCAGGGTGAACACCAAGATTTTCTGGCGTCCTACGCGGTCACCCAGCTGGCCTAGTATTACGCCGCCAAGCGGGCGGGCAACGAAGGTCACGGCAAAGACGCCGAGGCTGAAGAGGGTTTGAATTGCCGGCTCGACTGTGTCGGGCATGAAGAGCTTGCCGATGATCACTGCCAGGTAGCCGTAGACGCCGACGTCGTACCATTCCATCAAGTTGCCAACGACGGTACCGCCGATAGCTTTCTTGAGCATCGAATCGTCGACAACGGTAACGTCTTCTACCTTCAAGCGGCGTTTTCGCAGGAACCGCTGCTTCCGTGTGTTTCTTGCTTCCATAGTTTCACTCCTCATATCTTTCTTGATCTTGTCGCAGTGCCAGCGACCATCTTCATCCGCATAGTGAGGAGCAAAATCGCTGCTCTTTGAAGCTGGTTGCGGCCGCCATGTGACTCATCGAAATCGATAGATTTCTACTCAAGAATCCGGTGAAAAACCGGCTTCGAGCGACGAAACGCTTAAGCGAACAATCATTAAGTTTACCAAAAATCGCATTAATGACCTGATCGAAGGGCACTCCTGAGCCGAGGGAACACCAGTGATGACAGTGGAATTGGTGTTGGGGTGAGTGCCGAATACCCACGTAAGCATGGGGTAATCGAGCAATTGGCGACGGCCCGGTCAGATACGGGCAAAAAGTTGAAACTGTGGCCAAGGACTCGAAAGATCAGAGGCCGAAATTTGGCGGTTCTTGGCGAAAACCGCCCATCCTAGAGAAGAATTCCAGGGGTAGAAATTGGTGCCAGAGACCACCAAAAGGCGGTGTGCTGAACGGCTGTCTTGAACGCCGTGTGCCGAGGGTACAAAAATGCCCCAAAGCTGCCGGTGGGCAACTTGGGGCATGTAGTTGAAGAGTGCTAGCCGCGTAGGCCGGCTGCAGCTTCAGTATCGACTCGTAGGAATGAAGAGCCGATAGCAGCGAAAGCGCCTGGAATCAGTAGCATTCGGTGCTTTGGGTTGTAGAAAATCTCTTCGAGCGGAGAGGCTAAAACTCTGCGAATCTTTTCCAAGAGCCGGTCGTTTTCCAAGGACAGGCTTTCCTGCTCGGTTTGAATCACCACACGATCTTTATCGATACTCACCGATGCGCTCATCCAGTCATCATCGGGGGTACTGAGAGTCTCCGATTTAATCAGGGACACGGTTATTACCGCCTTTGTCGTTCGTATCGCCCTGACGAGGATCCGCCTGGGCTACTGTCCGACAAGCACGCCAAGTGTGGCGTAGCGCACATCGTCGGACATTTTGAATATACAGGGTATTACTGGAAGATGCCTGCTAAAACAACAGATTTAATCAACCTGTTACTCAAGCAATCCTCGGATATCTTGGGCGGTCAGAGCCTTGGAGAATCCGTCCGCCTCATCCATGACGGTAGAGATCAGCTTGCGTTTGCTCTCCTGCAAGGCCACGACCTTCTCCTCAATGGTGCCCTGCGAAATCATGCGGTACACCATGACCTGGCGGGTCTGGCCAATACGGTGCGTACGGTCAATCGCCTGGGCTTCCACTGCTGGGTTCCACCAAGGGTCAAGCAAGAAGCAGTAGTCGGCCTCGGTAAGGTTCAGCCCGAAACCACCAGCCTTCAGCGAGATCAGGAACAGCGGTGCTTCGCCTTCCTTGAACTGCTCGATGACCTTTGCGCGGTTGCGGGTGTTTCCATCCAGGTACACGAACTTCACGCCGCGTTCGGTCAGCTTGTCGGCCAGCACCTTCAGGTATGAAGTGAACTGGCTGAAGATCAGCGCGCGGTGTCCTTCGCCGACCACATCATCGAGCTGGTCGAAGAGTGCTTCAAGCTTTGAACCGGTGACATCTGAGAGTTCTGGATCCACCAAGGAAGGTTCCAAGGCCAGCATGCGCAGGTGCGTCAAGGACTGGAAAATAGTGAATCGATTGCGATCCAAGTCCTCAACCAAGTGCAAGATTTTCTGGCGTTCACGGTTCAGATGCGTGTCGTAGACGTGCTGATGCTCTTCGGACAGGCGCACCAGTACTTGCTGCTCCTGCTTGGCTGGAAGGTCCAGGACCACAGATTCCTTGGTGCGGCGAAGCATGAATGGCTTGATCCGACGCTGCAGCAGGGCAAGGACATCGCGGTCGCCCAGGACCTCGATTGGTCGAGCGAACTGGCGATTGAAACGTGTGGTGTTCAAGAACAACGCTGGTGCCACAAGCGAGAGCAGTGCACCAAGCTCGGAGAGGTTATTCTCCATCGGCGTACCGGTGACAGCCAGCTTGAAGTTGGTTTGCAAATTGACAGCGGTACGGTGTGCCTTGGTGGACTTGTTCTTGACGAACTGAGCCTCATCGAGGATCAAGCCGGCAAAGCGCTGCGCCTCGTAAATCTCGTCATTCAGGCGCAGCAGGGTGTAGGTAGTAAGAATGACATCGTAATTCTCGGCTAGCTCCTGCAGCTTTCGCGCTGAAGGCAAAGTACCTTCGACGCTGACAACCCGCAGCGACGGTGCGAACTTGTTGATTTCCATTTCCCAGTTGGAAACAACCGAGCTCGGGGCAACCACTAGGAACGGCAACTGGGTGCGCTGCGTCGCAGGCAGCTGGGCGCAGGCCTGCGGGTCAGCCCAGAGCTTGTGGGTATGCAGGATCAGGGCGATCGTCTGCAAGGTCTTACCCAAGCCCATGTCATCGGCGAGGATGCCGCCAAAACCGCCTTCATACAGGCGGGAGAGCCAATGGAATCCCTCAACCTGATAAGGGCGCAACTGGGCGTTGAGCGTATCGGGCACTTCAGCATGGTGCGCTTCGGCGACTTTGAGCAGCGAGCGCATGCGTGCGATAAACAGATCGGCACCATCGATGCCTTCGGCCATTTCATCAAGCTCTTCAAACAACGAGATCTGGAAGACCGTCAGCTTCAGGTCTCCCTCCTTCGGCTTGTCATTCATTGCCTGAGCTTCGTCCACTAGCGCTTTGAGCTTGGCGAACATCGGGTGGTTCAATGAGAACCAGGTGTTATCAGGCAAGCGTAGCTTCATCCGGCCATTGCTCATGGCCTCGACAATCTGTGCAAAGGGAACTTCATGGTTGCCCACGGTGATCAACAGGCCAAGATCCAGCCAGTCGGTGCGTTCGTGGTTGACGGCGTTGATCTTCAGCTGGGGGAGCTCACGCAGCTGGCGGAAAGTTGGACGCGAACCCTTCTCAAGCAGCTTGATCCCTGGAAGCTGTTCCAGCTCGGGCAGGATTTCAGTGACGAAATCTATGGTGTCATCGCGGGCATAGAACTTTGGCGACAGGCTGGGATTACCGCCTTCTTCATGAGCTTCGAAGACTTCATGCACAGCGCTTCGAAGCAGTTCCTCGGCCTCGAAGTCGTAAACCTCTTGATCGCTGGGAATACCCGGATAGCGGATCTCGAAGTCGACCGATGCTGTGTCGTTAGGTTCATCCTTCTCGTTGAACTCTCGCTTGTACGCCACGGTGACCTGAACGTACGGAGGCTTCAGAACCGGCAGCTCCAGCTCTTCGCTCGTGCTTCTCAGCTCGAAACGCCGAGCCAAACGAGGGTAGGAGGACTCGAAGAAATTGTTGATCTCAGACTTTGGCACGGTAACTGGCCTGCGGTCAACGTACCAACGCCGATGCGCGTCAGGGATCGGCTCGAGACTTGGTGCAAGCCAAATTTCATCAGGCTGGGCCAGCTGAGCGTAGAAGCCATGCTCGGCAATGACACCGCTTGGAGCCTCAGGTTCAAGGACCAGATCCTGATTGGCAATGTGCAGGACTCCGTCCAACTGCAGGTGCTGTTCGTTCAACGAAGCACGCATGCTGAAGCTGGCTGGATCAACGATGCGCACGCGCTGCTCATTGCGGGTGGTGATCAGCGGGATGCCCAGCTCATCGGCCTGTTCGAGCAGTGGCCAGAGCAGGTCAGAGGCGTACTCATCCAAAAACAGCCAGTCTTCATCGACTTTGAACTGCAACTGGGTATCGCTGCGGGCCATCGAGGCAAAACGGGTAAACCAGTGGTGCTGGGCACGCAGCAAGTTCCAGCCGTACGTCTTGAAGCCTAAGGTCGTCCAGCGAAGCTGGCCGCGAACCCAACGGCCCTCGGTATTGCGCACCATCGGGCGAACACCCAAGCGGAAACGCTTATTGCGGGTCGGGTGGGGGATGGTGCCAGTTGGCATCCACTGTTGCTGCTGGGTGGTGTCCTTTGAATCAAAGAGCAGGAACTGAAGGGCCATCGGCACCACAGCATCGTGCTGGGAACCGAGCAACCCGTCGGCAGGACCAGGTTCGGATTCTTCAAACCAGGAATCTATTTGTTGGGACCAAACGGTGTTCGGCTTTTCTTCCTGAGTCGGCAAAGTTCGCGGCTGTGAAGCGATCTTGTTGGAGATGATGGCCAGTGCGGCGATATGCGAGCAGATGCCAGGCGCGTCGCAGGTGCACTCGCAGGAATCGATCTTCCACTCTTCGTTGTCCAAGCGCACTTGAATCATCGGAGCGTACTCTTCACCGGACTCGGTGACGGTACCTTCGATTTGTTGGGCGTCTTCGTCGAATTCCACGTCAACCACGGAATTTTCTTCTGCAGCCAGGGTTTTTCCGTAGAAGAAAGGCGCGTTGCCCAGAAAAGCCAGTAAATGGCGGGCATCAATGGTTGGTGGAACAGATTCACTCATCCTCTCATCGTTTCACGTTCCGGGCCGTGGTGAAAGTTGAAGAGCTTTTCTGTGAATAATCACTATCTGTGACGTAGCGTGTAGCTATGTCCCAAGTGTGGCCCTACCTTCCAGCACGAGCGGTGAACATAACATCGCTCGTTGAGTTCGATCGGCTTGCAGCCGAGGCGTTGGCATCTCACCGCGCCCGCGGGAAAAATTGGCGCGTGCACCGCGTTGATCTGCGCGAACGGGATACCGTGCTCAATTCCCTGGACCTTTCCGAAGCACTGTTCATTGATTGCCAATATTCCTCCCAAGGCCAGCAGATCGTGCAAGCCACCGGCGGGCTATGCATGAGTTCGGGGTCCGAGCTGCCCTTTGAAACTGGTGCCCGGGATTTGTATTCAGCCGATGAGCTGTACTCGGGAATTCGGACCCAGACCTACGAACACGTGCCTGATGCGAAGATCTACGCGTACTCGCAACAGCATGTCGCGGTGAACGGCAATAGCGATGACAGTGCGCTGTCCAAGACGTTGCATGATCACCATATTGGCCAGGCGCTGGTCTCAGCGGTGTATGAAGGCATGTTCCAGGACACTCCGATCATCGGGGTGATGGGCGGCCACGCGATGAACCGCGGCACTGTCGAGTACGCGCGAGCTGTAGAGCTGGGGCGGATGATTACCCGGGCGGGCTATGCGGTGGCTACCGGCGGTGGGCCTGGCGCAATGGAAGCGGCCAATGCTGGAGCGTGGTTGGCTGACTATGAACCAGAGGACATCACTACGGCGTTGCGGATGCTGGCCGAGGCGCCGGATGCGATTCACCAGCGTACCGGTTGGGCAAGAACCGCGTTGATGGTCAAAGAACGCTTCCCCAGCCAGCGCCAGTCCCTTGGCGTGCCGACCTGGTTTTACGGTCATGAGCCGCCGAACCTGTTCGCCACCGGGATTGCCAAGTTCTTCACCAATTCCATTCGCGAAGCTATTTTGCTGGAGCAATCCAATGGAGGGCTGGTTGTCCTGCCAGGGGCCGCTGGCACGGTGCAGGAAATCTTCCAGGACGCCTGCGAAAACTATTACGCCACTGGGGCCCGAGTGGTGCCGATGGTGCTCATTGGCAAGGACTACTGGACCAAGGACCTGCCGGCGTGGCCGTTGCTGCAAGCACTGGCCAAGGAGCGGGTCATGGAGCAGAAGATCGCGCTAGTGGATACGGCCGAAGAAGCCATGGCGTTCATCGAATCCATGACGACGCTGCGCCGGCGCACCCGGCATCCACAGGGTAGCTGAATGAGGCATGGAAAATGCTGGTACAGACGAAGCTGTACCGGCATGCACAAGGTGTCGGGCCGCTAGCTGACGCTGACGTCGAAGATCAGGCCCAAGCAATAGGTGACGGCAGCCGCTCCCCAGCCGATGGCCAGCTGGCGCAGGCCTCGTTTGAATGGGGACGCGCCGGAGAGCAAGCCGACGATGCCGCCGGTAATCATCAAGGCGATGCCAACCAGCACCACGGAGACGATGACTGCGCTCAGGCCGGATAGGCCGAAGATATAGGGCAGGATCGGCACAATAGCGCCGGACGCAAAAAGGAAGAACGAGGTAGTGGCCGCTCCGGTCGCCGATCCCAGCTCTTCATGTTCCTTTTCAAGTTCTGCGCTGCGGCCTTCTGGGTTCAACGAGAAGCCGGGATTGCAGTCACAGGAGAACATGCCCATGCGTTCGGCCGCACGGTGCTCGGCATCCTCATCGCTCATTCCTCGGGCCTTGTAGATCAGCAGCAGCTCGTTGGCATCGAGGTCCAGGTTCGGGGCTGCAGTGAGCGTGACCTGGGTTGGGCGCGAAGCGGTCAGCAGCTCGCGCTGGGAACGTACTGAAACGTATTCGCCAGCGGCCATGGACAGCGCACCGGCCAGCAAACCAGCAACACCGGAGAACAGCACGAAGGTTGCCGAGACACCGGTGGCGCCGATACCCATGATCAGCGCCAGGTTGGAAACCAGCCCATCGTTGGCACCGAAGACCGCGGCGCGGAAGTTGCCTGAAAGACGTGCGCGGCCAGCGGTAGCCAGCGCACGGACTACTTCCTCGTGGACCTGTTCGTCGGCTGCCATCTGTGCGGTGGCATCTTTGTCATCACGGTAGGGGGAGCTGCTTTCCGAGCGCTGGGCCATGGCCAGCACGAACACCGAGCCCAAGTGCAGTGCTAGGAAACGCAGCATGGTTCGGCGCAAGGATGGACGAACGTCTTTGACGTGTCCGCCGAGCTTGGTCCGCCAGTGTTCTTCGTGGCGTGCTTCGGCTTCGGCCAGGCCTAAGAGGATCTGCCGTTCCTGCCCGGTTTTCTTCTCCGCGAGGGCACGGTAGATGGCGCCTTCGGCGATTTCGTCGGCGAGGTATTGCCGCCATCGCTTAATCTGAGTTTTGCTGGGTTCGCTTGCTGAGTGCTGTGACATCGTGAAGATGACTCTCCTGGTACATGGAGTTTCCCAATGAAACCCGTGGGTCGGATCAGCTACCCAGTTTAGTCAGGGCTCCGTTGCTTGGGAATTTGGCAAGGCTAAAAGCAAATTTCTTGCCTGCAGGATCTGCGATTGCTGGCACTACGAGCAGCAAATTTGATGTTTCCGGGTCGAAGATCGGCCGTCTCGCGCACCGGGCAAGGAGTCGTTCAAGCCGCAGCGGATCCGCTACATATCGGATATGCCAGTGGCCTTCGGCTTTGAACTGCACCTGTCCGGTCTGGCGGTCGATGATTGGCAGGATTGGATACGTCATGGGGCTGCATCTCTCTGGCGAGCTCTTGCCCGTGCAACTGTTGATGCGCGGACCGCTTCCTCATCCGAACCACCCATGAACTTGGGGTTGGTGTGCGGCCAGTCGGAGCTTGGCGCCGCATCTCGTGAAGCAACAATTCTGATGCTACTGCCGGGGTGAGGACTTGAAGAAGTCATGGGGCGAAATATGACTGCCGCTTCGCTGCTGGAACCAGATGCAGTCGGCACACCAGGCCACCGAGCTGTTCACGACTCATAGGCCGTTCCCTAGGCATCTTCGGTGGGGTGAACGGGGCAGAAAGAATGCCGATAGAGATCACCGCGTGTTTACCATTGGTAAACTTGCTCCGCAGGCCTTGAAACCGAAATGGATTGGGCTTTGCCGCTATGAGAATCGTCGATGGAGCCAAACGATGAAAACCTTGCCAGTTGAACCAACCGGTGCAGCGATCAACATTGGCGCGCGGCTGCGCGGGGTGCGCCAAACCCAGCGCATGACCATTGACCAAGTCGCCGAGCTTTCGGGACTGACCAAGGGCTTCCTCTCACGCGTCGAGCGCGACCTGACCAGCCCGTCGGTCTCGACCCTCTTGCGGCTGTGCGAAGTACTGAGCATTGAAGTCGGTACGCTCTTTGAAGTTCCGGAAACCAAACTTGTGCGTTTGGAGCAGGCTCCTCGCGTTTCCCTCGGCGGTGATGGCATCACGGAGCAGCTGGTTACGCCTCGCAGCGAAAAGCGGGTGCAGATGATCCGTGCCGAGATCGCGCCGAAGGGCACCGGCGAAGCGGAACTGTATTCGGTGGATTGCGAGCTGGAAGTGCTGCATGTGATTGCCGGCAGGTTCGTGCTCGTATTACCTGATCAACGAGTGGAACTCGAAGCTGGCGACACTATAACTTTCCCCGGCCGTGAGCCGCACAGCTGGGAGAACGAGTCCGACCAGATCGCCGTGGTTACCTGGACGCTGATTCTCTAGTTGTCCGTCTCCAGCTTCTGTTCTGGAGGTGGGACAGTCCCTGCACAGCCTTGCGTTGGCTGATGGGCCGGCAAACCGCGTATTCTAGAAGCATTGCGTTGATTTGGGCGCTGGGATCGATAAGTGATGGGAGAGGTGTGAAAACAGGGGAACCGACCACAACGCATGACCAATTGCGCAGCATCAGCTGGTGGGCTTCGATACTTTTCGGTGTCCTTGTCGGCACCACCCTGACCTGGATCCGCACCCAGCGCAATTTCTTTTTCATCGGCGCTGCGATTCTGGCGATCGTGATCGTGACCATCGGGGTGCGCACGATTCGCCGCCGCGCACGCTTCCCACTGATGGCCCAAGCTCATACCTCGTGGGTCTACATGTTGTGGACCGGGGTCTTGCTGATCTTGGCTGGACCAGTTCAGCTGGTGTACGTAGCCGATGATCTTTCTGAACTGACTATCAAGTCACTGATCATGTCCGCAGGTTTTTGCCTAGGTATCCATGAGGTCGATCGTGCGCTGGTTAAAGCCAGCAAGAAGCACTCTGACGAGAGCTGACCATCTTCATTGGGCGAAATAGCCTGAAATATAGTCAAAACTCCAAGACTTTGGCACCACGCGCTGGAAGTGCTTGCCCAGCAGAATCGTAGTGCTGCCAGCTGAACGCCAAGAACATAGTTGAAGCGAACGCCGCCACCCAATCCCGGGTGGCGGCGTTCGACATTTCTCCTGGATTCTTGTGGCGGAGGAAGCCTGATCTTGACGTGATCCAGCAGACAAAATAGCATAATAGAAAACTGAAGTTTCGTATTAGACAACTCTGGCTTTTGTGCTGTTGTGTCTTGGGGAGGAAGTTGCGATGAAGGAAATCCGTATCGAGGAAAATGGTCGTCTAGGGCCCATCAATGCTGCGATGATTCCGCGCTATGCAGGAGGCGGCACCTATGCCCGGCTTCCACGACTGGACCAAGTGGAGAAAGCCGACATCAAGATTGTCGGAGTGCCGTTTGATACCGGTGTTTCCTATCGTCCCGGTGCCCGCTTTGGTGCCAACCACGTACGTGAATCCTCGCGCCTGATCCGCCCCTACAACCCGGCGACAGATACCTCGCCGTTTGCGCAGAGCCAGGTGGCTGACGCAGGGGACATGGCGGTTAACCCGTTCAATATCAATGAGGCCATTGAAACCATTGAACACGAGGCACTGGAGCTGACCAGCGATGGCTCCACCCTCGTCACCGTTGGTGGCGACCACACCATCGCGCTGCCCTTGCTGCGTGCCGCTTCGCAGCGCGCTGGAGCACCAGTTGCCATGCTGCACTTCGATGCGCACCTGGATACGTGGGATACCTACTTCGGCGCTGAATATACGCACGGCACTCCGTTCCGCCGTGCTGTTGAGGAAGGCATTTTGGACACCGAAGCAATCTGCCATGTCGGCACCCGCGGTCCGCTATACGGCAAAAAAGACTTGGAAGATGACAAGCGTTTCGGCTTTGGCATCGTGACCAGCTCCGATGTCTACTACCAGGGCGTATGTGAAATCGTGGACAAACTGCGCGATCGCATTGGCAATCGCCCACTGTACATTTCGGTGGACATCGACGTGCTTGACCCGGCTCACGCCCCGGGCACCGGCACCCCGGAAGCCGGCGGCATCACCAGCCGCGAATTGCTTGAAATCCTGCGCGGTTTGCGTGGGCTGAACATCGTTGGCGCAGATATCGTTGAAGTCGCTCCGGCCTATGACCATGCAGAGCTGACCGGTGTGGCGGCCTCGCATGTCACCTATGATTTGATCAGCCTGATCAGCGACTTCCGTGCCAGTAAGGGAATGAATAGCTAATGAATGAGCAACCTCAACGCAATGGCGGGGACCTGGTCATCGAGACCCTCACCGCACTCGGTGCTAAAACCGTGTTCGGCATCCCCGGGCAGCACGCCTTGGGCCTCTTCGATGCGCTCTCGCGCTCAAGTTTGGATTTCATCTCCTCGCGCGTCGAGAACAACTCGGCGTTTGCCGCCGATGGCTACTCCCGCGCGACTGGCGAAGTAGGTGTCCTGTTCCTGTCCACCGGCCCCGGCGCATTGACCTCGTTGGCGGGTTTGCAGGAGGCCTATGCCACCGGTGTGCCCATGGTCGTCATCGCCAGCCAGATTCCATTGGACGGCTTGGGTGCTCGGCGCAAGGGCATGCTGCACCAGCTCGATGACCAGAAGGCCTCGGCCGCCAACGTCACCAAGTTCCAGCAGACCGTGCATCACGCTTCGGGGATCCCCTCGGCTATCCAGGACGCGTGGGCACGCGCGATCACCGTGCCGATGGGACCAGTCTGGGTTGAGGTGCCACAGGATGTTCTGCTCGCCCCGGTCATGGTTCCTCCGGTACAAGATGCTCTGGCCGAAGCCTATCCGCACCCGCCGCGTGAAGAATTGATTCGTGAGGCCATGCGCTGGCTAGCCGATGCCAAGCGGCCAGCGATCATCGCTGGCGGCGGTGTGCGCCGTGCTGGCGCCCAAGCGGAACTGCTGGCTGTGGCCGAGGAACTGCAGGCTCCAGTGCTGTGCAGCCCCGGCGGCAACGGAGCCTTCAGCTGGGACCACGAACTGTCTCTGCAATCCTGGTCTGAAGACCGCTTTGTCTCGGAGGTCATGGAAGACGCCGACGTGCTGATGGTGATCGGTTCGGCTCTGGGCGAGGTGACGAGTAATTACTTTACGCTCGAACCGCGTGGCAAGATGATTCAGATTGATGCCGAACCGCGTGTCCTGGAATCCAATACCCCGGCCTTGGGCATCCGTGCTGATGCACGCGAAGCGCTGAAATTCTTGGATGAAGAGATGCGCGCGACCGGCTTCAAGGCCCAGGCTTCCTGGCATGGGCAAACCCCACAGCAGGTAGTAGCCCAAACGCTGGCAAAGGTGCAGGGCCGCCTGGATGCGCAGGACTTGGCCAAGGAACGGAAATTCATGGCGGACATCCGTGCCGCTGTTCCTTCCGAAATGCAGACCTTCTGGGATATGACCATCGCTGCCTACTGGGGATGGAGCTGCTGGGACGCCAAGGACGGTGAGTTCCACTCCGCCCAGGGCGCTGGTGGCCTAGGCTTCGGATTCCCCGCCGCAATCGGTGGGGCCATCGGTTCCAAGCAGCGCGTGCTGGCCGTCAGCGGGGACGGTTCGTCGATGTACTCCATCGCCGAACTGGCCACCGCCAAGCAGCATCAGGCGCCGGTCACATGGCTGATCGTTGATGATGGCGGATATGGCATCCTGCGCGAATACATGGAAGGCGCCTTCGGGAAGGCGACTGCCACCGAGCTTGCCCGTCCGGATTTCGTGGCGCTGGCACAATCCTTTGGCATCCCTGCTCAAGCCGTCGAGCCAGAAGACATCGGAACCGCGCTCGCCGAGGCCCTGAAGTCTGATGGGCCGAACGTCATTGTGGTGCGCACGCTGCTGAAGATGTTTGCGCCAACCCACTTGTAAAACAGCCAAGCACGAAAGCGGCCTCGGATCTGTTGCTCTGATGAACAATGAATCCGGGGCCGTTGTGGTTATTGGAAAAGCGAACAGTTCCTATCAGTGGGTGAAGTGGAATACCACGCCGAAGAGTACTGTCGAAACGCCCAAGCTAATGCCGATGAGCAGTGGCTCCCAGTCCAAGGACTGTGCTGCCAACATCACTGCGAAGGAAACAAAAAGCAGAACTGCTCCGATTCCTCCCAGGATCACCCCTCCGCCTCCATGATGCCGCACTGCGGAGTGTGCGGTCCGGTGAAATAGTGGTTCCATGTCGCCATGGTACGTCCGAAAGTGGCCAAAGCCGAGAGCTAGGGCGAACTACTTTGCTATTGTCAGACTTGTTGGCTTAGATGCTGGCCCGCAGCTGATGAATTTGTTCGGCGGCGGCTGCTAGCGAAGGGTAGTTGGCGCCTGGTCCTTGGGCGATGAACCCTGGACATTGGTGATCTGCCAGGCCCGGTTGTCCGTAGGACAGTCCGCGGAAGGTCCCCTTGGCCATGCGTATCAAGTGCGCTCCGGCAGCCACATCCCAAACCTTGGTATCGAACCCGATGCTGGCATCGCACCACCCAGCGGCAACATGGGCTAGTGCCAAGGCTGCGCAGACTTTGCGCCGCACGGTGGCGAAGTCCTGGATCCACTGGCCAAAGATCTTCATCGACAGCTCACCGTCTTTGAGCATGGATTCGGCACCCGGATAATCTGTCATCAGATTGGCCCGGGATTGTTCCGGGCGAGCACTTGGTTCAAGGCGCCGTTCGTTGAGGAATGCGGCAGTGGAGTTAGCGGTGAATTCTTCGCCAGAGATCGGGTCAAGGACTACCGCAGCGAGCAGTTGACCATCGACGGCCGCTGCAATGGAGATGCAGAAGAATGCCACGCCGTGAACGAAATTGCTGGTGCCATCGATCGGATCAACGATCCACTGCACTTTTCCGGATGCGGGCAGTCCTTGATCTCCGGAGACCTGTTCTTCGCCCAGTACCCACGAATCCGGTTGAGCGGACAGCAAGGAGGCGGTGATCAGTTGCTGGCTGCGCCGATCGATGTCGGTGACCAGATCGTGAGCGTTGCTCTTATGCTCTGCCTGGACATTTGCACGGAAGGATTCACGTAGCAATACGGCGGCCTGGCGAGCTGCCTTCAGCGCCGCAAGGCGTAATTCTTCGGCGAAATGTGGGCTGGTTTGAACTTGACGATCATTCACAAATCCAGCTTACCGTCGTGGCAATTAAGAAAAACGTTGACCAAAGCAACGATTCGAACTTAATGTGAGTGGAGACAGCAAAAGATAGGCAGCCAATAGAACGTGGACAAGTCTTCAGATACCCAAGCAGATTCACAGATTAAGGGCTTGCTCGACGAACTGGCCCGCAGCTCGCGGATCCTTCGGGTGTTCTCACATATGGATCAGACTGATCCCGAAGTATCCAATGCTTCCCACCATGTGCTCAAAACCCTTAATTCCCGAGAACCCACCCACGCTGCTGACCTCGCCCAGTTCCTCGGGATCGGCACCGCAGCGATGAGCCGGCACCTGGCTGAACTGGAAGATTCTGGCCTAGTCGCTAAGCGGTCCAGCAAAATTGACGCCCGGCGGCACGTGCTCTGGGTGACTGAAGCAGGCCGTGCAAAGCTTGAATTCCGTGACCGCCTGCGCCTGGAACGCATGAGAGGACTGCTTCCGGATTGGGATCCGGAGCGTCTGACGCAGATTTCGCAAGCGTTAAGCGAACTGAACGACACGATGATGCGTGGCATCCATTCCCAGCGCACCGAGCAGTTCGGCACGGCAGGAGAAGCAGAGCATGGACAAGAATAAACCGGATGGCGAACGCCCTATCGACCTGACCGAGGTAGCCGCCGACCGCCCGCAGATGAAGCAGCAAGAGGTGCTTAAATCCATCGTCGGCGTCTTGGCCTCGTTCTTCGCTGCCATGCTGGCGGCGACCATTGTCTCCATTGCGCTGCCAACCATCATGGATGTCCTTGGCGGTACGCAGACGGACTTCAACTGGGTCTTGAGTACGACCTTGCTGGCTAATGCCGCGACTACTCCCATCTGGGGCAAAATGGCTGACCTCTTCGATAAGAAGAAGCTGTTGCAGGTAGGGATCTTGGTATTTGTGCTCGGCTCCTTGCTGGCTGGACTTTCGTGGTCGATACCGGTGCTGCTGTTCGCCCGAGTGATTCAGGGCATTGGCATGGGCGGTTTGACGGCGATGGGCATGGCGGTGATCGGAACGGTCATTCCGCCACGAGAAAGAGGACGCTATTCAGGGTATTTTGGTGCGGTCATGGCGGTATCCACCGCTGCAGGGCCGTTGCTCGGCGGGTTCATTGTCGACTCGCCACTGGGCTGGCGCTGGTGCTTCTTCTTCGGCATCCCAATCAGCTTGCTCTCCATGGTGTTGATTCATCGGACCCTGCATTTGAAGCACGTCAAGCGTCCTGTGCATATCGACTGGGTCGGTGCCGTACTGCTGACCTCCGCCGTCTCCATCTTGCTAATTTGGGTTTCCTACGTAGGGAAATCAGACTATTTCGGCTGGAATTCGTGGCAGACCTACACCATGGTCTCCTCGGTTCTCCTGCTGACCACCATATTGCTCATGGTTGAGTCCAGGGTGCGCGAACCGATCATTCCGCTGAAAATCATTTGTACCCGAACCACGTCTTTGGCAATTATGGCTTCGATTGCAATTGGAGTGGGAATGTTTGGAACTGGTGCTTTCATTGGCCAGTATTTCCAGATTGCGCGTGAAGCGACTCCGACCATGGCCGGTCTCATGACCTTGCCGATGATCGCCGGAAATTACTTTGGATCCGTTTTCTCGGGCCAGATGATCACGCGTTTTGGCCGATGGAAAATCTACCTGTTGATTGGTTCGATCCTCAACGTCGCGGGACTTGGCCTGCTGGGCATGATGCGCCACGATACCGAATACTGGCTGTTGGCCTGCGGCATGTTCCTCAACGGTGTGGGAATGGGCTTCATGCTGCAGAATTTGGTGCTCTCCGTGCAGAATACGGTGAAAGTTACCGATATCGGTGCGGCAAGCTCTTCGGTCGCTTTCTTCCGTTCAGTAGGCGGTTCGGCTGGCGTGGCGGTACTTGGTGCCTTGCTTTCGCGTAACGTCGCCGAGTTGATTGCCAAGTCTCCGCTGGTCTCAGGGCAACCGCCCTCGCCTTTGGCCAATGAAGATTCGCTGAACCTTTCGGGTATGCCAGATGCGCTGCGCCAGGTGGTCGAAGCAGCCTATGGAGAGGCGACTGGGATTGTCTTTGTCGTTTCGGCGGCTGTAGCGGTGGTTGCCTTCGTCTGCATTCTGCTGATTAAGGAAGTCCCGCTGCGCCAGACCATTTAATGGCAATTCCTTGTCGCTGGGGCGAATCGGGATAAGCTTCAGACTATGAGTAGCATGCAACCGATTAAGCAGAAGGTCTCTTTGACCGAGCAGGTGACCACGATGATCCGCGCGGCCATCGTTGCTGGCGAGATGACTCCAGGGGAGCACTACTCAGCCATTGGAATTTCTGAAAAGCTTGGAGTCTCCCGGACTCCAGTGCGCGAAGCCCTGCAACTGCTGGAAAAAGAAGGCATCGTTACCGTAGCCAAGAACCGCGGGGTTCGTGTCAACCAGATTTCCCTCGAAGACATCGTGGAGGTTTTCCAGCTGCGCTTGGCAATTGAGCCTCCGGCCGCCGCTCGCGGCGTACGCAATGCGACCGATGCGGATATTGAACATCTCAAGTCCCTTCACGCACGAATGCTGGAAATCGGTGAAACCGGCGATGGTCGAGCAACCCTGGAAGCGGATAAAGCATTCCACCTTCATCTTCTGGGGCTGGCCGGAAATTCCAAGCTCGACAGCGTGGTGGGGGAGTTGCGCAACCTTGTCCTAGCGCATGGGCAGACTACCGTCCCCTTTGCCCGCTCCAGCCAGGACTTGGCCGGAGATCGGGAAGAGATCATGGGAGCTATTGTGTCCAAAGATGCCCAGGGCGCTGCAGCGGCGGTGCGGGATCACGTCTTGCGTACTGCGCAGATGCTGATTGCTTCGGTTTGTTCCCGTACGCCCGGGTTGGATCCGGAGCCGTTCTTGGAACGCTTGGATGCCTTGATTTCCTAAGTGGTGAAGCATCGCCAATTCGTGTGGCGGTGCGTTGAATCCAGTGCAATATTTTGCAAAACCTTGTCAGGGTGATCTCTGCGACATAGAGTAGCATGCAACATGTAACTAATGATTTGTGTGTGGAACGAAGGTGTCGAAGCAAATGAGCCAACCGCTTGAAGGGGTCAAAGTCATCGACCTTTCGCGTATCCTGGCTGGGCCACTGTGCACTATGACGCTGGCGGATTTCGGCGCCGAAGTTCTCAAGGTGGAAAACGGTGCAGGCGACGAGACCCGCAGCTGGAAACCCCCGGTCAACGCGCAGGGCATCAGCACCTATTACTGGTCGGTGAACCGCAATAAGCAGGCAATAATTGCCGACTTTGCCGATGCCACCGACCTGCAGGCGCTGCGTGAGTTGATCCGTGACGCAGATGTACTGGTGGAAAACTTCCGTCCCGGGGTGCTGGCCAAATTCGGGCTGGATTACCAGAGCTTGCTTGAGCTGAATCCGAAGCTGGTCTATTGCTCCATCTCCGGCTTCGGTGAAAAGCAAGGCGCAGCCTTGCCCGGCTTTGACTTGCTGGTGCAGGCCGTTGGCGGACTAATGAGCATCACCGGAGAACCAGAGGGGACCCCGAGCAAGGTGGGGGTTGCACTGGTGGACGTCTTGGCGGCGCAGAACGCAGTCACCGGAATCCTGCTGGCCTTGCGAGAACGCGATGCCAGCGGCCAGGGGCAACGAGTGAGCGTTAATCTGCTCCACTCATTGCTGGCAGGACTCACTAACCAGTCCAGCAGCACGCTGGCTACCGGAAAATCTCCAGCACGCATGGGCAATGCGCATCCAAGCATCGCTCCATACGAAACCTTCGCCGTACAAGACGGAGTGGTGGCCATCGCAGTGGGCAATGACCGCCAATTTGCTGCTCTTGCCAGGGAACTTGGCCAGCCCGAACTTGCTGATGATCCCAGGTTCAGCAGCAACAGCGCACGGGTCGCCCACCGCCAGGACCTCAAAGCCATTATCGAGGCAGCTACCGCACAAGATACCGCAGTGCACTGGGCGCAAACCCTCATGTCCGCCGGGGTGCCAGCGGGCAAGGTCAATTCCATTGCTGAGGCCATCGAATTTTCCAAGGAACTGGGATTGGACCCCGTTGCGATCATCACCGACCCCGCTACTGGCGAGACGACCGAGCAGATTGCCAGCCCCATTGGACTCTCGCGCACTTCTGCTCAATATCGCAGCATCCCGCCCGCCCACGGGCAGCACCAAGAACTTCTTAACACCCTGGCAAACCAGTAATCAATAGAACTTTAAAGGAGAAATATCGTGAGCACCGCAGAACGCCTTCTAGACCCAGCGGACCTGATCAACTTCGATTCACTGCTCTCGGCAGAAGAATTGGCCCTGCGCGGCACTGTGCGCGGTTTCGTCAAGGAGCACATCAAGCCGAATATCGCCAAGTGGTACAACGACGCGGTCTTCCCACTTGAAATCGTCCCCGAGATGGCCAAGCTGGGCCTGCTGGGCATGCACCTTGACGGCTACGGATGCGGTGGACGCTCCGCGGTGGAGTACGGCATCGCCGGTGCCGAGCTTGAGGCTGGCGACTCCGGGCTGCGCACCTTCGTCTCGGTTCAGGGCTCGCTGGCCATGAGCGCGATTTACAAGCACGGCTCCGAAGAGCAGAAGCAGCAGTGGCTGCCCAAGATGGCCGACGGTGAAGCCATTGGCTGCTTCGGCTTGACCGAAGCAACCGCCGGATCAGACCCTTCGAGCATGAAGACCTTTGCCCGCCGCGACGGCGATGACTGGGTCATCAACGGGTCCAAGCGCTGGATTGGCTTGGCAAATGTCGCACAGGTCGCGGTGATCTGGGCGCAGACCGAGGAGGGCATTCGGGGCTTCGTGGTGCCAACCAATACCCCTGGCTTCACCGCGACCCCGATTGAGCAGAAGCTGTCCATGCGTGCCTCCATCCAGTGCGAAATCGAGATGGTCGACATGCGCCTGCCTGGCTCGGCAGCACTGCCCAACGTTGTGGGCCTGAAGGGTCCATTCTCTTGCCTGAACGAGGCTCGCTACGGCATCCTGTGGGGTTCAATGGGCGCGGCCCGCGATGCCTTTGAAGATGCCTTGGCCTACTCCCAGGAACGCTTGCAGTTCGACAAGCCGCTGGCTGGCTACCAGATGACCCAGCAGAAGCTGGTGGACATGGCATTGGAAATCAACAAGGGATTCCTGCTGGCCCTGCACATCGGACGCTTGAAGGATGCCGGCAAGCTGGACCTGCACATGATTTCCGTGGGCAAGCTGAATAACTGCCGCGAAGCCATCGCGATCTGCCGCGAAGCGCGCACCATTCTTGGCGGCAACGGGATCACCTTGGACTACTCACCGCTGCGCCATGCCAACAACCTTGAATCGGTTCGCACTTACGAAGGCACCGACGAAGTCCACACCCTGATCCTGGGCAATAAGCTCACCGGTGTCCCGGCCTTCCGCTAAACCGCGAAGCCAAGGAAGACGAGAAAAACCAATGGATTACAGCCGAACTATTGTTGCCCTGCAGCAATATCTCAATGGCAATTGGGTTCCCGGGCAGGGATCGGGCATTTCAACCCAAGCCGCCGCCGATGGCACCACTGTGCTAGCCGAGGGACTGGCAGCCAGCATCGAGCAGGTGGCTGCCGCCTTCGACGCGGCGCACCAAGCGAAAAAGTCCTGGGCATCGACCCCCATGGCTACCCGCGGAGCAATCTTGGCCAAAGCTGCCGGCTACCTCAAGGAACACAGCGAGAGCATCGGCGCAGAGCTGGCAGCAGAAGAAGGCAAGACCCGTGCAGAAGGGATAGGCGAAGTTCTGCGCGCCGCGCAGATCCTGACCTACTATTCCGGTGAAGCAGAGCGCGCGGCGGGCACCGTCTTCCAATCCCCACGCGCTGGGGAACAAATCTTGGTAACCCACAAGCCACTAGGCGTAGTCGGGGTGATCACCCCGTTTAATTTCCCCATCGGAATTCCCGCATGGAAGATTGCCCCGGCCTTGGTCTTCGGCAATACCGTGGTGTTCAAGCCAGCCAGTTTGGTGCCGTTGCTGGCGCTGCGCTTCGTGCAGGCCCTGGAATATGCCGGTCTGCCTGCCGGGGTGCTGAACCTGATTATCGGTCCAGGCGCACTGGGCGATGCGATTATTGCAAACGAACACTTGAACGGACTGACATTCACCGGTTCCACCGGGGTAGGGCGCAAGCTCTGCGCCGCAGGGGCCGCGCGGGGCATCCCGGTGCAGGCAGAAATGGGCGGCAAGAATGCCTCGGTGGTGCTCGCTGATGCCGACCTTGATCTGGCAAGCGAGCAGGTGCTCTTCGGGGCGTTCCGTTCCACCGGCCAGAAGTGCACGGCCACGAGCCGGCTGATCCTCGACGAAACGATTGCCGACGAATTCTTGGACAAGCTCACCGTCCGCTTAGACCAGTGGGTGACCGGCGATCCGCTGGATCCATCGGTGCATATGGGGCCGCTGGTTGATGCCAAGTCGGCAAAATCTGCAGCACTGGGGGTTGCCCAGGCACTGGAACAGGGCGCAACGCTTCACTATCGTGGGCAAGCCCCAGAAACTCCTAGCTTCTTGGCGCCAACTATTTTGGAACTTCCTGCAGGGGAGGATGGACGAGCCAACTGCGCTTGGCGTGATGAATTCTTCGCACCGATCTTGTCCGTGCAAAGGGTCAAGGGTCCGCAGGAAGCCTTCGAGGCTGCTGAAGATTCGGAATTCGGATTGAGCCTTGCGCTGTTCACCTCGAATCTTGCGTTGGCTCTGGAAGCGCAGCAAACTCTCGACGTGGGCATTTTGCATGTAAATTCGGAATCGGCCGGTGCCGACCCGCATGTGCCTTTTGGCGGTGCGAAGGCTTCTGGATACGGACCGAAGGAGCAAGGGGCAGCAGCTCGCGAATTCTACACGCACACCACGACGACCTACCTGCGCGGCTGAGCTACGGCAGGCAGGACGGCAAAGAAGGAAATGACCAATGACGATTGAAAATATTTTGGTGATCGGCGCTGGAACCATGGGCCGGCAGATCGCGATGAGTTGTGCGCTGGGTGGCTACACCACCGTGCTGCAGGATATTTCTGCCGAGGCGTTGAGTGCAGCACGCACCGAGCTGGAAGGGTGGGCTGCTAGTCGGCTCGCCAAGGGAAAGCTCGAGGAAGCCACGGTAGCGCAGGCGTTGGCACGCTTGAGCCAAAGCACCGATTTGGCGCAAAACGCTTCAAATGCGGATCTGGTGATCGAAGCCGCCGTGGAGCGTCTGGACATCAAGGAACAGATCTTTGCTCAACTCGGCCAGCACGCTCCCGCTCACGCGATCCTGGCCACGAACTCCTCGACTCTTCCATCCTCCAAGGTGGCAGAAGCCAGCGGCCGTCCACAGCAGGTGTGCAATATGCATTTCTTCAATCCGGCGTTGGTGATGAAATGCGTTGAAGTGGTCCGCAATGAGCAGACCAGCGACGCAACAATCGCGGCGGTAGCCGCAGTTGCCGACCAGCTGGGGAAGAACCCGGTATTGGTGAACAAGGAGATCCCGGGCTTCATCGCCAATCGCATGATGGGGGCTATCAATGCCGAGGCGCTGAACCTGGCCCACGCGGGAATTGCCAGTATTGAAGACATCGACACCACTGCCAAGACTGCCTTGGGCCATCCGATGGGTCCGTTTGAGCTGATGGACATGGTGGGCTTGGATGTTATTGATTTCATTGCCCAGGCGACGTATGCCGAGACCGGAGACGAGGCAGGCCAACCGCACCCGATGATCACCGACAAGGTGGCTGCAGGAAAGCTGGGACGCAAAAGCGGTGAAGGGTTCTACCCGTACTCATAAGCATTCGACAGCATACGGCAAAGGCCGCTTAGCTACCCCAAAATCTGGGGATAGGTAAGCGGCCTTTGCAATGCCTAACAACTTTGAACTACTCAGCGACCTCTGGCTGTTCGCCAAGTTCAAAGTGGCGTCCAGAAATGGAATCCACATTGACTCGAATCCAGAAATCCTTCTGAGTCGGGATCCAAGGCGTGACGCCGCTTTCGCGGGCCTCTTGGATATCGGCTTCGTGCTCCAGCACTTCAGCGCTGCCGTGTACGACGACCGACCAGGCTTCATCGGAGAGGATGCCATCTACTTCGAAAGCGATCTTTTCATTGATCGACATGGCAGCAAGTTTATTTCCCGGGGAGGTGCGCAAGAAGAGCTTGCCGTTGTGCACCGCGTAGTTCACCGGAACGATATCGATTAACCCTGCCGCCACAGTTGCTACGCGTCCGTGCGCGGAATGCGAGAGCAACTGCCACGATTGGTCCTCGTCCAAGACAAGAACCGGACTGTTGAGTTCGTGTTCGAATTTCATAACACTAGTTTTCTACTCTTTGTAGAAAAAGGCAAGGGGCAAAAGACACAAGTTGTCGTTTTCCCAAGTCCACCGCTTGACGTGAAAGACTGGGAGCATGAGTCATATTTCGACTGATGGCGATGTCAGGCATGTAGCTTCGCGGATAGAAGACGGAGTGCATCGATGGCGTGCACGGCGTGCCCTGGCTAGCGGCCACGAAACAGTGATCCTGCCCTACGTGGGGTATGGCTCAACGGGGCCCAATGGCAGTTGGATCCGCGTCCTTGCCCGCGTGGTCCTGGCCAGGCCGGGGGCATTTGAAGCTGGGCAGCATCAAGCCCAAGTGATTGCCGATGGAATCCGCGGCTTTCGCAACTTCATCTCTCCGATCCTGCCCGGAGGAAAAGTCCGTATCGACGTTGGCAATCAGCATTTCGAAGTCGAAGCTGACCGCGGCGGTGTCATCGATGTGAAACTGATGGTGGACCTTCCCGCCGGTTGGAATGAGATCAGGCTGCAAGCTCACGATGGTGATGATGCTCAGGCGAAGATCCTCGTGATCGATCAAGCTCAGAAGTTTGGCGTGATCAGCGACGTGGATGACACGGTTGTGGTCACTGCATTGCCCCGTCCTCTGCTGGCGGCGTGGAACTCCTTTGTGCTCTCCGAACATGCGCGCGTTGCGACTCCGGGGATGGCGGTGATGCTGCAGAAGGTGCTGCTTGAGCACCCGGGATCCCCGACTATTTATCTTTCTACGGGCGCATGGAATGTTGCACAGACCTTGCAGCGCTTCATTTCGCGCAATTTGTTCCCCAGAGGGCCGTTGCTGCTTACTGACTGGGGTCCGACGGACCGTTCTTGGTTCCGCAGCGGAATGCAGCACAAGGTTGATCAGCTGCGACGATTAGCCGAGGAATTCCCGGATATGTCGTGGGTTCTCATCGGTGATGACGGCCAGCACGACCCAGCGATCTATGCGGAATTCGCGCGCCGCTATCCGGAATTGGTGCGGGCCATCGTTATTCGCCAGCTGACGCCTTCCGAAGCGGTGCTCGCTGGTGGCCGTTCGCATGAACTGCGCCGAACCACCCCCGAGGTGCCATGGGTCTACGAGCCAGATGGTGCTCGTATCCTGAAGCAGCTGGCCAAGCTGGGGATTGTCAGCACCGAAAGCGTGAATTTGTTGAAGGACGATTAGCTATGGCTGAAGCTACCCTGCGGGTGCAGATCCCGATGCGCTGGGGTGATATGGACGCTTATGGCCATGTCAATAACGTCAATCTGATTAGGCTGATGGAAGAAGCCCGCATCGCTGGCTTCGGCGTTCCCGGTGGAACCGGCGCACCTGGGGTGACGCCTCAGGCAGCGATCTTCTCCGCGGTGCCGCAAGGAACCCAGATCCTGGTTGTCGAGCATCGCGTGCGCTATTCCCGTCCACTTGAATACCGCAACATTCCGGTGAACGTTGATCTCTGGGTTGCCAACATCAAGCCTGCCAGTTTTGATATCTGCTACGAATTCCGCGACCCGGTAGCTGACTATCTGTGTGTTAAGGCTTCCACGACCTTGGCCTACTTCGATCCGGCAACTTCTCGGGTGCAGCGTTTAAGCCCCGAGCAGCGGACCGGGCTCAGTGCATATGAAGGGGCCGGCACCTTCTCGAAGTAACCTCTTTTCCACCTGTCAATTAGGATTGATCTATCTACCCTTATTAGGACAGGAAGTGGTTTTGTGTCTAAGCCAACTGGTGGTGGCCCGCAAGCTGTAAGTCGTCCGGCGCGCCCTCAGGTCGTATTACAGGTCCTCAAGCGCGAGGAAATCGCTCCTCATCTGGTGCGACTGACTCTTGGTGGTCCGGGGATGAGCGACTTCGTTGATAAGCCGGTGACTGACCGCTACGTGAAATTCCTGTTCGCCAAGCCCGAGCTGGAACTCGAACTGCCCTATGACATGGAGGCATTGCGCGCGCAATTGGCACCAGAAGACATGCCGGTTCGCCGCACCTACACCGTGCGCCGCAGCGACCTGCAGGCAGGCACCATCGAAGTTGATTTTGTTGTGCACGGTGATGAAGGCCTAGCCGGTCCGTGGGCACGCGACGCGCAGATTGGATCCTCTATCTGCTTCTCTGGTCCCGGTGGAATGTTTGTCCCCAAGGACGAGTTCGATTTCCATTTCTTTGCGGGAGATGAAACCGCTATTCCGGCCATCGCTGCCTCTTTGGAAGCCATGTCTGCGCAGATGACCGGGCTGGTGATCATCGAAGTTGCTGATCAGGACGATGAGATGCAATTGCAAGCACCTGCCGGCGTGGAAGTCCGCTGGATTCACCGCAATGCTGCATTCACCCCTGAAACGACCATCTTGGAATCGTCTGTCCGGCAGATTCCTTGGCCGGGCGGACGGGTGCAGGTCTTCGCTCACGGTGAGCGCGAGGTCATGAAGAAATTGCGTGCCTATTTCTATGACGAGCGTGGCGTTGACCGTCGCGATATGTCGTTGTCTGCCTACTGGGCCTTTGGCCGTGCCGAAGATGCTTTCCAAGCTGAAAAACGTACCGAGGTAGGCAAAATTTTCGCTGACTAGCCTACTGGCGCCGCCTGTTCGACATGATTAGTCACACCTAATCTAAATGTCGAAAAATTACGCAATTAGCCCTTGACGTTATTAGTGGTTCTTGGGTTATGCTTATTCCAGAGCTTCTCCCGTGTGTGGTCGGGAGAAGCGTCAAGCTTGACCGATAATAATCGGCTAGTTCACCGCCTATCGAGGGTGCTCTCCTCGAAGCGGTGTATGGCGTAGCCGGCTTGAATTAGGGGAATGGGAATCTGCTGACCTGCTCAGTCGGCCGATTTATCAGAAAAGGGAACTTGCCAGGATTGCACACCTTGGTAGGTTCCCTTTTCGTTCGTTGAGCTAGCTGGCGTCAAAGGACCAAAGCAGCAATGTAGCTAAGGAACCCGTGCCAACTGGAGGCGGAGAAACGGCCTGGCCGCTATCTTGAAGCTTTCTAAGAGCACGGCGGACGACAAGATCTGATTCGAGGAAGATCTCCGAATCCCTCAGCCCCCGCAATGCGACATAGTTCCGCGTCCACGGGCCTACTCCACGTAGCCCTTGGAGCTCATCCAAGAATTCGGGGCCATTCGAAAGCAGGAGCTGGCCATGGGCTTGGAACCAGGCGGCTACCGTATGAAGCGTCGTTGCCCGCGCAAGAGGGCAACGGATGATCTCTCGCAATTCCTCGGGCGTGCAGGCGGCAGTAGCGCTGGCAGTGGGGAAGGCTCGAAGGCCTGAACTATGCAGCTGGCCCAATGCGCCGACATAGCGGCCGCCCAGGGTACGCGCCGCCGCCAAGGAAATCTGTTGTCCGATGACCGTGGTGGCTAGAGCCTCGAAGTGATCCGGGTAGCTAATCAAGCGCAAGGAAGGGAAAGCGGCAGCTAGCGATCGGTAGCAAGAAATAGCGTTCAGCGCCTTGTAGGAATCGCTGGTGTCTTGCTGCAAGCCGAACCAATAATTAATGACCTCAGAGATGTGCGGACTAAATTCCGTTGGCGCGTCGTGGGAGAGTCGAATACCTGAGGGGGTCAGCTCCAAGGTAACTTCGACGAGCCCGCCCTTCACCTGCAGTACGCGTTGGAGTCGGGCGGCAGGCTCGTCCAAGCGCTCCTGGACAGGAAGCGAATGCAGCTTCAAGACCGCCAGTGCATGGCTTACATCCAATGTCCCCGTCGCGGGCAGGTGCATATCCATCATTTCAGGCCCAAATGCCTGAAGAGCCGCGGCGGTGGGAGCCAACCAGATGGGTGTCCACCATGCCGATTGCTTCCATTAATGCGTACATGGTCGTTGGGCCGACAAATTTGAATCCGCGCTTTTTCAGTTCCTTGGCCAGCGCCTTGGATTCTGGGCTTTGTGTCGGCACTTCAGAAAAAGAATGCGGAGCTGGTGTCTGCTCTGGTTTGAATGACCATACGAAGTCCGGCAGCCCGCCCTCTTCCCGCAACATCAAGGTTGCTTCAGCATTGGCGATTGTGGCACGGATTTTGAGCCTGTTGCGCACAATCCCGGCATCGTTCATCAATCGCTCAAAATCATCTTCGGTGAACAATGCGACCTGCTCCGGAGCGAATCCAGCGAAGGCTTGGCGGAATGATTCTCGTTTGGAAAGGATGATGGCCCAGGACAGGCCAGACTGGAAGCATTCAAGGCTGAGGCGTTCGAACAAGCCCGCTTCGGACGTGATTGGCATGCCCCATTCTTGGTCGTAGTACGTACGGAGCATGTCATTTGATGCTGCCCAGCGTGGTCGTGCCAATCCGTCTTCGCCAACGATGAGATCTTCAGTCATATTTTCATCTTGCCATTCATCAGCAATCGCGTCAGATCATGAAGCGTTTCATTTAATGGCAATCTCACCTATGATCGTTATATGGCGATAATAGAGTCAAATGTCGA
Source organism: Glutamicibacter sp. MCAF14 (assembly GCF_052114325.1). Lineage (NCBI taxonomy): Bacteria > Bacillati > Actinomycetota > Actinomycetes > Micrococcales > Micrococcaceae > Glutamicibacter > Glutamicibacter sp. MCAF14. Next base: position 65,018 of record NZ_JBFREO010000007.1, read on the forward strand.
TGTATTGGAAGTGCGTAGCAGTAAGCTGCAACTTGCCGCGCTCTTCCACGCCCTGGCAGACCCCACGCGGCTGCTGATCTTGGAGCATCTGCATACCGGGGAGCACAAGGTCAAAGAACTGACCGAGCACTTGGGCCTTGCCCAAAGCACCGTCAGCGCCCACCTTGCCTGCCTGAAAGACACCGGCTTGGTGAACGTCAGAAGCCAGGGGCGTTCCAGCATTTACTCGCTGGGCCAAGGCGAAGCGCTCGACGCCTTGACCGACTCTGCCATGGCACTCATTGCCAAAGACCTGGCACCTCATCATTGGCACGAAGCCCACAGCGCCGATGAAGCAGCAGGCTGAGCATGGGACATAATCATTCCCACGGGCACTCCCACGATCATTCCGCAGCGAATCGAACACGCCTGGCTTGGGCCTTTGCCATCACCGCACTGATTCTGATCGCAGAAGTCATTGGCGCAATCATCACCAATTCGCTGGCTTTGCTGGTGGACGCGGCACATATGCTCACCGATACCCTCGGGCTTTTGCTTGCGCTGACCGCCGCCAACCTGATCATGCGCAAGCCAACGACCAATCGCACCTGGGGATTCCGCCGTGCAGAAGTCCTTTCTGCCACCTTCCAGTCAGCATTGCTGCTGGCAGTGGGCGTCTACGCGGCAATTGATGCAGTGCGCAGGCTCTTCACCCCAGCAGAAGTCCAACCCGCCGGATTGCTGCTCTTTGGCATCATCGGGCTGCTGGGCAACGTTATTTCCATGTGGATCATTTCCGCAGGAAGAGACAGCAACCTGAACATGCGTGCGGCCTTCCTTGAAGTCGTCAATGACGCCTTGGGATCGGTGGCCGTGATCATCGCTGCGGTAGTTATTTCTTTCATCGGCTGGATGCGCGCAGATTCCATCGCGGCTCTGGTGATCAGTGCCCTGATTGTTCCACGCGCAGTGAAGCTGCTGGGCGAAACAACGCATATCCTGCTCGAATCCACGCCAAGGGGATTGGATCTGCTTGCAGTTCGCGAGCACTTGGAAGCCTTGCCGGGAGTGATCGCGGTACATGACTTGCATGCCAGCCAGATCGCCTCCAACCTGCCGGTGCTCACGGCCCATGTGGTGGTTGAAGACTCCATGTTCTCCGCCGGGGTAGCAGGTGGACTTCTACGGGATTTGCAGCAGTGCGTGGCAAGCCATTTCACGGTGAGCATTGAGCACTCGACCTTCCAGATTGAGCCGGCATCTCACCGCAGTACCGAGCATGAACACGGCTGCTAAGCGCGTCTCTGAAGGTGGAGCTCAACTTCCGGCTAGCTCATACCTTGGTATGACGTACCCCGGCTAAGTACGTCCTGCTGGTGGATGCACGGTTGGCTAGGGATTTCATAGTCTTTTACTATGACTTCTGAAACTCTGTCGAAAACTGAATATGCGGTCGCAGCACGCGGCCTGACCAAGATCTACGGACATGGCACCACCCGAGTTGAGGCCCTTCGAGACGTCAACGTCTCCTTTGAACGATCACGCTTTACCGCCATCATGGGCCCGTCGGGGTCTGGCAAATCCACGCTGATGCACTGCTTAGCGGGTCTAGACAGCGCAGACTCCGGCGAAATTATCATCGGCGGCAAGAACCTGCTGGATTTGAGCGATGACCAGCTGACCGAAATGCGTCGCGAACAGATTGGCTTTGTCTTCCAATCCTTCAACCTCGTACCAACCATCAGCGCCAAGGACAACATCTTGCTGCCGATGTCGCTTGCCGGCAAGAAGCACGACCGCAACTGGTTCAACACCGTCATTGACGCGTTGGGGTTGGGCGATAGGCTGAACCACAAGCCGCATGAGCTCTCCGGCGGCCAGCAGCAACGCGTTGCCGTGGCCCGAGCCCTGCTGACACGACCAGAAGTTGTCTTCGGTGATGAGCCAACCGGCAACCTCGACTCGCGCACCGGTGCAGAAGTGCTCTCCTTGATGCGTACTTCCACCCGTGAGATGGGACAGACCATCATCATGGTGACCCACGATCCGGTGGCCGCGTCTTATGCAGACACTGTGCTGTTGATGAAAGACGGCATTATTGTCGGATCCATCCAGGAGCCAACCGTGGCTACCGTGACCGAGGCGCTCGCCTCCCTGGCGGAGTAATCAATGCTGCATGTAGCCCTTTCGAACATCAAGACCTATGCGCGGCGCTATATTGCCGTCATCCTGGCCGTAGCCATTGGCACCGCATTCCTAGCCGCTACCCTGTCGGTGAATTCCTCTACCCAAGCAACCTTGAAGAATTCGCTGGGCGACGCCTATAAGAATGCGGATCTGGTGGCCTATCCCGATTGGGACTTGGCTTCCGACGGGCAAGATCTCACCGCCTTGAGCCTGAAAGATGTCAAAGAAGTCCAGAACCTGTCCGCGGTAACCACAGCCTACGGGCTGGGGTATGTCGATGGACTGCTGCGCACCGCAGATGACAGCTATGGCGTTTCAATGCAGCCGGTGGACCCTGATCAAGGGCTGGGCGGCATGGAATTGCTCGAAGGCCGTGCACCACAGGGATCAAACGAGATCATCATCGATGCTGCCCACGCCAAGGACATGGGAACGTCCATCGGTGATGTTGTGGCCCTGGAAAATGGCGCCGCCTCAGCAGAGAACTACACCATCGTCGGCATCCAGCGTTCAACCACCAACCCGCGGACTTCAGCCTATGCTTTGGCCGGCATGAGCGAACAAGCGTGGAAGCACTTTGCCGGAGAACAACCGCTAATCTCGGAAATCGTCGTCAACACCGATGGCGCTGAAGCGGCTTTGCAAGAACAACTGGAAAAGCTGTTTGCCGACAAGGAAATGACTGACATTGCAGTGATGAGCGCCGATGAAAAGGTGCTGAACGAGGTTGCCCAGCTCACCGGCGGTACCGATCAGCTCAGCGTGATCCTGCTGGTCTTCGCGCTGATTGCGCTGGTAGTCACCGGGCTGGTCGTAGTCAACACCTTCGCCGTGGTGATTGCCCAGCGCACACGCGAGCTGGCACTGCTGCGCATCTTGGGTGCCAAACGCAAGCAGATCCGAAGCTCCGTACTCATCGAAGCCCTGGTCATCGGCATTCTCGCATCCATTCTCGGCGTGTTGCTGGCCGTCGTCCTGATGTTTGGACTGATCCAGCTGCTGCACGTGCTGGTGCCAGAAATGTCCTATGCGACATTGGCCCTGACTCCGCAGGGACTGGCCATTCCAATTCTCGTCGGTGTGCTGATGACCGTCATCGCAGCGAGCCTTCCGGCCCGACGGGCCATGAAGCTTGCGCCGCTGGCCGCCTTGCGTCCCTTCGATGCTGCCAGCGTGAAGAACCGTGCAGGCAAGGCCCGAATCATTTTCGGCATACTGTTCCTGCTGGCTGGTGCAAGCTTGCTGGCATATGGCGCATTCAACGGGGATCTGATCATTGCTTTCCTGGGCGGTCTGGTTTCCTTCCCAGGGATCTTGATGCTGGCCTCCCTCTTCGTCCCGAGCAGCGTGTCCGGGATTGGCAAGGCAGTGGCGGGCAAGTCAACTGCCGGAAAGCTTGCGGCCCTGAATGCGGTGCGCAACCCGGGGCGAACCACCGCGACAGCAACTGCACTGCTTATTGGCGTCACTTTGGTGTCCATGATCATGGTCGGCGGCCAGACCGCCAAAGCCAGCTTGAATAACGCAGTGGCCGCAGAATTTCCGGTGGACATGATGGTCTCCTTCTATGACCGGAAGGTTTCGGATTCCGAGATCAAGAGCATGCTCGAAAAGATCGGTGAAGTCGAAGGGATCACCGCTGGCTCCAGCTTCACCTCCGCATACGCAGACGTGGATACGGGAACCGGAGAAATGTACAACTCAGAGATCATGTCCGTTGATCCTGAAGGTTTCGCCGAAGTAGCGCTGGACCCGGACATCGTGCCGGCTGACGGAGAAATCGTTTATGTGCTAAGCAATCCGGAAAATCCGACGGTGAAAATTGGTGATCAAACGCTGAAGGTGAAGAAGACCGAGGCGATGCTCTCAGGCAATATCGTCACCGAGCAGACATTCGACAAGCTGGAAGTTGAAGAAGCTAACCAGTACACGGGGATTTTGCTCAAGGTGGATTCCGACGTCCGCGCCTCGGCAGTCAACGACTTGGTCACGAAGATTTCTGCGATCACCGGCGTTGAGTCCTCGATGATCAACGGTGGCCTGGTCATGAAATCGATGTTCTCCCAGATCATCGACGTGCTGCTGATGATTGTCTCGGCTCTGCTGGCGGTAGCTGTACTCATTGCCCTGATCGGTGTGGCCAACACCTTGAGCCTGTCGATCCTGGAACGCACTCGGGAGAACTCCCTGCTGCGTGCCTTGGGGCTCAAGAAGAAGCAACTGCGCGGCATGCTGGCAACAGAAGCCGTACTGATAGGTGGGGTTGCGGCCTTGCTCGGCCTGGCCCTTGGTGTTGTCTACGGATTGCTGGGCGCCCGCTCGGCGCTTGCATCCATGGGAGAGATGACTTACGAGATCCCATGGTTGCAGCTCGCGCTGGTCCTGCTGATCAGCATCGTGGCCGCACTACTGGCTTCGGTAACTCCCGGCCGGCGTGCAGCGAAGCTGTCACCGGTTGAGGGATTGGCTGTTGAATAGCCCGTAGCCGGCGCATGGGAATGGTTCTGAAGCCTAGGGTTTCAGGACCATTCCCATTTTCGATGGTTATAGCAATACGCAATAGGCTATTGATATGAAAATTGAACTCACTCGATTCAGGGTACTGCCTGGCAAAATCTCGGTGGTCAACGAATGGCTGGATTTCTTGAACAGCAACATGCCTGCGGTACTTGAAACCTTGGAAGGCGAAAAGATGTATGTCGAGACGATCTTCAGTGAAACTTTGGATGGTGTCGATTACCTGTATTGGTACAGCATCCAAGGTGAAGGCGGCATCGCCGTACAGGGCTCTGCACATGAAATCGACAAGGTGCATTTGCAGTACTGGAAGCAGTGCATTGATCCGGATTTCGCACCGCAAGAACGCGCCCCACGAGTCGTGATGATCCCAGAGCGCGTTCAGCACAGCATGGCGTAGTAGCGAACAGTCAAAAGCAAGAGGTCCAGAACTCGCCGAAGCGAGTTCTGGACCTCTTGCATCTGTTCTGGGGAACTAGCTGCGCAGGGTAATCGTCGTAGCCATCGCGGGGGAGCGACCAGTGGTCACGAAGCCCGAAATGTTTGAACCGGGGTGCTTGATGATGTCCGTGATGGATCCCAGATGGCGGCTCAGATCGATCTTGTCTTCTGGGGCAGCGAGCACCAGATGGAAACCGAACTCCTGCAACGCACGTATGCCTGCTGCGGCATATTCTGAGTTGGCCTGGATGAACGCTTCATCAATCATCACGGTGCCGTAGGAAGTGAACCCGGCCGAAGCAAAGCCCAGCTGGTAAGCCAAAGCAGCACCCATGATGAAGGACGTGAAGCGCTGGCCTTCACCGCCGGAGAGCGTTCCTGGCTCCAAACCAGTCTCGACCTCGCCATTGGATTTGTGCTCATTGCAGCTAATCATTACATGCTGGCGGACATCGAGTACGGTCGATCGCCAAGAGGCCATCGCCGGGTCGCTAAGCGCGGTGACCAGAGATTCCAAAGCTTGGTACGAACTGGCCAACGTGGACTCGTCCTTGGTGGTGTAAGCCTCCTGCAGGGCATCCTTCAATTCCTTGCGGAAGGTACCTGCCTCAACAGGAATTGAATGAGTCGCTTCCAAGCGGAGAACTGATCCATGCTCAAAAGTCACCTCGGACAGAATCTGGTTCAACGGCTTGATGCGTTCGGAAATCATCCGGCGCTCTTCATCCAGCAACTGCAAGAGATCGCTGAAGCGTTCATAAGACCGGTTCGCGAAGTATTCACGGAACTGCGCCTCATGATGCGGAAGGCCGTCAGCCACAATCTGGTCATGCAGCTGTGCATAGTGCCCAGCAGCTTCAGCGGTGGTGCCGTGCGTCTGGGCATGAGAGGTGCCGAATTCACGGGCAAAGCGACGGAAAGTGTCGCTCAGCGTGCCGCCAATTTCCTGACGCTGCGACTGCAGCGAGTTGACTTGGCTTCCCAACTGGAGCTTGACCTCAGCGAAGGCTTCGCTGATCTCTTCACTTGCAGGGCAGTTTCCGGACACAACTTGCTGCAGAACCGGTCCAAGAAGCTGATGCTGGCGCAACGCATTTGGAATGTTCTCTTCCCAGCCGGACGCCAAATCATCGCTGTTGGACAGGACTTGCTGGGCACGCTGGACCTGTAGCTCCAGATCCGAAATGCGTGAACGAACCAAAGCAAGCTCGCCTACCAGCGTTTCAGCCTCAGCCTTGGCCGCTTCAATCTGCTGGCGCACCCTGGACGAATCTCCGGAGAGCGCCAACGCATCGCCGAGCTTCTGTTCGCTGCGACGCAAAGCTTCCAACGCTTTGGAAGCATCGAGCTGGGCAAAAGTCCGCTCATCAGAAATGAGCGCCTGCAAGAGCTGGGCTTTGGCAACGATCTTATTCTTCGCAGCACTGCGCTCATCGGCGGCTTGCTGGGCCTGCACGATCTTTTCGTCCAACCGGGTGGCCTTGGACTGCAGCTCGGCAATCTTGGACTCATTGGTGAAGCCCAAAAGGTACTCTGAGGCAGGCAGCGTGCGGGTATCGCGCTCAAAGCTTCCAGCACCGGTCTTGATGGTACCGGCCGGGGTGATGGCTTTGGGATGCACATGCATGGCCGCATCGTTTTCCACACAGGCCAGCGGGTAATCTGCGGTGATCTTCGCTTTCAACCAGCTACCGGCTTCGCCGGGTGCAAAATCAAGTTTGGTCACCAGATCTGCTGGGCCTGCTTCGGCATCGCGTGGTTTCTGGGAAATGTCGCTCCACCGTACCCGGCCCAAGCCATCGAGCTGATCAATGGCATGGGTGACTTGAGCGAGGAATTCTCCGGGAACCAGCAAAGTGCGGGCCAAGGAGTGCAAAGCTTTTTCGGCGGCCAGACGCCACATGCCAGCTTCGGCAGATACATCCATGAGCTCACCAGCGAATGGAAGTTGGTCTTCTTTCAACGCGCAGGCAGATGCGATGGCGCGGCGGGCAGCGATTGACCGATCATCGATATTGCTTGCACGTCGCTGGTATGAGCGGATCTGCTCAGCCAAGGTTTCTGCACGCTTGCGCAAATTGACCAGCGAAGCCATTGCCTCATACTCAACGGTCTGTGCGTCATGAGTGATTGAACTGAGCTGTTGCAGGGTGCGGGCCGCGTTGGCCCGCAGTTCATCGAGTCCGGTGGCCGAGAAGTCAAAGGCCAATCCAGCATCCGTCGCCTGCTGCTGCAGGGTGCGGATGATATTTTCCTTTTCGCTCAAGGACTTGCGCGCCACATCGGCTTCGCGTTCCAGCAGCATCAACGATGCAGAACCGGCGGAGTCATGAGCCGCTTCCAGGGACTGGAGCTGATCATCGAGCTCGTCTTTGCGCTGGCGCAGTGAGGCCTCGTCAGCTTTGAACTTGGCGAGGTCAGATTCGTGGGAGTCCAGATCATTACGCAGAACGAGCTGGCGCACCTGAGCTTCAAGGGTGTGGACTTCGCTTTCCAGCAACTGCTGCACCGAGTTGATCTGTTCAGCTAGCGAACGGTAGGCCTGATCCTGCTGCGGCACTTGAGCCAATACGTCTCGTTGCGCGCGGGCGGTATCCAACTGCCGGTAGATGCCACGCAGGTGGGCGAAGTCTTCCACAGCCGCAGCAGCGGCTTTCAATGTCGCTGGTTCTTCCAAAACTTCGTAGCGGAAGAATTGGTTGACTCCCTTGGCCAGGCCCTTGCCATTTTGCAGGGTGCGCAGCAGCGCGAAAGCCTTGTCGCTTTCCACCCCTAGCCGGCGGCGCAAGCGTTCGATAAACGCCTTATGGGTATCGAATGCTTCACTGGGGGCCAGCGCTTTGGACAACGAAGTCACGGTGAAACGACGTGGTCCGTGGTTTTCAAGCTCCGAAATATCGATCTTTCCCTCGCACAGCAGATAGTGCTTGGAAACCTGTCCTTCCAGACCAGCATCGGGCAGATCGAAGACCGCACCTGCGGTCACAGTATTGCCCATGCCGTCGTCGTAGCTGAGCACGATTGCGCTCCAGGTCGCGCCCGGACGCTGGTATACGGTTCCGGTGCTGGTCTTGAACTTGCGCCCGCGCATATAGGAGAACGTCGTGCGGCGGTCCTCACGCGTTGCCGCATCATTGGCTGACTCATTCAGGCGCGGGGTCGCGAAGAAGAGGTGGCCCATGGCATCAAAAAGAGTGGATTTGCCAACGCCGGGATGACCTGTGACCAAAGTGCCAGCACGGTCTACGGCCAGATCATGCAATCCGTGAAAGGTACCCCAATTTACAATCTGCACTCGGCTCAAGCGATGCTGGCCTGGGTTCAGGGCTCCACCCAGTGGGAGAGTCATTTCAATGCTCATCGGTTACTCCTGCACCAACTCGGGGGTCTGCTCTGCCAGGCCTTCAGCGTCATCACCTGACAGATTGAAGGCCGGGTCATTAGCATCGATTGCCGCAATATAGCGCGGAATGTCTTGGATATTGGTGATCGGCAATGCCATCGCCAGGGCTGGGGAAATACGGAACTCATTTTCCAGCTCGGTCCCAGTGAGCAAACGCAAGGCTTGCAGACGGGTAATCGCAGCATCGCAGGACTCGGCGAAACGCTTGTCATCGCGGTCGGTAGCTTGGCGGTGTTCTGCCAAGACCTCGTGCATACCTGCACGCGAGATCACGGCGTCACTTCCACTGCCCGAATGCTGTTCGAGCAGCAGACGCAGCCGCAAAGCCAGCAGTGTTTCATCACGCTTCAGCGGGCGCCGCGGAGCGATAGGAGAGGTATGGACCTGTTCGATCTGCACCGGGGTGAGCATGGCGATTTTGCGGTCCATATCAAGGCTCAATGCCAAGAAAATTTCAGCGAAGTAATCGCTGATGCTCTGTTGCTGATCCAGCAATAGCTGCCATGCAGCGGCATCTACAGAACCATCAAGGTAGGGGCCGCGCAGCAACTTGACCAGCAGCTGGCGAAGCGGCAACGTGAATGTTCCGGTGTCGCCGTCAAACAGTGGTTCGGTGATCGGTGCGGCATATGAATCGCTCTTGGTCATAGCGGCTCCTTCGTAAAGCTTAATGCGGGCAGTATGGCGGTTCGCATGGAACCATCGAGTTGTTGGAAATCGATGTTCAGCAGTTCGCTTTCGTTCAACGATTCGCCGTTGGTGCGCCCGATTTCCACCAGAGCGCGAATGGTATTCAAATGCCGGTGCTCGGCATCCAGAGTTTCAAAGACGACATCCAACCTAATCGCACCGGAGCCGGAGCTATTCAGGTTCCGAGTGATGGATTCACGCAGCAACGGCAGATCTGCCTGGGGAGTGGACGGATTACGTACGATATCCGCTTCGCTGAATTCCGGGGCTTGCGCCAGGGGTGGGGGAGCCACGTGCTCTGAGGGGTCGTAAATGCCCAGACCGGCAAGGGTGACAAACTGCGGGGCGAAAAGCTCCATAGGGGTTAATCCGCTTCGTGGCTTGAGGCTAGCGGACTTGCTGATCGCCAGTTCAGCTTCACGTACTGCTTGCCGCAGCAGCTCTGCTTGCTTGTAATCCTCGGACTGTACGAATGCGTGTAATGATTCGGAGAGCTTGCCATACGAAGCATGGACTTCAGCTGCCTGGCGCCGCAGTTCACGCAACAGATTCGTGAGGATTTGGCGTTCTGGAGTCTCCAGATCATCTACGAAGTCGCGTTCGAGAACTTCGGCCAATGCGGCACGGAAACGCTGCTGCGCGTCGGGAGAATTCAGGAATTCAGTAAATCCGCTGAAGGTTTCACCTTCGGCGGTGGAACGCAATTGACGATCTGCTTCAAGAACTTGGCCCACAGCTACGCCTTTGGCGGTGGAAGCGTCCAGAATGCCTTCTCGCAAAGAGTGGAGCATATCTTGGACGCCATCGCGCATGCGGCGGAAATCCGCCGGCAAGCTGGACGCCAGATCCAGTACGGAGCGGGTCGCCGATAAGGCTGTGGTGCGTGAAAGCACAGCAGGATCATCCCCGCTGCGGAGCTGATCGATTTGGGCCTGGCGCAATGCGATTTGGGATTCGAGGGCGCGAATACGTGCTTCGGGGTCCGGGTCTGTCTCGTGCGCGAGGGACTCTAGCGAAGAGAGCAAAGTGTTCAGGCGCGATGAGTTCAGGTGCGAATCATCGGTGGAAAAATCGGCGAGGAAACGCAGGGTGCGCAAAGTTTGCGCGCTCGGTTCATAGATGAACCGGCCATCGATCAGCGGGCGCGCCAGGATTCCTTGTTTTACCCATGTCTCGGCGAAGTCCTGCGCCGAGTATGAGGACGGAATCTGGTCATCGCTTTTACGTGCTTGCTTTAAGAAAGAATCCAACGAGGCATGGAACAGTTCCAATGCGATTCGGGAACGATCTGCGGTGAATTCTGCACGAATGAATGCCAACGCCCATGGTTGTGCGGTCAGAAGCCGATACGCTGCCGAGCTTTTGAACTGCTGGGACTGAAGCCACAAACTATTCGCGCGGTGCGAGGGCTGCATGTACTTCCTTGATCTTTGAGACGCGTAACCAATCAATTCTAAATCATTGGGCTCTGTTCAAAATGTGAGCTCCCTAAACGTTGAATGTAAGACGCAGCTCCCGCCAGAGAAGTCATCGCTAAGGCTGTTGCCCGAAGCACTTCCTGTGTAGTGTCGAAATTACTAGATGACAACACGTTTTCCACCGGATTAGATAGTTCCGTGGAAGTCACGGAGGTCGAGGGTAATGAGGAATCTACGACTAGCCATTGCTCTCGGGTTGACGCTCAGCGTTGCTGGATGCAGCGCTGCAGAAGATTCATCGAACCCGGCGCCGGATCCTGCTGCCGTCCAAAAGGCCGAGCAAGAAAAAGCGCGCGTAGAGAACGTGAAAGCTGAGATTAATCGGCTAGCAGACGGATATGACTACGACGGCGCAATCAAACTTGCGAAGAAGGATAGCTCCAAAGCACTGAACCAGATGGTCGGCGGTCTCGAAGATGAGAAAGAGCAAGTTTCAGCGTGGGAGGATCCAGATCAGATACCCCATCTGTTCTTCCACTCGCTCGTAGTTGATCCCGAAAGAGCTTTTGACGACGGAAGCAGTTCCCAGGGATACGCAAACTATATGGTGACTCAAAAGGAATTTACCGCCATTCTGGAGTCGTTGTATGCGCGTGACTATGTGCTGGTCAATCCGGAAGATTTTGCCTCCGTTGATGACGGCGGGAAGATGGAATATCGAGACATCATGCTTCCCAAGGACAAGAAGCCGTTGGTCCTGTCCGTCGATGACCTGAGCTATTACGAATACATGGAAAATGATGGATTCGCGAGCAAACTAGTGCTGGATGGCGATGGGACGGTCCGCAACGAATACCTGGATGCCCAGGGTGAAACGCAGATCGGTGCTTTTGATGTCACCACGATGGTCGATGACTTCATTGCCGAACATCCAGATTTCACCTATCGCGATGCCCGTGGCCTTATTGCAATGACTGGTTATAACGGTGTGTTTGGCTACCGTACTTCCGCTAGCCAATACCCGGAGAGTAAAACTCTGAAAGCTGACCAAAAGGATGCCAAGGAAATTGCCGAAGCAATGAAGGACAGCGGTTGGGTATTCGCATCTCATTCGTGGGGTCATATCGCCACCGGTACAGTCAGCATGGGCCGGCTAGAACGGGATACGAAGCTGTGGAAGGACGAAGTGCAGCCACTCGTGGAAAAAACAATGCACTACATCTATCCTTTCGGCTCGGACATTGCGCAGACCCAGAGCTACTCCGGGGCCCGCTATGAGTTTTTCAAAGACCAGGGATTCAAGTACTTCTACGGCATCGATGGGACCATTCGCTCATGGATGCAGCAAGGCGATAACTACCAGCGGCAGATGCGAATCAATGTTGACGGATTGCAGATGGCCAAAGAACAACGCGGTGACCGTCCCGTCCTTGAAACCTTCTTCAACGTCCAGGACGTGATTGATCCAGCCAGAAAATGACTGGACCAACCGGCCTGCAAATCACAATGCCATGAATGCACCTAGCTGTGAGAGTGTCGATGGGTTCGAAGGCAGGTAGTCGGTAAGCGCCTCACTGCGCACAATGATGGCTTTCCATTGGCCTCGCGAAATTGCGACGTTAACGCGATTGCGGTTCAGCAGGAATTCGATGCCACGCGACGCGTCGGCGGCACTGGAGCATGCCATGGTGACCAGCACGATGGGCGCCTCCTGCCCTTGGAACTTATCGACGGTTCCCACCTTGACTGAGGACAGCCCTTCGGCTTCGAGCACCTCGCGCACCAAATTCACCTGGGCGTTGTAGGCGGCTATCACCAGAATGTCGGCAACGGTTAGGGGGCGCGCGGGCTTGCCTGCGCCGGGGCTCCACATTATGCCCAAATGTTCGCGAACTAAACGGACAATAGTTTCGGCTTCTTCCGGACTGCTGACCGTATTGCCCCGATGCTCAACGAAGACCGTCTCGACCCCGGCCGGTGTACCTTCGAGCAACCGCAACCCGGCAGCATCTGCCGAGAATAGCTGATGGTCGTAGCTCAAAGCGGAAACTTTGGCACAAAGAGCTGGGTGCATTCGCCAAGAGGCTGCCAAGAAGTAGCCCAGCTCGCTGGGCAGTACCGGTTCGCCGCCGGAGAGCCAGCCCAGCGCTGATTCATCGACTGGCTGCGGATGAGTGCCCTGGGTGACTTGTGGCAATTGCTGGGGATCGCCGAGCAGGAGCAAATTGCGGGCTGCTCGCGAAACGGCCAGTGTATTGGCCAATGAGAACTGCCCGGCCTCATCAATGACCAATAAATCAAGGCTGCCTTCGGGAACCTTCGATCCGGTGAGGGTCCATGCAGTTCCACCGATGAGCGCCCCGTCAGCAGAGCTCAGGACTTCAGACAAGGAATCCTTAGAAGTGCCAGACCACGGAACAGGGTCATCATGTTTGACTTCTTTGGCTACGACATCTGGATTGACGCCTGCCTCGACCGCCTTGCGTAAAACGTTCTCAACGACCGCGTGCGATTGGGCCACCACACCAATCTTCCAACCGTGCTCAATGAGCTCGCGGATCACATGCGAAGCGACGAAGGTCTTTCCGGTGCCCGGAGGCCCCTGAACGGCAAGATAAGAATTATCCAAGTCTTTCAACGTTTGGACCACAGCAGGATAGATCTGCGCCTGCCCATCGACAAGGGCCGGTTCAACCGGGGCCGACAGGGTTTTCAAGCGCGGCGGAATACGTCGCAGGATGTCGATTCCTGAACGTTCTGGCAGGACCGGCACGGTGGCACCGACCCGTTGGGCGATCTCCTTGAGCGCGGCATCGATGCTCATCGTCGCCAACGGCTTATCTGGTGTCAACGCACAGGGAAGCGCACCATATTCAGGGATCTTGGCACTGGATTTTTCTGCGATGGTAATCCAGCCTTCGCCCAGCTCAACGACGGTGGCGTTGAAGGCGCCGCCGCGCACCGAGTCGTCGACTTCCATGCCCTCGGGCAACGGAGCATCGAACATGGCGAACACCGAGGAGCCGGGGGAGAGCAAGGAGCCTTCGGCCAGCGTTCCATTCAACCGGGTCACGCGGGTGTAAGTACGGGCACGAGCAGTGGCCTTGTGCCAATCTTCAAGAACTTCTCCGGTGTCCACAATGAACACGCCTCGGACATCGCTCCAATCATCCATCGGCACGGACAACCGATCAAAGTGTTCCCACCAGAACTGTTTCTTTTCACGACGGTTGTAGCCGGTTGCCGCAGCAACCATGGCGATTGCGCGGTCATCGTCGCTTAGCGCCTGGCCATGGGGAAGATCCGCAAGATAGTTTTGCAGGCGAAGTTCTTCGGGTGTGGGCTCATATTCCTCGCCTGCTACGGGAGGTTCGGGCATATCCGCCAGCGTCCCGGGGGCTTCATCGCTGAGCGAAAGCAGCCAATCACGCAAGCGCAGGGTGGAAAGGCAGTCGTATTCGTTGTAATCGGCAATCGATTCAAGGATGGCCTCGGCCGCAGCAGGATCCGGTGAATTGCGGGCCTGCATGTACTGGGCGTAAGCAACCACCGAGGCCCCGGCATCGGTGACGTCGCCGGAACGAAGGTGCTCTCCCATATACAGCGGTTCGAGCTTCTTGATGGAGTAGGAACGGGTCGAAACCACCAAAGCATTGCGCACAGTCTCGTAGAGATCAACGAGCAAGTTTTCCCGCAGCCACTGGTCAACCTCGTCTTCGCCAGCAATGTGCACCTGCGAAAGCTTGCGCAAGGCAGTTTTCTCATAGGGGGCGTAGTGGTACACCTTCATATGGGGGAACCGCTGCCGGCGCTCTTCAACATAGGCGATGAAATCCAAGAACGCTTGGCGTTCTTCTGAACGGCTATGGGCCCAGAACGGTTTGAATACCGGCTCATTGGTGTCATATTCGATGACGCCGAAGAGGTACTCCAGCCCCCACGAACCGTCGGAAGGATCCTGATATAGCGGATCCCCCTCAAAGTCGAAGAAGATATCGCCTTGATCTGGACGTGGCAATGACGAGATGGGTTTTTCGTTTTTCACCCGGTAGGAGACGCCTTGGACGCTGCCATCTGTTTTGGCCAGGCCCAATTGCATTTTTGCCTGCTCGGTGACACGTTGCAGGGATGTGCCTGGTTCAGCTTCCAGCTGCGCGAGCTGATCAATGGTGTAGATGCCACGGGTCCGGAGTTTTTCGCGCTGCACCATCGACATTCCTGCGACCAGCAACAGATCACGGGTCGCCTGGGATTGCTCTTCGCAGAAATCGCAGCGACCGCATAAGCGCAGGGCATCGGAATTCCACTGGGCCGGCTGATCTCCTGCAAGGTGGTTGCGCACCATCTTCAAGAAACGCTCACGCTGGGCGCGGAAGACTGGGAGCACCTCGTCGACCCGATGCACCGAATGTGTGCCGTCGCCCAGTACAAGGGTTGCTGAAGAGGATACGGGTAGGCCTTCGGCCAGCATTTGGTCTGCGTAGGCCGCGATCTGGAGCAAAGCACTGACCCGAGCATGGCGTGCAAGCTTGGTATCCCAAACGGCCCAGGTGCCATCCTGGTCGCGGACCAAGAAGTCAGCAAAACCAAGGAATTTTCCGTCAAAGAACGTGGCCTGGAAAATGACGTCGGCACCGCTGCGAAGTACCTTCATGGTCTCTTCATGGGCGGCCCGAAGCCCAGCTTGGGACATCTTTGGGCGGTCCGTGAATTGCTTGACTCCCGTTCCGGCTATCGGATCATATTCGCCGTAGGTAGCTATCAGTCCTTTGAGGACGTTCTGCTCATGAGCATCACCGAGCGCCGCAGTGCGTTCCAGCATTTCGTCTCGTACCCCATCGGGCCGGGGGCGTCGGCCGAGTTTCACGTCCAGAAGGTAAAGCGATTGGTAATTGCAGTCAACAGAGATGGACAGGTCACTGGCAGAGAAGATGAACTTATCCTCTAAAAAGAACACGGGGCCTGAGCCTTTCGTTGACTTGATTCTTACCTAGTCAACGTAGCACCAGACCCCGACAGATTCACTGTTCCCGCTTAGGAGAGCTCCTCTTGATTTTTGTCAGAACCACCGAGCAGAAGTGAAAGGATGGCAACGCCAGCGGTCACCGAGTTCACGGCCGGCCATGCACCTATTTTCTTGGCTAGCGGATGGGACGCACCGAAGCCACCGAGGTAGGCGCTGATCAAGGCGATGGCTTTTGTCGTTCCAGCGTCTTTCTTCCATAGCAGGAAGGCACCGGTACCAGCTGCGCCGAGCACTACAGCGGCTAGCGGACGCTTCTTGGTGGCGCGACCGGTTGCGTATCCGCCCAGCAGGCCGGTGACGGCCAGAGCGGTTGAAGCGATGCGAGACATGGGACTCCTTCAGAGATATTGCGAAGTATTTCTCTTTGCAGACTATGCCCAGCACCTGTGATGTTTCCAAGAAAATCGGGACATGTACTCACCAGTCGCAGGGGAAGCAATGGAGCTTGCAAGAATGAGTACTACCGAAGGCCACTAAGGAGACAAGCATGAATCTGGATATTGCCCAGGCTTGGGAGCGGCTCTCGCAGCCGGTGAACGTGGCTTTGACACAGTGGCAGTGGTTGATCGTCGCGCTCGTGATTCTGCTGTTGGTGGTGCCGCGGCCGATGTGGCGCATTACCGGGTTGTACAGCACCCTGGTTCATGAGCTCGGCCATATCGTTGCGGCCCTGTTCACCGGAAGATACGTTGCCGGGTTGCGGTTGGGGTGGGACCATTCGGGCGAAGTGCGCAGTGTTGGCCGAGGCAAGCTCTCTGTGATCATCTCGGGGGTCTTCGGATATCCAGCGCCATTGTGGGTTTCAGCCGTGATGTTCTGGGGGATTGCTTCTGGCTATGCCGGGCGGGCACTAGGGATTTATGCGTTGCTGTTCCTCGTTGCACTGATCTTTGTGCGCAACTGGCCAGCATTTGTTGTTTGCACTATCAGCGCAGTAGTTGCGTTGTCGGTGGTTTTCTATGCACCTGTCGAGGCGTACCTCTACCTTGCTTTACTCATTGCCGGTTTCTTGCTGCTGGCCGGTCTGAAAGATTTCGTGAAGCTGCTTTCGGTGCACATCTGGCGGCGTCGGGATCTCGCGCAGTCCGACGCGTATTTGATCGCAGAGGCGACCGGAACCTTTGCTACGTTGTGGCTCTTGGCGATTAGTTCCTTGGGCGCGGGCGGTCTGCTGTGGGCAATGCTGAGCTTATTTAGACTCTTCTGAGTTCCTGCGTAGAACGCGTTTGCCGTTCAACCGACCAGCAGTCCACGCTGCCACGGCGACCAGCCCCATTGGAAGCAGTTTGGTCTTTCGCTTTGGCCCTGAAACAGGGTCCATCTCCATATCTTCGAGCGGATCCCCGCCGTGGTTGATGCGGATTTCCTGCGCTTGGACAAGATCCTTATATGCTGCCAATTCCTGCTTGGGAATCAAAGCGTCGTCGCGTAGTGGGAGCAGAACATCATCGACCGCCTGGGCACCGGTACGCAGCTGGCGCAAACGGATGAATTCAATATCGACCGATGCACCAAGGAGCAACGCGATATTACTGATCCAGCAAGCCAAAACAAGGATAATCACGCCACCGATGGTTCCATAGGTAGCCGAGTAACTGGCGAACTGTGAGACATAAATACCGAATCCAAAGACCGACAGCCCCAGGATTACCAAAGCCGTCAGGGTGCCAGGTGAAAACCAGCGGAATTTCCTAGGTTTGACGTTGGGAGTGAAGTAATACAGCAACGCTAGAACCAGCAACAGCATGATGAGCAGGATCGGTGGTTTCGCGATGTTGAGCATGAGAACGAAACCGTCACCCAAACCAAAAATGTTGCCGATTCCTCGTGCCACAGAGCCAGAAGCCAGCACGAGCACTAAGGTGACGACGGCAACGAGCATGATCAGCACGGTAATCAGGAACATCTGTGGGCGGCGCTTCCACTGCGGGCGGCCTTCGGGGGCACCATATAGCCGGTTCAGTGCGCGGCTAAATGCAGTGACGTATCCAGAAGTGCTCCACAGGGCACCGAGCGAACCAGCGAGAATTGTCCAGAACGTTCCGCCAGCTTGAGAGGCCAAGCCTTCGAGCAATTGTTCGGCAGTGTCGAGCAGCTGTTGCGAGTCGCCACCGGACGATTGTCCGCTTGCGCCAAGGCTTTGCTCGAGCAACTCCATAATCCACTTGGTGCCGCTTTCGCTGGCGCCGGCCAATGCCAGAAGCGAGATCAAAGCCAGCAAACCGGGGAACATGGCAAGAACCATGAAATAGGAAAGGGAAGCCGCTACATCTAGTCCGTCGTTGCGAAAGAATTCCCGCAATGCTCGGGGATAACAGTTCAGAGATTCCTTGAAGCGGTCTTTGGTCTTGCCGTTTTGATTTGGCATTGAGTTCCCCTGTCTGACTGATGAAATCAAACCTACAGCCCTGGCTTTATGAAACACATTACCGAAGGACAATTCAGTTGACAGGGTGTGTGAACCTTGCGGTGTGTTCATCGTCGGGAAAATTCTGGAACGGTGGTTGCGCCATGGAACTTCTCGCCCGAAAATATCGCTCAGATGCTCTGGAAAACTTTGTCTCCAAAGCGCGAACTCGGGACTTATAGGGAGCGCAAAGGCATCCTCAAAGGAGCTGAATACAGCCCGTGAGTGGATTGAAAGCTATATCACAAAGTTCTGACCATTATCCACTTTTGAAAAGTAACATTTTTGCTACTTGATGTGGGGGTGAGGGCGGATTCGGGGACTGATTTAAAAATTTTTTCCGACCGATTGACCTGTGTTTACGGGGTTTCTGGGCGTTCCCTGAGTTGCGAGGGGGCTGGGGTGGTGGGTTATGGTCTTTCATAACGTTTCGATAACACTCGCAGTGTTATGGGGAAACAGGTACTGCCGGGACTTCCAAACCGCTCACCAGGGCAGTATTTAATCAAAGTCGAAATGCGACGCTGAGCGGTGCACGAAGATGGTCTAGGAAGACTTGAGCGCGGGAAGAGCACTGGAGAATCATGATCCAGCAGAAGACCAAAAACTTGATCCGTCGCGGTGGAGCCTCGCTGGCCGCCGTTGCAGTTGCCGGCACCGCAATCGTGGCCGCTTCCGCACCAGCAAACGCTGCAAGCACCTGGGACAAACTGGCTCAGTGCGAGTCCGGTGGTAACTGGTCAATCAACACCGGCAATGGCTACTACGGTGGCCTGCAGTTCTCGCTGGCTACCTGGAAGGGCTTTGGCGGTTCGGGCATGCCACACCAGGCATCGAAGGCAGAGCAGATTCGCATTGCAACCAAGGTCCAGGCCTCTCAGGGCTGGGGCGCATGGCCAGCATGTACTGCGAAGCTGGGCATTAGCGGTTCCCCTTCGGGCTCCTCGACTCCGCAGAAGCAAGCTCCTAAGCAGCAGGCCGCTCCGCAGCAGGCAGCACCAAAGCAGGCTGCACCTAAGCAGCAGGCCGCTCCAAAGCAGCAGGCTCCTGTCCAGAAGCAGGCTCCAAAGCAGCAGGCAGCTCCTAAGCATGCTGCTCCAGCACCAAAGGCGCCAGTGTTCAACATTGACGTAACCGATTCGGGCAAGGACTACACCGTCAAGTCGGGCGATACCCTGGCCAAGATTGCTGACCAGCTTGGTGTCAAGGACTGGCGTGGCCTGTTCGTCTTGAATGATGACCAGCTGGCCAACCCAGACTTGATCATGGTTGGACAGACTCTGAACGTTCCATCGAACTAATTTCGCAGAGCGTCAGGAAACCCGCAGTGCTTCAAATTGAAGCACCGCGGGTTTCCTGCTCTTAAAAGCTGCCTATATATAGGTGAGATCTTCACGGTAGTAGGCTTGGCGCATGTTCTCAGCAGATGATGAGCGCCAGTCAGTAGAGAGCATCCTGGGAACTGGGTTCTATGATCACCAGTTGCTCGGGATGGGGGATCTCGACTCCGTATCCGGCCCACCAGTTTGGTGGGGCGGTCCGTTGAACGTGGAGAGGCTCGCCGCCGGCTCGGTGAGCTTGGTTTGCGCGGCGCTCGACGCCCTGGCTGGCGCGGAGCTAAAACTAGCTTCATCGACTCCAAGCATCGGTGCTGCCTTCGGATCCTCAAGCCACCTGCGCATTGAGGGGCAGAGGACGCAGGGCTTCGCGCAATATTCGGGATTCTATCGGTGCATGGATGGCTGGATCAGAACCCACGCCAATTATCCTCATCATGAGCGCGCACTTCTAACAGCGTTGGGCATGGCTTCAGGATCCGGGGTCGAGGATGTGCTCGGGCATCTTGGTGCCAGGGAAGCCCAGGAACGTATTGTTTCGGCCGGTGGTATCGCCGCTGTGGTCCGATCCCGTCAACAGTGGCTCAATTCAGCAGAGGGCAGTGAGTCCGGCCGTGGGCCTTGGGCGCAATTCAGCTTGCGTGAGGCAAGTTCAACGTCGTCGTGGGCATATGGACAGCGGACAGAGATGCCGCTTCAAGGACTGAAAATCTTAGACCTTACCCGAGTGATCGCAGGGCCGACTGCAAGCAGAACACTTGCCGCCTTCGGGGCGCAGGTTTTGCGCTTGGACGCACCCCAGCTTCCGGAGCTTGCTTGGCAGCATGTGGATACCGGCTTCGGCAAGCGCAGTACGCTCCTGGATTTGAAAAGCGCACCCGGGCAAGCACGGCTCCATGAGCTGCTGGGAGAAGCCGACGCGCTGATCTTGGGGTATCGGCCGGGTGCGCTGGCCCGTGCAGGGCTTGGGCTGGATGAATTGCGTGAACGGTACCCGGATTTGATCGTGGCTGAACTAAGCGCATGGGGCTTCGAAGGCCCGTGGGCACAGCGGCGCGGGTTCGACAGCATTGTGCAGGCCGCAACCGGTATTTCGCAGGCTTGCAGTGATGCCGGGCATCGCCCCGGTGCTCTTCCCGTGCAGGCGCTTGACCATGCCACTGGGTATGGGCTGGCCGCGGCGGTCATTGCCTTGGTGCGTGCACGTCGTGTCCAACGGCAAACTGGTTCGGTGCGCTTCTCTCTAGCGCGCACAGCCGATGCCCTGTTCGCCTTTGACGCTCCGCACCCGCCCGTGCAGTCCTTGGGCGAGGTGCAGCTGCGGCGGATGAGCAGTTCCTATGGCGAACTTGAATACGTCGGTCCACCGTTCAGCGTTGCTGGTCGAGCGCTGGACTTTGCCAAGCCGCCGCCGGTGTATGGACAAGATGAGCCAGTCTGGAACTAGCTGTCCAGAAGCGAACGGGCAAACGCCGATGCTGGTTCTTGCAGGGCCTCGGATAATGCCATGAAGCGCTCGCGGCTTTCCGCGCCGGGCCACTGTGACGGCAGCATGAACTCGGGCAACCCGGGATCCAGGTAGGGCAGGGCCCGCCATGAGTCGATCATGGTGACGTAGCCCCGGTAGGCGTTGGGCGGGGCGATGTCCTGGGCATCCACGGCTGCGGTATTTTCCAGGAACGCTTTATGCAGCGCGGCGAGGCGCTGGAGATCCCACCATGCTCCGGCAGCCTGTTGCGGCGTCCCCGGGAAATGCGGTTGCTGAGCGGTAAAAAGCGTCGCATGGTCCCTGGCACCCAGGGCGCTGAGCACCGCTGTTACTTCTGCTCGCAGGTACTCCGGGAAAATCCAGAGCCCGGCTGCGGCCATGCCTCCGCCCAGCTGCAAGAAATGCTTGCGTATTTGATGGCGCAGGGAACGCAAGGTCTCGGGCAGCGAATAGGCCACCAGGCACCACGGGTCGGTTCCTGACATTTGCCGCGGGGTGAATATTCTTCGGGCCCCACGCTCGAACATCTGCTGCGCTGCGTGTGGAACGTGCAAGCTGGAAGCCTGCGAGGCTTCCAGCACCTGGCGATCGATCAGCCGCGAGATCGCCGTTTGCGCGGCTGGGACCGAAACTCCGGCGGCATGAGCCAGCTCCACGATCTGGGTACGGGCCACGCCAGCTGCCTCATGTCGTACATAGAGACCGGTAATCGTGCGGATAATCGAGGTCGCACTTCCGGTGCGGGCCTCGAAATCATCGAGGCTCAGTGCCGAGAGGGAAGTATTACTTGCCAATTTCAGTACGCACCGCGAACAACTCGGGGAAGAAGGTCAGGTCCAGGGCGCGCTTGAGGAAATCGACGCCCGAAGAGCCTCCGGTGCCTCGCTTGAAGCCAATGGTGCGCTGCACAACGCGCATGTGGCGGAAACGCCAGGCCTGGAAGTTATCCTCGACGTCCACCAAGTCCTCGCAGGCCTGGTAGAAGCCCCAGCGGGTGTCCTCGGATTCGTAGATGTCCTTGAATACCGGGACCAGCGCTTCTTGGAATGCCCATGGCTTGGTCACGTCGCGGGAGAGCACTTCTTCGGGTATGGCGTAGCCGTGGCGGGCCAACGCGGCGAGGAAGACGTCGTACAGTCCTGGCTCGTGAAGCAACTTGGTCAGTACCTCGTGGGCCTTTGGGTCTGCTTCGTGGACCTTGAGCATGCCTTCGTGCTTGTTGCCCAGAATGAATTCGACGGCGCGGTACTGGAAGGACTGGAATCCGGAAGAAGAGCCGAGGAAGTCGCGGAACTGCGCATATTCGCGAGGGGTCAATGTTGCCAGTACGGACCACTGTTCGGTGAGGGTCTTTTGGATGTGCTTGACACGAGCAAGGCATTTCAGTGCCTTGCCGAAATCGTCGACCTCCAGCAGGCGGCGGGCCTCCAGGAGTTCGTGGAGCATGAGCTTCAGCCACAGTTCGCTGGTCTGGTGCTGGATGATGAACAGCATTTCATCGTGATGCTCGGGAACGCTGACCGGGTGCTGTGCTGACAGGATGCGATCCAGGTCGAGGTAACTGCCGTAGGACATGGTGTTTTTGAAATCCGTGCGGACACCGTCTTCAATGTCGCGCTGATTCTCGGTCTGTGGCTGGTGATTGCTCATAGGCAGAGAATATCAATAAAGTTGCGACCGTCATAATAGTGAAAATCTGTTCTGGGGCTCGGAATCCAGCTGAGGGCCGGTGTTGGGAATACCCTCAGTGCCACCGCTGTTGATACATGCATACGCATATAAACAGTGAAGGGTAGAAGCAATGGGCAATTCAATAGTTGTCATCAGCGGCGGCTTGGGCACTCCATCGAGTTCCTCGCTGCTGGGCTCGCGAATCGGGCAGGATATTGCTGATCAGCTTGCGTCAGCCGGGGTGCAAACTCACGTGCGCAATGTTGAACTTCGCGAGCACGCCAGCGACATTACCAACAACATGCTCACCGGATTCGCCGCACCGGGCCTGCAGGACGTCATCGATGCAGTGACAGAAGCAGACGTGCTGGTTGCCGTGACCCCGGTGTTCACGGCCTCGGTCTCCGGCCTGTTCAAGTCTTTCCTTGATGTCTTGGACCCTAAATCCCTGAGCGGCAAGCCGGTGGTGCTGGCCGCCACGGCAGGAACCCAGCGTCATCAGCTGGCTATCGACTACGCCATGCGCCCGATCTTCTCCTACCTCCGGGCGCACATCATGCCGACAACCATATTTGCCGCGTCCGAAGATTTCGGTGGCCAAGGGCTCTCCGGAACGCTCTCGGATCGCGCTCGCCGGGTTGCGCGGGAAGTTGTTCTGGCACTGTCACTGAGCGACGGGACCTCATCGACTGGCACGCAATTGAGCGATACTCGTTCCACTGCCCCCTCGGTGAGTGAATTTGCTGATCCAGACGATGAGCTCAGCTCACTGCCGTTTGAATCCCTGCTTGCAAACCTCAAATCCGGCTCCTGAGACACCCTTGTTTCGACTGCCTGATCCCACCGCCTGCAGTTCGGACCTGCCGCAGGCGGTGGGATCAGTTTTGATGCACTGTGCAAACTGGCAGCCCCTTCATAAGTAGGCGAAAATGTTAGTACGATGTGCCATCATTCTCGAAGCTCGGTACGATCAAGAACCGTGAGCCAGGTCATTTCTTCGAGATTGTGACAGCTCCAAAAGGTTTGAATTAAGAAGCGAAAGGTGTAGCCGCCGATGCTATCCGAGGAAACAATCACGGCCATTGCCGATGAGCTGGTCCAAGCTGGCCAGACGCGCACGCCCGTGCCACGTCTGACTGCCCGTTACCCAGAAATGACGGTTGAAGATTCCTATCGAGTTCAGAATCTGTGGCGCCAGCGCTCCGAAGCCGCCGGCCGTGAGTTGGTTGGCCGCAAGATCGGTCTGACCTCCCGAGCCATGCAGATGGCTACCGGAATCACCGAGCCGGACTACGGAATCATCTTCGATGACATGGTCTACGATTCCGGAGCAAAGCTGAAGTGGGAAGACTTCACCGGTGCACGAGTCGAGATGGAACTGGCATTCAAGCTCAAGAAGGACATCGAAGGTCCACGAGCGAACATCTTCGACGTACTCGAAGCTACTGAATATGTCATCCCAGCGCTGGAAATTCTTGATGCCCGGGTGGAGATGGAAGGCCGCACCATTGTGGACACCATCAGCGACAACGCAGCCATGGGCGCCATGGTGATTGGCGGCAATCCGGTCAAGCCGGAAAATATTGACCTGCGCTGGGTCTCGGGCATCTTGTTCAAGAACCAGACTGTTGAAGAAACCGGCGTCGCAGCCGGTGTGCTGAACCATCCGGCCGCAGGCGTCTACTGGCTGGCCAACAAGATTGCCCCGCACGGAGACAAGCTTAAAGCCGGAGAAATCATCTTGGCTGGCTCCTTCACCCGCCCTATGTGGGTCAACGCAGGAGACACCGTTTTTGCTGATTACGGACCGCTAGGAACTGTCACATGTCATTTCGAGTAGAACCAGATTCATCGCTGAAAGACGCGCTCAAGGACGCGGACCACTCGTTGGCCGGCGTCTGGGTGTGCTCCGCTTCGCCGCTGATTGCTGAAATCTGCGCGGGCGCGGGATTCGACTGGCTGTTCATCGACGCCGAGCATTCGCCCAACGATCTGCAAAATGTCCTGGCCCAGCTGCAAGCGGTACGCAGCTACCCAGTAGTTCCTGTGGTCCGCCCGGCGGTCAACGACCCGGTGCTCATCAAGCAGTACCTGGATCTGGGCGTGCAATCGCTGATCATCCCGATGGTCAATGACGCCCAGCAAGCCGCCGCCGCGGTAGCCGCCTGCCAGTACCCGCCTAAGGGCGTGCGCGGCGTCGGGTCGGCACTGGCTCGCTCAGCTCGTTGGAACCGCATTCCCGAGTACCTGACCCGTGCTGATGAAACCATTACCATCATGGTGCAGATCGAAGCGGATGAAGCAGTACGCAACGTTGAGGAAATCGTTGCCACGCCAGGCGTGGATGGAATCTTCATCGGGCCTTCGGACCTGGCTGCTTCCATGGGAGTCATTGGCCAGCAGAGCCACCCAGATGTGGTCGCTGCCGTGCTCAAGTCCATCAACGCTGCCAAGGCCGCTGGCAAGTATGCCGGGGTTAACGCCTTCGACCAGAATGGCGCCCGCGAATACATGGACGCCGGCGCGGACTACGTCGGCGTAGGAGCCGATGTGGCGCTGTTGGCCCGTGCCACCGAAGCACTGGCTGCAAGCTTCAGCTCCGAAGCCCAAAGCAAGGCCCCGGAGAGCTACTAGCACCGGTGTTCTAGGCAACCCTTCAGCTCATCATTGCGCGTCGATCGAGGTCGGTCGGCGCCAATGATGGCAACATTGAAGTTGATGAGCCGCGAAAAGAAACCCATGAAGACAGTGATGTTGCGCCTGCGCAACGGCTGGCCGATGCCCCTGGCGTTGCAGGGGGTCTTCGAGATCCTGCAATCAGTGGTCTTCTGCCTTGCCCTGATCGCCCTGCCATTGATTGCCGTCTACTTCAGCGGCGGGTTCCTCGAAGACTCATTTGAGACCATTTTGCAGTTCGCCGGATTCGTCTGGCTGCTCATCCACGGGGTGCCCGTGGAGATCTTGAACCTCGGCCCCGAAGCTGACCCCAGCTCGGTGACCGGATGGGCCACGCTGATCCCACTGGGACTATCGCTGTTGCCTTTCCTCTTCTGCCTGCGGGCAGGACGCCGCATCGCTCGCGCTTCCTACACCGACCAGCTGTGGCAGGGGTTGCTTGGCGCATTCGTAGCCTATGGCGCCATCGGCACCGGTATCGGGTTCTTGGCGAATAATGCTTACGCGCAGGTCAATATCCTCGCCGCGGCATTCATCCCGTTGATCATTGCCCTGGTGGGCCTGATTATCGGCGCTCGACGCGAGGCGGGGTCCTGGGCCCGGCTTTTCGGAGTCGATACCGCCGCATATATCCAGCGAGTTTCACCGCACCGCCGCTGGGCAGGCTCCTACGTGTGGCATGTAATCGTTGCCGGATTCCTCGGATATGTGGCCGCCGTGGGAATCTCCGGATTGCTGCTGACCATTAACCTCGGCGTGCATTGGACAGATGTCGCCAACGTATCGCAGGAATTGCGTCCGGGCCCCATCGGTTCCGCGACGTTGACCCTGGTGCAGCTGTCCTATGTCCCTAATGCGGTGTTCTGGGTCTTGTCATGGATCAGCGGCGGCGGTTTCAGCATTGGCACCGGCAGCACCCTATCCACCTTGGAAACCACCGTCGGCCCGCTCCCATCGATTCCAATGCTCGCTTCGCTGCCTTCAGGGGAAGTGGCGCATCAGTGGCTCTTCCTGCTGATTCCGGTGGCTGCAGGCATCGTGGCCGGCTGGTACTTCCTGCGCGTGGGCGAGAACCACCTCGAAGACTGGTTCGCCCGCCGCATTCCATTCAATTCTCTGTCGCTGGCCGCCTCGACCGCATGCTTGGCAGTGTTTACGGGCATCGTCACCGGACTGCTGAGCCTGATTGGCTCCTGGATGTCCTCTGGCTCCCTTGCCATCGGCCGACTGGTGGAGATCGGCCCTAATATGTGGGCGACCGCAGGTGCCCTGGCCCTGCAAATCGGCGTGGGCACCGCGATCGGCTACTTGATTGCACCGCTGTTCGAGACCGACCCGGTACTCGAAGGCTAGCGTCGCGCCAGCAAACTCCTAGGTCAGGCTGGCCAGAACCAGCGGATCGGCTTCGGAACGATTGATGGTGATCGTGCCAAGTTCCTTGGCCGTTGCTTCTTCCATCACCAGCAGCACCGCATCGTTCTCGGAGATTACCTGGATGTCTTCAGCCTTGATATCCGGGTGCTCAGCGCGAAGCCCGGTCATCGAGTTCTCCACGGTCACAGAACTGATGCCGCCAGGCAGCAGATAGGTGACGACCTCCAGGCTGTTCTCTCCGCCATCGACTTTAAGCGGAACACCGTTCTCCACCACGTAGTCCATGGTCGGGCAGGTGGTGCCAGCGATTTCAAAATCGCCATCTTCCTGTTCCGGTTTCGGTATGGTCACCATGCACAGCTGGCCCTCGTTGCCTACAGCAACATAGTGCTTGCCGAAATCTGAAGTGGCCAACAAGTGGCGGGTTTGCGCGTCGTAGGAGTCGGTGTCTTCAAAACCTTCTGGAAGCTTGTCGCCATCGCTCTGCGTTTGCGCCAGAAGCGGCAGGAATTCTTCAGCCGAAGGAACGGGAAGAGAAGATTCTTCGGTCTGCGGAGCGCTAGCCGAACACGCGTTCAAGGACAGGAGTCCAGTGAGAGTCAATGCCGCAATTTTTCCCAGATGTGCCTTTGGCATCACTGCCTGGCTCCTTACATAGAACTGTTGTGAACGTACGCCAAGAAGTCTAGCCAAAGGCCGGACCACCTTCCATTTAGCCAAATTGCTTGTGTCGAAGGCGATTAGCTGGTTTCTGCCGTCAGATCCCACAGGTGATGGACGATGTCATGCCAGGCATACTGATTCAACGTCTCTACGGTGAATGCGGCACCGTTTGAGCGCAGCCCGCGACGGGAATACTGCGTGGGATCGATCGCTGAGAGTTTCGCGGCGTATTGGGTGGCGCCTTCGCGCAAGCGTTCGGCGACTTCACCAGCCGTCAAAGAATTGTAATTGCCTTCATCAGCGGCCTGATCCTGATCCCAGTTGGGGAAGGTCGGGTCGTCTTGTTCCAGCATCAGGCTAAAGCGCCCCACCATGACTTGCAGCATTTCGGCTACGTGGGCAACATACTCCTGATCACTCCAACGGGCAGGGTTCGTACGGGTCTGCGCATCGGGGCGGGCCAGGACCTGGATGTAGCGGTCGACATATGCCGGCAGGTGGCCGATGACATCGGATAGGCTGATATTTCGCACGTCGTAGGCGCACTGCTGGCACACAGTTTCCAGGACAACGGTCCAGTTCTTCTGGTCAGGAACTATCTGGCTCATCAAAGACCTCCAAGTCGAATCGCCGATATGAAGCCCAGTCTATGACTGAAGCTGTGCAGCGGTGCGCGAATATGACATCTGCACTCAAAGTGCGTGCAACATTGCCACCGCGATGAAGCGCAAGCCCCGGAGAACCGTAGAATTGAACGCATGCGCATTGTGGTTTTGGTTTCAGGCACCGGTTCTAATCTCCAAGCAGTTATTGACGCAGTGGCCCAAGGGCAGCTGCAAGACGTTGAGATCGCGGCGGTCGGTGCAGATAAGCACGACACCTACGGTGTGCAGCGTTCTGCCGAAGCTGGCATTGAGACCTTTGTCGTGAACTTCAAGGACTTTGCTGACCGCGGAGATTGGAATCATGCACTGACCGAAAAGTGCCTGTCCTACGCCCCGGACTATGTTGTTTCCTCGGGCTTCATGCGCATTGTCGGTGAAGAATTCATCAACGCATTTGATGGCACCTACATCAACACCCACCCTGCGCTGCTTCCGTCCTTCCCCGGCGCCCACGGAGTGCGTGATGCCCTGGCCTATGGCGTGAAAGTTACCGGCTGTACTGTGCACATTGCCGATGCCGGTGTTGATACCGGTCCCATCCTGCGCCAGGAAGCGGTCGCCATCGAGGCAGATGACACCGAAGAGAGCCTGCACGAGCGCATCAAGATCGTTGAACGCCGCCTGCTCATCGCGACCCTGGCTGATTTGGCCCAAGGAAAATAATTCAATGCCCACGACGTAAAATTGGTGGGGAGATGACTGAGAAAACACCGTCGCCTGAACTGGCGGCTGAATCCGA
Source organism: Glutamicibacter sp. MCAF14 (assembly GCF_052114325.1). Classification (NCBI taxonomy): domain Bacteria; kingdom Bacillati; phylum Actinomycetota; class Actinomycetes; order Micrococcales; family Micrococcaceae; genus Glutamicibacter; species Glutamicibacter sp. MCAF14. The sequence continues at coordinate 93,700 of NZ_JBFREO010000007.1, forward strand.
ACTTTTTTCCGAGGCGGAACTAGCCACGACGCTGAAGGTCCTGTCGGTGGTGCACCAGCTGGATTCCGAGGATGAACGGCATATTGCCGTACGCCGGGCGACCAGCAACATGTTCAAGGCCGCCAAGCGCTACCGCAAGTCTCAAAAGCGCGCTGAGATCAGTGCCGCTGACCGGTCCGTGATTGAACGGACCGCAACCGGTTCGCCGCAGCGGCTCGATGATGAAACGCTCGGCCTGGACCTGAGCACTTCAACCGAAGGCGAAAGCGCTGGCGAATTCCGCAAGCCCCGTGGCTGCTACATCTGCAAAAAGCGCTACACCACCGTAGATGCCTTCCACCATTACCTTTGCCCGGAGTGCGCTGCCGAGGGACGTGAACGCCGCGACGCCCGTGCAGATCTGCGTGGCAAGCGCGCATTGCTGACCGGCGGACGAGCCAAAATTGGCATGCATATCGCCCTTCGCTTGCTACGCGACGGCGCACACACCACGATCACCACTCGTTTCCCCAAGGATGCAGCCCGGCGCTTCACTGCGCTGGAAGACAGCGCCGAATGGATTCACCGACTTCGCATTGTCGGAATCGATCTGCGTGATCCTGCCCAGGTCATTGACCTAGCGGACAAAATGGCCGCAGCCGGCCCGCTGGATATCCTGATCAATAATGCGGCACAGACTGTGCGCCGCAGCGCGAACTCCTACCAGCACTTGATCGAATCCGAACAGCAACCACTGCCAGCTGAACTGTTGTCCCGCAGCGAGGGGCTGGAGCTGTGGGGAGAAGCAAACCCACCGGCTGAACACCCCAGGGCACTGGCCAGTGCCTTCCAGCTCCAAGACTCCGCGCTCCTGGCCTCACCGGCCGAAAGAAGCTATGACGCGCAGCAACTGGCTGAGCTTGCCATGACGGCTGGATCAGCCAGCATGGAACGTATTGCCCAAGGACGGGCCATCGATGCCGGAGGGCTGGTGCCGGATGTTGTTTCTGAAAATTCCTGGACCCAGAGACTCGGTGACGTCGATGCCTTGGAGATGCTGGAAGTTCAGCTGTGCAACGTGACTGCGCCATTCTTGCTGGCCTCGCGGCTGCGCCCGGCCCTGGCCGCCAGCAAGGCGCGGCGCAAGTACATCGTGAACGTCTCGGCAATGGAAGGTCAATTCTCCCGCCGCTACAAGGGCGCCGGGCATCCGCACACCAACATGGCCAAGGCTTCGCTGAATATGCTGACCCGCACCAGCGCAGAGGAAATGCTGAACAGCGACCGTATCCTGATGACTGCCGTGGACACCGGCTGGATCACCGACGAACGTCCCCATGAAGCGAAGATCCGAAAAGTCGCCGCAGGATGGCATGCCCCGCTGGATTTGATTGATGGGGCAGCCCGCGTGTACCAGCCGATCGTGGACGGGGAGCGCGGCATCGATTTGTACGGGTGCTTCCTCAAGGACTACGAACCATCACCCTGGTAGGAAGACGCATGGACTCTGCGCTGAATTCATTGCCGCAGAGCTCTTGTGCCTAGCGGCGTTGCAGCTGCAGAACAAGGCACGGATTCCTGGGAATCAATACCCTGGCCAAAAAATGGAACCGGGCCGGCGCGCGAAAAAGCGTGCCGGCCCGGTTCCCCACTTTTGAATTACTTCGCCAACGTGAAACGCAAGGTGCGCACCTCGAAAGCGCCCAGTTTCAACGGCACAGCACCGTCGTCAAGCTCAACGCTTTGCCCAGCCAGCTCATCTTCCAGCAGGCTGACGGTCGCTGCCGAGCCGAGCTGTGCATTGACCATCAGGCTGCCGTGTGCGCGGCGTCCCAAGGACTCGTAGACGCGCACCACCAGATCGCCGGAGCGGTCCGCGGCCAGCTTCACGCTGGAAATGACCAGGCCTTCACCGGAGAGCGAAACCAGCGGGTCTACACCCTGCGCGCCTTCGATGACCCGCTCGGCGCTGTTGAGCAGCGCACCGGCTTCGGTAGCCGCGGCCACGTCCGCGCCGATGACCAGGCCGTAGCGGTGGGTCTGCACCCCTTGGTCGGTTTCTGGATCCGGGAAGCGCGGGGCGCGCAGCAAAGACAGGCGCATTGTCGTGGTGACCTGTGCATCCTTGGCGTCACGGGTGACATCGAAGCCGTAGATGGAATCATTGATCAGCGCAGCGCCGAAGCCCGGTTCCTCAGCCAGTACGAACCGGTGCATCGAGGTCTCGAACTTCGCCGCTTCCCAACTGGTATTCACATGTGTCACGCGCTTGTGATAGCCGAACTGGGTTTCTGCAATCGCATGCTCAGCGCGGATATCCAGCGGGAAGGCGACCTTGAGGAACTTCTCGGTCTCATGCCAGTCGGTGCTCTGCGAGATCTGCACGGTGCGCGAGCCCGGAGACAGCGACAGTTCCTGAACCAGCGTGGAGTTCGAGAAGCTGCGGGCAATGGTGATCACCTGGCTGCCATCCTCGCGTGCGGACAGCTCCAGACTCTCGAGGCCACGCAGGTCGGTGACCTGGTTGCGGTAGTACTTGTCCACATCCCAGGCATCCCACATGTTCGGGAAGTCCTGGTGCAGCTGCAGCAGGTTTGCTTCCTGGCCTGCGGCGATGGTTTCACGGCCGGTAGCCAGGTCCACGGCGGAGGTGATCAGGCCCTGGGCATTGACCCTCACGCGGACAACCGAGTTATCCAGTACGTAGCCGCCATCGGCGGCAATCGCCTGCACTGCGGTGCCAGAAGGTGCCTGGACCGGCTTGGCCTGGCCGAAGGCCAATGCATTGCGGGTGAACGCAGCGCCATTGAAGGCAATCGGGGTGGAACCTGCACCGGCCAACTGCTGCTGGGCAGCGAGGATCAGCGCCTGCGCCTGCTCGATGATCTGGGCGTAGCGGGCCACGACTTCGCGGTGCACCCAGGCAATGGAGGTGCCCGGCAGGATGTCGTGGAACTGGTGCAACAGCACGGTTTCCCACAGCTCATCAAGCTGCTCGTACGGGTACGCTGCCCCGGCGTACACGGACGCGGTGGCAGCCCACAGCTCGGCTTCGACCAGCAGCTGCTCGGTGCGGCGGTTGCCCGCCTTGGTCTGGTGCTGGCTGGTCAAGGTGGCGCGGTGCAGCTCCAGGTAGAGCTCGCCCACCCAAACCGGCGGGTTAGGCAGTTCGGACTTGGCCCGGTCGAAGAAGTCGTTCGGGTGCTCCCAGCGGACCTTCGCGCTGCCTTCCAGATCGGCCAGGCGCTTGGCCTTGCCGGTTATCTCGCGGGTGGTGCCGCCGCCGCCATCTCCCCAGCCCACCGGGGCGATGGAGTTGTTGGTGACTCTGGCTTCGCGGAATTGGCGTGCGGCCTTGGCGACCTCTTCACCCGAGAGCTGGGAGTTGTAGGTATCCATCGACGGGAAGTGGCTGAACATGCGCGAGCCGTCGATGCCCTCCCAATCAAAGGTGTGGTGCGGGAACTTGTTCTGCTGGTTCCAGGAGATCTTCTGGGTGAAGAACCATTCGAATCCGGCACGGCGCATCAGCTGCGGCAGTGCAGGGGAGTAGCCGAAGGAATCGGGCAGCCAGACACCCTTGGAGGTGATGCCGAATTCGTCGCGGAAGAATTTCTGGCCGTATAGGAATTGGCGGACCAGGGATTCACCCGAAGGCATCACGGTGTCCGATTCCACCCACATGCCGCCCAAAGGCAGGAAGCGCTCTTCTGCGACGGCCGTCTTCACCCGGTCCCAGACCTCGGGGCGGTGGGTCTTGAGCCACTTGTACTGCTGGGCGCTGGACATGCCGTAGAGGAAGTCCTCTTCGTCGCCCAGCAGTTCCACCATGGAAGAGCAGGTGCGCGAGACCTTGCGGATGGTTTCACGCAGCGGCCACAGCCAGGCCGAGTCGATGTGCGAGTGGCCGATGGCGGAAATTTGGTGGGCGCTGTGCTCAGCCGGTGCGGCCAGCACGCCGGCCAGCTGATCGCGGGCAGCCTGTGCTGTCTCGGTAATGCGCTGCAGGTCAAGCACGTCCAAGGCATTGTCCATGGCCTGCAGGATCTGCATCTTGCGTGGGCCGGCTGGCAGCTGTTCTTGCAGATCCAGCAGGACGTCCAGATCCAGTGACAGTTCGTGGACCGCTGGCTCGAAGACGGCCAAGTCCATGCGCCGGGTGGTGTACAGGCGGCGCGAGGATGAGGTGAGGATATCGCCCTGCTCGGTGGGCAGGAACGGATGGTAGTCGAGCAGGACCGGGTTGGAAGCAGCCTCCAGATACAAGTCGATGACTTCGTCGCCGGTGGCTTCGGCGGCAATCGGCACCCACTGGTTGCGCGGGTTGATGGCCTTGATGGTGATGCCATCGGGACGGTAGACCAGGCCCTCGCATTGGAAGCCGGTCATATTCACATCGAAGCCCAGGTCGATGACCGCTTCGACGCGGCGTCCGGCCCATTGGGCGGGAACTCGACCCTGCAGATGGAACCACGTGGTGCCCCACGCAACACCCCATGCGGTGCCAACCTGCGTTGGCTGGTAGTCCAGGGCAAGGCCTTCTGCCGGAGTGATCGGTTCGCCTGGCAATTCATGCCACGACAGCTCCAATGGCATGGTTTCCGAATATATCGCTGGAAGAATACGTTCGGTCAGAACGCGGCGGACGCGTCCGATAGTCAACGAATTGTCGTCGTGCATGAAGGCCTTCCGGTTGTGCGCTCAGCAGAAATTGAGCTCCCTAGCCAGACTACCGAAATATCTCACGCTGAGTTGGTGCAACTCGCGATCCAGCGATCAATGGCGTACTCAAGATGCGCCATCTTCGCCACCGGTAACGTCCTCGGTGAGGACATCGCGCACGAAGTCGCCGCCGAGCGGTTTCGGGTTCCATCGATCCAAGCTCCATTTTCCGCCGATGCCCAGCTCCAATAATGCGCCGCCGGTGTTTTCGATGAACAGCTCTGAGGCATCGGCGGGCGCCATCTTGGTGGCCCACGCGCTGAAGACGCGAATGGCCGCACCATGGCTGAACACCGCTGCGGTGCCGGAATAGTCCTGGGCCCGGGCGATGGTTTCCAGCGCCTTGGAATAGCGTTCAATGAAGTCATAACCGCTGGGACCACCGGGCATCTTCTGCTCCCAGTCGCCGTGCATCCAGGTGTACAAGCACGTGGCGTAGGCATGGTGGGATGGCTCATCGGCAAGCATCTCCAAGGTCCCAGCGGAAATCTCTTCGAGGCCGTCAATCACCTGCAGGCGCTGGCCGGAGGATTCGCTCAGTGGCCGGGCGGTGAGCTGGGTACGGTTCAGCCTCGAAGCATAGATGGATTGCAGCTGGCCCTCGGCGAAAACCTGGGGCAGGGCCCTGGCCTGGCGATGCCCCAGGGGAGTCAGCCCTGCACCCGGATAGGCGGTATCGAGCTGCCCTGCGACATTCGAAGGGGTTTGTCCATGCCTGATGAGCTGAAAACGCATAGTAGGGTGCTTCCTTCGCCTTGAACGCTGCTGATTTCAGAAATATCACGGTTTCAAGTGATGCGGAATGAGCAGGGGCCGGAGAAGACGCAGAAACTTTTGATCTGGAATGGTAATTTCCGCTTCGTCAGGGCAGGGGCCGTCCGCTATCGTGAAGTCGTTGGGTCGCAAGACGCGCCTCGAAATATCCTTCAGAACGGAATCCGCTCATGCGTTCAGATGCTCTTCGGCGACGTGAGAACATTCTTCGAGTCGCTCGTGAATTATTTGCTGAGCATGGTGCTCAGATTGCGATGGAGACTATCGCCGAGGCCAGCGGCGTAGGCATTGGCACCCTCTACCGCAACTTCGCCGACCGGACTTCGCTGGTTGAAGAAGTCACCCTGGGCACGCTCAAGGATGTTCAAATTGCTTCCCAGCTTGCCGTTGAAGGTCTCGAAGCGGATGACACCGGAGCGTGGGATGTACTTCTTGATACGCTGATCCATCAGAATCTTGGAGCGCTGAGTGAAGCGCTGGGGCTGCAACTGCCAAAGAAAATCAGCGCTCGGGTACTGGAGGTCCAGGCCTCGGCTGCCCTATCGCTCAACGCCGCCTTGGAGCTGGCCAAGAACGCGGATCTGGTCCGCCAGGACATCTCTGGAATAGACCTGATTGCCACCATCGGTGCCATGACACGTCCGCTCTCGCGGTCTTTCAGCAAGAGTGCTCCGGGGCTGGAAGAACGAATCGTGCAGATCATGCGCGATGGGTTGCGTCCGCAAGCTGCGCAGCAATAGCGGCTCAGTCCAACCTCATGCCGCGGGTTTCCGGCGCGAAGCGGGACATGAAGAGCACGGCAAGCAGCACCAGCACGGTCGCGCCGGCAAACAGCCAGCCCAGCCCCACGACCGGCCACAGGGCGGCGAAGAGCAGTGGCCCGAAACCTGCAGCAAAGCGCGACATGGTTGAAGCCCAGCCGAAACCGCTAGCCCGCAATTCGGTGGGGTACAGCTCGGAAACATAGGCGTAGAGCACCGGGATGGCCATCTGGACCACCACGCCAAAGACCAGCACCCAGGCGATAGCAGTCGCCGGAACCTGCAGATTCTGGGCTACGACAATGAGCACGATGCCGGAGATCGGGGCGGAGATCGCAAGCAGCCATTTGCGGCCTACGCGTTCCACCAGCAAGGCGGCAATGACCACGCCCACCAGCCCCATCAGCGCCATGACCGCGGTGGCGAAGAATGAGGTGGACTGGGCCATTCCGGCCTCGGTCAAAATCGATGGCAACCAGGTCAGTGCCAAGTAGTAGACCAGCAAGATGGTCATGAACAGCAGCCAGCTGGTGGCGGTGATCTTCCACGAGTACTTCCACAGCGACGCGACCTGCTCCCACCAGCGCGGAGCCTTGGGCAGCTGAACGGGTTCAATGACGTAGTCGCGCTTGTCTGCTCCGGTGCGTTCCACGAGCTGGTCGATAACCGCCCGGGCTTCGGCATCCCGGCCCTTGGCTGCCAGGAACAGCGGGGATTCGGGCATTGAACGCCGGACCAGGTACACCATGAATGCAGGCAGGATCATGACCGCCAGGATCAAGCGCCAATTATCGGCGGTGGCCATCACCCAACCCGAAACGAAGAACGAGAGGGCCGCGCCTACCGGCCACCAGCCGTCCATGGCCGTGAGCACTCGTCCACGCAGCTTTGAAGGGGTGAATTCGCCGACCAGTGCGTAGTCCACCGGGATGCACCCGCCCAGGCCGACCCCGGCCAGGAAGCGGAAAGCGACGAAGAAGCCGAAGTTGGGGGACAATGCGCCCAGGATGGTGAACAGCGAGAACATCAGGAGTGTCAGGCTGAAAGCGTTCTTCCGCCCGTACCTGTCCGCGATCCCGCCCCAAAGGAACGCACCCAGGGCCATGCCCACCAGGTTGGAGGTGCCCAGCAACGCCGCGGTGGGACGATCAAGTCCCCACTGCTCGGCGACCAGCGGGATCAAAGCGCCGTTGAGCGTCACGTCCCAGGCATCGAACATGAACCCAAGGCCGCCAATGATGAAAATGGTGCCTTGCACCTTCCATTTGAATGGCAGCTCTTGCACGATCGAGGTGCCAGAAGGCAGGGGCGCAGAAGACACGATGGTGCACCTTTCGGTGTGCGAGCAGAAATGGTTTGTACCGCGTGAAGCATAGCCGAAAACTTTGCTGCACCAGTAGCGCTGTACGCTTCTTTGCTTCTCGCGTCAAGGCCTGTTGTTAGTGCGGACAAGGGGGTAATCTCTGGACATGGGAGTAGATTGGACCGCTCTCGAAGAGGCTATACGGGTGACTGCCCTTCGACACGCCGCGGAAGTGATAGCTGGACACCCGGACCAGGATTTCTATGCCATTGCCTTGCATGGGGTCAGTACCGAAGAAAGCGAAAGCATTGGGATGCCGTTGCTGGCGTTGAACTCCGTGCAGGCCCTGGAACGCGACCGGCTCTCCGAATCCCGCGAACAGCTGGTGGAGCGCGGCGAAGACGCCGATGAGCCTGCTGACTACGAGGATCGCCCGGATGCCGAAGGCGAGGGAGGCCTCGAACCAGAAGCCGTCACATTGGAAGCAGATTCCATGGTCATCACGGAAACCGATGACGAGGATGAAGAATCCTTTGACGATGAAAGCGCAGATGGCGAAGACCTGGACGAGGTCTTGGCGTCCTTGGAAGCGGATCTGGAAGAAGGCGACGCGGAAAGCTTCTATTCAGACAAGTGGGAACCAAGTGATTGGCACTGGTCATCCATTGATTTATGCGAGGATCCCGCGGCGACGCTGTGGTCTGAAGCGATGACCAAGCAAGCTGCCCGCGAGGGGTGGGAGCCGACCGTCAAGCGCTACTATCACACCTTGGTTGCGGTCGCGCGTTCCTTGCGCGAAGAATTGAATGAACGTACCAAAGCGGATCTGGTGGTCTACGTGGCAGATGAGGAGCATGCCGAGAAGCTGCTCCAGCTTTGCCTCACTGACAAGCAGCTGTCCACGTACTTCCCGCAGCTTTCTTCATTGCCCGAAGGGGCCTGACACGAACTGAATGTCCGGCGCCATCCTTGGTTAGAATGAAGGCGGTGGCCAATGCGCTGCCCGCCCCATTCATTCTCACCGCCGGGAGAAAAATTTCGTGAGTAAGACCGTGCTGGACAAAGTCGCTATCCGTCGCGCACTGATTTCCGTCTACGACAAGACCGGTTTGGAGGAGCTGGCCGCTGGCCTGCACGCCGCAGGCGTGCAGCTGGTATCCACCGGCTCCACAGCCAAGAAGATCGCTGCCGCTGGAATTCCCGTGACCGAGGTCGAGCAGGTGACTGGCTCCCCGGAAATGCTCGATGGCCGCGTCAAGACCCTGCACCCGCGCATCCACGGCGGAATCCTTGCAGACCGCCGCGCCACCGAGCACATGGACACCCTCTCCTCGATGGAAATCGATCAGATCGACCTGGTGGTCGTAAACCTCTACCCATTCGTGCAGACCGTTGCCTCGGGCGCATCCCAGGATGAAGTTGTGGAGCAGATCGATATCGGCGGCCCGGCCATGGTCCGCTCGGCAGCGAAGAACCACGCGGCCGTGTCCATCGTGGTTGACCCGGGTTTCTACCCGCAGGTGATTTCCGCAGCCGCCGAGGGCGGCTTCGACTTGAAGACCCGCCAGCGCCTGGCAGCCAAGGCCTATGCCCACACCGCAGCCTACGACACCGCAGTTGCTTCGTGGACCGCAAGCCAGTTCCTGGATGAGGACGGCGACGGCGTCATCGACTGGCCAGCCTACGCTGGCGTGGCCCTGCAGCGTTCCAACGTGCTGCGCTACGGCGAGAACCCGCACCAGCAGGCCGCCCTGTACGTGGATGAAGCGGCCCCGGCCGGCATCGCCCAGGCTGACCAGCTGCACGGCAAGCCAATGAGCTACAACAACTACGTGGACGCAGATGCCGCACTGCGTGCAGCATTCGATTTCGAGAAGCCAGCGGTCGCAGTGGTCAAGCATGCCAACCCTTGCGGTGTGGCAGTGGCCTCCGATGATGCTGCTGATCCGATCGCCGACGCGCACCGCAAGGCCCACGCGACCGACCCGGTGTCCGCATTCGGCGGCGTTATTGCCGCAAACCGCACGGTAACCAAGGAAATGGCCGAAACCGTCAAGGGCATCTTCACCGAGGTCGTCATCGCCCCGGACTTCGAAGACGAGGCAGTGCAGATCCTCTCGGCCAAGAAGAACATCCGCCTGCTGGCACTGCCAGAAGGCTACGGACGCAACAAGAACGAGTTCCGCCAGGTCACCGGCGGCATGCTGGTCCAGGTAGGCGACAAGATCGATGCACAGGGCGATAACCCGGCTAACTGGACCCTGGCTGCAGGCGAAGCCGCCGACGCCGCAACCTTGGCTGACCTTCAGTTCGCGTGGAGCGCGGTTCGCGCCGCGAAGTCCAACGCGATCCTGCTGGCGAAGGACGGTGCAGCAGTTGGCATCGGCATGGGCCAGGTCAACCGCATCGACTCATGCAAGCTGGCTGTAGAGCGTGCCAACACCCTCGGCGTGAAGGTCGAGTCCGGAGCGGATGCTGCCGGTGGCGCGGAGAACGCCGACTCGGCTGCTTCCGAGCAGCGCGCCCAGGGGGCAGTTGCTTCCTCAGATGCGTTCTTCCCCTTCGCTGACGGTCTGCAGATCCTGATCGATGCCGGCGTGAAGGCTGTTGTGCAGCCTGGCGGCTCGGTGCGCGATGAGGAAGTCATCGCAGCTGCGAACGAAGCTGGCATCACCATGTACTTCACCGGTGCACGCCACTTCTTCCACTAGTTCTCTGAGCTAGCCAGCGGCCGTGGTGCCAGCGTTTTTCGCTGGGACCGCGGCTGCTGCTTTTAAGCAGGAATTCGGGAATTGCCGGGGCAGCTGGCCCGGGAGGGGCATGACGAAGATTTTTCCCAAAAAATTTTTCAGATGCCCAGCCCTTGAGAAAACTGCAGGTATCGACTTGTCAGGGCGTAGCACCAAAACGAATAAATAGGTGTCCCGGTGAGCGAGGCGCACCAAGGGCAGACAAATTGTTCAACAACATCTTGCCAAGTTTGTTCAACAACCTGTAATGTCATGTGGGTTACATTGATTCTGTGACGGTTGTCACCACTATCGCATTGGAACGTCATCATGGCACTTCCTGAGTCAACATCCCAAAGCAGCAAGGCGCGGCGCACAGCGCTTCTAGGTGCCATGTTCCTGATGGCTACCAGCGCCATCGGCCCCGGCTTCATCACCCAGACTACCGAGTTCACGGTAAAGATCGGCGCGGCCTTTGCCTTCGCCATCGTGGTCTCCATCCTCGTGGACATCGCTGTCCAGCTCAACGTCTGGCGCGTCATCGGCGTCAGCGGCATGCGCGCCCAGGAACTGGGCAACAAGGTCCTGCCCGGCATCGGCTGGGTACTGGCCGCGCTCGTGTTCATTGGCGGCATGGTCTTCAATATCGGCAACATCGCCGGTACCGGCCTTGGCCTGAACGCCATGCTCGGACTGGATGCCAAGATCGGTGGCGCGCTCTCCGCCGTCGTGGCAATCCTGATCTTCCTCTCCAAGAAGGCCGGAATGGCACTGGACCGCATCGTTGTGATGCTCGGTGCCATCATGATCCTGCTGATGCTCTATGTAGCGATTGTCGCCGCGCCTCCGGTAGGAGATGCGATCCGCAACGTGGTGCTGCCAGAGAAGATCGACTTCCTGATCATCACCACCTTGATCGGCGGCACTGTCGGCGGCTACATCACCTACGCCGGCGCGCACCGCATGATCGATTCGGGCACCTCCGGCGTCGAGCACGTCAAATCGATTTCCAACATCTCCACCCTGGCGATCATCGTCACCGGTGTCATGCGAGTGCTGCTGTTCCTGGCGATCCTCGGCGTCGTCGCCGGCGGTGTCGCATTGACCAGCGACAACAAAGCCGCTGAAGCGTTCGGCCACGCTGCAGGACCAATCGGCATCCGCGCCTTCGGCGTGATCCTCTGGGCCGCTGCATTGACCAGCGTCATCGGCGCCGCCTACACCTCGGTTTCCTTCATCACCAAGCGCACCACCCCGGAGCGCACCCGCAACCTGATCACCGTGGCGTTCATCCTGGTCTGCGGCATCATCTTCATGTTCCTGGGCAAGGCCCCAGCGACCCTGCTGATCTTCGCCGGCGCGTTTAACGGCCTGATCCTTCCGGTCGGCTTCGCCGTGCTGCTCTGGGTTGCCTGGCGCCGCCGCGACCTGCTCAATGGGTACAAGTACCCGAAGGGCCTGCTGGTCATCGGCGCACTGACCTGGGTCCTGAGCGTATACCTGGGCTGGAACTCACTGTCGGGTCTGGCCGCACTCTGGAACGGCTAGGGAAAGAAGAGTCATGAAGAACTTCAAGGATATGGAATTAGCTGAGCGGGCGGCGATGTCCCCGCGCGAGGCCCGCGAGCTCTTCCGCGCCGGGCAGGTACTGCCGACCGCTGGAATCAGCGCCGGCTACGCGCAGGCGAATCTGATGATCGTTCCGCAGGAACTGGCCTTCGATGTATTGCTCTTCGCCCAGCGCAATCCCAAGTCCTGCCCCATTCTCGGCGTGCTGGAAGCCGGGCAGACCAGCAGCGAATTGCTGGCCGGGGGAGATATCCGCACGGATGTCCCCAAGTACCTGGTGTACGAAGACGGCATCAAGGTCGCTGAACCCACCGATCTGGGGGATTACTGGCGCGATGACCTGGTGACGTTCATCGTGGGCTGCTCCTTCACCTTCGAAGCGGCGCTGATGGAAAGCGGCATTTCGGTGGCGCACATCGACCAGGGCGTCAACGTCCCGATGTACAAGACCAACCGCCGCTCGGCAACCGCCGGCGCCATCTCCGGTCCCATGGTCGTGTCCATGCGTCCCATCCCCGCCTCGCAGGTCGCCGACGCGGTGCGCATCACTTCCCGGTACCCGGCGGTGCACGGCGCGCCAGTGCACATCGGCAATCCAGGGGAACTGGGCATCGAGGATCTGGCGGCCCCTGACTTCGGGGACGCCGTGCACATCCCGGAGGGGAGCATCCCGGTGTTCTGGGCGTGCGGGGTGACCCCGCAGGCAGCAGTCATGGAATCACGCCCGGCATTGGCCATCGGCCACGCTCCGGGGCATATGCTCATCACCGACATCAGGGATACCGAATACCAGGTTCCCTGATCCCGAAAGCTGAACGCGGCGGCCATCCCCCAAAAGGCCGCCGCGTTCTTTATTTAACGGCGGAGCGCTATTTTTGCTGCTCGGCCCAAGCCTGGACTTCTGCGACAAGTGCCTGCTTGGACTGCTCGTCCAGGAACGAGGATTCGAAAGAGTTCTTCGCCAAGGTGGCCAGCTGCTCGGAGCTGAAGCTGAATTGCTCCATCAAGGCATCGAAGTTGGCATCCATGTAGCCGCCGAAGTAGGCCGGGTCATCGGAGTGCACCGAGACCTTCAGGCCCTTGGCAAGCATCTGCGGCAGGGGGTGTTCAGCCATGGTGTCCACCGCACGCAAACGGATGTTGGACGGCGGGCAGACAGTCAGCGGCATCTGCTCATCGACCAGGCGCTGCACCAGCTGCGGATCATCCAAGCTCCGGATGCCGTGGTCGACGCGCTGGACCTTGAGCAGGTCCAGGGCCTGCCAGATGTACTCGGCGGGGCCTTCTTCGCCCGCATGCGCCACCACATGCAGCCCATGGGCCCGGGCGTAGTCGAAGACTTCGGTGAACAGCTCCGGCGGGAAACCGACCTCCGAGGAATCCAAGCCGATGCCATCGATGTCATGCTTCTGCTCAACCAGCACCTTCATCAGCTCCATGGCTTCAGAAGCCGGGGCATGGCGCCAGAAGCAGGCGATGAGCTTGCTGGACAACTCCCAGCGTTCCAGTCCGTCGGCCAAGCCTGCGCGGATCCCTGCGATGACTTCGCGCAGGTCCAGGGCACCGCCGATGTGGGCCTGCGGATCGAAGAAAAGCTCGACGTGGCGTACGCCTGAGTCGTGGGCCCGCTGTAGGTACGCGACGGTGATCTCGCGGAAGTCCTGCGCGGTGCGCAGCACGGCCATGTTCGCATAGAACAAGTCCAGGAAGGACTGCAGGTTGGTGAACTGGTATTGGGCACGCAGTTCTTCGATGGACGCGTAGGGCAATTCGATGGAATTCTTCTTGGCCAGGGCCATGATCATTTCCGGCTCCAGGGTTCCTTCCAAGTGGACGTGCAATTCAGCGACAGGCAATTTCACGGGCGATGGCCTTCCAAGCTGGGAACGGATGCGCCGCTTGCGAGGATAAGGCCCCGGAACCGGCAAGGTATTCGTTAAACCATACGGTGGCTATCTATGCGCCTTCTTGGAAAGTGCGCGGCGCTTAATTCTCCGATTCAGGTCGCGCTGGGGCCTTGCAGGGAAGGGATGCTGCAGGAGCCCAGGGAGCGTCGACTGCACAAAGGCGCGTCACAAAGCCGAACTGACGGGGCAGGAGAGCGCATGTTCCAGTTCGGAACCCTGCTGGCCCAAGCCGATGGGGCAAATTCCCGGCCTCGACGCACCATGCCGGTGGACATGGACGCGGTGAGATGAACATCGCAGGCCAATTAGCCTTGCTGGTGCCTTGGCTGAAGCTCAGGAAGAACGCTGGTGAATATGGCTGAGCAATTCGGCTTCAGCGGTATCGAGGTAGCTGCGCAGGGTTTCAGCAGCTTCCATCCGCTTGCCATCGCGCAATAGCGCGAGCAAGGTGGCATTGCGCTCTACATAGTGCGAATGGAAATCCGGGGCATCGCTCATGGCATGGAAGACCAAGCGCATGCGAGCCAGCACCCGACCCATGAGCTCCTGGAGAAGCGCGCTGTGCGAGGAACGCACCAGCTGCTTGTGGAAGTCCTGGTTGGCGCTGGCCATGCGCGCCACGTCGCCGGCCGCGAGCCCGGCCCGCGCCTGGGCGATGATCCGCTCCAGCGCTTCCAGGTCCAGCTCCGGGCCCCAGGCCAGGCATGCCGGCTCGATGGTCCGGCGGACCGCATAGATTTCACGCACGTCATCGGCGTCAGGGGAGGCGACAAAGACCCCGCGGTTGGGGATGCGGGTGATGATCAGTTCGCTGTTGAGCAGGGTGAAGCTTTCGCGCAGGGTATTGCGCGAAAGCCCCAGGGATTCGGCCAAGGCCTGTTCGGAGAGCTTGTCGCCAGGCAGCAGTTCGCCTTCGGCAATACGCCGGCGCAGCTCATCGGCAGCCCACACGCCGCTATGCGCGTGCGGTGCTTTAGCTGGGCGGGCGGCGGTAGTGCTTGTGGCATCCATGCTTCCAATTTATCCCATCTGCCCTGCGGTTTTATCCGCCAGGGCGGCGATGCTAATTAATTGTGCCCAAGGTATCGCCGCGACGAACTCCGGTACCCACGCTGATGCTGGCCGCAGTGAATATTCCGGCACGGTGTGCGGTAACAGGGGATTCCATCTTCATCGCTTCGATAATGGCCACGCTCTGGCCGGCTTCCACGCTTTGCCCGTCTTCCACGGTGAAGCGCACCAGGTTGCCGTCCATGCTGCTCTGCACCGCGGAGGCATCTTGTTCGCCAGCCTCTTCGCCCTGCACGGCGGCAGCCGCTCCAGCGTCCGAGGAGTTGCGCAGCGCATTGGTCATCGCCGCTGGCAGTCCCAGCTGCACGGCCTTGCCATCGAGTTCGATGGTGATCGTTTCGCGGCTGGTGTCGCGCTGGTCCAGATCCATGTCATCGCTGCCTTCCACCTCGTTGAGGAACTCGTCCTCGATCCAGGTGGTGTACACGCCCAGGCACTGGCCGGTGAACGCCTCATGATTGATGATGCTGCGGTGGAAGGGCAGTACCGTGGGGACCCCGGCGATGTTGATTTCTTCCAGTGCCAGACGGGCCCGGCGCAAGGCCTGGTCGCGGTCCGCGCCGCGCACAATCAGCTTCGCGATCATCGAATCGTAGAACGGCGGAATGATCGATCCGCTGCGCACACCGGTATCCACGCGCACCCCGGCACCGGTGGGAGCCTCGAAGCGTTCGATGGTGCCCGGTGCTGGAAGGAAGCCGCGGGCCGGATCCTCGGCATTGATGCGGAATTCGAAGGCGTGGCCGGTTGGCTTCGGGTCTTCGCTCAGCGATAGCGGCAGCCCATCGGCAATGCGGAACTGCTCGGCAACCAGATCCACGCCGGCGGTTTCCTCCGTGATCGGGTGCTCCACCTGCAGGCGGGTGTTCACTTCCAGGAAGGAGATCAGCCCGTCCTGGGCCACCAGGTACTCCACGGTACCGGCGCCCACATAGCCCGCTTCCTTGCAGATGGCGCGCGCCGATTCGTGGATGCGGGTGCGCTGCTCGTCGCTCAAGAATGGTGCAGGAGCTTCTTCGACGAGCTTCTGGTGGCGGCGCTGCAGCGAGCAGTCGCGGGTGCCGATGACCACGACGTTGCCGTGGGTGTCGGCAAGCACCTGGGCTTCGACGTGGCGCGGCTTGGACAGGAAACGCTCCACGAAGCATTCGCCGCGGCCGAAAGCCACGGTGGCTTCGCGGGTGGCGGATTCGAAGGACTCGGCGATGTCATCCATCGAGTGGGCGATCTTGATGCCGCGTCCGCCGCCGCCGAAGGCAGCCTTGATGGCCACCGGCACACCGTATTCCTCGGCGAAGGCGCGCACTTCGGCGGCATCCTTGACCGGTCCGTCGGTGCCCGGGGCCAGCGGAGCGCCGGCGCGGACCGCGATCTGGCGCGCGGTGACCTTGTTGCCCAGGGCTTCGATGGCTTCAGGCGAGGGGCCGATCCAGCTCATGCCGGCATCGATGACGGCCTGGGCGAAGCTGGCATTCTCCGAAAGGAAGCCGTAGCCCGGGTGCACCGCATCGGCGCCGGAGCGCTTGGCGATCTGGATGATCTTCTCGATGTTCAGGTAGGTCTCGGCGCCGGTGGAACCATGCAGCGGGTACGCTTCATCGGCGCGGCGCACGTGCAGCGCGTCGGCATCCGGATCCGAGTAGATGGCGACCGAGGCGATGTTCGCGTCGGTGGCTGCCCGGGCAATGCGGACCGCGATTTCGCCTCGGTTGGCGATGAGAACTTTTTTCATGACAATCCTTAGGCTTCAGCGGCCGGTTGGCCGGCAGCGGGATGGAGGAGAAATCGAATGCTGCTTCCCGGGGGAAGCTGCGCGGCTGCGCTCAAGTCTTCGGCGATGACGGTGGCGATCACCGGATAGCCGCCGGTCACCGGATGATCGGCGAGGAACAGTACCGGCAAGCCGGAGGGCGGGACCTGCAGCGAGCCTCGGGCCACGCCTTCGCTGGCCAGCTCGCCTGCGCGGATGCGCTGCAGCGGTTGCGCGCCGGTGCCCAGGCGCACGCCAACGCGGTTGGACTCGCTGGTCGCTTCCCACACCTGGCCGGTCAGCTGGGCCAGGCCTGCCGGGCCGAACCAGTCGGCGCGCGGGCCGGCCAGCACCCGCAGCGTGTACACGCCGTGGGCATCGGGGACCGGAAGCGTGCTGGGCAGGGAATTGCCGACGATGTGCCCGATGCGCGGGCGCTGCACCGGAAGCACGTCACCGGATGCCAGCGGTGCCGGGCCCACCCCGGAGAGGGTGTCGGTGGACAGCGAGCCGAGGACCGGTTCAAGCCCGATCTGCCCGCGCACCGCCAGGTAGCTGCGCAGCCCGCGGCCGCCCGAGGTGACCGTGAGGCGCTCGCCGTGCAGCAGGGCGAAGGGCGTATTGCCCGCGACCTGGCGTTCGGTGCGCACTTCATCGTCGGCGGCCGGGGTGATCCACAGGTCGGCTTCGGCGCCGGTATGGGCCAGCACCTGGTCCTGCTCGGCTTCGAGCGTGATGCGGCTGCCCAGGTTCTCGATGACTGCGTGGTTGACCGGGTTGCCCACCAGGCGGTTGGCCTGGTGGAAGGCTGCTGGGTCAGCCGCGCCGGCCACGCCGACGCCGAGATTGCCGTAGCCGATGCGCCCAGCATCCTGCAAGAGCGACTGCAGGCCGGAATCGATGATGCGCAGTGCGCTGCTTCCGTCCGCGGCGGGCTGTGCTGGCGCGGACGCGGGGGTTTCGCGCACCGCGATCTTCTGCATGGCAGGGGTGAACTTCACGGTGTCCTGCGGGCGGATCAGCGCCGGGTTCTCGCGCTCCAGGTCCCACATCTGCACGTCGGTATGCCCGATCAGCTGCCAGCCTCCGGGGGACTGGCGCGGGTAGACGGCCGAGTACTCGCCGGCGAGCGCGACAGCACCGGCTGGCACCTTGGTGCGTGGTGTTTCGCGGCGCGGCACGTTCAGCTGCTGGTTCTGGCCAAGCAGGTAGGCGAAGCCCGGGGCGAAGCCGCCGAACACCGCACGCCAGGCCTGGGTGCTGTGCGCGGTGATGACCGCATCAATGCTCAGCCCGGTCAGCTCGGCGACGGCAGCGAGGTCTTCGCCGTCGTAGTGCACGGGAACGTCAACGACCTTGCCGATGGTTTCAGCGGCCGTGCCGAAAGCCAAGGTAGGCAGCAGGGCGCGGGCACGCTGGGCTTGTTCGGCATTGGAGAATTTGAGCAGCACGGTTTGCGCCGCGGCCAGCAGGTCGCGTTGGCCCTCCAAGGGGGACGCTTCCAAGGCGGCGTTCAGTGCGAGCACCGCATCCAGCGAGTCGAGGTCGACGAGCAGGTCGTGGGAGCCGGCGTGGTGGATAGCGCGGATGCTCACGCGAAGCTCCGAATCTGCACTCCGGCGTTTTCAAGTCCGGCGCGCACGGCGCTGGCCATGGCGACGGCACCGGCGGTGTCGCCGTGCAGGCAGATGCTTTCTGCGGGCATCTTGATGGTGCTGCCGTCGACGGCAACGATGGTTCCTTCGGTCGCCAGCCGGACCATGTTCGCGGCGACCTGCTCGGGGTCATGCAGCACCGCGTTGGCTTCGCGGCGGGAGACCAAGGTGCCTTGCGGGGTGTAGTTGCGGTCGGCGAAGGCTTCAGCCACGCCGCGCAGCCCGGCGGCTTCGGCTTTCTGCAGTGCCAGGGATCCGGGCAGCAGCAGGACCGGCAGGTCGGTGCCGAAGGCCTTGATGGCGTCGATGACGGCTTGGGCGTGGACCTCATGGTGCACGATGGTGTTGTACAGGGCGCCGTGCGGCTTGACGTATTTGATCTCGCTGCCGGCGCTGCGGGCCAATGCCTGCAGGGCGCCGAGCTGGTAGAGCACGTCGTCGGCCAGTTCGGTGGCCGAGCAGTCCAGGAAGCGGCGGCCGAATCCGGCTAAGTCGCGGTATCCGACGTGGGCTCCGATGGTGACATTGGCGCTGACGGCATCGCGGCAGGTCTGGGCGATGGTGCTGGGGTCTCCGGCATGGAAGCCGCAGGCGACGTTGGCTGAGGAAACGGAGGTGAAGATGGCGGCGTCATCGCCCATCTTCCAGTTGCCGAACGACTCGCCTACGTCTGAGTTCAGGTCGATGAATGCCATTGTGATCCCCGTCTCGTGAAAATGCCTTGGTAAAAGAATGCCCTACTTTTCCCAATTGTTCAACAATCCTAGGGGAGGAAGTCTTGGCAAGCACTCTCACCCGGTGGCTAACTGCCCGGATCGGCTCAGGCAACGGCAAAGCCCGGGGCGGGAATTCACGCGGAATTCCGGCCCCGGGCCTGCGTTATGCGTCAACGGCGGCTGCTATCAGTCTTCGTTGTCGCCATCTTCTTCATGTCCAAAGGGAATCGGCGCGTTCTGCGCCTCGTCTGGATCTGGTACCTCGGTGTTCTTGCCGTGGGGATTCGGCGACTTGTCCGGACCAGTGGTTTCGTCGTGATGTTCCGCTGCCATGATTCCTTCCCTTCATCAATACTGGATTTTCTCAAGCCAGCTAATAATTGCTGCTTGCCCACAGCTTAGCGCTGATTGCATGCAAACTCCGGAGGATTCAGCGAACTATCATGTTCGCCCGCCGTGGAATCGCAATCAGCAGCCGGGCTGACACCGCGATCCTAGGACAAGCCCACGGCATGGCCCTGCTCATCGACATCCATGTGCATCGCCGCAGGCACCTTCGGAAGCCCCGGCATCGTGGTGAGCGCACCGGTGATGGCGACGATGAAGCCGGCACCGGTTTTCGGAATGATTTCCCGGATCTGCAAGGTGAATCCTTCGGCGGAGCCCAGCAGCTGCGGGTCATCTGAGAAGGAGTACTGGGTTTTGGCAATGCATACCGGAAGATCTTCCCACCCGTTGGCGTGGATCTGCTCCAGCATCCGCTTCGCTCGTGGCGAGTAGTCGACCCCGGCGCCGCCGTAGATTTCCTGGACCAGCCTCAGGATCTTCTGTTCAACGGGAAGTTCCAGTGCGTAGAGCGGGGCGAAATGATTGGGCGCTTCGATGGCGCGCAGCACCACGCGAGCCAATTCCTGGGCCCCGGCACCGCCTTGGCCCCAGACATCAGCCACGGCGCAGGCGATGCCGTTGGCCGCCGCCCACTGCGTGACCACCTGTAGCTCGGCTTCCGTATCTGCGGTGAACCGGTTGACGCCGATGACCGGTTCGACACCGAATTTGCGCACAATCCCCACGTGCCGGGCCAAATTGGCCAGGCCTGCGTTCACGGCCTCGGTGTTCTGCTGATCCAGCTGGTCCTTGGGTAAACCGCCATGCATTTTCAGGGCGCGGATCGTGGCGACCACCACCACGGTGGCAGGCGGGCATCCGGCATAGCGGGCCTTGATGTCCATGAACTTCTCGGCGCCCAGATCCGTGCCGAACCCGGCCTCGGTCACCACGACATCGGCCAGCGTGCGCGCGGTGTTCGTGGCGATGGCCGAATTGCAGCCGTGCGCGATATTGGCGAACGGGCCGCCATGGATCAGCGCGGGGGTGCCGCCAATGCTCTGCACCAGGTTGGGCTTGATGGCTTCCTTGAGCAGCAGCGCCATCGCACCCGCCGCGCCCAGGTCATCGGCGGTGACCGGCGCCTTGGCATAGGTGTAGCCCAAGGTCATGCGGCCCAGCCTGGCGCGCAGGTCCGCCAACCCGGTGGCCAGGCAGAAGACCGCCATCACTTCGGAAGCCGCCGTGATCTCGAAACCTGCATCCCGTGGCATGCCATCGGCTGGCCCGCCCAGTCCGATGACGATATTGCGCAACGAGCGGTCATTCATGTCCATCACGCGCTTGAAAGTAATGCGCCGCGGATCGATGCCCAGCGCATTGCCCTGCTGCAGGTGGTTGTCGATCAACGCCATGAGCAGGTTATTGGCGCTGGTGATCGCGTGGAAGTCCCCGGTGAAATGCAGGTTGATTTCATCCATGGGCAGTACCTGGGACTGGCCGCCTCCGGTGGCCCCGCCTTTCATCCCGAAGCTGGGCCCCACTGAGGGTTCGCGCAGTGCGATCATGGTTTTCGTCCCCGCAGCTGCCAGGGCATCGCCCAGGCCCACCACCATGGTGGATTTTCCTTCCCCGGCCGGCGTGGGGGACATGCCGCTGACCAGCACTACCTTCCCCATAGGCGCACTGGAATCCAGCAGTGCCGGGTCGATCTTGGCCTTGTACTTGCCGTAGGGCTCTACTGCTTCCTCGCAGATCCCCGCGGCGGCGGCGATCCGGGCTATTGGCTGCAGTGTTGCACGCGCTGCAATTGCTAGATCGCTCATGTCGGACTCTGGCGTCATTGCCATCCTGCGTCCCCTTATCTGGCCGGGCCGGTATCCCGGAAGAATGGGGAAGACCTGAGGTGCTGGAATTCCCCGATTGGGCTTCAAGCTACCACCTTGAAGGCGAAGCGAGAAGGATGCGCTGGGTGGAACGCGTTGGGCAGAACCTGGAATAGTGCCTTGCCGGGAACTGGCTAGGGCGGCAGCAGCATGGACCTGAAGCCCGAGCGGAGGAATTCCACTTGGAATTCCTCCGCTCGGGCTGAATGCTGTAATTATCCAGTGCGACTGCCGCTTTGACGGGCGCCAGCGCCCGGGCGAATCCGAGCTTTCAGGGCCAGCATCGCCGGAGCATTGCTTCAGTGATTAGCGTGCGAATTCTCGCCCTTGATCATGAAGGCGAAAACGATGCCGAACGTGGCCAGCACTGCGCCGACGATGAACGAGATGTGCGCGCCGGAGAACAAGGCCTGGGCCAACTCGGCCCCTGCATCCAGCTGGACCTCGGAGAGCAGCGACATCACGGTCACGAAGATCGTGGTGCCGATGGCTCCGCCCAGCTGCTGCGCTGTATTGAAGATTGCCGAACCGTGGCCGAACTGCCGAGGATCTACCGAAGCCATCGCGGAGGACATCAAGCCGGTCATCAGCAGGGCCAAGCCGATCGAGAAGACGATATGGCAGAGCATGAACATCCACAGCTCGGTCTGCACGGTGATAGTGGTGTACATCCACTGTCCGGCGGCCAGGAGCACGGCGCCGGGGATCAGCACCGGGCGCGGTCCGCGCTTGTCGTAGATCCGCCCGAAAATCGGCGAGGCGATGGCCTGGGCGAGCCCGCCGGGAAGCAGCATGATGCCGATCTGCAGCGAGTCGATGCCCTGGCCGGATTCCAGCAGGATCGGCACGATCATCAGCGAACCGAGCAGGGTGCCGAAGGCGATCATGATCATCGCTATCGCGAAGCTGAAGCTGCGCGAGGCAAACGGGGCCAGGTTCAGCAGTTCACGGCCGCTGGCGGCCAATTTGACCTGGCGGATGATGAACAGGGCCAGGGCCACCAGGCCGATGGCGAAGCTGGCGATCATCATTGCGGAGTTATCTGCGGCATGCTCGATGCTGGAAATGCCGTACACCAGGAACCCGAAAGCCAAGGCGGATAGCAGGACCGAAGCGGAATCCACCTTGATCTTGCGTGCGGTGGAAGGGATCTTGAAGAAGATGGCGCCCAGTACCAAGACCGCCACGGCGATCGGCAGCATCAAGATGAAGATGTAGTGCCAGTCCAAGGCGTGCACGACGGCGCCCGAAGCAGTCGGTCCGATGGCCGGGCCCACGCCGATGACGATCGAGTTCAGCCCCATGACGGTGCCGCGCTGGCGGACGGGCACCAGGGCCAAGGTGGTGGTCATCAGCAGGGGCAGGATGATGGCCGTTCCAACGGCCTGGATGATGCGCGCCAGCAGCAAGAAGGCGAAGCTCGGCGCCAGAACTGCGATGGCGGTGCCCAGGATGAAGCTGAGGATCGCGAAGAAGAACAGCGACCGGTGCGCGAAGCGCTGCAGCAGGTAGCCGGTGGTGGGGATGACTACCGACAGGGTCAGAAGGAATCCGGTGGTGAGCCATTGTCCGGTGGATGCCGAAATGCCCATGTCCTGCATGATGCCGGGCAGTGCCACGGTGAGCACGGTTTCGTTCAGGATCATCATGAACGCGGCCAGAGCCAGGGAGGCGATGATGCCGGTCAGGGCTTTGCCGGTGGGCTGCCCGGCGGGCGCGGCTCCTGGCTTTGCGCTGGTTGCAGCGGGTTTTGTCGTCATGGATTCTTCTTCCTCTGGGGTGCCAACCGCTAAATACTGTCACACTCTGCCACTTTTTCGTAAGCGAATCTGTCAGACTGTGACAGGAAGCAAATTCGGTGGACGTTGCCCGCGCGGCACGGGCGGCCTTTGAGCATTGGAGAGCACCATGGGGATTCGCGAGGAGCGCAAGGCGGCTACCCTCCAGGCAATTCACGCAGCGGCCCTGGACCTGCTGGAATCGCAGGGCCTGGACTCGGTGAC
This sequence comes from Glutamicibacter sp. MCAF14, assembly GCF_052114325.1. NCBI lineage: Bacteria > Bacillati > Actinomycetota > Actinomycetes > Micrococcales > Micrococcaceae > Glutamicibacter > Glutamicibacter sp. MCAF14. Next base: position 116,852 of record NZ_JBFREO010000007.1, read on the forward strand.
CGTGGGGCAGATTGCCGCCCGGGCCGGCATTTCCGAACGGACGTTCTTCCGCTATTGCGACTCCAGGGAAGCGGCCATCGTGCCCGCCCAGCATGAGCTGATCGACGCTGTGGCCGGATGCGAGATTGCTCCCGGGTCCACGAGTGCGCAGATCTTCCGCCTGCTCGCCGGCGAATGCCGCAGGATCCTGGTCGCGGAGATCCGTGCCAGCGAATACCGCCGCATTTCCCGGTTGATTGTCATCGAGCCGAAACTCCTGCTGGCCATCACCCGGCAGGAGCAAGCCTTCTCGGCAGCCACCGCCGAAGAGCTGCGCCGTCGCGGCCTGCTGCCGGCCATGCCTGCCCTGATGATCGGCGAAACCCTGGCTGTCCTCTGGCGCGTGGCCTGGCAGTGCTTCGGCCAGGCGGAGCAGGCCGGGGAGCCTGCAGATCCGGTCGAGCTCTTCGATGCGGCGATGTCGGATCTGTTGGGGTTGGCCGTGGCTGTGCCCGAATAGCGAATAACTCTGTTGAGTTATCGCTGATTAACTTAAATGTGACGAACTGCTTGCGCGCTGTCCAGCCCGGCATTTCGGCGAATATCAGGGATTGCCGCGCATATTTCTGTTGGCCGGAAAGTGTGGTGCTGGCCAAAATCAGGTAGATTTGGAACGTTGAGTTCAGGGCGGATAACCCCGCTTCCGCACGACGTTCAGGGAGACGCCACACCTATGGCAAAGATTATTTACACCCATACCGATGAAGCGCCGATGCTGGCGACCCACTCGTTCCTGCCAATCGTGGAGGCCTTCGCCTCGACCGCTGGTGTGGAACTTGAGACCCGCGACATCTCGCTGGCCGGTCGCATTATCGCTACCTTCCCGGACTATGTGACCGAAGAACAGCGCATTTCCGATGCTTTGGCAGAACTTGGCGAACTGGCCAAGACCCCAGAGGCCAACATCATCAAGCTGCCGAACATCTCGGCTTCGATCCCGCAGCTGAAGGCTGCTATCGCCGAGCTGCAGGCCGCCGGTTACGCACTGCCTGACTACCCAGACAACCCGAGCTCGGATGAAGAGACCGACATCCGCGCCCGCTACGACAAGATCAAGGGTTCGGCAGTGAACCCAGTGCTGCGCGAAGGCAACTCGGACCGCCGTGCACCGCTGAGTGTGAAGAACTACGCCCGCAAGTACCCGCACTCCATGGGCGAATGGTCCGCTGATTCGAAGACCAACGTCGCCACCATGGGCGTTGACGACTTCGCAGCCAACGAGAAGTCCGTCGTCATCGACGCGGACAAGAAGATCTCGATCCGCTTCGTCGGCGAAGACGGCGAAGTCAAGGTCCTGAAGAAGCCATTCGACGTGCTGGCCGGCGAAGTCATCGACGGCACCGTCATGCACGCCGCAGCGCTCTCCGAGTTCCTGAAGAACTCCGTAGCCCGCGCCAAGGAAGAAGGCGTGCTGTTCTCGGCGCACCTGAAGGCCACCATGATGAAGGTTTCGGACCCGATCATCTTCGGCCACGTGGTCAAGGCCTACTTCTCCGAGCTGTTCGACACCTACGGCGACGAGCTGGCAGCAGCCGGCCTGAACCCGAACAACGGCCTGGCAGCCATCATCGGCGGCCTGGACGAACTGTCCGACGAGGTCCGCGCCGGCGTGGAGAAGCTGATCGCCAAGGGCCTGGAAGAGGGCCCGGAAGTTGCCATGGTCGATTCCGACAAGGGCATCACCAACCTGCACGTTCCATCGGACGTGATCGTTGACGCTTCGATGCCGGCCATGATCCGCCTGGGTGGCAAGATGTGGGATGCCAAGGGCAACACCGCAGACACCCTGGCTGTACTGCCGGATTCCTCCTACGCAGGCATCTACCAGGTTGCCATCGACGACTGCCGTGCCAACGGCGCCTTCGACCCAACCACCATGGGCACCGTGCCAAACGTCGGCCTGATGGCACAGAAGGCCGAAGAATACGGCTCCCACGACAAGACCTTCGAAATTGCCGGCAACGGCCATGTGCAAATTGTCGACGAGAACGACACCGTGCTCATCGAGCACCAGGTCTTCACCGGTGACATCTGGCGTGCATGCCAGGCCAAGGACGTAGCCATCCGCGACTGGGTGAAGCTGGCCGTGAACCGCGCCCGCGCTTCGCAGACCCCTGCGGTCTTCTGGCTGGACGAGAAGCGCGCCCACGACGCCGTGCTGATCAGCAAGGTCAACGAGTACCTCAAGGACCACGACACCGAGGGCCTGACCATCAAGATCCTGTCCCCAATCGAGGCTACCAAGTACTCGATCGATCGCATCCGCAAGGGCGAGGACACCATCTCGGTGACCGGCAACGTGCTGCGCGACTACCTGACCGACCTGTTCCCGATCCTGGAATTGGGCACCTCGGCCAAGATGCTCTCGATCGTTCCACTGCTGGCTGGCGGCGGACTGTTCGAGACCGGTGCCGGTGGTTCGGCTCCGAAGCACGTGCAGCAGCTGGTGAACGAAAATCACCTGCGCTGGGATTCGCTGGGCGAGTTCATGGCCCTGGGCGCTTCCTTCGAGCACCTGGCCGCGAACTACGGCAACGCTCGTGCCCAGGTTCTGGCCGACACCCTCGATGCTGCGACCGGCACCTTCCTGATGGAAGACAAGTCGCCAAAGCGCAAGGTCGGCGAGCTGGATAACCGCGGCAGCCACTTCTACCTGGCTAAGTTCTGGGCTGAAGAACTGGCCAAGCAGGACAAGGACGCAGAACTGGCACAGGCCTTCTCCGCAGTAGCCAAGGCACTGAGCGAGAACGAAGAAGCCATCGTTGCCGAATTGGCCGAGGTCCAGGGCAAGGCAGTAGACATCGCTGGCTACTACCGCCCAGACGAAGCCAAGACTGCAGCAATCATGCGCCCAAGCGCAACGCTGAACAAGGCTCTGGAACTGCTGACCAAGTAGTCTCTTAGATCCCAGTCCGCCGGCCCCAATCCTCGATGAGGATTGGGGCCGACGGCGTTAATATGCTATAAGTCAAATGACACAATTGTTGATACTCTATGTATTAATATGTATTTATTGCTAACATGGTGTCATGGCAACGACTCATCCTCTAAGAATCTCTTCTACTGTGGCAGCACGCAAAGGAATAGGATTCATTACGACTCAGGCTCAGGAACACCCGGTGACTTTGACGAGCCACGGAAAGCCTGTTGCAGTTGTCATGAGCGCTGCCGAACGTGATGAACAGCGCCGGCTTCTACGCGAAGTTGAGTTGAAGGTGCTGAGCATGGCGGCCAACCTCGTCGCTGACCGTTCGGCAATGTTGACGACGGATCAGGCTCGGGAGAAGCTCTTTGCCTCCGATTGATGAGCTACCACAACAGCAAGCTGAAGTTGTATTCACCGAAGAAAGCATTGACTGGCTGATCGAAAACGTTGTTGCCCCGCAGCGGGAAAACGTGAAGGACACGATCGTTTCGCTGTTCGCTGCTCCACAGGGCAAGCACCCTCTTTCACATCAGAACAAGACAAACTTGGTCGGCTTCAACACGGTTGAGGCTGCGCAAAGAGAGTTCCGCATCATATATAGGGTGAGCGTGCGTGAAGGCGTTGGCCTGATTGAAGTCATAACAATCGGTCATCGACGTGACGATGAGGTGTATGTTTACGCGCACGACCTGATTCAATCCGGCAAACTCAGCGAAGCAGAACAAACCCAGATCTGGGATGCGCTGACGCTGATCGATGACACCAAGGCACGTGTCGGTTTGGAAGATTGGGACTATAAGGAGGAACCGGCTCCTGAAGGGCTCATTAAATCGGCTGTTGCTGCAGGGGCGCTCGACGAGGACTTCGCCAGAATACTGTCGAAGGACGAAATTGTCGTTGCCATGTCAGCGGCATGGGTAAACGGCGAAGTGAACCACGAAGCTGCCATTGCAGCAGCTCTTGGGCGCATCGCAACAAGCACTCGACCAGACCGCATCTTGGCGAGTAGGCGCGAGCCCAGATGCGGGGCAATCATGCCCAAGCTGAAAACACCGTGCATTCGTGTGAAGGGGCATGCTGGTGCCCATCGCGGACACAGGTAACCTGAACCAAACTTATCCGCAGTCTGGGCCCTTAAGCATTTGGAGCTTGATCATCGAATCGAACCAATTGATCGCCACTCATGACAAAGAGCGGCGATCAATGAATTTAATGCGGCAGATAACCTGTTTCGTGCTGAGTGACTACCTGACCGACCTATTTCCGATCTTGGAACTAGTCACCTCGGCGGTATTGCGCGCTAGCGCAACGCTGAACAAGGCTCTGGAACTGCTGACTAAGTAGTCCTCCCGAGTTGAAACAGGCAGGCGCCGCCCGAAGGGGCGGCGCCTGCCTGTTTCAACGTTCTGCGGGCGTTTCCGCCAGCGGCACCCGGGATACTGCGGGTTCCGGACGATAGGTCGGCGGTGCCGGGAAGCGGCGGCGACTGCCCCACCCGAGTTCCCATCCCTCGGCATCATCGAAGTAGTCCGCATACGCCACCGGCAACTCGTCGAGCCGGGTGACCTGCGAGAGCAGCTGAGCGTACCAGCGCACGTAGTCCAGGTTTCCGGTCTCGCTCGGGGTGCTGCGCTGTAGCGAGGGCATGGCCTCAAGGATTGCTTCGGCGACGCTGACGCGGCTGACATCCTCGGGCATCTGCACGTCGTTGTTGAAGATATTGGCCCCGGCGGTGCTGTAGACGCAGGATTCCTCAGAATTGAAAGGGTCGCCGAATTTGTCCTCGGGGTTCCATTCGGTGACGTTGTGGATGACGATCCGCCACGCGGTGCCCGAGGCATTGATGCCGGGCAGGATCCGCAGCCCGAGGTAGCCCAGCCGGTGAAGCAGGCCGACTGCTTCCATGATTCTGAGCGGAAGTTGCGAGTCCACTGTGCTCCTTGCCGTGGGGTGATGTCGTTACCCCGATCATGCCATGGCGCACCGACATTTCGACCTGGGTATCGGGCGGGCGCGAGGCCGAGCTCGCCCAGGTGCCCGCACCAGAACACTCGGCCCGGGGCTAAATCGTATGTGCCAGTCGATAGTATCGCCTGACATCACCAAAACAGGCAGGAGGAATCTCAATGCTGGTGTCAGTTCCACGTCCGCAGATGCCGATTGCGCTCGAACCGGATGGTGTGCGGAGATTGGCCGGCGCACAGCGGCAGCCGCAGCCTTCACGGCTGATCGCCGTTCTCGAACGTTCAGCGTTCATTCGAGATGCCCACGGTAAGAAGCAGCAGTACGTTCCATTTGCGGAGCGGATTGTCGAGGAAAAGCACCTCGCCCAGCGAAGCACGCACGGTCTCCACTTCGATTTTGCGCTGACCTTGTGCGATTTCGTGAACCGTCCATTGCTGACTCTCACGGGTACTGCGGCCAACGGGGAATTGGACCAGGCCATCCTGCAGGCTATTGCGGAGTTCTCCGTTACCTCCAAGATTTCGCAGCCGTCATCGATCGACTTGTTGGTCCCGGACTATGACGACCTCGGAATGGCAGAATTATCGATGAATCCGATTTTCTGCCTCAATCCGTCATGGCAATTCGGGCTGGATCTGGGTGTTGCCAACCAGGCCAATAGCCAGGCCCTGGCCCCTCTGGTACAGGACTACACGGCGAAGCCTTCAGTCATAGCCTATACAGACGGTTCGGTGCCGCGGAACAGGAAGTTCCGCAGCGCTGGAGCGATGGTAACCTCGCAAGGCCATTGGGCCTGCGCAATTTCGCCGAAGCACTACGTCCAGGACACCCTGCTGGCAGAAACCACTGGCGCCCTGCTGGCGCTGACCCACGCCCCGCTCGATTCGGACCTGACTATTTTCAGCGACAGCCGTGCCCTGGTGAAAGCGGTCAATGATCTTGTGCAAGGACGGCAGCGCACTGTGAAGGTCCATCATGAGCTGCGCGAGAGTCTTGAACTTCGTACCGGGCGCACCCGAGCCCGTTGGGTTCGAGGGCACGATGGAAATCGGCACAACGAAGCGGCCAACCGGATGGCTATCCTGATGTCGCGGCATTTCAGCGCCCGGATCAATCCGCAACTGACACAGTCAATGATGACAAAGATCGTTCTCGAGGAGCTGTCCCAGCAGGCTCTCGCGGCATGAAACATGCCGCGATTTGTGGCCGGGTGCTGCACCGAGCAGGCGGGCTATCCGCCGGCTCGGTGCAGCACCCGGCCGCTACAGCCCGCGGCCGGCCTCCCAGAGATTGTCCGAGGTGCCGGTTAGCAGCGAATTCAACGAGACGGCTTGGGCATCGGTGAAGGAAGCAATGTAATCAACGATGGCCCGGGCTTGGCCCAGCCGCTGGATTTCATGCGGGCCGGACTGCGAGAACAACTCTGGGGTGCTCTCGCGCAGCTGGCGGTATTCCTCGGTGGTGGCTTCCACCGAGTCCAGCAACCGTCGCGGTGCACGACCGGCATCCTCCGGATCGTTGAGCCAGGTGTTGAAGCCTTCTGCCAGGGAACGGATAATTCGCGTTTGCCCGCGCTGGTATACCGCCAGATCTGAACGGTCCAAGACGAAGCGGGAATGGACAAACTTGAGTACCACGACGTCATGCCACGCTTCATCGCTCAAGCGGATATGGCCGCTGCGCACGTTAGGCGTGCGTTCAACGGTGATGGATTCCTGCAATCGGTCAATCCATCGCCGGGTGAAGGCGGTAACCGCACGGTCTGCCTGCAGGCCGCCGTCGTAGGGAACTGCGAGCAAGCCATCGACGAGGTCATGGCCGACCCGTTGCACCGAGGCGCGGAATGCTTCAGGATTGGCAATCCAGGGATCCTTGGCCAGGACATGGCGCCACGTAATTTCCAGCGCATGGCCCGGTTGCCGTTGGTCCAGTTCTGGAGCCTTCAGGGCTTGGAAGCGGACGGACTTATCCAGCCACGCTCGCAGTTCAGCGGAGACGCTGGTGTATTGCAAAATGCCAGCTCGATAGAAATCATCGAGGTCATGAACCGCGTATGCGATATCGTCTGCGATATCCATAACCGAGCTTTCCAGCGTCTGCTGGTATTTTCCGATGCCCGGGAAGACCGAAAGGACATCGTCCATTTCCACGGCCTCGATATCGTAGGCCGAATACTTCATGGCGCCAGCAGCCGGATTCGCACCGACGCCGCGGGGGAGCAGCTCCGGAGCTACAGGGGCCTGGCTGCGCCATTCATTGCGCGTCCAGGGGTATTTGAGCACTGCTGCGCGAACCGCGCGGGTCAGGTTCATGCCGCGCGGTGTGGCATCGCAGCTGTCCAAGGCGGTGAGGATCCGGAAGGTCTGTGCATTGCCTTCGAAACCATCAGGAAGCCCCAGAGTATCGCGGGCAACCCGGTCGAGTTCCTGCTCTCCCAGATGCCCGAAGGGAGGGTGGCCCAGATCGTGGGCCGCTGCCGCTGCTTGCACGACTACCGGGTCGCACCCTCCCAAATCGGAGATTAGTCGCCTAGTAGGTTCGTCACGCCTTCGAAGGCCGATGGCGATGGAACGGGCCACCGCCGAAACCTTGAGCGAATGGGTCAACCGGTTGTGGACCAAGGTCCCTGAACCAGCCTGGGGAATCACCTGCGTCACCGAGGACAAGCGGGAGAAATATGGGGAGAAGCGGATGCGCTCAATATCAATGCGGAACTCATCCTCACCGGTGCGATTCCGCTCGACGATAGCGCGGTCGCGGCCGCCGGTCTGATGTGTCTGTGCTCTAGTTTCCATCGTATGACTAGCCTAGGCGAAAGGCCGCGAGATACCACGAGATTGTCATGCGAGTTCTATAGCGGAACTGCCTCTACCACCAATCCTATCCGCGGGTTCCTACTGAAATAAGGCGCCTAATGAGGGCAATAAGATCAACGAACGAGATTCAGTGGTGTCTGACCCGAAGAAAGCAACTGAACCTGTCGAGTTGCTAGTTCTGAAACCAATTCCACGAACTGTCCTGTATCACCAGCCATATGCGGGGTGATGATGCATCCCGGGGCGTTCCACAGCGCGTGGCCAACCGGCAGCGGTTCTGGGTCGGTAACGTCCAATGCAGCACGCAGTCGCCCGGACTCCAGCTCTTTAATCAGAGCTGCCGTGGCAACGATTGGTCCTCGCCCAACGTTGACCAAAAGGGCGCCGTTGTGCATCCGATCCATGAACTCCTTGTTAATCAGTCCTTGGGTTTGGGGCGTATGGGGCAAAGCGCAGATGACTATATCCGCTGAGGGCAATAGCTGATGCACGTTTTCAAAGGCGACAACGTCGATCCCGCCGTTGATGGTGCGCGCTGTGCTGGCAACTCCCGTGATCTTTGCAGGCTTGAATGGCTTGAGTCGTTCGATAATGGCTGTGCCCACGCCTCCAACGCCAAGTACTACAACATTCGATCCGTGCAGTGATGAGGTCCAAAGCCGCGACCAGGATTCTTCCTTCTGGAGCTGATAAGCCCTGGGAAGTTCGCGCAGTGAAGCAAGAATCAATGCCAGGCAATGCTCCGCAGTTGCGTCTTCAACCGCGCCCTTGGAGTTTGAAAGCGCGACATCCTCGGACAAATGATCCAGCACCCATTCGTAGCCGATGGATAGCAGATGGACATGCCTCAATCCAGCAATTCTGCCCACCCGCGTTCGGTGCGATGGATCCACCGGTCGTTCGGTAACAAGCACGTCGGCTGCTGGCGGCTCGCCATCGTTGATATTCCACAAGACGGGTTCGACCCCGGGAATCTGCATGCTGTCGACCAAGCTCTGCCACGGAACTAATACACGCAAACCATGAATCCAATCTTGAGATGAGATAGTGCCGGGGTGGCCCGGGCTTTGAAATCCACCGTACCAAGGTGCTGAATGAAATGATCAGTTCCGCGTCCAACCTGATTTAGATGGCGGAGCAGTTCACGGAATCATTTTCCTGAGAACTTGGCCCTGCGTCTAAACTGGCAATATGACTCAGAGCGTGAAGAAAAGCCAACAGGCCGGACTGGGAATGACTACAGGAGCAATGTTCATTGCCTGGACCTTGGGCCTTGTCGGAGTAGTCATGCTGATTCTTGGAGGGGCCACTGCAGCCGCGCTAGTCATTCTTGCGGCAGCGATTCTGCAAGCAGGCGTCATGATCGCCGAAGCGATTTACCGCTCCAGAAGCTAGCGCTCAGCAGCACCATCCGTGTAGTGCTGTACCAGACCAAGGATCAGCCTTCTGGACCCTGCTCAAGTTCTGCAACGAATCGAGCCAAGCGGGCAGTCCTCGTTTTCTCCGTTCGGGCAATCATCAGCTGATGCAGGATGTGATAGCGCGGTTGGGATTTCAAGGCCGCAAAGTTCTTGGCCGCCACGGTCGAGCGATCCAGCGCTTCTTGCAAATCCGGAGGAACTTGGGCGGTGGCCTGGCCTTGGTAAGCACGCTCCCACCGTCCATCTTCCTTGGCCTTCTGGATTTCCGCGAAGCCCCGTGGCCGCATGCGTCCTTGATCAATCAATTCCTGGGCGATTTCAGTGTTCTTCTGGGACCAGACAGAGTTCTTCCGGCGGGGCGTGTAGCGCTGGAGGAAGGTCGTCTCATCGCGTATGCGGCGGATGGCATCGATCCATCCGCTGCAAAGCGCCTCGGGCAATGCTTGTGCGACAGTGAGCGAGGTTGGGGAAGTCGTTCCCTTCTTTGCCACTACCAGCCAAAGGCCATCGCTGGTTTCTTCGTGTTCGTCGAGCCAAGCGCGCCAAGCGGTGACATCAGGAAGAATCAAAGCATCTTGTGGATCCATGGAACCTATCCTGCACCTCGTTGCCCATAGTTGCTAGAGCTTGGACTCGCCGTCGGGATGATGCCTGCCATTGCTTGCCCGAAGGACGGCGGGCCGTGGCTGGAGCCCGTGGAGCATTTTCCTGCTCCGGGACATCATGAAATGAACCGTCACGAATCATGGCGACGAGCGCGGTCAGCCGTCGGCGGGCCAAAGCGTTGAGGGCTCGAGTGCTGCATTTTCCCTGCACCAGTTTGTGCCCCCGGTCCTGGTCACCCCCAAGCTCAGCGTCAATGCCGGCGGGCTACGTGGAGCTGGCCACCCCATGGCTGTGCGCCAGCGCGACAGCTTGGGCGCGGGAGCTGACGCCCATCTTCTTGAAGAGATTGCGCACGTGGAATTTCACCGTGTTCTCGCTGATCCCCAGCGCCTGCGAAATCGCCCGGTTGCGCTGCCCCGCAGCCAGGAGCTGCAGGACCTCAAATTCCCGGCCACCCAGGCTCCATTCGGCGATTTCCGCCACGGCCGACGGCGGGGCGTCCAGCGGGAGTCGCACCGCGACCTCCGTGCCCCATCCGCCCATGACCTCGATCTCGATCAGTCCGTTCAGCGCCTCCACACGCCGCACGAGGCGGTCCAAGGCCGCCGCGGAGGGATCGATGCCGCCGCGTGCATCGTCGCGGACGTTGATCAGCAAATTCTCGCCGTCGCAGTCCCACTGCACCCGGATCCGCTGGATGTCTTCCTGCTCCATCATCGCCAGGGCCAGGCCGCGCACGATGGCCCGGGCGGCATGGGCCACCTCGCCGGGCAGCGCCCTGCCGTTCTTGGGCGGCTCGACGAATTGCAGGTCCACGCCGCTCAAAGTGGTCAACGGGCGCAGGTCATCGCGCAAGCGGGTGAAAGCCGAAGCGACCGGTTCCTCCACGATGCTATTGGTGCGGTCATCCACGGTCTTGAGCCCGACCAGGGTCTTGGCCGCAAGGTCGATGGCGGCAACGCGCGCGGCCGCATCGTCCAATTGCGTGGAGCGCAAGGTCGCCAGCAGGATATCGAGGCTCGTCGCGTACTGTTCCACCAGCTCGCCGGTAACCCGGACCCGCTCTGCCGAGACCGCGCGCGATTCGCGCAGATAGGACGGAGGGGCATCGGCCACCTTCTCGCGGATCCGGTTGGCGGCCAGATTCCACAGGTATTCGATCATCTCGGGCTGGCCACCGGCGGGGCGGGGCTCGATGAGCACTAGCAGCGCGTTGCTGGGCGGGTAGCGCAGGGCGAGGATCTCCCGCGGAGCACCGCCGATCTCGGCATGCCCGCTCCAGCGGTTCTCGCCGGGATGGGAGCCGCGGATCCGATCCAGTTCCGCAATGCCCACCAGATCCGTGATGCGCTGGTCGCCGGCAAGCTTTCTGGGCCTGTCGGTGCACTCCTCGGTGAAAATCGCCAGCGCCGCGCAACGGATTTCCGGAGCCAGGGCATCACGCAGGCGAACGGCGATCTGCGGCAGCGCAGCCGTGGCCAGCAGCGCGATCGATTCGAGCACCCCTGGTGCCGGTGCGGAAGCTTGCAGGCCAGGGACGAAAGAGGAATCCAGAATGCTCATGCAGGCCAGTGTATCGCAGCTCGGGGGACCAGCCACTATCCGAAAGGATAGGTTCAACTGCCTGTAAATGGCGTAGCGGCCACCCCTTTCTGGCCGGAGAATTGACTCATGCCCATCAAAGCCTATCCGGTCCGCCGGGAGGCGCTGTCGAAAGGAATGGCATGAACACCATGGCCGAACCCCTCACCGAAGCGATATCCCCGCAGGATGTGCTGGACACCCTGGACCTGGTCCACTCGGAGATCGAGGCAACCGTGCGGGGCGTGAAGCCGCGGCAGGTCATCGAGCTCGCAGCGCAGCTGCGCGCGGCACCTAGGGTGTTCGTCGCCGGCGCCGGGCGCAGCGGGCTGGCCTTGCGCATGGCGGCGATGCGCCTGATGCATCTGGGCCTGGCCGTGCACGTCGCCGGGGATGCCACCACGCCGGCCATCAGCGAGGGGGACCTGCTGCTCGTGGCCTCCGGATCCGGAACCACCGCAGGAGTGGTCCAGAGCGTCCGCACCGCCCAGCGGGTCGGTGCCCGGATCGCGGCCATCACCACCGATCCATCCAGCCCCATCGGGACGGCCGCCCACGTTCTCGTAGAAGTCCCGGCCGCCGGGAAAACGGACCACGGATCGTCCATTACCCGCCAATACTCCGGCAGCCTGTTCGAGCAGGCGCTGTTCCTGATCACTGAAATCGTGTTCCACACGCTCTGGAACGCGGATGACGCCACCGCCCAGCAGCTGTGGCAGCGCCACGCGAACCTGGAATAGACCGGTGCTTTGGCGCCAATACCAACCCACCACCAATAACCCCTGAAAGGGAACATCATGAAAATCCAAGTTGCCATCGATCTGCTCAGCACTGCAGAAGCTCTGGAGCTGGCTGGAAAAGTCGCCCCGTATGTGGACATTATCGAGCTGGGCACCCCGCTGATCAAGGCCGAAGGGCTGTCGGTGATCACCGCCATCAAGCAGGCCCACCCGGACAAGACCGTCTTCGCGGATATGAAGACCATGGACGCCGGGGAACTGGAAGCGGATATCGCTTTCGCCGCTGGCGCGGATCTGGTCTCCATCCTCGGGGCCGCCGATAATTCCACGATCGCCGGCGCAGTCAAGGCCGCTACCGAGCGCGGCAAGGGCATCGTCGTGGATCTGATCGGCATCGCTGACAAGCCAGCCCGGGCCCGCGAAGTTGCTGCGCTGGGTGTCCAGTTTGTCGAATTCCATGCTGGCCTGGACGAGCAGGCGCAGCCGGGCTACGACCTGGATGTGCTGCTGAGCGCTGGCAAGGCATCCCAGGTGCCGTTCTCGGTGGCTGGCGGCGTCAGCATCAGCACGATCGCCAACGTCCAGAAGTCCGGCGCGCAGGTAGCCGTGGCCGGCGGTGCCATCTACTCCGCCGAAGACCCGGCTCAGGCAGCCGAGGAACTGCAGGCCGCGCTGGTCTAGACGCGATTCCCCGTGGGGTTGTGAATGTGATCTGACGGAGCAAGGCCGCCGATCCCAGTGTTCACAATGTCCAGAGGCACTACAGTTAGCAGGACCTTGGCCAGGGACTGCTCGAACAGTTCTGGGAAAGCCCGGCTCCAGGCATTGGCTCTGCTGGTCAGAACCATTGGCGCCCCCACCGAGAGCAGTTAATAATCGGCATCGTTCACGTTGGGATGGTGGCGCGAAAGCGTTAGCCGGTGGACGTTAAAGCACTCCAGAGGCCGGGACAATATCCCGGCCTCTGGAGTGCAGGAAAGTGTTCCGGGGACTAGTAGAACTTGTTGGCTCCACCATCTGCCATGAGAGCTTGGCCGGTGACGTACTTGGCGTCATCCGAGAGCAGGAACGCGACCACCGGTGCGACGTCGGCTTCCGGATCGCCGAAGCGGCCCAGCGGAACCTTGGCCAGCGACTGCTTCTACAGGTCTGGGAAGGCCTCGCTCCAGGCCTTGACGCCGTCGGTCAGCGCCATGGGGGAGGCCAGTACACCCGATAAGTAAATAACCGGCCAAGTGAGGGGCAACCAAGCCCCTCACTTAGCCATATCCCCAGCACACCAAGGACAATAAAACCTATGACTAGCGACCCCAGCATCTGGGAAAGAAACCTGCAAGCGGACACTGAGCGGTTGCAGAAATCGCGCGCGGCGGCCTCCGCCGCCAGCTCCCCCGGCCGCCGCGCTCAAACCTCACCCCCGGTACCGAACCCCTGGGACGTTTTCACTCACCAGAGCAAACCCTATCGAGTGATGCGGCTACAGCCCGGAGACTACCCAGGCCACCCCATCCAGCCACATCAAGCCGTAACAGCTCTCATTCATACGCCCACCGGAACCCCACAAATTCACGGACAGGCCACCGCCCGCACCCCACACTTAGTGCACGTGGTCTGGGAGGACGAGAAAGGGGAGACCTACGGGACGTGGCTGCCGCACTTGTCGGTCACGTTCGATAATCTTCCTCCGTACCCCACCACCGAAGGACAGCAACCATGACTCGCAACGCCTCAGAGATTTTCGATGACCTCAAAGCCCTGGCCAACGAGCTGGAAGACCTCGCCGCTACCGGACGCATCACTATGAGCACCGACTTATGGAACAAAGACTATCCCGACACGAAACCAGCCGTCGCCCAAGCCCTGGCAGCGCTACAGGTCGCGATCAACGCGACCTGCTGGATGGAAACCCTACCCGCCGCCGGCCCAACCGACACGAAACCGGGGCAACGGGGTTAAGCCTCTTGCCCACCTGTGCACAGCAAAAGCCCTATCCGCTGCGCTGCTTTTCCTGCACCCACGTGGACAGCAGGAACCAAACGACCACCCGCACACAAGCCACAAGCTGCGGTACCTGAGTTCGCCTACGACAGGGGATCATGGCTCATGCACGGCATCTAGCGATGAGCACGGAAGCGACAAGAAAAATGGGAGGTACGCAGAAGATGCGGCAAAGTAAAACAGGCAGAGTCAGCGAAAAGCACGCGCGCCGTACTAACCAAGAACTCCAAGCGCTCAGCGAACCACCGATGAACGATCCCTTCGAACACCTCATTGCCAAAACCGAATTCGACTCCGGAGCTTATGACCAAATAAGCAAAGCCTTCACC
>NZ_JBFREO010000008.1:0-108478 GCF_052114325.1 Glutamicibacter sp. MCAF14
CCCGGGTAGCCTTCGGCGTACTTGTTGGTCAGTACCGAACCCTGCGCCTGCATCACTGCCTGCGCGGTGTGGTTCTCCGACGCGATCATTTCCAGACCGCGCTGCTGGCGAGCCAGCTCAGCGTCGATACGCTGCGCCACCTCCGGGTCCAGCGAAGCCAGCGACTGAGTCAGCGATGCTGCTGCAACGGATTCAAAAGTCTGGTTGCTCATTACTCGACGTTTCCACCGTTCGTGCTAGCGTAGTCGGCTGCCGAGAGCAGCGGTCCTTCTTCGGCGACCTCAACGGTGAACAGCCAGCCGGCGCCGTATGGGTCTTCGTTCAGGATGGCTGGGTTATCTACTGCCTCGTCGTTGATGGCAACAATGGTGCCGGTCACGGGCGAGTACAGGTCGGAAACCGACTTGGTCGATTCAACTTCGCCACAGGTCTCGCCTGCGGTTACGGTGTCGCCAACCTCTGGCAGGTCTACGTAGACCACGTCGCCCAGGGCGTCTGCGGCAACCTGGGTGATGCCGACCTTTGCTGGCGATGCTGCATCGATCCACTCGTGCTCAGCCGAGTAGCGCAATGACGAAAGAACTTTACTCACGGTATTTCCTCTCCCAAGGGAATTTAGCGGGCCTTCAGCTTGGCCCTACTGATGTTTAACGTTACTTGGCTCGGGTGTAGAACGGCAGTTCGACGACGACAAAAGGCAAAGTCTTACCACGAAGATCTACTTCTAGCTCGGTACCAACTTCACCGAATTCGGCATCGACATAACCCAGTGCTACTGGGTAGCCCAGGGTTGGCGATGGCTGGCCGGAGGTGATTTCACCAATGGTCGCGCCATCTTTAACAATCGCGTAACCTCCGCGTCCAGCGCGCTTGCCCAGGCCCTTGAGGCCAACTAGCTTGCGTGCCGGGGTGGCACCGCGCAGGGCTTCAAGTGCCTCTCGTCCGACGAAGTTCTCTTCCTTCTTGAAGGAGACAACCGGGCCGAATCCCGCATCGAACGGGGTGCGTTCCAGTGAGAGCTCGTTGCCGTACAGCGGCATGCCCGCTTCCAGGCGCAGCGAGTCGCGGGAAGCCAGGCCGCAAGGAACCAGCTCGTGGTCCTTGCCGGCTTCAACGGTCTTCTCCCACATGGCTGCTGCATCTTCGTTTTCGATGATCAGCTCGAAGCCGTCTTCGCCGGTGTAGCCGGTGCGGGCGAGCAGCACGTTGATGCCGCCAAGCACTACGTTCACAGCTGCGTAATATTTCAGCTCGGTCACGGCCTGGACGGTGGCTTCGTCGGCAGACAGGTTCTTCAGGATCGCTTCAGCGTTTGGTCCCTGGACTGCGATCAGCGACTGGCGATCCGAGGCGTCGTCAACGACCACGTCGAAGCCGGCGGCGCGGGCAGCCAGTTCGGCTGCAACCACTGGAGCGTTGCCGGCGTTTGGAACCACGAGGAACTTTTCCTCTTCGAGGCGGTAGACGATCAGATCATCAATGATCTTGCCTTCGGCGTTCAGGATCAGCGAGTACTTAGCCTTGCCGACCTTCATCACGTTCAGGTTGCCTGCCAGCGCGGTGTTCAGCGCCTTGCCGGCTTCTGGACCGGTCAGGTAGACCTCGCCCATGTGCGAGAGGTCGAACAGGCCGGCGGTGGAGCGTACTGCCTTGTGCTCGGCCAGTTCCGAACCGTACTTCAGTGGCATGTCCCAGCCGCCGAAGTCGGTGAAGTTGGCGCTGAGCTCTTCGTGCTGCGCGTGCAGTGCGGTGTGCTTGAGTGCTTGGGTAGTCTCAGTCATCTCTAACTCTTCCTTAGTCTTCGAAGGCTTCAGGAGCCGGGCAGGAGCAGATCAGGTTGCGGTCGCCACCGGCGCCGTCGATGCGGCCCACGGTTGGGAAGTACTTGTCAAACTTCAACGCTGGTACCGGGAAGGCAGCCTGCTCGACGGAGTACTTGCGGTCCCAGTTGCTGTTGACCACTGCGGAAACTGTGTGCGGTGCGTTGCGCAATGGGGATTCTTCGATGCTGTAGGCACCGGAGAGGACCTCGTCCATTTCCTGGCGGATGGTGATCATCGCTTCGATGAAGCGCTCGATCTCGCCCAGGTCCTCGGATTCGGTCGGCTCGACCATCAAGGTACCTGCTACCGGGAAGGACAGGGTTGGTGCGTGGAAGCCGAAGTCGATCAGGCGCTTGGCGACATCCTCAGCGGTGACCCCGGTCTTGGCGGTCAGTTCGCGCAGATCCAGGATGCACTCGTGGGCTACCAGGCCCTTATTGCCGGTGAACAGGATCGGGAAGTGCTCGTTCAGGCGCTTGGCGATGTAGTTGGCGTTCAGGATCGCATGCTTGGTGGCTTCGGTCAGCCCGTCCCCGCCCATCATCGCGATGTAGGCCCAGGAGATCGGCAGGACGCCGGCCGAGCCGAAGGCGGTAGCCACAACTGGCACGCCGTCACGCTCGGTGTAGGTGCCCGAGGCATCGCCTGGCAGGAATGGCAGCAGGTGCTCGCCGACGCCGATCGGGCCAACGCCCGGGCCGCCGCCGCCGTGCGGGATGCAGAAGGTCTTGTGCAGGTTCAGGTGCGATACGTCGCCGCCGAACTTGCCTGGCTGGGCCAGTCCGACCATGGCGTTCATGTTCGCGCCGTCGATGTATACCTGTCCGCCGGCAGCGTGGACCTTGTCGCAGACCTCGCGCACATCGGCATCGTAGACGCCGTGGGTGGATGGGTAGGTGATCATGATGGCCGCAAGGACGTCCTTGTTGGCCTCGATCTTGGCATCCAGGTCATTGGCGTCGATGGTGCCATCGGCAGCAGTCTTCACAACAACCACGCGCATGCCGGCAAGTACTGCCGAAGCGGCGTTGGTGCCGTGGGCCGAAGCCGGGATCAGGCACAAATCGCGCTGGCCTTCGCCGCGCGAACGGTGGTAATCCGAGATGGCCAGCAGGCCTGCGTACTCGCCCTGCGAGCCCGCGTTTGGCTGAATCGAAACGCCGGCGTAGCCGGTGATGGCGGTCAGGCGGCCTTCCAGGTCGGTGATCAGCTCGCGCCAGCCCTCGGTCTGCGCTGCAGGTGCGTAAGGGTGGATCGAAGCGAATTCAGGCCAGGTGATGGATTCCATCTCGGCAGCCGAGTTCAGCTTCATGGTGCACGAGCCCAGTGGGATCATGGTGCGGTCCAACGCCAGGTCGCGGTCCGAGAGGCGGCGCAGGTAGCGCATCATCTGGGTTTCCGAGGAAATGGTGTTGAAGATCGGGTGGGTCATGTAGTCGCTGGTGCGGACCTGGCCGGCGGGGATCTCGAATCCTTCAGGAGCCGAGAGCTGCGCGCCGAAGACCTCAAGCAGGGACTTGACGATGGCGCTGGTGGTGGCCTCATCGGTGGAGATGCCCACCTGGGTGTCGTTGACCTTGCGCAGGTTGATGCCCGACTCGATGGCCTTGGCGACAATGGCGTCGGCGTTCTCCACGTTCACCACAACGGTGTCGAAGAAGGAATCCGAAGCCAGGGTGAAGCCGGCGGCTACCAGCGAGCTGGCGATCACGCGAGCGTGGTTATGGGCGCGGGTTGCGATCTGCTTCAGGCCGGCTGGGCCGTGGTAGACCGCGTACATCGATGCGCAAATGGCTAGCAGGGCCTGTGCGGTGCAGATGTTGGAGGTCGCCTTTTCGCGGCGGATGTGCTGTTCGCGGGTCTGCAGTGCCAGGCGGTAGGCAGGGACTCCGGCATCGTCCACCGAAACGCCCACCAGGCGTCCTGGCATGGAGCGGGTCAGGCCATCAGCTACTGCCATGTAGGCTGCGTGCGGACCGCCGAAGAACAGCGGCACGCCGAAGCGCTGGGTGTTGCCCACGGCGATATCTGCACCCTGCTCACCCGGAGGGGTGATCATGGTCAGAGCCAACAGGTCGGCGATGACGGTGACCATGGCGCCGGATTCCTTGGCCGCTGCGATGATCGCAGCGTGGTCGGCGATCGAGCCGTTGTTGCCTGGCTGCTGCAGCACGACACCGGAGATGTCGCCTTCTGGCAGGCCTGCGGAGAGGTCGGCGATTTCAACTTCGAAGCCCAGTGCGTCGGCACGGCCCTGCACGACCTTCAGGGTCTGCGGGAAGATGTTGGAGTCCAAGACGGTCTTGCCCTTGGACTTCTTCTTGTTGGCGCGTCGCATCATCAGCACGGCTTCGGCTGCGGCGGAGGATTCATCCAGCAGCGAGGCGTTGGCGATTGGCAAGCCGGTCAGGTCCATGACCATGGTCTGGAAGTTCAGCAGGGCTTCAAGGCGGCCCTGGGAGATTTCTGGCTGGTACGGGGTGTATGCGGTGTACCAGGCTGGGTTTTCCACGATGTTGCGACGGATAACCGCTGGGGTGATGGTGTCGTAGAAGCCCTGACCGATCATCTGGGTCTTTATGACGTTCTTCGAGGCAAGCGCACGCAGGTGGGCCAGTGCTTCGGTTTCAGTCAGGGCATTGGGGATATCCAGTGCGGATTCCTGGCGGATGTCAGCCGGAACGGCAGTATCGATCAGCGCTTCGAGGCTGTCATAGCCCAGAGTCTGAAGCATGGTGGTTACGTCCGATGGACGCGGGCCGATGTGGCGGGCAACAAATTCAGTATTCGAAGGTGCCGAAGTCTGCGTGATGGTCATGGTGCTGGTATCTCCATGGGATCTGTCTTGGCGCATGCCAAAGGAAGGTCTTTTTACCTCCCCATCCCTGTTGCATAACCTGAGAGTTTTACGCATCCAGCAAACTAAGCCGGACACTTGCACCTTCGGTGAACCGGAACGGGCCGGTTTCTTTCCAGAGTTGCCTCGTGATGGCGGTACGGGTGCCTGAGAGTTTCCTGGGGAGGAATTGCTCCTACGGCGCCCGTCCATGGTGTGAACGGGACTCTCCCGCCATCCGTCTGTGGCGTGTGCTGCGGGTCGGAGACCTGCAGGACACAACCATGTTACCTGCCCCGCTCCGAAGGTCAAACAGGAGCAGCGCCAGGAAAAGTCATAAATGTATTTAGTTTGCGTCGACGGTTAATCGGATGTAATCAGGATATTTCGCTGACAAGGAATCACCCGAAGACGTACCGGTTAAACGGCGTTTAACCCACGGAGCTAAATGTTCTTTGGCCCAGCCCAATTCCTGCTTCAGCTTCTCGCCACGGGAGTTCACCGCAAAGTCCGGCAAGGAAGGCTGCTGGATCTTCGAAGACCAGTTTTCATCGGTAATGCCCTGGGTGCCGAGGACCTCGAGAACCTTGGCGGCCATCAGCGCATGGCCCAGCTCGTTCATGTGCAGCCGGTCAACCGCCCAGTAGCGGATATCCGAGAACTCGCGCCAACGCCAGTAGTCAGCGATGACCGCCCCGTGCTGATCCGCGATTTCACGGACCTTCTCGTTGTAGATGGCAGTGCGCGGACGGGTCTTGGAGAACAATGGCGATTCCACGGTGTCGAAACCGGTGAACAGCACGATCTTGCTCCCTGCTTCGGCAAATCGGCGCACCATGCCTTCATAGCCGCGCATCAGCGCATCCAGGTCTGCCTTGGGGCGCAGGATGTCATTGCCTCCGGCGTAAATGGTGACCAGATCCGGGGACAGTGCCAGCGCCTGGTCCAGCTGCTGGTTGATCACCTGGCCAATTTTCTTGCCGCGCACCGCCAGGTTGGCATATTCCCAATCCCCTTCGGCGCAGAGCACCTCGGCGACCCGGTCTGCCCAGCCGCGCATCTGATTAGGTCGGGTTGAATCAACGTCGCCAACGCCCTCGGTGAACGAGTCACCTAGTGCCACAAACTTCTTCACTTCACTCCTGCTTGGTTTCTACTCGGTATCCGGGCTACGCGTTGCTGCCTGCAGCCTAGGCCTTCATGTTCTTCTGCATGATCAGCTGGCGGGCCAGCTGGCTGAGCTTCACTCCCGTGGAAGTTTCCTTCAGGCCTTCATTGCGCGATGGGATGTAGCCGAATCCCAGCTGGTAGGCCGGGTCGGCAAAGGCCAGCGAGGAGTTCGCACCATCATGGCCGTAGGCGAAGATCGATCCGTAGTTGTTCCGGGCGGTGGCCTTCATGAACCCCAGCGCGAAGGCCTGCAGCAGGCCGCTGGTCCGGTCATGCCCGTAGACCAATTCGGTGGAAACCTGGGACCAGGTGTCCTCGGAGAGCAATCCCTTGCTCACGCCCAGCTGAGGTACTGCCCCGAAGGAGGCCGCGTAGATGGCGGCCAGCGACTGGGCATTGGCTACCGCACCCATGGATGCCGGTCCCACCTGGCGCACCTGCGGAGAGTTGGCCAGTTCGTGCCAGTTGTAGACCGGACCGGATTCCAGTGCGAAGCCGGAAGCCGAGTTCACTGCGAGGCCAGCCGGGGAGAACGGGTCGAAGAATTCCGAGCGTTCTTCCGCTGCCGGCAGCACGTCGCGGTAGCGCGGTTCCAGCGCTGGGTCCTGGCCGATATAGGCGTCGGCACCCAGCGGCTTGCGAATGCGCTCTTCGAAGACTTCCTTCAGTTCCTTGCCGGTGACCCGTCGCACCAGTTCTTCCATGAGCACGCCCATGGTGATGGCGTGATAGCCCACGATGTTCTGGCCCAAGGGCCAGATGCTTGGCATGGAAGCCAGGACCTTGGCGTATTCGGCGGAGTTCAGCAGGATCTTGCTTGGCACTCCCCCGGGCACGCCCAAGACTCCGGCCTGGTGGCTGAGCACTTCACCGACAGTGAGCTGGCCCTTGCCGTTGGCGGCGAATTCCGGCCAGTAGGTGGCCATCGAGGCCTTCGGGTCGATCAGGCCGTCTTGCACCAGCAGCGCCACGACGAGCGCGCTCAATCCCTTGGTGCAGGAGAAGACGCAGGTCAGCGCATCCCCGGCCAGGTGCTCGCCTACGCTGTGGCTGAGCACCAGTTCACCGCGGTGGTAAATGGCCAGCTGCGCCGAATAATTCTCTTCTTCAGCGGCTCGTGCTTCCAGGGCCTGTGCCAGGGGCGCGAAATCTTCAGTGATCACCGATTGCATCAAAATCCTTAAAGTGCTTGTCTCTCTTCAACTAACCCTAGTCGCTTTGATCGTATTCGCTCAGGGTTCTACACGCTGATTCGATACTAAGCGCACAGGTACGTCAGCTCACACAATCAGCGCTTTTCCCCCACTCATCGACGGCAGGTGACCGCTCATCCCACGCCTCTGTGAGCCAGCCCGGAGCCTGGTTTGCCCAGTTCAATCGCTGACCCTAAAGTTGTAATGTTTGCCTACAAAATTGAAGGAGATGATCTCGATCGCATGACTGTGAACAGTGAAACGGCCGTAACCGACGGCAAAGAAACAGAACTCCACAGGGTGATTGGCCCGAAACTGCTGCTATTCCTCATCATGGGCGATATCATCGGTGCCGGCATTTTCGCCATCACCGGCAAGGTTGCCGGCCAGGTTGGTGGGGCCGCATGGTTGCCGTTCCTGATCGCTTTCACGATCGCGACCCTTACCGCTTTCAGCTACCTCGAACTGGTCACCAAATACCCGCACGCTGCCGGTGCCGCCCTGTACATCCACAAGGCTTTCGGCATCCACTTCGTGACGTTCCTGGTGGCCTTCACCGTCGCCTGTTCGGGTATTACCAGTGCCGCGACCTCAGCCACCTTGGTGGGGCGGAACCTGCTGATTGGCATCGGCCAATTTGTTGAGGGCGTGCCGAACACTCCCGAGGCCGGCATGTGGGCAGCGATCGCCATCATCGTGATTCTTGCGATCATCAACTTCCGCGGCGTGGGCGAGAGCGTGAAGTTCAACCTCGTGCTGACCATTGTTTCGCTGGCCATCATGGCTGCGATTATCGGTATCGGACTGTCTGTCATCGCCTCCGGCCACGGAGATATTTCCCGTCTGGTGGTCTTCGAAACCCCGAACGACCGCAGCATCTTCGCCGCAGTGACCATGGGTACCGCCATTGCCTTCTTCGCCATGGTGGGCTTCGAAGACTCGGTGAACCTGGTGGAAGAAACCAAGGATCCCAAGAAAACTTTCCCGAGGATCATGCTCATCGGCTTGGGCATCTGCGCAGCGATCTACATGCTGGTGGCAGTCACCGTGATCATGGTGATCCCGACCGGTGACCTGCTGAACCCGAAGAACCCTGATGCCGGCATCCTGCTGGATGTGGTGCGCATTGGCCTGCCCGGCTTGCCAGTTGACGCGATCTTCCCATTCTTGACCGTCTTCGCAGTGGTCAACACCGCGCTGATGAACATGCTCATGGCCAGCCGCCTGCTGTACGGCATGGCCCGCCAGGGCGTGCTGCCGCAATTCCTGGGCAAGGTGCACTCGACTCGTCGTTCCCCATGGGCAGCGATCTTGTTCAGCACCGTTCTGGCCGTGGCACTGGTGGCTTATGTGAACCTGGACAAGGAGAACAGCATTGTCGGTTCGCTGGGCGGCACCACCGCGCTGCTGCTGCTCTGCGTTTTCGCGGTAGTCAATGTGGCCCTGCTGGTGCTCCGCCGCGACAAGCCTGAACCTGGTGCGTTCCGCACGCCAACGATCATCCCGATCCTCGGCGTGGGCTTCTGCCTGTTCCTTGCAGGCCCATGGGCCCGTTCCCGCGAAGACTGGATCCAGTATGAGATTGCCGGCCTGCTGCTGGTCATCGGCGTAGCCCTGTGGGCAGTGACCTGGTTGATCAACCGGATCAACTACAAGAAGGGTGTCATCGAGACCCGTCCTGGTCAGTACTGATCCCCAGCTGTTAACGCAGTGAGGACCGACAATTGGCGGGCCTCACTGCGTTAACAGCTGTTCTTAGGAGTTTTGCTCGACGGTTTCTTGGCGGAAACGGAGCTTGAGACCGCCATCGGTGCGCTGCCACCACGACGAAACCACAAGCACCGGAGCATCGGCCGGTTTCATCCGATAGGCCAGCAGCACCATCTGCGCGTCCACTTCACGAGCGGCGAGGACCTGGACTTGTCCGGTGCCGGGCAGGCTCGCTCCGCATTCCAGCATGGCACGGACCGTGGCCACATCCAGCAGCCCTCCGTGGCGGGTCACTTCTTGGTAGCCGGGATGCAGGAAGTCGTTGAGTTCCGCGAAGCTGGAACGGATCTGCGGGTCCAAGAAGCCTTGTTCCAGCTCGTAGACGGTGGCGGCAAGGTCCACGGCGGGTTCAGGTGCGGGGACAGGTTCTGCCTCGGGTGCGGCCACTGCTTCAGCCGCGGCCGGCGCACTGGAAGCAGCTGCACCACCAGCGGCGGTGTATCCCGGGCCGGACTCGACCGCGGTGCCTTTCTGGTGCGCGGTGGCAGCTGCACGTGCGTGATCATCGGCAGCTTCGTTCAGGTCATGGCCGGCATGGCCCTTGACCCATTCAAAGGTGTATTTGCGTCCGGCGATAGCCTGGTCGAGTTCCTCGAGGATGTCCTGGTTCAGTACCGGCTTGCCGTCGGCCTTTTTCCAGCCCTTTTTCTTCCATCCCGGCATCCATTTGCTGATGCAGTTGATCGCATACTGCGAATCGCACAGGATCTTCAGTTCTTCTTCCGGCAGGTGTTCTGTGGCGCGGAAGAGTTCGAGCACCGCTTGGAGTTCGCCCATGTTGTTGGTGCCATGGTCCCACCCGCCTGCGGCCCAGTTGTCCTGATCCACGTACCAAGCCCATCCGGCTGGTCCGGGGTTTCCTAGGGCTGATCCATCCGCAGCTGCAATGATCGTCATAGTTTAATCCTGCCATGTCGATGGCCACGCATGCTTTCACGCCCCCGGTCATGTCGTCATCCATTGTTTGCTTGATGAATCACAGGTTCTTTGCTGAACTACGCCTAGGATTGAGTGGTGAAAAAGATTCTGCCGCTACTGGCCGTACTAGCTTTGGCCCTTTGCTCCTGCGCTGGCCCTTCGATCGATGAGCTGCGCGAGCAGGATCCAGAAGGCCATACCGCATGCATCCACTTCGGCGGCGGCTTGATCAGCCCTGAAGGCGCCGGGGCCTTGAACATGAAGAAGGCCGCCGACCATGGCGCTGCGGCCTCCACCACCGAGATCAGCGCTGCGGTAGCCACCGATGAATCCGGTGCACCGAAGATCACCGACTTGGAGGCCTTCCAGAAGGCCTGCGAAGCCCAAGGCTTCGATTTCGAATAGACGCAAACGACTGCGGGCATCAACTCCATGTTGGTGCCCGCAGCCGATGTGCTGAAGTTTTCGGCAGCCTAGGCCGGGTATAGCGGGTTATGCCCGCTTTGGACGCGCTCTTCGGCACGAACTTCGTCCGGTGCCGTGCCGTCTAGGAACGGGCCGGTGTCGGCCAGTTCTTCGCGGCCGGTAGCTTCGAGCCAGTTGCCCAGCTCCGGTCCCTTGGGGATGATCTGCGTTGGGTTGATGTCTTCATGGACCACGTAGTAGTGGGCCTTGATCTGCTCAAAGTCGATGGTGTCGCCGAAACCTGGGGTTTGGAACAAGTCCCGTGCGTAGCCCCAGAGGTTTGGCATGTCGATGAGCTTGTTGCGGTTGGCCTTGAAATGGCCATGGTAGACCGGGTCGAAACGCACCAGCGTGGTGAACAGCCTGACGTCGGCCTCGGTAATGTAGTCGCCCATCAGGAAGCGGCGGGTCGCCAGCCGCTCTTCGAGGTAATCCAAGGCGGCAAATAGGCGGTCATAGGCATCGTTGTAGGCCTGCTGGTCTCCGGCGAAACCTGCCCGGTAGACCCCGTTATTCACCTCGGTGAAGATGCGCTTGATCAGCGGAAGCATCTCTTCGAGCTGGTCCTGGGGAATCAGGTTCGGTGCGCCTTCACGATGGAATTCCTTCCACTGCGTCGACATGTCCCAGGTGATCTGCGGGTAGTCGTTCGTGACCACAGCTCCTGTTGGAATATCTACGATGGCCGGGACGGTGATGCCGCGCGGGTAGTCGGCAAAGCGCTTGAAATAGTTTTCCTGCACTCGCTCGGTACCCAAAACCGGGTCCTTGCCTCCTGGATCCAGGTCGAAGGTCCAGCTGCGGGCGTCGTGGGTTGGCCCGGGCAGGCCAACGGACAGCGCATCTTCCAAACCCAGAAGACGGCGAACAATCAGGGTGCGGTTAGCCCATGGGCAGGCGCGGGCGGCCACCAGATGGTAGCGCCCTGCTTCCACCGGCCAGAGCTGGGCGCCTTCGGATAGCCCGGCATTGGGGTGTCCGATTTTGCTGTGGCAATTCCCGTCCCCATAGTGCTCGGCGCTAATGTCGGCCACGATGCGGTCTTGGATGTAGTTGGTATCTCGGGTGAATTCTCCGCCCGTGACGTAGGCGCCCTTGGTTGAATATTCCTGACTCATCGCATTCCTTCCAAAGAATTTGAAGTCCCGTGCATAAACCACTCACATCGAGACTATGACAGTTGATCGGGTAAGGAAATGGCCGACAGCTGTTTTCCAGCTCTCCTCCATTTTCAACCGAATGTGCGCATCGAAATGCCTAGCCTTTGACCTGCGGGCTGAGGCCGGAGATCTGGAGGCGGGCGATCTGCAGTTCCGAATGGATGCCGTGCAGGTGCTCTGCTTTATGCATTGCCAGTCGGCGCGTTCTCCAGCAGGCCGCATTCCTTGAAACCATGCGACCAATTTTTAGCTGACACGTCACTATCTCTTGCAAAATTCAACTATACACGAGATGATTGATGCGTCAACAATATTTCTTGCTCCATCTTGGAGCACCGACGGCGAGGAAGAAAATGAAGAGCGAAGAGACCCGCTGGCTCACCGATGCTGAGCAGGAACTCTGGCGGACCATACGCGAGTTCCTCTGGCAGTTTCCAAGTGCCATGGATCGCCAGCTGCTGCGCGATTCAAATATGCTATCCGGAGAATATTCCGTGCTTGCCGTACTTTCAGAAAGCACTGAACCAAGCTTGCGCCCGGCCGATGTCGCCACCGCACTGCGCTGGGATCGCTCACGGCTCTCCCACCTGCTGCGCCGAATGGAGTCCAAGGGTCTGATCAGCCGTTGCGCAGATGAGACTGACCGCCGTGGTCACCAGATTACCTTGACTGCCCAGGGCCGGACGACCGTGGAGGAAGCCGCGCCTGCGCATGTCAGCTTCGTGCGTGAAGCCTTCTTTGACTCGCTGAATAAAACCGAACGCTCGGCGTTGGAATCCGCACTGCCCAAGATCCTGGCTTCTCTGGAACAGCAGGGTCTGAAAGACGGCTCGTGCTAGCTGGCCCGTTGAGCCATTTCGTTTCTTGATACCAGCTGGGCGAAGCGTCCACCTAGCTGGAGCAATTCGTCATATGTTCCCGATTCGGCAATCCGGCCATCTTCGAGCACCACGATGCGATCAGCTCGCATCACGGTACTCAAGCGGTGCGCGATCAGCAAGGTAGTGCGCCCCACGGCAAGTTCATCCAGCGCTTGCTGGACTAGCGCTTCGGTCACCGTATCCAATGCGCTGGTAGCTTCGTCCAGAACCAGGACCTTGGGCTTGCGCAGCATGGTGCGGGCAATGGCCAAACGCTGTTGCTCACCGCCGGAGAACCGGTGGCCGCGCTGCCCGACCTGGGTCTCCAGCCCCTGCGGCAGACCGCGAACCAACTCCGCAATTTGCGCGGCTTCCAGCGCCTGCCAGAGTTCAGCTTCAGTTGCCGTCGGCGCGGCCCACAAGAGGTTCTCGCGCACCGAGGCATGCAGCAGGTAACTTTCTTGGGCGACCACGGAGACCACCTGGGCGATGCTTTCAGGATCAAATTCCTTCAGGTCTACCCCGTCAAGCAAGATCTGCCCGCTAGTGGGATCCAATAGCCGGGGCAGCAGTGATCCGAGCGTGGATTTACCCGACCCGGTCGCTCCGACAACCGCGGTCATGGTTCCGGCCTCCAGCACGAGGTCCAATTGGTCCAAGGTGGCGCGGTGTGCTTCGGGGTAGCGGAAACTGACATCGCGCAGCTGCACTTCACCACGCAGGTTTTCAGCATCAATGGCGCGCGGCCGCGGCGCGACAGGCAGCGCCTGGTCCGTGTCGAGATATTCAAAGACTCGGCTGAACAGGGCCATGGCAGAAACCCATTGGACGGAAATCTGCATCATGCCCATCACCGGCCGGAAGATGCCGGCTTGCAACCCGGTAAAGGCCACCAGGGTGCCGATGCTCATTCCTTGTCCGGTGGCCGGCAGGCCAGCGACAAGGTACAGCACCGCAGGGATAGCGGCGAAGATGATGCTCATGGTTGCCATCCGCCAGCGACCGGCCAATGCACTTTTCATTTCCAGGTCTATGAGCTTGTGGCTGGAATCCTCAAAGGCCGCCGCGTCGGCGCTTCCGGTGCCCATGATCTTGGCCAAGCGGACACCTGAGATACTCAACCGCTCTTCGATCAAGGAAGTCAGGTTGGACATCTCTCGCTGGCGCTTTCCGGTCACTGCACGGCGCAGTTTTGCCGTCTGCTTTGCCAGCAGTACCGCAGGAGGCAGTACTACCAATGAGATCAGGCTCAGCTTCCAGGAAATCGCCACCATGGCGCAGGCGGTGGCCACCACGGTGGTGAGATTCGAGGCAATACTGGTTGCCGAATTGGTGATCACCGACTGCATTTGCCCGACGTCGTTGATCAGTCGAGACTGCACGTCTCCGGAGCGCGAGTTGGTGAAGAATCCTAAGGACTGCTTTTGCAGATGCCTGAACAGACCGGTGCGCAATCCATGCATCACGCGCTGGCCCATCAAGGTTGCCCGCCAGGTCTGGATGACTTCCAGAATCGCGGTGACCAAGGAGATCAGCACCAATCCCCCGGCACCCAAAAGCAGCAACCGGACGTTGTTATTGGGGATGGCGTCATCAATGAGTTCGCGGACGATAAACGGTTGCGCCAAGCCGATGATCGATGAGGCCACGATCAGCGCCATCACCACGCCGACCGAGGCCAGATGCGGCCGGAAGAGTGCTGCAATACGCTTCAGGGATACCGGATGTTCGGATAGCCATTGCTTGTCTTGTGCAGAGTTCCGGCCTGAACCGGGCCCGCCGCCGGGCATACCCATTGGATTCATAGGCACCGCCTTTCGCTGATTCTTGTAAATCAAGAATAGCAGAGGTTACCTCACTATGTGGTCGCATCTTGAAGTTGTTCGCAGAAACACACTATCCTTGAACATATGCAGAACGACGAGTCCAAGCCTGACTTGGCAGATCTTTTCCTCCGCGCCTCGCGCATGCTTCGCGGGCGCTGGAGAGACAGTTTGATTCCCCTGGGGATCACGCCGCACCAGTCCCGGGTGCTGACTTTGCTGTCCCGCGCCGACGAAGTTGGGCTGCGCAACTCGCAGCTGGCCGAACAACTGCACATCGCAGCACGCTCGACCACCGAGGTAGTCGATCAGCTTGAGGCCAAGTCACTGGTGGTGCGCACCCCCGATCCTGCCGATCGCCGGGCTACCTTGATTGCGTTGAGCCCTACCGGGCGGGCGCAGCTGGGCGAATTGGCCGAACTGCGCCGTTCCAGCATGGAAGGCTACTTTGACAAGCTGGGCACCGAGGAACGCGCCGAGCTGACCCGCCTACTGGGGATCTTGGACCGGGAGAACCCACGCCCAATTCGCGCCGGCTGCAAGCAGCCGGCCAAGGACAGCTAGAAACCGCCCTCGGCCCGAAGGCCGCTAGTTTTCGGTCTTGCCGCGACGCCAGTAGCCCATGAAGGCAACCTGCTTGCGGTCCACACCAGCATCGCGCACCAAATAGCGGCGCATTTCCTTGACCGTGCCGGCCTCGCCAGCAATCCACGCATAGAACGGAGCGGTGTTCGCCTGGCCGGTTTCCCACAGGATGTCGGCATCAACGTCGATATCTTCCGGCTCGGCATTGGTATGCACCACGCCGGCAGCTGGAATGGCCACGACCTGGCGCAGCGTCGAAAGCAGCAATTCGCCGTGCTCGTGGCTGCCACGGGTCAGCCACTGCACCGAAACACCCGAACGGGTGGACGCACCGAGGATGTCGGTGGTCTCCGGAACTTCAATCAGTGCATGGCCGGTGACATTCGACGGCAGGGCTTCGAGGATCGCGCAAATGGCCGGGGCCGCAGTCTCATCGCCAGCCAGCAGCACGCGAGTGGCATCCCCGCGGCGGAACTCGATGCCGCCGTAGCTGGAATCGTTGAGCATCTTATTTGGCCCCAGCAGCAACAGCGGGTCGCCCACCTTGGCGCGGTCGCCGAATTCGGTGGCCGGACCGCCCTGAAGCTGCCCGTCAACCATGTGGCCGTGCATCACGAAGTCGATATCCAGTTCGGGGGTGGCTCCGATGTTGTCCCGGTGGCCGGCTTCACGGAAGGCACGCACGGTGTAGGTGCGCATGTAGCCGCGCGTATCTGGATCAATCGATAGCCAGCGCTTGTACCAGCCCTGCTGCTCGGCCGGGCTGGTCATCGCCAGCGGACGCATCGATTCGATTTCTTCGGTGAGCGCAGAGCCGCCAGCCGGTGGCAACAGCAGCTTAATGCGCATATCCAGCGGATGGCTGTTGGTGCCAAAGTACTCCAGATCATGGCCGCTGACAGTAACGCGGCGGAAGGATGGTGCCAGCTGCTGGCTGTTGACCACGGTAGTCTCGAAGGCCAGCGTCGGCACATGCTCAAAGGCAGGGCGCGTGGTGTTCGGATCCAGTTCGGCGGCGGCCTGCATCGCCTGCTGCACATCGACTACCTGCGCGGCTTCGGCGTTCTTCCGCGCAGGCTCGGCACGGAAGATGCCCTTGGAGGCCAGCACCTGTTCGGTGCGCAGCACGCGGTGGCGGCCGATGGGCAGAACCAGCGGGGTGCCGCCCACCGGGTCCGGGATCACGCGGCTTGGCATGCCGAAAACATCCTTGACGGTCTTCTCGGTGACCACTTCATTGGGATGTCCGGCGGCGTAGATCTTGCCGTGGCGCAAGGCCACCAGGTAATCGGCGTAGCGCGCCGCCAAGTTCAAATCATGCAACACGATCACCACGGTGATTCCGCGGCTGCGGTTCAATTCACTGACCACATCGAGCACTTCAAGCTGGTGCGCCACGTCCAAGAATGTGGTCGGCTCGTCCAGCAGCAGCAAATCGGTTTCCTGGGCCAGCGCCATGGCGATCCAGACACGCTGGCGCTGGCCGCCGGAGAGCTCATCGACCGAGCGTTCGGCCAGCTCGGTGGTTCCGGTCAGCTCCATGGCGCGGTTCACCGCCGCCTCGTCCTCGGCGGAGAAACGCTTGAACAGTCCCTGATGCGGGTAGCGGCCACGGCTGATCAGCTCACGGGCGGTGATGCCATCCGGTGCGGTGGGCGACTGCGGCAGCAAGCCCAGGGTCTTGGCAACTTGCTTGGCCGGCCTGGAATGGATATCGGCTCCGTCCAGCAGCACCTGGCCGCCAGCTGGCTTGAGCAGCCGCGACAAGGCGCGCAGCAAGGTGGACTTGCCGCAGCCGTTGGCGCCGACGACGATGCTCACCTGCCCGGTGGGGATATCCAGTGACAGCTCGTCGACGATGGTGACCTTGTCATAGGCCAAGGTCAAATCGCTAGCCTGCAAAGTAGCCATGGTTATGCACCGCTTCCAGTTGAGTTTGCGCGCACCAGGATCCAGATCAGGAATGGTGCGCCGAATGCGCCGGTGATGACTCCCACCGGCAGTGACAGTTCTGCGAAAAGGTTCGCAGCAAAGAAATTGGCCACGATCACCAGCGTTGCCCCGGTTAAGCCCGAGAGCAGGATGTTGATGGGACCGCGGGTCAGCGCCGCAGTAATCGGCCCGGCCAGGAACGCCACGAAGGCCAGCGGCCCGGTGACGGCAATCGGCAGGGCACCCATGGCTACCGCGGCAAAGACCAGCAGTGCCCGGGCCCAGCCCACGTGCAAGCCCAGGGCGGCTGCGGTGTCCTCCCCCAGCTCCAGCATCTTCAGCTGGCGTAGCACCACCGGCAGCAGCAGAATTCCGATAACACCCAGGGACACCAGCAGCAGCAGGGCGTTCTCCCAGTTGCTCGATGACAGCGAGCCGGTCAGCCAGTGCATGACGTCGCTGGCGGTGTTCACCTGCGCTTGGGTGAGCAGGTATTGGATCAGCGCCTGCAGCATGGCCCCGATGGCCAGGCCTGCGAGAATCAGCCGGGAACCGGTGCGCTTGCCTGAAGCCGAGAGCCAGTAGATCAAGGCGGCGATCAGCAGACCGCCGGCAAGGGAAAAGGCGTTGAGCTTCCAGTCGTTATAGCCCAGGATGATCACCGCAAGCACTGCGGCCGCCGAGGCACCATAGCCCACGCCGATCACATCGGGGCTGGCCAGCGGGTTGCCCAGCCAGCGCTGGAACAGGGAGCCGGAGATGCCCAGGCCGGCACCGGCCAAGGCGCCTACGGCTATCCGGGGAAGGCGGTCTTCGATGATGATGAAGCTGGTGCCCGGAACGCTTTGCCCGGTCAATACCTGCAGCACTTCATCGGCCGGCAACCGGTCCCGTCCCCAGAAGAGGTAGGCCGCGATGGCCAGCAGCAGGGCCAGGATCATCCACAGCGCGGTACGCCGCGTACGGCTCTTGCGGCGCGAAGCCAGGGGCACTGCGGTGATCGCTTTCGGTGCCTGCGCGGAGCTGTCCGAGTCTTTGGTCTTGCTAGGCTGGGTCATTTCGGCTGCTGCCATTTCGCTTGTACTCACAGGCTCACCGACTTCATGCCGCTGCGCATCATGATGATGAAGATCGGTCCGCCGAGCATGGCGCACATGACGCCGACTTGGATTTCACCAGGCGGGGCGATGATCCGTCCTACGGTATCAGCTACCAGCAGCAGAATCGGTCCGGCGATGACGCACGCGGGCATCAGCCAGCGGTAGTCCGAGCCGACAAGCAAGCGGACAGCGTGCGGGATCATCAAGCCCACAAAGGCGATGGGGCCGACCACTGCGGTGGCCGTACCGGCAAGGATCACCACGCCGATGGAACCAATCAGCCGAGCCCGGCCAAGATTGAAGCCCAGGGCAACTGCCGTGTCATCCCCCATGGAGACGGCGTTGGAAACTTTGGCAGTGGAAAGCACGATTACCGTGCCGATGGCCACAACGGGGATGGCGCCGAGGAAGGTGTCAATGCCGCTGCTGGAGAGCGAACCGATCTGCCACATGCGGAATCGATCCATGGTGGCATCGGAAATCATCAAGATCGCATTGGTAATCGCGCCCACGCCTACCGCCATGGCGGCACCGCCCAGGGCCAGCTTAATGGGGGTGGCACCGTCGCGGCCCACATTAGCCACCAGGTACACCAGGGTCATCACCACCGCGGCACCCAGGAAGGCGGCGATCATGATTCCGGTCAAGGAGCTCACGCCCAAAAAGGCGATCGCCAGCACGACTGTCATGGAAGAACCTGCGTTCAGCCCGAGGATGCCGGTATCGGCCAGCGGGTTGCGGGTCAGTCCCTGCAATCCGGCGCCGGCCAGGCCCAGGGCAGCGCCCACCACCAGGGCGCCAACGGTGCGCGCAAAGCGCGAAGCCACCACGCCTTGGTCCGCGTTGTCCGGGTCAAAGGCCCAGATCGCATCAAAGACGGTACCCAGCGAAACGCTTCGCGCCCCGAGCAGCAACGATGCGAAGAGCGCGAGGGCCAGCAGCACGAAGAGCAGCGCAAAAGCACTGAGCTTCCGGCTGGTCTTTGGTGCTTTGACAGGCCGCGCTGGGCGCGTAACACTTTCAGTCGCGATCATTGGTTCCTACACTCATTGCTATGGCTCTTCTTCCCTCGCCCACCATTATCGCCCCAGGCATCGGCTTGCTGCGTGCCCAGAACCCTTCTGAAATGACGTTGGACGGGACTAATTCTTATCTGCTGTTCGATCCTGCTTTGGATGAACTGGCGCCCGGAACACCTGCGGTGCTCATTGATCCGGGGCCGGATCTTGAAGACCATTTGCAGGCCTTGGCGGCCTTTGATATCCAATTGGTGCTCATTACCCACCGGCATTCGGACCACACGGGAGGAATTGATTCCTTCTACCGGATGACCGGGGCGCCGGTGCGCGCCGTGCTGCCTGAGTTCTGCCGGGATGCTGCGGTCTTCACCGATCAGGAAGTGGTCAACGCTGCCGGGGTGGATATCCAGGTGCTCTTCACACCGGGCCACACCTCGGACTCGGTGTGCTTCATCCGCCAGGGCCAAAGCGACCACCTGTTTACCGGAGATACGGTGCTGGGCCGGGGTACCACCATCTTGGAACATCCCGATGGCACCCTGGCCGATTATCTGGGTTCCTTGCAACGGCTGCTGGACTTGGAGGATATGGCTTTGCATCCGGCCCATGGCCAGCAGCACGATTCCTCGCATCCGCTGCTCCGGATGTATTTGGAGCATCGGCATGCGCGTTTGGATCAAGTTCGCGCCGCTTTGCAGAAACTCGGCAAGGCCGGGGCCGACGCGCGACCAGCTGAATTGCTGGAGCTTGTCTACCCCGACCTCGATGCGCGCCTGGCGGGCGCGGCTACCCATTCCCTGGAAGCGCAGTTGCACTATCTGTCAGTGAATCCTTAGCCGAATTTACTTTGCTGCGGCTGCGTTTTCGGCAGCCTTGACGATACCGGGAACGACGTTCTCCAGTGCCCATTCAATGGACAGTGGCGAAGCCGAGGAGATTGCCAAGGTTGCTTCATCGGTGCCCGGCAGTGCTACGGCATCGTTCTTCGCTGCTGGGATCTGGCCGTACAGCGGCTGTCCCTTGATGATGTCTTCCATCGTGTTGCCTGCAACGGCCGAGGAGAAGACGATATCCGAGTCCCACTCGTTGACCTTTTCAGGGGAAACGGTGAAGTAGAAGGTGTCCTTGGCCGCGTTCTTCTGCACGTAGTCGGCCTGGGTCATGCCCAGTGCGCTCAGGAAGCGTGGACGGGTGTCGCCTTCGGAGTAGACGTAGGCGGTCTCAGGGGCCGAGAGGTCAGCGGCGATGAAGGTGGTGTCCTTCAGGACTGGGTTCTCCTCGCCAACCTTGGCCAGCTTGCCTTCGATATCTTCGATCAGGGCGTCAGCTTCTTCTTCCTTGCCCAGCATCTGGCCGGCAGCTTCGGTGACCTGTTCCCAGCTGGTCAGGTAGCTAGGCTCGATGGGGCCAACCACCGGAGCGATTTTCTGCAGCTTCTCGTATTGCTCTTTTGCCAGGCCCGAGTACGGGGCGAAGATGACATCTGGCTTCGAGGCGGCGATGCCGGTGTAGTCGATG
Organism: Glutamicibacter sp. MCAF14; assembly: GCF_052114325.1. Lineage (NCBI taxonomy): Bacteria > Bacillati > Actinomycetota > Actinomycetes > Micrococcales > Micrococcaceae > Glutamicibacter > Glutamicibacter sp. MCAF14. Next base: position 20,173 of record NZ_JBFREO010000008.1, read on the forward strand.
TCGTCGCCGACCTTGTACTGCACTGGGGCATTCTCGGAACCGATGGAAGCGTCCAGCCCTTCAAGAGCCGCGTCCTTCCAGGTGGTGGAGTTGTTATCGTTCATGCCGTAGGTGTCGGCATCCATGCCCACAGGTACGGTGTCCAGCGACAGCAGGACATCAGCGTTGACCCACGAGATGGTCGCAACGCGCTCTGGGGCTTCTTCAATCTTGGTTTCACCGTAGATGTTCTTGATGGTGACCGGAGTGAAGTCTTCTGCACCCTGTGCCGAAGAATCAGTCGATGGCTCCGCGGTGGTGCTCGACGCTCCACAAGCGGACAGGCTCAGCGCGAAAATGGCAGTTGAAGCGGCGATGATTCCGGCGCGACGTGAATTTTTCATGGGTCGGTGATTCCAGACTATGCGAGGTTCTGTAAACGTATCGGTTGGCTAGGTTAGGCATGCCTATCCGAGCCGTATGCCACAATACGCGTTAAATTCACCATTACGCAACACGGAACGTCCCTAATCACCGACTCTGAAGTGAACCTAACCAAAGAGGTCCGGATTTTCGGCTAGTTGACCAGAGATTTTATTCTCTAGTTGCTAGCAGCTTCTGCGGATCGGCTACCAAAATTGCGCCCCGGATCAACAACATGCCAAGTAATACACACGCAACTACCGTGATGACCGTCAACGGCTTGAAGATGATGGCGGCTCCGGCCAACGGCAATACGAGAACCGTGGAGGCAATGGCAAACCCGATCGAGGCAGCCAATGCCGGGATCATGATCGACTTGGTCCGTGCGGCGTTCATCGTTGCCCACGGCATCCCCAGCCGATGCAGCCCGCGATACAGCTCGGCACGGTCCAAGGTGCTGGCACTTTGGGAGATCGCCGCCGAGGCGGCCACGCAGAAGAAGCTGATCGCCAAGGTCACCAGCACGCCGGTGGTGACATCGGCTGGAACGTGTTCCAGCCAGGTGCCGCGGGAAAGGCCATCATCGGTCATTGACATCATGGCTGCGCCGCTGCCTCCCACCACGGCCACAAAGGACGCCATGGCTACCCCGGAAACCTGGCGCCAGGATTCGGCAGGGCTTTCCAGGATCATGCGGGCTGACAAGAGTTCTTGCGGAGTATTGGCCTTGCGCAGTTTGCGCTTGCCAACCTTGGAAACCAGAAACGGGCCAATCAGGTTCATGATCAGCAAACCAAATCCGAACCCGCCAACCACCACCGCAATGATCGCTGCGATTGATTGCAGGAACTGCCCCATATTGGCAAACACCAAGCCCAGCACCACGATCCCGCCTACGGCTATAACCGCACGCAACCAGCCGGGGGTGGGAACCTGGCGACGGCTTGCGACCGCCAACGGGGTGATCACCAGTTTGCGCAGGCCCGCAGCTGCACTTGCCGCAGAAAGGAGCACGACAGCGACTACTGCTATAACCAGCATCCACAGCGGCAGGTAGATTGCCGACCCGATGAGCGCACCCTGGAACCGGAGCATCGATGCAAGCGGAGCGACCAGGAAATACAGCAGCACTCCGGTCAGTGCACCGGCGAGCGCAGTACCTGCGGCCTGCAGCACGGCGACCAGGCTGATCTGCCTACCGGTGGCACCAAGCAGCCGCAGCGAGGACAGGGCCCGGTCATTGGAGCGCGCCGAAAGCCTTGCAGCAGCTGAGCCCAGCACCAGCAGCGGAACCACGAGCAGTACCACGGCGAATGCTGCCAATGGCAGATACATGCTCTGGGCTTCGAGGCTGAAGCTGGTAAAGGAGTAGGCGCCACCCAAGACGATCAGCAGGATCGCACTGACCATTGCGTAGGCGCAAGCGGTCAAAACCTGTGGAGCCAACCGTGATTTGGCCGGACGGCCGAGCATCCATGAAAGGTGCAGGATATTCACTTCTGCACACCGCCGTGCATGGTGTTCAACGGCTGCGGGCTATCGCTGATCAGCTTTCCATCTTGCAGCTGCACCACGCGATCGCAGCGTGCCGCCACATTGGGATCATGGGTCACCATCACCAAGGATTTCCCTGCACCCACGGTGCACTCCAATAAGGTTTCCAGTACCTCGAAGCCTGTGGTTGAATCCAATGCGCCGGTCGGTTCATCGGCAAAGACCACCATCGCCCCGGTCACCTGGGCACGGGCGATGGCCACGCGCTGCTGCTGCCCTCCGGAGAGCTGGCCAATGCGGCGTTCTTCCATGCCTGCCAAGCCCAGATCTGCCAAGGCAGTTGCGGCCCGTTCAATCGCAGTGCCGCGCGGCACCCCGTTGATCATCAAGGCCATGGCTACGTTCTCTTGGGCGGTGAGCTCTGGAATCAGCAGCCCGGATTGGAAGACAAAGCCAAAGGATTCACGGCGCAATCTGGTTCGCGCTTTATCTTTGAGTCCTTGGATGTCCACCGGTGCACGTCCTGGCAGGTTCAGCATGATGCTTCCTGCATCGGGCAGTTCAATGCCTGCCAGTGCGTGCAGCAACGTGGACTTGCCTGAACCCGAGGGTCCCATGATGGCCAGGGATTGGCCCAGCGTGATCTGCAGGTCGACACCGTTCAGGGCCGTGGTGGAGCCAAAGGCGCGGCAGAGTCCATGGGCGGCGAGTATAGGTGGATATCCAAGGGAATTTTCAAGCATGCCTCCATGTTTTCAACAATGGGTATATGCGCGCATCAGTGCAGGGTTCCATTTGGCCGCCAGCCAGACTCATCCCCCGGTATCAGTTGCCGGTAGTTTGTTCACATCCACAGCAGGAGCATTTTGCAGCCGATGAAGTTGGAACTGTATACGCAACCGTTTTGCGCGCCTTGCATGCGCACCCGGCTTACCGTTGCCCGCGTCCAGGAATTGCTTCCCGAGCTTCAGGTCGAAGAGATCAATGTGGTCGCCCAGGTGAGTCGTGGCGAAGAAATGGGAATCACCAGCACCCCGGTAATCCGGCTATTGCAGGAAGACACGGAGAAATTCCGCTCCAGTCAAACACCGACTGTCAATCAGCTATTGACCGCCATCGCACAAGCCAGCGACTAGTCTCACTTCAGTTCCAAGCCCAGGCTGCACGGTTCTGGCCCTTCCATGGGGAAGAATAGATGAAGTGATTACTGTGCCCGGCGCCCGACATGAATGCTTCGAACGTGTTTTAGCTGACTCTTCAAACCGCATCGAGTGGTTGCGTGCACGTTCCCAGGGCATCACGGCGACGGATGTAGCCAAGTTATCCACCGAGAAGTCCATCAAGAATGCCGCATGGGACAAGCTCTACGGCAATGGCTTTTCCGGTAATCCCTACACCGATCACGGGCGCAAGCGCGAACCTGTTATCGCTGCGTGGGTCCAGGAGAATTTCAATATTTTCCCCTCCTCCCAGCTCTTCCACTCGCAGCATTCGAAATTGCATCTAGCAACTCCCGATGGCTTGGGTTTTGACGCATCGGGCATTCCAGTCTTGGCGGAAATCAAGACCACCAATAAGCCATTCAAGAAGATCCCGAAGAACTATTTGCGCCAGGTGCTCTGGCAGCAGCATGTGATTGGTGCCGAACGCACATTATTCGTGTGGGAAGAGCACGAAAACTTTGTGCCGGTACGCGCGGTACCCGAATACCTGTGGGTGGAACGCGACGACGAGCTGATCCAAGATCTCATCGATAAAGCTGAATCACTGATTTCGGCCCTGCGTGAAGCAACCGCCCGCCAGCAGCGCTACAACTACTATGGCCCGGCGGCCTTGCGGCTCTAGGCTCGCAGAAAACAAAAGCCACTGATCTCCAGTTCAATAAACTGAAGCCAGTGGCTTTCGCTTTGCCCCTAGACCGGGTTGCCCGGAATCATCCGCGGATCAGGCAGGCACTCTGGGTAGTTCTCCACCAGCTCGGCCAGCAGCTTCTCGCGGAGCATATTGCGCAGGTTCCACAAGTCTCCGGCATCGCGTGCTGATAAATAAATGGTCACTGTTTGCAGGCCGTTTTGCGCGTCGGTCACAAGTAGCTCATTGGAACGGCCATCCCACCAGTCGGAGGATTCAAGCAGTTCGCTGCTGCGCTGGCGCAGGTAGGCAATTGGAGCATTGAGCTTGAGCTGCAGTGCGACGTTGCCGGTGATCTCGGTGCTGCGGCGCGACCAGTTCTCGAATGGGGTCGTGGTGAAGTAGGTCGATGGCAGGATCATCCGGCGTCCGTCGATCAGCAGAACCACAACGTAGGACAAGGTGATCTCTTCAACCGTGCCGCGCTCGCCTTCGACCACCACGGTGTCATCCACCCGGATGGAGTCGGTAAAGGCGACCTGCAGACCAGCAAAAACGTTGGCCAAGGTGGACTGCACTGCCAAGCCGACGACTACCGATGCCAGGCCGGCCGAGGCCAGCAGACCGGCTCCTAGTGCCCTGACTTGTTCGATTGTCAGCAGCACGGCGGCGACCGCGATGATGCACAGCACCGCAATCAGCACCCTTCGCATCAGACCGACCTGGGTCTGCACCTTGGCCAGTCGCCGTCCTGGCCCGAATTTCGCTTCGAAGCGGGCCATCATGCCGGCCTCGATGACGCGAACCAGTTTGATGATGAACCAGGTCAGAAAAATGACCAGGACGATCAGGATGGCAAATTGCCATGGGTTGTACCAAGACTTTTCACCATAGAAGATCGCGAGAGCGGACTTGGCAACGATGAATGTCACCAGGCCGAAGAATGGGAATCGGGTGGCCTTCACATCGGCTTCGTCTACGCCGATTCGGCGCAGCACGCGCCGGGCCACGCCGCTGAAGACGAATGCCAAGATTGCGGCTACGACAGCACCGACGAGCAGAACAACCCAAAATTGCAACGATTCGGGGAGGAAGCTTGAAACTGTAATGACTTCCTCGACGGTTTCGTCGATGGGAGCAACGGGGGAAGGTGTCATGAATAAAGCATGTCACATGGCGCTTAATAAATGCTGTGCGCAACCTTGTTCTAGCCTTCTGGAGCGGGCATTGCGCAACCAGATTGCAGATGCGTCTCGGAGCGATTCCAATTCCTTTTTGCCATTGCCTCGCAGGTTTCCAAGGCCTTTAGTTGATTCACCGGCAGTACCCGCTGCCGCTCGGCGCAAACCAAGAAAGCCGGTGATCCAGATGCGCCAGAAAAAAATTGGAATTCTCCTGGGCACGATGGCAGCTGCCATGCTCGTGGTCGCCTCAGCAGCTGGTGCCGCGCCGGCTCCTGCAGCCCAAGCTACTGTCGCCTGCCCTACGGTGTACTGGGGTTCGCTGGCTAAAGCCAGTTCCTTGTCCACCCAGTCCGCAGTGGAAAATCTTCGGACCGGACGCCATGATTGCTTTGACCGGCTGGTCATTGACCTCTCCGGACCTGCAGCCAGCTATTCGGTGAAATACGTCAATAAGCTAACGGGAATCGGATCAGGCTTGCCGGTCGCTACAACCGGTGGTGCCAACCTGGAAATCCTGGTTCATGCTTCAGCAGACCAGGGATTCAACCCCGGCACCCAAGTGAAGAACTTGGGCTACACAACCATGCGCCAGTTGATGTGGCTGGGCAGCTTTGAAGGCCAAACCAAAGTCGGGCTATCGACCAGGGCACGGCTTCCTATGAGGGTCTTCACCTTGGCCGGACCTGAGGGCGGATCACGCCTAGTCATCGATGTTGCGCATCATTGGTAAAGAAGGTTCACGACGATGATGGGTTAGTAACTTTTTGCGTGACGTACCACGTAACACCGGGTCAACCTGCTGGTTAATGTGCCACCATGCTAAGTATGTCGCGCACATTCTCATATCAGCAGGTTGACGTTTTTGCTCCCACTGCTTTCAACGGCAATGGTCTAGGTGTCGTGTTCAATGCTGACAGCCTGAGTGATGAGCAGATGCAGCACTTTGCGCAGTGGATGAATCTTGCTGAGACAGTATTCTTCGTCGAACCTACCGATGAAGAAGCGGACTATGCCATTCGCATTTTCACCCCGAGCACTGAATTGCCTTTCGCTGGCCACCCCACCCTCGGTGCGGCCCACGCTTGGCTGGAGTCAGGTGGCGAAGCAGGCCCGTCCGGCCATTTGATTCAAGAATGCGGTTCCGGGTTGATTCCGGTGCGTGTAGAACGCGAAAGCAGCGAAAACCATTCGCGCCGCTTGGCTTTCCTGGCTCCCCCACTGACCCGCTCGGGCCCGTTGGAGCCAGATGTCTTGCAGTGGGCCGTCGCGGGACTGGGCATTGAAGAGTCCGACGTGGTGGACCACCATTGGCTGGTCAACGGTCCGCACCCTGCAGGCCTGGTGCTGCGAGACGCGGATGTGGTCTTGGGCATTGAACCGGACTTTGCAGCACTGCAGGGGCTGGAAGTTGGAGTGATCGGTCCGTATACCGCTTCCAGCGTTTCGCAAGGCGTGTGGCAGCCACGCCAATCGGTGTTGCCGCGGCTCTCCGGTACCCGTGAAGAACTTCGCCCCTTGGACTTCTCGGACTTCGAACGCTCCGAAGAGCGCTTCCGCAATGTCGTACTCCAGCCGCCTGCAGACTATGAAGTCCGCGCGTTCATTCCCGGCGAGGCGGTTCCCGAAGATCCTGCCACGGGTTCGCTGAATGCCGCATTCGGCACCTGGCTGACGCAGTCCGGCTATGCACCGCAGCGCTACACCGTGCGACAGGGCACTCGTTTGGGACGCGAAGCGATCTTGCATATCGAAGCCACCGAACGCGGTGTCTGGGTCAGCGGCGATGTCGCCACCCGCATCAGCGGTGATGTGAGTTTCGACTAATTTCCTTTCCATAGTTTCGCTATCCGTTTCGCATTTGGCCAATAGGGACTAGCCTTGACCAGTGCCTGAAACTGCGAATACCGAAATACCTTTTGACAAGAAGTCTGCTTGGCGTGCCCTGTGGGCATTGGTCATCGGCTTCTTCATGATCCTTCTTGACACCACGATTGTGTCCACCGCGATGCCTGCCATCATGAGTTCGCTGGATGCCGACATCTCAAGCATCTTGTGGGTCAACAGCGCCTACCTGCTGACTTTTGCGGTGCCGCTGTTGATCACCGGTCGCCTTGGCGACCGCTTCGGTCCGCGCAATATCTACCTCATCGGCATGGTCATCTTCTCGCTGGCCTCGCTGTGGTGCGGCTTATCCGATTCCTTGGGCTCCCTGGTAGCAGCCCGCGCGGTTCAGGGCCTTGGCGCGTCGATGATTTCGCCTCAGGCCATGACGCTCATTACCCGGCTCTTCCCCTATGAGCATCGTGGCGCAGCCATGGGCCTGTGGGGTGCGGTCGCTGGCATCGCCTCGCTGATCGGTCCCATTGCCGGCGGCTTGCTGGTGGACTCCGTCGGCTGGGAGTGGATCTTCTTCATCAATCTGCCCATTGCGGTGTTCAGCTTGATCATGGTCTTCAAATTCGTTCCACGCCTCGAATCGCATGCGCATTCTTTCGACTGGTTTGGAGTCTTCCTTTCCGCATTGGCAATGTTCTGCCTGGTCTTCGGCATCCAGGAAGGCGATGCAACTAATTGGGAACCATTTATTGGCCCGCTTGGTTCGTGGCATTTGATCATCATTGGCATAGCACTGTTCGGGGTGTTCATCTGGTGGCAGAACAAGACCACCGCTGAACCGCTGGTTCCGTTGCGCCTGTTCAAGGTCCGCAACTTCTCCTTGTCCAATGTCGCGATCTCGTTCATGGGATTGACCATTTCCACCATTGCGCTGCCTATGGTGTTCTTCTTGCAGAACGTTCGCGGGCTGACTCCAACCCAGTCTGCCTTGATGATCTCGCCGATGGCAGTGGTGGCGATTTTCATCGCCCCGCAGCTGGGCAAGAAGGTCAACCAGCTCAGCCCCCGCATCCTGGCAATACCCGGGTTCTTCCTCTTTGGCGGAGCCACCGTGGTTTATGCATTCATGATGCACGCCGAGATCCCGTTGTGGACATTATTGATTCCTTCAGCGGTTCAGGGCATCGGTTCGGCGATGATCTGGCCTTCGCTGTCGCTGGCAGCCACCAAGGATCTGACGGCACGTGATGCCGGGGCTGGTTCCGGAATTTACAACACCACCCGACAGATCGGTTCGGTGCTTGGTTCGGCGCTGATCGCGGTGATGATGGAGGCGCGTGTTTCCGCATTGATCTCCCAAGCGGACTCCAAGGATCCGGCGGTGATCATGGAAGCGACTTCCGCTGGCTTGGGCCAGGCCTTGATGCTGCCCGGCTTCATCGCAGTAGCGGCTGTACTGGTGGTTGCATTCTTGTCTGATGGCAAGAAAGCACAGCGTTAGGCGCTACCGGCAACGCACAAAAAATAAGCGCCTGATCCTGGTTTGGAAACCATTGGATCAGGCGCTTATTTTGCGGCTTCTAGGCCTCGTCTTCAGCTTCTTCCGACTCTTCGCCGTCCTCGCCGTGCTTGAATTCGTCGATTTTCTCGCCGATCTTTTCTTGGGCATCGGAGGCGAAGCTCTTGATGTTTTCGGTAGCGTCTCCAGCGAAATCCTTCGCGTTCTCGACTGCTTCGCCCAGCTTCTTCTTTGCATCATCTAAGAAACCCATTGGTTCTCCTCTTAGCTTGTTGTCCAAATGTGGCCGCTGAAAATCACAGTCTTCAAGATCAACTTACGGCCTGCTGAGTGTTTTGCTCAAGAGCTTTGTGCTGCTTATTTTGCTTTCTTGATCTTCTTGGCGCCCTTGCGTCCGAAGATCAATGCCACAGCGATGCCGGCCAGCCAGACATCCTTGGCCAGTGCGGTGCCATCAGCGGTAGGGCGGATGCCATCGGATTCGGTCATCCCCGGGGTGCGCAGGTAGGAAGCCAGCAAGGCTCCGGAGAATGCACCCAGGCCCAGACCAGCCAACCGCGTTGGAATCAGTGGCAGGAGCAATGCGCTTCCGAGGGAGATTTCACCGATAGACAGTGCCTTGCCGAAAACTGCTGGCTCTACTTCAGCCAATTGCGGCACGCCGTTGGCTGCCACCTGCTGCAGGCCGGCAGCACTGGCCTCATCAATGCGCAGCTTGTTGATACCGCTGTTGAGAATGAATGCGCCACTGACCAAACGTAGCGCGGCGTTTGCGATCGAGATTCCCATGGGCCCTCACTTCTCTTTCAATTGAACTAAAGATGACGTCTTTATTCAGAACGTCTTGTTGTTCAGCGTAGTCATGGCGACACTAGTACACAATCATTTACGCGGCGCGCTCAGCAGAACACAAGGAACCCGCCCCTTGAATCGTGCTAAATTCGTGAATCATGATCGCTTCTTCCGCAGTGCCCCCAGCAGCCCTCGACCTACTCATCACCCAGGGCTTCGACGCCACCAGTGTTGACGAGTTAGCTGCGGCCGCGGGAATTTCGCGTTCCACTTTCTTCCGCCGCTTCGGCTCCAAAGAAAATATGGTCTTTGCGGACCAGGAAATGATCATCACCCACGTTCAGACCACGCTGGCCGCGTCGTCGGTTGATGCGATCACTACCCTGATCGATGCCGCCCACGTGGTTTTCGACCAATACACGGTCAATCCCGAAGGCGCCGCGCTGCGCCATAAGCTGCTTTCCTCGGTGCCTTCGCTGCGTGAGCGCGAACTGGTTTCCACGCACCGTTACGAACGGGCTTTCTACGGATTTTTGAACCGACGCGAATTGGCCAAGACTGCCACAGAGAAGTCGCTGTGCTTGGGAGTGAGCGCTGGCCTGGTTGCAATCCACAACGACCACTTGCGCAGCTGGCTCAAGGATGCGACCAGCACAGACCGCACCAAATTGGCCAATGACGTCCGCCAGTTCCTGAACCGCTTCGCAGATCTGCTGGACCCGGAACAGAAAACTGCCGCTCAGAAGCCGGCCGCTCCGACCGTGGTGGTTTCAGTCTTGGATGCCGGTGCCGATGAGCAGTCCATCCTCCAAGCGGTCTCCCGCGCGCTGAGCGAACACGGTAAATAATCGAAGACACTACGCAATTGAAACCAAGTTCCTTGACATGGCACTGCGTTCCATTAGGCTAGGGGTGAAGCTTTTTCACCACAGCTACCAGGAGCATCTGTCATGACCCAGCCGGAGACCGGTTTCGAATTCCCAGCCGGCGTTGTTGAACCCGAATATGATCTGTGGTCCGGCGACGTCAATATCGATCCGACAGGAGTCTTCGCCGAAGTAGGCGAAGCCGATAACGCTTGGCGCGCCAAAGCCCGCAAGTTCATCCTCGACGAGGTCAAGGAAAATATCCACGAGTACTGGGACAAGGCTGACTACCCGCTGCACCTGATCAAGAAGCTGGGCGACGCAGACCTTCTGCGCGATGGCCTGAACCTTGAGGGCTACGAGCAGATGAGCCCGCTGGCCGCCGGCCTGGTCAATATGGAAATGGCCCGCGGCGACGGCTCGGTGTCCACCATTGTCGGTGTCCAGGGCGGCTTGGCGGTGCGCTCCGTGCTGTACTGCGGCAGCGATGAGCAGATTCAGAAGTACGCACTGCCCATGCTGCGTGGCGAACTTCCCGGAGCCTTCGCACTGACCGAGCCAACCCACGGCTCTGACTCCGTTTCTTTGGAGACCCGAGCTACCAAGGTCCAGGGCGGCTACCGCTTGAGCGGTGAAAAGAAGTGGATCGGCAACGGCTCCATCGGTGGCGTGTCCATCGTGTGGGCCCGCGATGAGCAGGGCAAGGTCCGCGGTTTCATCGTCCATCAGGATGCCGAGGGCTACAGCGCAACCACCATTGAAAATAAGCTTTCGCTGCGTGCCATCTGGCAGGCGCATATCCGCATGGAAAACGTCTTTGTCCCGGATGAAGATGTCATGCCTAATGCACAGAGCTTCAAGGACACCTCCCGCGTGCTGTTCGCTACCCGTCTGGGCGTCGCCTGGTCGGCAGTAGGCCACGCAACTGCCTGCTACGAGTCGGCAGTGAACTACGCCAAGCAGCGCGTGCAGTTTGGCCGACCTCTTGCCCAAAGCCAGATTGTCCAGGAACGCCTGGCCCGCATGCAGTCGGAGCTGGCCACCATGCAGGTGCTGGTCATGCAGGCTACCAAGCGCGAAGGCGCAGGCGAGCTGACCGGCCCGCAGGCTTCGCTGGCCAAGTACACCGCCACCCGCACCGCGCGCGTCATTGCCTCCAACGCACGTGACCTGCTCGGCGGCAACGGCATTCTGACAAGCAACCGCGTGGCACGCCACTTCGCCGATGTGGAAGCAATCCATACCTATGAAGGCACCGAAACCGTGCAGGCGCTGATCATGGGCCGCGACATCACCGGCTTCTCGGCCTTCGCCTAAGCACGCACAACTAAGTACGCCGGGAGGGCGGGTGTTTTTCACCCGCTCTCCCGGCGTACTGCTGTCTACTGCCTGTTCAAGCGATTCTTCGTTTTGGCGGTAGCCACGTGGTCCCATGGGTTCTCTGGCCATGGATGCTTCGGGTAGCGCCCGCGCATTTCAGCGCGAACCTGCGCATAGGGGCCATTGAAGAAACTGACCAAGTCGTCGGTGACCGCCAGCGGATGCCCTCCCGGTGAGAGCAGATGAAACTGCACCGCAAGCTTGCCATTGACCAGGCGCGGGGAAGTATCCATTCCAAAGCATTCTTGTAATTTCACCGATACGACAGCTGGCCCTGACTGGCCGATCTCCGGATACGCCACGGAAATTCTGGACCCGGAGGGCACCTGGAGCCTTTCTGGCACCAGTGCATCAAAATCATGGACATGCTCCCAAGGCAGCAACGTGCGCAACGCCGAATACAAATCGACCTTGGCCACGTTCTTGCCCGAAGCCACCTGACGCAGCACCGGCTGCAGCCAGTTCCCTGCAGATGCGATCAGGCTCTGGTCATCTACCGGGATGAAGGGTTCGCCCAGCAAGCGATGAGCCGTATCCATACGCCGGCGCAAGGCCTCGAACTTATCGTGGGTGCCGAAGAAGCCAAGACCTTGGATGGCAATGGCATTAGCAACTGCTTCCTTGCCCAACTCTTCGGTGGCCTTGATGGGATGGGCTGCCAGCTCGATTGCACCAAAGCTTTCAACCTGCCGGGCACTGATCTTCCCGTCAACCAGTTCTGCCGTCTCCCGTTTCTGGTGAAGCTGCGGCAACAGTTCCAAGACAGTTTCAAAGTCAATGCCAATAGCCCGACGAATCATGGATTTGGAACCAGTGCGGGATACTTCGGCGACCGCAATAAATTCTTCATGCACCAATTGGCTGCCGCGGGGCAGTGCAGCACGGGTGCCCGAAGCCAACAGGTATTCTTCTTGGCCGACCTTGCGCGCAATCCATTGCGGATACGCCAGAGCGCACACCCCGGCCAGCCCCTGGGCAGCTGAGGCAGGCTGGCGGCCTGCACTGTTTCCGGCGACGCCCAGAAGCTTCTCCAAACGCAGCGTCTCATGCTTCCAGGCTCGGTTCGCCGGATGCGAGCTCCGGCGCACGGCGCTGAGCAATTCGTTTAGATCCGCGCTGGCAATGCGCTCCGAACTGGAAAGCAAAGCCACCGCCTCGGCTGCCGCCCGGGTGCCGAAAATCTGGTTCCCTTCCAAGAGGGCGCGTGCGGTACGCGGATCAGTTGGAATCTTCATCATCTGCTCACCCAATGAGGTGATCTGCCCGGAGTCGTCAACCGCGTCCAGTGCGCGCAAGACCTGCTCATCATGAGCCATGGTGGCAGCCGGCGGGGCTTCCCACATGCTTAGGCCTTCACCGCGCGGTGTCCCCCACGCGGCCAGCGACAGCCCGGCAGCAGCCAGGTCGCCGGTACGGATTTCCGGTGTGGAATGCGCTGGGGCGGCGGCAAAGGATTTGGGATCCAAGGTCCGCACCACCTTGCCCGGCCCCAGGCGTCCTGCACGTCCGGCCCTTTGGGTGGCCGCCGAACGGCTGGCAACCACCGTCACCAGCCCGGAGAAACCTCGCGAGCTATCCCGGCGAGGTTCACGGGCGTAGCCTGCATCAACGACCAGGTGCACCCGTGGCACGGTGACCGACGATTCGGCGATGGAGGTGGCGACAATAATCCGTGCGGCGCTGCCTGCTGCGGGTTCGCTGAGGATCTGGTCCTGTTCTTTGGAGGAAATCTGCGAATGCAGGGCCAAGGCCTGTCCTCCGGTGGCCGCCACCTGTGAGCAGACGCGTTCTACTTCCCGCACGCCCGGAACAAAGACCAAGGTATCGACCGGGGTGCTGCTTGCCGCATTGGCTGTGGCCGAATGCTTTACTGCCACGGTTGCTACATGGCGCAGGTACTCGTCCTTCAACCCGTGTTCGGTATTGCGCGTTCCGGGGAAGCTGTCGAAAGCTTCTTGCACTTCATGCTGTGCTGTTTGGGTGCTGAGCACCGCAGCTGGCTTCTCGCGTGCCAGCAGCTGTGACAGCTCTTGGGCATGCAAGGTGGCACTCATGACGATCAGCGACAAGTCATCGCGTAGTTCGCTGACCTGGTTGACCATCGCCAGCAGCAAGTCGGTATCGATGGAACGCTCATGGACTTCATCAATGATTACCGCGCTGACACCGTCAAGATCCGGATCGGCCAGCAGCTTGCGCAGCATCAGGCCCGCGGTCACGAATTCGATCTGGGTCTGTGCCGATGCCCTGCGTTCGCCACGAACCGCGAATCCGACGCGCTCGCCCAAGGCCGAGCCATCAAGCTGGGCCAGGCGGCGGGCTGCGGCACGGGCTGCGACACGGCGTGGCTGGGTCACCATGATTTTTCCGGTCAACCCGGCCTGTTCCAGTGCGTTGGCTACCGTAGGAGGAACGATCGTGGTTTTACCGGATCCCGGTGGCGCTTGGATAACCAGCGGCTGCGCAGGATGCGCTGCCACGGAGGCGTAGAGTTCTTCGCGGCTTGGTCCGAAGGCCAGTCCCGAAGAAATCTTCTCCAAGTCAAAGCGAACCGGGTTCATCGCTGGCGTCCGGTCCAAAAAGACTGGATTGCGTTCACTACCGGTTCGATGGGGAACAGCGTGCTGCCGTGCGTTCGCCCTGGCAGGGCCACCATGCGTGCATTGGGCAAGGTGCGGACCATGATCTTGTTCTGGTCGAAGCGCGGCTGGTCCCTGGTTCCGATCAGGAGCAAGGTGGGGATCCTGATTTCTGCAAGGTCAGCCGGGTCGATATTCTGCAAGGTCTCGGCTGCTTCGTAGTAAGCCGCCAGGGCCAGCGGATCATTGGATTTGAAGGCCAGGCGCGTGGACGGATCAAGGCGTCCGTTCTTTTCCTGCCCGGTGACAAAACCCTCGATATCGCCGTTTCGAAGCACCTCGAGATAGCCAGGGAAGAACAGCTTTCCAATTTCGCCGTCAGTGATTTCGTAGGTGCCGCCGAGCATGATCAAGGAGATCACTTGCTCGGGGTGATGCATGGCCATATGAAGTCCGGTGCGTGCGCCGAAGGAATAGCCGACGATATGGATGCGTTCAATGCCCAAGTGATCCAGCACCGCTTGGATATCCCCGACCACCTTATCCATGGTGTAGTCAGCCACGTCGTGGGATTTGGCGGACTTGCCATGCCCGCGCAGGTCCATCCGGATGGTCCGGTGCCCCTCGCCCAGTGCTTTGGTGTATCCCAGGCCGCGCCAAATAGATCGTGACAGTGCGGAACCGTGCAGGAATAGAATCGGTTCGCCCCCGCCCTGGTCATCATCAAAGAAGATTTCGGATCCATCGGCGGGGTTATTGATCATTGGCATACCTACGATTAAATCCTGTCCGTGCGATGAAGTCGAAATCAGAGTATTGCTTTGCCCTCGACAACCATGGTGAATGGGTGAACACTGAAGGAACAGGGACAAGTCATCTTTGCCGAAGGTGGCGAACGGATGTTGGGAGGAAGAGCATGTCTGAACAAACAGGTGCCGGGCTGGCCGGTGGTGCGGAAGAGGAAAAGCAACGGCTTGCCGCAGAAGAGAAGAAGCGGCACGACGAGCATGATGAAGCGCTAGTCGAAGAATGGGAAGACGAATCCTTCCCCGCTTCCGACCCGCCCTCGAATTATTAGAAACAGCATCTTCCTAAGAGAGAACACACGTGGTATTCAGCTACCTTCAAGATTCAGCTTCTAGTGTGGTTAATACCTTCTCAAGGTGCGAGTGATCTAGATGAACCGATCCGCACAGGCGTTACCTCCTTGGCCTGGCGGGTCGGTTCCTCATTTAACGCTTCTTTCTGCAGCCCGGTTACGCATTGAGCGGATTCATCGCATGGCTCTGTAAAACACTAAGTAATCTGACATATTCTGGTAACGAAGATCTCATATCCTCCACCGTCGCCAGCATATGCGCTGGCAGAAAGGTGCCTCGTGGAATACGAACGCCTCCCTTCCGTCTCGGAACTGCACCGCCCATACACTGCTGCCGCGGACCGTTATGAGCACTACGGCTACCGCCGCGTTGGCGATTCGGGTCTGCGCCTTCCCCCACTTTCCTTGGGACTTTGGTGGAACTTCGGTGACAACCGTCCATTCGACACCCAGCGCGAGATCCTGCGCCACGCTTTCGACAAGGGCATCAACCACTTCGATTTGGCCAACAACTATGGCCCACCAGCAGGTTCCGCCGAAGAGAACTTTGGCCGCATGATGGCCAAGGATTTCAAGCCCTACCGCAACGAGCTGGTCATCTCTTCCAAGGCCGGCTACGACATGTGGCCTGGTCCTCACGGAACCTTCGGTTCGCGCAAGTACCTGCTTGCCTCATGCGAAGCATCTCTGCAGAAGATGAACCTGGATTACGTGGACATCTTCTATTCGCACCGTTTTGACCCAAAGACGCCCCTGGAAGAAACCATCGGTGCTCTGGATACACTGGTTCGCCAGGGCAAGGCCACCTACGTAGGTATTTCCTCCTACTCCGCTGAGCGCACGGCAGAAGCTGTGGCAATTGCCAAGGACTTGGGAACTCCGCTGGTTATCCACCAGCCGTCGTACAACATCCTGAATCCATGGGTTGAGCACGGACTCTTGCAGACCCTGCAGGAAGAACGCATGGGCGCCATCGCCTTCACCCCATTGGCCCAAGGCCTGCTGACCGACAAGTACTTGGAGACCACGGATGTCGTTCGCCAGGGCGGACGCCGTTCGCTCGAAGCCCAGCTCACCGAGGAGAACCTGACCAAGGTTCGCCGCCTGAACGAAGTTGCGCAGAAGCGCGGCCAGTCGCTGGCCCAGATGGCCCTGGCCTGGCTGCTGCGTGATGGCGCGGCGACCTCGGTGCTGATTGGCGCATCGTCGACCAAGCAGCTTGATGAGAACTTGGGCGCACTGGAGAACGTTGATTTCACCGAAGCTGAATTGGCTGAAATCGCCAAGATTGCCCAGGGCGATGCCGGCATCGACTGGTGGCGCGCTTCCGCTATCGGCTAGCAATCCACTAATCACACCCGAATTTGGTGTGCATTGAAGTCACGGTTTGCCAAGGATATCTTGGCAAACCGTGACTTTTTCTTTCCCTTCGGTCAGCATTCAGATTTTCAGCCCAATGCCTGCTGTTCTGTGGTGGCTCAAAGTGCTTTCTCCAGATAGGCTCAAAGTAGACGAAATATGAAGTGAATTACATTCATTTATTGCGTGAAGTTCGATAGCGTAAGCGCATAGGGCTTACGCCAACCACTTTGGTACCTACGACAGGAGCATTGATGAGCGCCCCAACCTACAAGGTCTTGAACCCGGCTACCGGTGAAGTTGTTGAAGAATTCAACGCGGCAACCGATGACCAAGTTCAACAGGCACTGACCGCAGCGCAGAGCGCCTACGAGTCATGGCAGGACGTTGATATCACCGAGCGTGCCAAGATTGTTTCCAAGGTCGGCGCACTCTTCGCTGAACGTGCAGCGGAACTGGGCAAGATCATGACCACGGAAATGGGCAAGCCATTGTCTGAAGCCGTGGGCGAGGCAGAATTCTGCCAGGAAATCTTTGAATACTTCGCTACCGAAGGCCCGACCTTGGCCGCAGACCAGGAAATCAAGTCCTTCTCCGGCGGCAAGGCCATCGTGCAGAAGCGTCCAGTTGGCCCGCTGCTGGGCATCATGCCGTGGAACTTCCCGCTGTACCAGGTAGCCCGTTTCGCAGCGCCTAACCTGATGCTGGGCAACACCATCATCTTGAAGCATGCAGAATCCTGCCCGCGTTCGGCACTGGCCATCCAAGAAATCATGGATGAAGCCGGCGTCCCGGCAGGTGTCTACAACAACCTGTTCGCTACCCACGACCAGATCTCCACCATCATCGCCGACTCCCGCATCCAGGGCGTCTCGCTGACCGGTTCGGAGCGCGCTGGCGCAATCATCGGCGAGCAGGCCGGACGCAACCTGAAG
Source organism: Glutamicibacter sp. MCAF14 (assembly GCF_052114325.1). Classification (NCBI taxonomy): domain Bacteria; kingdom Bacillati; phylum Actinomycetota; class Actinomycetes; order Micrococcales; family Micrococcaceae; genus Glutamicibacter; species Glutamicibacter sp. MCAF14. The sequence goes on from NZ_JBFREO010000008.1 coordinate 37,469, forward strand.
AAGGCAGTACTGGAGCTGGGCGGTTCGGATCCTTTCGTTGTGCTGGACTCCGATGATGTCTCGGGCATTGTGGATACTGCCTGGGGCTACCGCATCGATAACACCGGCCAGGCATGCAACTCGAATAAGCGCATGATTGTCATGGACGACATCTACGACGAGTTCGTCTCCGAACTGACCAAGCGCGCCGAAGGCCTGCAGCCGGGCGACCCGATGGCAGAAGCCGAGGGCACCTTTGCTCCACTGTCCTCGCGCCAGGCTGCAGAAGCGCTGCACGAGCAGGTTCAGGATGCGGTCTCCAAGGGCGCTACCCTGCACGCCGGCGGCGTGCTGCATGATGGCCCTTCGGCCTACTACTCCCCTGCTGTGCTCACCGGGATCACCAAGGACATGCGCGCCTACTACGAAGAGCTCTTCGGTCCGGTAGCCGTCGTCTACAAGGTATCCAGCGACGAAGAAGCAACCGAGCTGGCCAATGACACCATCTACGGCCTTGGCGGATCGGTGCACTCCACCGACGTTGAGCGCGCCTCCAAGGTAGCCCAGAAGCTGCAGTCTGGCATGACCAACGTCAACGCAGCCAGCGCCGAAGGAGCAGAGATGCCATTCGGTGGCGTCAAGCGCTCAGGTTTCGGCCGTGAGCTCGGACCTCTGGGCATGGACGAATTCGTGAACAAGCGCCTGTTCTACGTAGGCGAGTAATCTGCTTAGATCCGCAACAGCGGCGGAAAGTACCAGCTACATAAATTTAGGGGCGAACTAAAACGGTTCGCCCCTAAATTTATGCTCAAGAGCCTCTTCGGCTAGGCGTTGGAAGAGACTTTTTCGGCTGATTTCTCGTTGATTTCGATCTTTTCAGAAATCTTCAGCGATGGCTTCTTCGTACGGAACCGGTCGTTCCATACCCCGTACAGCCAGCGCTGAATCGTCAGCCAGGTCGCGCTAGACACCAGCACCGCGTCTGCGGAAGCCATAATGCCTGAGAAGAAAGGGAGGCCCATAACAACTGCGATGCCGATATGCATTCCAAGAATAGTAACCAACGCAATTCTCCGGCTGATCTTAGAGCGTTACTGACTCAATGTCCGAGGCTATCGAGTCAGCAGCTGAACTGCGACCGGATATCGTCATTTTAGAAGCGTCGCTAAACGGATCGAACCTGCTTGAAACCATCCGTTCCATTTCTGGACGCGCGCCAAAGACGAAGATCGTAGTCCTGGCCACCCGGTACAACCGTGAAGAAATAGCCAGGGCCTACGATGCGGGCAGTTCGGGTCTGGTCTCAAAGGATTTCATCAGCAATGAACTTCCGAGTGCCTTGCGAATGGTCGCCGCCGGATACCAGCTATTCGCCAAACCCGTGGACGGATGGGAAGCAACTGCACGAATAGTCCGCCGTTCAACAAACCAGGCGATCGTACGCAATCTCAGCGAACGCGACAGCAGCCTTGTGCGTTTGGTTGCGGCAGGATTGACCAACGTTCAGATATCGCGAATTTCGCATATCTCCGAAGGTTCGGTAAAACTCCATTTGGCGCGCATCATGGAGGAGCTGGACGTGACTAATCGCGTGCAGCTAGCTGTTGTGGCCGCAGAGTCTGGCTTAGTTTCCTCAGCAGATCTACAGATTGCCTAAAGGGTTCGTTACCGCTTATTAGTACACGGTGCGAAGCTGGCTGGCAGGGATCCACATTTCTTCACCGTCACGGTCAATCTGCCGCCAGGCACCCTGACGAGCAACTATAACCACGGCAGTATCCGCCGGGAGAATACGCACCAGCGAATAATGATCCCCCGGACCGCGACGCGCGTTCAGACCAATAGTGGTCAGCGCACGCTGATTAGGAACCGCAATCAATCCGCCCTTTGCTGGACGCGATGGAACCTGCTGCAAGTACATGCTTGGAACCCAACCCAGCAACTTACCGCACTGAACCTGGGACCACAGTCCCTGCTGAAGCATTGAACGAACCTTGGAACCCTGGTCAATGACCTTGAGCACCGGGTAACCAGTTCCGCTGCCTTTGCGAAGATTCAACGTTGCCGTTGTCACGTGGGTGGCTTCAATCAATGAATAACGAGAAAGAACTGGCTCGGCCAACTCATCCTCGTCCTCGGAAATTACAGGCTCGTCAAAGACCGCCGGAATCGCCTCAAGATAGACGTTAGGCAGCCAACCGTACGTTTGGTGCACAAGTACATGCGCCCACGAACCCTTGACCTCGATCAATACAAGCTCGGTGCCCTGATCTAAATGACTCTGTACAACGTAGTGCCGGCCGGCACCTTTGCGTAGCTTGAGTGAGGCAGTCGTCCGGTGGGTATTGGTAACGGACGACGTCCGAGCCGACTGATGTGGAAAGCCCACCTGGTTCACAACCACCTCAAATGAAAAACTTAGGGAAGCAACCAGCGGTTGCTTCCCTAAGTTTATTCCATTTTTAGAAGATGCGTACTTCGTGCCTTCTTACGAAGCGGAAGAACGCGAGCCGAGCTCTGCGTCCAACCGCAGCAGGCCGCTCCCATCGTTGCCGATCATCTTGACGCGGTCCAAGATTTCACCAACGGTGGCCTCTTCTTCAACCTGCTCGTCGATGAACCAGTGCAGCAGTGGAATCGAATCAATGTCGCCTTCGGTCTGTGCCAGTCGGTACAGCTCGCGAATCGCTTCGGAGACCTTCTGCTCATGGGCCAAGGAGGCGGCGAAGGCGTCTGCAACGCTCTTCACGTTCAGGGTAGGTGCTGGTTGCTCGCCAATCCGAGGATGCGCCGAGCGGTCGGTCATGTGGGTCATGAACTTCTCCGCATGCACGATTTCCTCGCCAGCCTGGGCGCGGAACCAGCCAGCGATGCCTGGAAGGCTCAATACTTCCATTTCAACTGCCAGCTGACGGTAAACCGTTGCTGCGGTTAGTTCGAGAGTTACCTGTGTGCTGAAGGCTTCTGCCAGTTTTCCTGTAAGTTCCATACCTAAAGAGTAGGCCCGTTTTCTCTGCTTGTCACCGAAGTTCGCACTCACTTAGTCCAAGCTGAATTAGGGAATCATCCCTAGTTGGGACCAAGTTAAGCTAGCCGACGCTAACCTAGGTTAGGTTTACCGAAGGGTTTGTAATCTACTTACCCAGACCTGCTCTACGCAGTGCTTCAGCCATTGCGGTGTTCCCCGGAGCAGCTGGCATATTCTTCGCGGGTTCATTCTTGCGGTTCTGCCCGTTTCGGTTTTGGCCCGGACGCGCCGAACGTCCGGCAGCGGCTCCCCTGCGTTCGCGCGGCCCGTTGTTCTGTGCAGCTTCACCGGCAGCAGGAAGCTCATCATCCAAACGCAACGTCAGCGAAATACGCTTGCGCACGGTGTCCACTTCCAGCACCTTGACCTTCACGATCTGCCCGGAGCTGACCATTTCGCGCGGATCCGAAATGAACTTGTTGCTCATCGCAGAGACATGGATCAAGCCATCTTGGTGGACACCCAAGTCCACGAACGCACCGAAGGCGGCAACGTTGGAAACGGTGCCTTCCATGATCATCCCCGGCATAACGTCCTTGATGGTCTCTACACCCTCCTTCAAGGTGGCCGTAACAAACTCACCACGAGGGTCGCGAGCAGGACGGCGCAATTCAGCAATCACGTCACGAATGGTCGGTTCACCGAACTGCTCGGTGACGAACTCCTGCAAATTCAGCTCTTCAAGTCGGCGGCCCTGTGCTTCGGCACTGGACTGCAAGGTTTTGGCCAAGGCATAGGCTTCGGGGTGGACCGAGGACGCATCGAGTTTTTCCTTGCCACCAGTAATGCGCAAGAATCCAGCACACTGTTCAAAAGCTTTCGCGCCCAAACGCGGAACCTTCAGCAAATCCTTACGGGTAGCGAAAGGACCGTTGGCGTTGCGGTGATCCACGATGTTGCGGCTGAGCAGCGGTCCCACACCGGCCACGCGAGCCAGCAAGGCTGGCGAAGCGGTATTGACGTCAACGCCTACGGCATTCACGCAGTCTTCAACCACGGCATCCAGTGCACGATCCAGCTTCGAAGCGGTGACATCATGCTGGTACTGGCCTACGCCAATGGACTTGGGATCAATCTTCACCAGCTCAGCCAGCGGATCTTGCAAGCGGCGAGCAATCGATACTGCGCCACGCAACGACACATCCATGTCCGGCAGTTCTTGGCTGGCCAGTTCAGAGGCAGAGTAGACCGAGGCGCCAGCTTCGGAGACGATGACTCGGTCAACGCCCGCGCCGCCGAGCTCCTTGATGACTTCTGCCGCCAGCCGGTCCGTTTCACGTCCGGCGGTGCCGTTGCCGACAGCGATCAGCGAGGTGCCGTACTTCTTTGCCAGTTTGATGAGCACAGCCAGGGATTCATTCCACTTATTGGCGGGAGCATGCGGATAGATCGTTGCCGTTTCTGCCGACTTGCCGGTCAGGTCCACCACGGCAACCTTGACCCCTGTGCGCAGGCCTGGGTCCAAACCCAGTACTGCCTTGTTTCCAGCCGGTGCGGCCAGCAGGACATCGCGAAGATTTGCCGCGAAAATTTTCACCGATTCATCTTCAGCCGCTTCAAACAAGCGTGAGCGAAGGTCGGATTCGAATCGGGTGAGCAGGCGGGCCTTCCACGCCAAACGCACGGTCTGCGAAATCCACTTCGCAGCTGGTGCACCGGTTGGAACATTCAGTCCCAGCGAAGAAGCAATCGCGTTCTCATACCCACTGCGTGCTTCATCCAAAGCCGCCTCATCGCGTGGATCGGCTTCAGCCAGCTGCAGGTTCAGCACGCCTTCGCGTTCGCCGCGCAACAATGCCAGCACGCGGTGGGATGGAAGCCGGTCAAGATCCGCCACGTAGTCCAGGTAGTCCGAGTACTTGCCTTGCCCTTCTGCGGTGGCACCTGACGCGGCGCTCGCACCAATCTTGCCGGTATTCCACAGACGTTCACGCAGTTCGCCAGCAAGGACGACATCCTGTGAAACACGCTCGGTCACGATGGAGCGCGCACCCGAAAGCACGTCTTGGTCCGTGGAGAATCCTGCCTCTGCATTCAGGTAGTCGGCAGCTGCCTGCACCGGGTCCGTCATTGGGTCCGAGAGCAGCAGATCAGCTAGTGGTTCCAGTCCTGCTTCGCGGGCAATCTGGGCCTTGGTGCGACGCTTGGATTTGAACGGCAGGTAGAGGTCTTCAAGTTCAGTCTTGGTGCTGGCCTGTGCAATAGCTTCGGCAAGCTGGTCGGTGAGCTTGCCGGCTTCAGCGATGGCTTCCAGAACTGTTGCGCGGCGCTCCTCCAGCTCACGCAGGTAGCGCAGGCGCTCTTCGAGCAGGCGCAGCTGACTATCGCTGAGCATGCCGGTAATTTCTTTTCGATACCTGGCAATGAAAGGAACGGTCGAGCCAGAGTCCAAAAGCTCAATGGCTGCCGTAATCTGCCAGGTTGCTACCTTGGATTCAACGGAGAGTTCCTGGGCCAATTGAGCGATGATTCGCTGCTTGGTGGCACTGTCATTTGCGGTGTTCTTCTGCTCGCTAGTCACCGATCCATTGTGCATCACCTCCTGCAATCTTCAGATGATCGACTCGGTTGGCATTCAGCAGAATCTCATTCTCAATGGCTAAGATTTATTGTTATGGGGATTGAGAAAGTTCGGAAGCTAGCAACGGTAGTTGCTATCTCAGCTATGGCATTGTTGAGCACCGGTTGCGCGTTTGTTGAGGATACTGCCAACGGCGCAGCTAGTCAGCTCACCGACGCGGCTTCTAAGGAAATCGTGCGTCAGGCATGCGCCCCGGTCCAAGACGGCACCATAGATGCCAGCGAATTGCGTGTTCTTTCTTCCATCGTGAAATCTGTTCAGGGCGGTGGGCTGCCGCAGGAACTAGTTGATGTGCTGCAGGAACTGGCTAATTCCGGAGATCAGGCACCTGAGGCATTGCAAGAGCGCCTAGTTGAGATTTGCGACGACGCAACGGTGTCCACCTAGTTTTAACTGCGGCTCTAACAGGTCGCTGATCTAGACTTTTGCCATGGTCCAAATTCCAACAAGCGGCAAAGTTCGTCTCGATGCATGGCTTTGGGCAGTACGCATCTATAAGACCCGTTCTGCCGCAACTACTGCGTGCCGTGCTGGCCATGTGCGTTTGAACGGCGACCCGGTCAAAGCGTCGCAAACCGTTGTGCCAGGCGATCGCATCCGTGTGCGCAAGGACGGATTCGACCGTGACTTGGAAGTCAGCGCACTGATTTCCAAGCGTGTTGGCGCACCAGTTGCCGTCAAGTGCTACATCGACCACACTCCACCGCGAGAACGCCTGATCATTCCGCAGGTCCCGATTCGTGAACGTGGCGCAGGGCGGCCTACCAAGAAAGATCGCCGCGAAATGGATCGTTTGCGGGATTCTTGGCAGGCCCCTGATTCCGGTGTTGATCTGCCCTAGGACAATTCGATACTTGGCACGTCGGTCTGGAACTTGAAGATCTGCGCGTAGAAAGCCAAAGAGCTTTCCAGCGCCTTGATGATGTTCTGGGACTTCCGGAAACCATGCTGTTCTCCTTCGAAGAGAATGTACGCATGGGCAATGCCCCGTTCGGCGAGCGCCTCGGCCACTACTTGCGATTGTGCCGGCGGCACCACCTTGTCCTCATCGCCCTGCAGGAGCAGGACCGGGCAGGAGATCTTCGAGACGTGGTTGATCGGAGCGCGTTTCTCATAGAGGTCTGCGGCTTCCGGGTACGGTCCGACCAGCGAGAACATGTACTGCGACTCGAAGTCGTGGGTGTCCTGAACCAGTCCTACCAGATCCGAGACGCCGTATCGGCTGATGCCTGCGGTGAAGACATCCGAGAACGTCAGAGCGCACAATACGGTCCAGCCGCCGGCGCTGCCGCCTTCGATGCCGATGCGTGCTGGATCCGCAATTCCCTGGGCAACCAATGCGTTGATCACCGCGACGGTATCGGCCACGTCCACCACGCCCCAGGCCTCGCGCAGGCGATTTCGGTAATCACGTCCGTAGCCGGTGGAACCGCCGTAGTTCACGTCCACCACCCCGATGCCGCGTGAGGTGTAATAAGCCACCGTTGCACTGAGCGTAGGTGAAGCTTGGCTTGTCGGTCCACCATGCACAAAGGTGACAAAAGGCGGCAGTTCCCCTTCCATCCCCGCGTAGCCTTCTTGGGCTGGGCGGTAGAGCAAAGCGTGGACTGACTGCCCGGAGAGGTTCTTGCACTCGAATTCTTCAACCTCAGGAAGCATGGACGGCTCGGGCAGCTTCGCGATGGCACGGGTCACCGCGTGATGATCCAAGGTCTCAAGGTTGATCAAGGTAATTTCTTCACCTTGGGTCATCGATGAGGTACCGGCAAGCAGCCAACCGTCGCGCAGTGCGAAAGGACGGACTCGGGTGAAGGGCAACGCCAGATCTTCTAAACCGCCGGTATCCGAGTGCAGTCGCGCCAGCTTGGTGGTGCCAGTCCCGTAGGAGCACAGCAGTGTGTGGGCGTTTTCTACCAAATACCAACTGGTTCCCACCTGCCACAGCGGACCGGCAAATTCTGCTGGGCGGTCTACTAACCTGGTGGTGCGCGCCGAGCTGTCCTGGTAGAGGTAAGGGTTCCACCAGCCGCTGGCGTCAGAGATAAAGGCCAGCTGATCATCATCGAGCCACTCTGGCTGCATTACCGAGATTTCTTCGCCCCCGGCAATGACTGTGTCCTCAAGGATGCCTTGCTCAGTGAAGTCAGCCAGGTGCAGTTGCGTGGAATCCCACGGCATATTCGGGTGTTCCCAGCTGATCCAGGACAGCCGGGTTCCAGCTGGGTTCAAACGCGGCGCTGCGACGAAGCGTGCAGGTCTGCTCAAGATGCGGATCTTGCCCAGATCGTTAGCTGCGCTGCCATCAAGCGGGATCTGCACGATGTGGCGCACCGGTTCAGCCCGCAGGTCTTCCATAATGGCCAGAACGGTGCCTTCGGGTCCTGGGGTGAACTCAGCGAAGCGCAGCTTCGGATCCGCGTTCTCACCACTGGCCGGAGTCAGCTCAATGGCATCGTGTCCGCCTGCGGTCTGGGAGTAGACCCGCTGGTCAGCGAAGTTCGCAAAGACAACGGTTGGGGTGGCGCCTTCGATCAGCATCCAGCTGGACCCACCGTATTCGTGGACCCGCGAACGCACATTGAATGGAGCCGCAATGAGCTCAGCACCGGGTGTTCCGTCGGTGCCGTATTCCATCAGCGTGATGCGTCCGCCTTCGGCAGGACGGCCTTCTTGGACAATGAGCTTGTCCGCAAAGAAGCAGGCGCCTCCCAGTGGTTTGGTTCCAGCGGCAACTTCTTGCGCGGAAATTGTTGATGGCCATGATCCAAAAGGTAAGTGCTGAGGCATGTTCTTGATCCTAGCGATCTTTCGCCTGCAAAACGATGCTCGACAAGCATCAATCGGATGCGCTTGGATTGTCTTATGACTAGATACGCCGTATTTCTGCGTGGAGTAAACGTCGGCGGGGTCAAAGTTCTGATGAAAGATCTGACGCAGCTGCTTCTGGATGCTGGTTTCACCGAGGTGAAAACACTTTTGGCCAGTGGCAATGTGGTGCTCAGCGTTCAGATCACCGATCCGCTGGCAATCCAAGAACAATGCAACGCGCTCTTGGCATCTCATTATCAGCGCCCGATTCCCACGCTTGTTTATACCGTTGAAGAAATCCAGCAGCTCTCCGCGGCGTTCCCGTTGCCTTTGCCGCAGCCAGCTGGCGAGCATCATGGGTACTACACGCTCTGCGAAACGGCACAGGATGCCCAAGAGATTGGAACGGCCATCGATAGGCTGGCGAACCATGGTGAATACGCTATCCAGGGCCGTGCGGTGGCATGGATTGTCCGCAAGGGAGAAAGCACCACTAATCCCATTGGCAAGCTCATGGATGCGCAGGCAAAGCAGCGCATCGTGAGCACACGAAATCACAACACCTTAGTGAAGGTCGCAAAGATTCTCATCTGAGATCAATGGTGCGCAATAATTGTGCCTTGTCCGACCGATTGACCTGTCAGAGGCCTTGAATGTACATCCTGATTGAACTCATTGGCATTTTCTTTTTCGCCGTCGCGGGTTCCCTGATGGCCGCCCGCCGCGGTTTTGACCTGCTCGGGTCAGCTTTCCTTGGCGGAGTCTGCGGCCTAGGTGGCGGCGTGGTCCGAGACTTGATTCTCAATCAGTCCCCGGCAACATTCGCGCATCCGATCTACTTTATTCCACCGGTACTCGCAGCCCTATGCGTTTATGCATTCACCCCGTCGGTACAAAAGCTGCACCGGCTGGTCCAGCTCTTCGATGCCGCCGGACTGGGACTGTTCTGCGTCACCGGTACGCTCAAGGCTTTGGAGAATGATTTCAATCCGGTCACCGCGGTCCTCCTTGGCGTGATCACCAGTGTGGGCGGCGGGTTGATGCGTGATGTCATTTCCAACGTCACCCCCGATTTGTTCAATCCCCGCGATATCTATGCCTTAGCCGCCATGGTTGGTGCGGCGCTCACAGCCGTGGTGTGGCATCTGGGGATCATGAATGTTGCGGTGGGTGCCGGGATTGCCGGTCTGGCTTTTGCCATCCGTGTGGCATCCATCCGCTTTGGCTGGTCGGTCCCACTGGCCGCCGGCCATTGGCATCGGCCCAATCCCACGCCTCCTGCCAGCGACGGACCGCAGCGTCATTTCTAGTTGATGCGTTCCAGCTTGCCCAGGTCTTCGGTGCCCGGCGAATCATCTTCGATAGTGCGCGGAGAGTTGATGATAAATGCTCCGATCAGCATCACGATGACGCAGACACCGAGCATGGAGAAGGCCGCGCCCCACGAATCTGTGGCTTTTTGCACCACTCCGAAGAGCATCGGAACTACCGCGGCTCCGGCATAGCCCAAGCCTTGGGCGAAGCCAGAGAGCACGCCGGAGCCGTAGGTCGTGCGCGAGCGCAGGTTCATCATCAGCAAGGCGATCGCGAAGGTTCCCTGGCCTAGGCCCGCAAGGCAGATCCACACCGCAGTGTTCTGGGTTGGCGAGAGGTAGATGCCAAGGTGTCCGGACACCCAGCAAGCGGTGAAGATCAGCACGGCGAAGATCGGGTGTTTCAGGCGCGGAACCCATAGCGGCACCAAGAGGCTGACCGGCAAACCGAGGATTGCAAAGAGCGCAAGCATATTGCCTGCTGCCAGCTCATCCAGGCCGCGGTTCTGCAGGTATGGCGGAAGCCAGGTGAAGTAGACGTAGGTCTGCGCTGAATTTCCAGCCAAGAAGATTGCCAAGCCCCAGGCGACTTTGGACTTCCAAGGATTGATCTTGGCAATAGTTTGCGGATGCCCGCTGGCATGGACCGGGTTATCCGGACGCTCAACCCCGCGGTCGGCAAAGAGCTGAACCAACCATGGAATCAGGACGATGCCCGAGAGCGCGGCCCAGGAACCGATGGACATCTGCCAGCTGGTGAGGTCAGCCAGTGGAACGGAGAACTGCGGGGCCATCCAGGTGCCAATGGCCAGCATCGTGACGTAGCCGCTGGTGACCATGCCGATTCGATCCGGGAAGTACTTCTTAACCAGTGGCGGCAGCACCACGTTGCCCATGCCATAGCCGGCGAGGGTCACGATGGACAGGCCCAGGAAAGAGTAGACCTCTGGCATGAAGATGCGGGCAATCTGGCCACTGACGGCCAAGCCCAAGGAGATCATCAGGGTTGTTTCCAAGCCGAATGATTTGATCAGTCGTGGAGTAAGCAACCCGAAGACGGCGAAGGCGATGGGAGCGAGCATGGCCAAAAGACCGGTGGTGAATTCCGTGAATTGGATATCCGTTTCAATGCGGGAGAGCAATGGGGATACGGAAACAACTGCTGCGCGTAACGACAGAGCAAGTAGCAGGATGCCAAGAAGCGCTCCAACTCTTCCTGCGCGTGGAGAGACAACGCTGTCTTTTTTCATTGCTTACTTCCTGCTCATTTTTTGTTGAGATGTCCCAACTTCTTGATACTAGTGACTAACTCTAGTAAGCGATCCAGCTCACCATCAAAATTCCGTTCGTACCATGTCCCGGGCAGAGCGAGCTGGGCATAGAGTCCTTCTCCGGTGAGCATCACCAGATGTGCCACGTCCTTGCTTCCCACTTCGTGCAGAATGCACTGGTACCAGCGCTCACTGGTGCTTTCGATCTTCTCTGATGCAGCCTTGTTTCCGGCTTGCGCCAGCCGCTGCAAGGCATTGAGATAGCGGTCCAGGTCGGTGTTGACTTCCGCGCTGGTGCGCACGTAATAAACCGAGGCTCCTTCAGCAGAGCTGGACATGCTTTCAATGTCTTTGGCGATGGGTTCTTCGCTGGCCTCGATCACGGCGTCGGCCAAGGCTTCCTTGGAGGCGAAGTGGTAGAGCAGCCCCCCTTTGGAGACTCCCGCTCGGGCTGCCGTTGCTTCGAGCGTGGCAGCACGGTCTCCTTCTTCACACAGCAGTGCGATATAAGCATCGAGCACTTTGCCGCGGGCAGCAGGTGGGCGCGCCATGGTTCTCCATTCCAAAGTTTATTGGTGATCGATCTGACCTTACCAATAATTGTAACTATACCGTCCGGACGGTACAGTTAATAATTGCGGTAACACTCCGCGCATCCGCTTACGACCCCAAGGGCGAACGTCATGACTTCAAATATCTCCTTACGAGCATCAGTGCTGAGCAAGCCGCGCCGTTGGGCGGCACTGGCGGTCTTGCTGTTCCCCGTACTGTTGATCTCCGTGGACAACACCGTGTTGTCCTTCGCTGTACCGGCAATCACCAAAGCCCTATCTCCCTCGGGCAACCAGCTGCTATGGATTATCGACATCTACCCGCTGATCCTGGCCGGCCTGCTGGTACCCATGGGCTCACTAGGCGACCGGATCGGCCGTCGCAAGCTATTGCTGATCGGCGCAACTGGCTTCGCACTGGTTTCCGCCCTCGCTGCTTTTGCCACCGACGCCACCCAGCTGGTGGCCGCCCGTGCACTGCTCGGCGTCTTCGGCGCCATGCTGATGCCAGCCACCTTGTCCTTGATCCGGAACATCTTCCCCGATGATGCTGAGCGCCGCACAGCCATCGCGGTATGGGCTGCAGCATTTTCCGGCGGCGCCGTGCTCGGCCCAATTGTCGGCGGCGTGCTACTGGAGCACTTCTGGTGGGGCTCGGTATTCCTCATGGCCGTACCGATGCTGCTGCCGCTGCTCATCGGCGGAATGATCCTAGTCCCCGAATCCAAGGACCCGAATCCCGGGCGTGTGGATCCCTTCTCAATCATCCTGGTGGTCTTCACCCTTCTGCCCTTTGTCTACGCCATCAAAACCGCGGCAACTTCCCCGTGGTATTTCTCGGCGGCGGCAATTGCGCTGACCGTGCTTTGCGGTGTGACTTTCGTGCGTCGACAGCTCAAGGCCGAACAGCCCATGCTCGACGTCCGCTTGTTCAGCAACGCCTTGTTCTCCGGTGCCCTGATGGTTAACCTGATCGGCATTTTCTCGCTGGTGGGATTCATCTACTTCGTTTCCCAGCACCTGCAGCTCATTGCCGGCTTCTCCCCCATGCAGGCAGGTCTGTGGATGACCCCTGGCTTGGTGCTGACCATGGGATTCGGGTTGCTCTCGGTGGCCCTGTCCCGGCGCTTCGGCACCCCGAACATCATGGCCGTTGGCCTGATTCTTTCCGCCATCGCCTACCTGCTAGTGATTCTGGCTGGGGAAGGATCCAATTCCTTCATGCTCATGGCTGCCTTTGCGGTCTTGGGTACCGGCATCGGCATGACCGAGACGCTTTCCAATGACATGGTGCTGGCCGCCGTTCCAGCTTCCAAGGCAGGGGCCGCTTCGGCGATCTCGGAAACCGCCTACGAAGTGGGATCCGTTTTGGGTGTCGCAGTCTTGGGCACCATCTTGAATACGGTGTACTCCGCGCGACTGCTGGTTCCAAGCTCTTTGACAGCCCAGCAGGCCCAGCAGGCAGGTGAGACATTGGGTGGTGCACATCAGCTCGCAGCAACCTTGCCAGCCGGCGATGCCCAAACGCTCTTGGAATCTGCTACCCACGCCTTTGATCACGGCGTATTACTTACTTCCGGCATTGCCGCGGTGCTGTCATTGCTGGCTGCAGGGGTAGTATTCCGCGTCATCAAGCCCGCATTTCGATGAACCTGGTGAACCAGTTTCCCAAATTTTTGATTAATTGGTTCAAAGTTGTTCAATTGTCGTCAGCAAACACGTAGGCTAGGCATTGTAGTTCCAAAGTAATTCGCGAAGTACCCGTTAGAAGTTTGTGAATGTCGTACCACCTCGGTTGACGCGAGCCCCTTCTAGACGTGAAGTGAATGACTTGGCTGCTTCGCATTATCAGGCTTCCAACCCGGACTCCTGAGACGTGCGTAGATTACAACCAAGCTCGCCAACTAAACCGGCGAGAAACGTCTGAAAGGACCAAATAAGAATATGGCAACCGGAATCGTCAAGTGGTTCAACGCTGAAAAGGGCTTCGGCTTCATCGCTCCAGACAGCGGCGATCCAGACGTCTTCGCACACTTCTCTGCAATCCAGACCCAGGGTTTCCGTACCCTGGACGAGGGCCAGAAGGTGGAGTTCGAAGTTGTTGAGGGTCCAAAGGGTCTGCAGGCTGCAGACATTCGCGCTCTCTAAAGAAGGTCTTTGGCACTAACGCCAGACTTAGCCAAGAAACGGTTATCCGCACTGCGGATAACCGTTTCTTGCGTTTGGGATAGGAATTACAGGAATACTTCCTGGCGATCACCGGTTATACCAAGTGTGAAGCTTTCTATTTTGGATCTTGCTCCGGTTGAACCTGGATCAACTATTTCCGACTCTTTCAAGTCCTCCGTCCGTTTGGCGCAAACTGCAGAGCGCCATGGGTACGAACGCATCTGGTACGCCGAGCACCACAACATGCCGACCATTGCTTCCAGTGCGACCTCGCTGCTGATCAGCCACATCGCCCACCACACGCAGACGATCCGTCTGGGTTCTGGCGGCATCATGCTGCCTAACCATTCGCCTTTGGTGATTGCCGAGCAGTTCGGCACGTTGGCTGAAATCTATGGCGATCGCATCGATCTGGGTCTGGGACGCGCACCCGGTACCGATATGACCACTTTGCGCGCCCTGCGCCGTGATCCGTCAGCCGCTGATTCCTTCCCGCACGATGTACTGGAATTGCAGGCCTTCCTGGCCGGGGAATCCAGGATTCCAACGGTGCAAGCGACCCCCGGCGCCGGAACCAACGTTCCGCTGTATATCTTGGGGTCTTCGCTCTTCGGTGCCAAGCTGGCGGCCCAGTTGGGCCTTCCGTATTCCTTCGCTTCGCACTTCGCACCAGCGGCCTTGCATGAAGCGATCCGCGTCTACCGCGAAGAATTCACCCCGTCCGAGCAGTTGGCCGAGCCATATGTCATTGCCGGAGTGGGCGTAGTTGCCGCGGAAACCGCTGAACGCGCCCATGAGCTGCTGGAAGTGGCCAAGCGCCACCGCGTAGCAAGCTTCCTGGGACGCAGCGCGAAGAAGGAGTTCACCGAAGCAGAAGTGGACATGCTCATGGATACGCCGCAGGCGCAGCAAATCCTCGACATGATGCGTTACACCGCGGTGGGCACCGGAGATCAGGTAGCTGAATACCTGCGCCACTTCGCTTCAGCAGCACAGGCCGATGAACTGATTACCATTCACTACCCCACCGGCGAGCAGGCTCGTCTGGATTCTGTGATGATTACCGCCGAAGCTTCCCAATTGGCTAGCGCGAAGTAATCCTCACCCAGCGTTTGGTGGCCATCACAAGCAAGGCTGCCAATGCGATAAATAAGAAGAATTCCACGCCAATATAGGCGTAATGCCATAGCGATCCGCTCTCGGATGATCCAGCAAGTACCGCATCGGTACGTGCTGAGAGTCCCGGGCGGATCGCTACGGTTTTAATCAAGAACAAGAGACCAACTGCTCCAACGCCCCAGCCCCACATCTTGTCGACGCCGCGCTTGATCGAACCGGCCAACAGCGCGATGAAGAACAGAATTTCTACCATGTTCATGGCGAAGAAAACACAACGGCCAATCCCCAGACCTAACGGGATAGTGATTCCCGGGGCCGTGAATTTTAGCGGTGCTTCAATGAATGAAATGCCGATGATCAGGCCGAGCCACAGTGCAGGAATAAAGATACGGGCCGCAACGGCCCACGTTGCCCCCTTGGCCGCAGGCGTTGGAAGAGGACTAGTCATACCTTCCACATTACGCGCGAATCAGCGTGCTTTGCGCTGTCCTGCCATGGCCCAGCTAGCCAGCACGGTCGCCAGTACGGCACAGAAGATGGAGAACACAAGAATGCTCTGCTGCTGTCCGAAGACGCTAACAGCCCAACCCAGCGCGATCACTGGAAGAGCACTGCCAAGGTAGGTCACCAGGTAAATCGTGGAGACGGTTTGGGCGTGCTGATGGTCGCTTACGGCGTCAACGGCTGAAGCAAAAGCGGTGCGGAAGGCGATGCCCTGGCCCAGACCCAAGAGAACCAGCGCAAGGATGGACCACACCAGAAGTTGGTGCTCCACGGCCAAGGCCAGCAGGATGACCGAGCTTGCCATCAAACCCAATCCGACAGGCAGCAAGACTTTGCCGCCACGAACTACCAGCTGCGAAAGCGCCGAGACACCCAAGGGCAGACCGGCAATCAAGCCAATAGCCAGCAACGACTCCAGTCCGAAAGCCTGAGCGAAGTAGCCCGGGGCTAAGGACAATACAAAGCCGAAGATGGCAAAGCTCAGGAAGCCCACTAGGGCAGCGAGCCAGAACTGCGAACGGGCAGAACTTGGAACACCCAAACGGCGTGGGGCCAGCGCCTTGCTTCGTTGCCCGCGTTCGGCCTGCGCAATGGCAGGCCGGGCCTGCAAGGTGCTCAATGGAATCAGCACCAGCAACAATAAGATTGCCTGCACCGTGAACACAGTGGTGCGCCCGCCGGGAAAGTCAGCCAACAGCCCACCAAGGACTGGGCCGAAAGCGACGCCGCCCGAGGACGCAAGGAGGGTGAAGCGCGATGCCCATTCGGGACGGGCAGGCAGCAGTTCACGCAGCGCGGCAGCGCTGGCACCGGTAGCCAAGGCGACGCCGGTACCTTGCAGTCCGCGGCCAAGGCACAGCTCCAGTAGGTTGCTAGCCGATCCGAAGACCAGGGTCCCTGCGAAGGAAATGACCACTGCGACCACCAATGCGGCCCGGCGGCCAATATGATCTGACCAATGTCCCACGGTTGAGAGGAACAGCATCAGCGAACAGACATAGCTGGCGAAAGCCACGGTGGTTCCCATGGCGCCAAGGTGCAGTTCAGCTTGAAGGGCTGGGTACAGCGGGGTGGCCAGGTTGGCGCCTACCAGCAACAGGAAGCTGACGGCTACGGTGATCACCAGTCGGGCGGTCAGCCCTGGATTCCAGGAGAGCACGCGGTGGTTCATTGGTTGCATGCGCAGCTCGCTGATGACCGACAAATTCACTCCCAGGATCAAAGTAGTTCAGAATATTCGGGCTTGAATATTGCCCAGAAAAAGTTTTTACCGGTGGAGCCACTCGCAGCCCCACCGGTTAGTTGAGCGTTCTGCTTGAGTTTGTCTACTGCAACAGATCGTTCAGTCACTAATATCCTCCGGTTGAAAGCAACCAGAGATATTTCTTGTTAGGATTTGAGCAGTTTGTTCAAAAAATTAACCCCTCAGTGGACCCGGAGTGAGCATATAGTGCGATTAGACGATGTAGACCTGAAAGTACTGCTCTCCTTGATCAAGGACCCACGCATCCAAATCTCTGAACTCGCAGATGAGGTGGGTGTTGCGCGCAACACAGCGCAGTCGCGTTTACGCCGTTTGCAGCGTGCGGAAATCCTTCGCGACGGCGGCCGCGACATCGACTTGAGCAAGCTGGGCTACGACGTACTCGCCTTCGTAACCCTGGAAGTGAATCACCGCGATCTGGATTCCGTAGTGACCGCACTGCGCCAGATCCCCAGCGTGCTGGAAATCCACGAGACTTCCGGGCGGGGTGACGCGTGGGTAAGGCTTATCGCCACCGACACCCACCAGCTGCAATCTGCACTACGCCAGATTTTGCGTGTCAAGGGCGTCACCCGTTCAGAAACGACCTTCGCGCTGCATACGCATTTGGCTTACCGTGCCGCTCCGCTGCTAGAACATTATGCCGAACATGACCACTAGGAAGTCATTCACCATCCACTGCAGAAAACAAGTCTTTCGTTTCTAGTTGTCGCGACCTACTCTGGTGATACGAGAAGTCACGAGGTAAATTCCCGGCTTCCGGCGGATCCCTCGTATTCGACGAAGGAGTACGCGATGACTAAGGATTTCGACACCACAGAGTTTGCGCCACAGTACGGCAACGACATCTACGAGCCGGATGACGGACGCGATTCCCAGGCATATGAGGGCTCAAGCGACATGCCCGAAACCATGCGCAATCTCGATCCGCTGGCACAGCGCAATTACCTCTACGATGATGATCTGGAAACCGAAGATCAGCTCGATAATGAATTCGCCGGAAACGACGATGATGACGAGGAAACCACAGAGCTTGTTGACCTTGAGGACGAACTCTAGGCCGTGGGCTAAGCAAATCTTTGGCTAAGGCCATAGACTTTAGAAGTGATTAATCCAGTTCATTTGCGCACATTGCTCGAAGTGGTGGCGCATCGTTCCTTCGCCACGGCCGCAACCCGCCTAGGCTACACGGCCAGTGCCGTCTCGCAGCAGATGACAGCACTGGAGCGCAGCACCGGAACCACGCTGTTCCTGCGCGGGGCACGTTCCATCACGCCAACCCCCGGGGCGCTGCGCATGGTGCGCCACGCCAAACGCGTCCTGACCGACCTCGACGCCCTGATGGCCGACGTCGCAACCATCTCCACAGAAACGACCGACCTTGAAGAAATCAAGCTCGGCATCTTCCCTTCCCTCGCGACCTACGCGCTGCCGCAAATCCTCAAGGACCCCGATTGGGCCTCCTTGGGTGTCAACCTGCGCCTGTGGATTGGCGAACCCCAGCAAACCGTGGCCGGCCTTGGAACTGGCGGAGACCTGGATTTGGCGCTGATCTTCCAAGTAGGCCCTGGCGGGCTGTCATGGCCAGCCTCCTTGGAACGCACCTGGCTGGGCGATGACCAGTTCCGTGTGGTGATCCCAGCTTCCTGGCATATCGCTGAAGACTCGCAGCTGACCGTGGACCAGCTGGCCGAATGGCCGTGGATCTTCCACCATCCTGGCACCTCTGACGCCACCTTGATTTCGCGATTGTTCTCTTCCTACAACATCCACCCGCAGGTCGCTGCGTACTGCGATGATTTCAACGCTTCGCTGAGCCTCGTCTCCTCCGGGCTGGGTGCCGCGCTGGTTCCTGATCTGGCGATGGCCAATGCTCCGGAAGGCATCCGCATCGTGGATGCCCCCGAGATCCGCTTGGCCCGCTCGATCTTTGCGCTGAAACCAGAAAATTCAAAGAAGCCAAAAGCCGCATTGGTCTTGGATCGACTGGCCCAGGTACTCGCCCAGTAGGGCGCTTCCTGAACCACACCGTCGTTTCAGTAGCTGTACCTAGAAAGAGGAAATCACTGGTGGAGAACCAAAGTCCTGCAACTGCTGCCCCGAGCCAGATCATCTCAACCGTGCACGGTCCTATCGGACATATCGAGTTGAATCGCGATGCGAAGCTCAATGCGTTGAATCTGGACATGCTCAATGAGCTGAGCCGGGTGCTGCGTGCCTGGGCCCAGGACTCCTCGATTTCTCTGGTATTGCTCACCGGCCGTGGACAGCGTGCCTTCTGCGCCGGCGGAGATATTGCAGATTTCCATGCGGCGATCACCACCGGCCGGCATCAAGACTTTGCCAACCTGCTGGCCACCGAGTTTGATCTGGATTATCTGATCTCCACCTACCCCAAGCCGTTGATCAGCTTGGCACATGGGATTACCATGGGCGGCGGCATCGGCCTGGCCTCCCATGCACCGGTACGCCTGGTAACTGCGAATGCCACGATGGGCATGCCCGAAGCGAAGATCGGCTACACCCCTGATGTGGGCGGGAGCCACCTGCTGGCCAGCGCACCGGGCCACTTCGGCGAATACTATGCCATGAGCGCGCAATCGTTCACCGGAGCTGATGCGGTGTTGCTGGGCTTCGCCGATGTCGTGGTCACCGAGGGCTTCGCCGAGAATATCCTCGACGAGCTCGATGAGTTCGTGGGACTGAACGCCGGTGAAATCGCCGCGGCCATCGAGGTGATGCACGGTGCACCTGAGTCTTTCGCGTTGGAAATGGATCAGGGCTGGATCGATCACGCTTTCGGAGCCGACACTCCGCAAGAAGTCTTCGATCGCCTTCAGCACATGGTTCACCCATCTGCTCAGCGCGCCGCCCAGCAGCTGGCAGCCAACTCCCCGACCAGTGTGGCCAGCGCGTTCTACAACGTGCGTGCAGCACGTGAAGAGCAGGATTTGCGTTCAGCATTAGACCGCGAGCTGCGGCTGGCCCGGTACTTGATGTACCGGCCGGATCTGGCTGAAGGCATCCGCGCCCAGGTCATAGACAAAGACCGCAACCCTACGTGGAGTCCAGCTTCCTTGGAAGAAGTGGATCACGCAGCATTGCGGTCTTTAGCTGAAGGGACAGAAGACTAGCTTTCGGCTCCTGGCCGGCCTTCTGGGCGAGTGACATCTGCATGCACCGGGTGGACCTTCGCGGAATCCTTGGGTTCAATCCGCGGTGCGTCTACGGCATCTTCTGGTTCGTGAACGGTTGCCGGGACGATTCCCACACCCTTGGGAGTTTGGTATTCCAGCGCCGCATGCTCACCGAAGTGATCAGCATCCGCCTCATCCCAGTCTTCCTTCCACGAGATTGGCGTACCTTCAAGCAGTTCGCCGGGGCGCAACCACTGGAACAGCGAAGCGTAGGAACGGGTGGACTGCAGGTTCACTCGACGGCGCAGCATTTGGGTGTTCAGCTGCTCCGGGCTGGTCAACCCCATTGAGGCCATGATCTGTGCGCATTCGGTGACGGTTAAGCGGTGGTAGTTGTAGACGCGGTGGCCCTTGTCTTCTACATCCAAGGCACGCATCAGGCGCTTGTTCTGCGTGGCCACGCCCACTGGGCAGTGGTTGGTATGGCACTGCTGGGCCTGAATGCAGCCGGTGGCCATCATCATCGAACGTGCCGAGAAGGTGAAGTCCGCACCCTGGATCAGACGTTTGATGATGTCAGATCCATTGGCTACCTTGCCTGCAGCGGCGAGGCGAATCTCATCGCGCAGCCCAGCACCAACCAGGGTGTTGTGCACCAGCATCAGCCCCTCGGTCAGCGGGGCACCGACATGGTCCTCGTATTCCAGCGGGGCGGCACCGGTTCCGCCTTCAGCGCCATCGATGGTGATGAAGTCGACCAGGATGCCGGTATCCAGCATGCCCTTGCAAATGGCCATGACGTCGGTGCGTGAACCGACACAGAATTTGATGCCCACCGGCTTTCCACCGGAGAGCTCGCGAAGCTTCGCGACGAAATGCATCAATTCGCGCGGGGTGGAGAATTCGGCGTGGCTGGCTGGGGAAATGCAATCCACGCCCATTGGCACATCGCGGGCCGCGGAAATTTCCTCGGTGACCTTGGCGGCTGGAAGCACGCCGCCCAAACCTGGCTTGGCACCCTGGGAGAGCTTGATGGTGATGCCTTTGACGTTCTCATGTTTCGCCTTGGCGGCGAAGGTTTCAGGGTTGAAGCGGCCTTCCGCGGTACGGCAACCGAAGTAGCCTGAGCCGATTTCCCAGAACAGGTCTGCACCGTATTCCAAGTGGTACTTGGTCAGCCCGCCCTCTCCAGTCTCATGGACGAACTCGCCCATCTGCGCGCCCTTGTTCATCGCAAGAACGGCGTTGGCAGAGAGCGAACCGAAACTCATCGAGGAGATGTTCATCAGTGAAATCTCATAGGGCTGGGTGCACTGGCTGGAACCGACACGGACACGGTGCTGGGTCGTGGCCGGGGCAACCGGAGCTGCCGAATGCAAGAGATACTCATGGCCGACTTCGTTGACGTTCAGCTCGGTACCGAAAGCCTTGTGGCTATCGGCGCCTTTAGCGCGTGCATAAATCAGCGAGCGGGTGTCGCGATTGAACGGACGGCCATCGGTATTGCGTTCAATGAAATACTGCTGGATCTCAGGACGGATGAATTCGAACAGATAACGGGCATGGCCGACAATCGGGAAGTTGCGCAGGATCGCGTGCTTCTTCTGCAACAGATCGCGAATGCCCAGCAGCACCAGCAAACCGGTGAGCACGACCAGGATCCACCACACCCATTCACCGGAGGTGCCGGCAAGGATCGCGGTCACCACGAAGCCACTGAATAGGACGGCCAGGAACAGAAGAACCACTATTCGCATCATGATGCGAGCCTAGTACTTGCCAGTTCACTTGTCAGGTTAATCACGCTTGCGCCGGTGGCTTAGCCTGGGAGAATCCGGTCCGCTTCACGCACGGCCATGCGTGAGAACAAGGAATCCTCATCGCGCAGCAACGCTTGCGCCGCTCCGCGTTCAACGACCTTTCCTTCGTGCATCACCAGGATTTCCTGCGCCTGTTCAAGGATCGACAGCCGGTGGCTGATCATCAGCACCGCCATCCCTTCCCTGCGTCGGGCAGCCACTGCTTGAAGGACCAGCTGTTCGCTGCGCGCATCCAGGGCACTGGTGGATTCATCAAGGATCAATACCGCGGGGTTGCGCAGCAGGGCTCGGGCTAGGGCCAGACGTTGGCGCTGACCTCCTGAAAGCCTGGTGAATCGATCTCCCAAGCGGGTCTGCAGACCTTGCTTCTGCTTGCGCAGCCACGCTCCGAGTCCCAGTTCTTCCAGGACTTCTTCCATCGCTTCATCGCTGATGCCTTCGGCGCCTAACAGGAGGTTCTCGCGCAGCGTGCCGCGGACCATTACCGCTTCTTGGGGTACCAGGGATATTCGGCGGCGCAGTTCTTCCAGGCTCGCATCGACCAGCGGAACCTGCCCGAAGGTTGCGGTACCAGAGGCTGGGACCGAGCGCACCAGCGCCGCGGCAACCGATGACTTGCCGGATCCGCTTTCGCCCACCAAGGCCAGCAAGGATCCTGGTTCTAGTTCAAAGCAGACGTCTTGGACCACCAGCTGGTTTCCATAGTTGACCTCAAGGTCAGCCACGCGCAGGGTTCCGCTGATTGGCAGCGGGAGCGGGTTGGCCGATTCGCTCACCGGGTGCTTTTGGATCGCGGTGGCATATAGTCGGCGAGCGCTGGCCAATGAATCTTGCAACCCGATGATGAAGCCATCCACCGCACGCATCGCTTCATAGGAGGGGATCAATGCGCAGCAAAGTATGATCAAGGCACCGAACTGCTGCGCGGTTCCAAGCACGACAAAGAGCGCAATCAAGCTGCCCCAGAGCACCAGCTGCGTCAGTGCGGCCCGGATGGCGCTGAGCTTTCCGGTGGCCAGTCCGGCACTCCTGGCGTGCTGCAGGCTGTGCTGCATGTCTTCGATGACTGGTTTGCCGGCATTGAATCCGTGGATCACGTCGATGCCGCCCAAGACATCGGCGAGCATCTGATTCTGGGTTCCCCGCGCCTTGGCTGCGTCCCTTGCGCTGCGGCGCAGCGTGCCAACGCCCAAGGCGGGAATGACCAAGCCAATGAGCACATAGCCGGCGAGCATCACCACTGCAGGTTGAATACCGAATACGGCCCATGTGCCCCAGGTTGCCAAGCCGCTGAGCACTACCGCGGCCACAGCCGGTGGCAGGGTGTGTGCGAAGAACACCTCCACCTTGTCAATGTCGCTGGTTGCCTTGGCAAGCATTCCGCCGGAGTTCTTGCTGTCGGCGGCAAAGGGCGCTTGGCGTTCGAAAGCCTCATACATGCGGTTGCGCAACCGTGCCAGGGAAAGGAACGCCACCCGATGTCCGATATATTGCTCCAAGTAGCGCACTACTCCCTTGAGCAGTCCAAGGAAGATAATCAGGGCCACCAGCACACCCCAGCTAAGGCCGGCTAGCAGTTCTGCCTGGTCCACCTGCAAGACCTTGAGAAGTCCTATGCCGGCAACCAGATAGATCCCCAAGGATGCGATGCGGGTGGCGCAGGCCAAGATGCAGGCCAGCAAGAGAGGCGGGAGCAGATCTTTGGTGCTGCCGATCAGCCAGTTGACCGTTTTAAGGGTGGAAATTTTCTGCGTTGGCATTAGTTCTCCTCCCCTGGCTGTGCCGGGCTGCTGGTGTGCAGCGCAGCAGTGCGCTGGCGAAATCCATCCATGGCTTCTTTCAGATAGCCCTCGGCAGCCAAAAGTTCTTCTCGGTCTCCGGCCTGGATCAGCTGCCCCTGATCCATGACCAGCACGTAGTCATAGTCCGCCAGCAGCCCCAGCCGGTGGGTGACAGTGATGACCGTGGTGCTGCGGTTGATCGCACGCAAGGTTTGGAGCACTTCCTCTTCGGTCTGCACGTCCAAGGCGCTGGTGGGCTCATCGAGCAGCAGGATTGGACGCTGCGCCAGCAGGGCCCGGGCCAGGGAGATGCGTTGGGCTTGGCCGCCAGATACGCGGGCCCCGCTTTCGCCCAGGCGTTCATCCAATCCCCCGGGCTGTTGTGCCAGCCAGGATCCCATGCCGACTTCCTGCAGCGCTTCGATGAGGTCTTCATCGCCAGCCTTGGGCGCACCCAGCAAGAGGTTCTCACGCAGGCTCAGCCCGAAGAGAGTTGCCTGCTGCTCCACTACGGCTGTATTGGCCTTCAAGGTTGCCGAACCCATGGCTTGGCGCGCATCGCGGATGCTACCGCCTGTGGCTTCGAGCTGGCCTTGCAGCACACGCAGCAAGGTGGTCTTGCCGCTGCCCGAGGGGCCGATAATGGCTGTGCGCGAACCTGCGGGGAAATGCCAGGTGACCCCGGATAGCGCATGGTGTTCGTTGTCGTAGCTGGCGCTGACCTTGTCCAGGATCAAGTCGCGGTGGCGCAAGTCCACGTGCAGCGGGTTGGCCATGGAGCGGTGCATCGGAATTTCGGCGATTTCTGCCAATTTCTTCTCGGCGGCCTTGCCGGTCATCCCGATGTAGAAGAAGCTGCCGACATAGTTCACCGGGGCGAGCATCAAGAAGCTCAGAATCACCAGGGACATCGCAGCGCCCGGGGTGATGGCTCCGGTGCCGGCTCGCCACCAGGCCAGCAGAGCGGCGCTGGAAAGCAGCAACACAGCGAAACTGGAATCGATGACCAGCAGAATCAGTTGATTGCGGGCCAGCAGCTTCATCACTTGCTGGCGTACTCTTTCGGTTGCTTGCCTGACGCGCTTGCCCATCCACTGGCTGCCGCCGTTGAGCTTGAGCATGCCCAATGAGCGCAGCGCATCAAGGAAGGTCGCCGACAAGATGCCTTGCGCTCGACGGTACTCACCGTTGGAGGAGCCAAAGCGCTGTTGGAATCCGAGCACAATGACCGGTACCAGAACGGTAGGGATCAGCATCAGAAGTGCACTGAGCGGATCAATTGCAAAGGCAATGAAGCACAGGATCAGCACCGGGGTGGCTACCGCGGAGACCGCTGGCCCAATGAAGCTGGACCGGTACTTCACAGAACGTTCCACCGAGTCCATGGCGGCGTGCACCAGCTCGCCTTCCCCGGCGTTGCGTACCGCCAGCGGACCGATGGAAAGATAGTGCTTGAGCAGCTTCGTGCGATGGTGCTCGGTGAGTTCTTGGGTGTGGTGCGAGATCACGACTGGGATCAAGAAAGTCGCGACGGTAGTGATCAGCAGCTCGCCGAAGGCACTGAAATACCATGGGGCGCCCAACCGGCGTCCGGCCATCAGCTCATCGAGCCCTTCGCCGAGCACGATCACCAGTCCGGCGGTTCCCGCCGCGGCAATCAGGCTCAGCGCTACCACAATGGCTGTTGAAGCCGAGAAAATTCCAAAGACCCTACGCACCCTCCTATCCTAGGCCAGAGCCTCCGACCAGCCCCTAGCCATGGTCGCTTCGTGGCGCCGGCGCCCTGGATGCGTCACACATTGCCCGTGACGAGCCATATACGCGAAACTGGAGTGCATGAGCACTCCGGAGCTAAAACAACGTCCACATTCTGTGACCCTGCGATTCCTGGCCGCACCGACCGACGTCGATGTCACCGGGATAGTTCCGGCAGGCAGCGTCCTGGAATGGGTTGATAAGGCCGCCTACGCTGCGGCAGTGGGATGGTCCTCCAGCTATTGCGTGACCGCCTACGTGGGGAACATCCACTTCGAAGACCCGATCCACTCCGGCGATCTGGTGGAGGTCACCGCTTCGGTGGTGTACACCGGAACGAGCTCCATGCACATCCACACCGAAGTCTCCTTCAGTGATCCGCGCGAATTGCGCCCGGTGAAATCCAGCAGCTGCCTGGTGATTTTCGTGGCCGTCGACGAAGACGGCAAGCCAACCCCGGTTCCACCCTTCACCCCGGGCACGGCCAAGGAAATCACCATGCGTGAGAACGCGCTGGCACGCATTGAAATCCGCGAGCAGATTGTCGCGTCCATGAATGACCAGGTATACACCGATGAGGGTACTGCCGAACGCGTGACCCTGCGCTTTCTAGCTGCTCCGACCGATGTGAACTGGGGTGGCAAGGTCCACGGCGGCATCGTGATGAAGTGGATCGATGATGCCGCTGAACTTTGCGCGGCCCGCTACTGCCAGCAGGAAACCGTAGCGGTGTTTTCCGGCGGCGTGCGGTTCTACCGCCCATTGCTGATCGGCCATCTGGTGGAGGTCGAAGCCCGCCTGGTGTACACCGGAAACAAGGGGATGCACGTTGCCGTGCATGTGCGTTCGGGCGATCCGAAAACCGGCGAGATGCAGCTGACGACATACTGCCTGACGGTGATGGTGACCCGCGATGAAACCGGTACCGCGGTTCCGGTCAAGCCGTGGATTCCGGTCAGCGCGGAAGACAAGCGCCTCTGGCAGCATGCCCGCGATCTGTTGGCCATCCGCGCCAACGCTCCCGGCGGCTATACCCCGATTCATATGGCCAAGGAGAGCGCCAAGTGAGTGCATCCAAGCCCTTCGTCAAGGTGTGCGGGCTGTCCACCGCACAAGATGTCCAGGTTGCCGTAGCCCATGGCGCTGACGCGATCGGGTTCGTGCTGACTTCCAGCGTGCGTGAGATTTCCCCGCAGCAGGCCGCCGAATTAGTGAAGGCTATTGATGAAGCCATCGCCACGGTTGCGGTGTTCCGCAGTGAGGATATCCAAACGGTCCTTCAGCGTGCGACGCAGGCTGGCGTGAGCTGGGTGCAGCTGCATGGGCAGCGTACCCAAGCTGATGTAGCTACCGCCCATGAGGCCGGGTTCAAGGTCATCCGTGCGGTGCGGCGCAACGACTCGCAGGAGCAGTTTGCCGATTGGGGCGAAGACCTGCTGCTCATCGATGCGTCAGTTCCCGGCAGTGGCGAAAGCTGGGACTATGCGGCGGTGAAGGATCTGGCCGCTGGCCGGCACTGGTTGGTGGCCGGTGGGCTCTCGCCACAAAACGTGGTGGAAGCAGTGGATACTGCGGGCGCGTGGGGCGCAGATGTTTCTTCTGGCGTGGAATCTTCTCGCGGAATCAAGGATCCGAAGCTGATCGCCGAATTCATTGACGCACTCAAGGCCTAGAAAGTTCCAGTCGTCCGGCACGCCAAGGCTCTGCCCGGCTGTCACAGGACAAAGCGCGGATCAGCACGCCATTATTCGGCATGCTGATCCGCGCTTGGAATGATTCAGCGGATCCAATTGTGCGGGGCAGGCTTGCGGGTGCTGGGCAACGCACCGTCTTCGCGCCACTGGTGCAGCCATTCGGGCAGCACCATGTCGGCTGGAAGCTCCAAGCCAACCGCGGCCAGGATTTCTTCATTCGACACCGCACCCTTTTTCGAGGTCATGCGGGTGGCGATATAGGCGCGAGCGTAAATCTCGCCCTTCACGACAATGCGCTGTTCGAAGAAGATGCACTTGTCATCCATGCCGATCAGCCGGGTCTCTTGGGAGAACTTGGTTCCCAGCCGGACGGACTTGCGGAACGTGATGGTCTCGGTCTGCACCACCGGGACCCATTTGTTCTTGGACATGATGTCCCAGACACCGGAGCGGAACATCAAGTCAAAGCGTCCGAGATCAAAAATGGAGAAGTACATGCCGTTGTTGATGTGACCGGCAAAGTCGATATCGGTCAGCGTGGCGCGCATCTTCACTGAGCTGATATCAAACATGGACAGCTTGGAAGCTTTCTTGCTGTTCAGGTAAACCATGAGGATTCGGAAAATCATGTGCATACCATCACATTACTGCTAAGTAACCTATATGCCTAGTTCCCCCACTTCTTATCTCAACGTTTGGCGTAAGCCTTCAGGCTCATGCTTTGAAAACCACGAAACGGTAATGTCAGAGGCTAGGTATGACCCACAAATTGATCAAGGAACATCATGCGTCGACTCCCTGAACTAGTACACCGGCGCTTGCCCTCGCTGCCTCCGGTGGATTGGGAACGCCCCTCTCCAGACAAGAAGGGCTTGCGCCGCGATATCTACGTTGCGCTGGGCTTCCTGGCTCTGGCACTCATTATGCACGAGCTGTCCATGTCCTTGACCGAGCGGAAAGACGCGCCTGACCGGATTCTTGCGTATCTCGTGCTGTCCGCGTTAGTCCTGCCGTTGATGTTCCGCCGACGCTGGCCCATCACGATGATGCTCATCGGTTCGGCGGCCTTTGTGAGTGCTGGCAGCGAAAGCACCTATCGGGTAGGCATGGAGCTGTGCGCCCAGCTTGCCTACTTCATCGGGATCTACACGGCCGTCACCTGGTCCAAGAATCGCCGCGGCCTGTGGACGGCCATGAGCGTCGTGCTGCTGTTCATGGCCACATGGGTCATTGCCTCCTTCTTCGCTTCAGACCTTTTCGAGGCCGCGGGCACCTCGATGGTCAAGGATCCAGCAGGGGTGTTGCCGGCCAGCTCTGCGTTCATCCTCTACAACCTGCTGATGAACCTGATGTACTTCGGCGGCGCGATCTTCTTAGGCATGGTCAGCTGGACCAATGCCTATGGCACGCAAATCATGAAGGTCCAGGCCCAGCGCATTGCCGACCAGGCTCAGCAGCTGGCTGACCGCGCGGTCAATGAGGAACGGCTGCGCATCGCCCGCGAACTGCACGATGTAATTGCCCACCACATTGCTTCGGTGGGCGTCCAAGCTTCCGCGGCTCGCATGGTCCATGACCGCGATCCGGCGCAATCCATCGAGCTGATGCGCGGAATTGAAGACTCGGCGCGCAGTGCTGTGGGTGAAACACGCGCCCTGCTGGGCGTATTACGTGAACATGACGGTCCCGAGTCAGCTGCGGATTCTTCCGGCGGATCACGCAACCCAGAACCTTCCATGGCACAGCTTGAAGAGCTGCTTGCCGCCAACAAGCGCCAAGGACTAAGCGTCCAGCTTTCTACCGATGAACATCAGCCCGGCTTCATCGATACCTTGCCAGCTGGCTTATCACTGGCGCTCTACCGCATCTGTGGCGAGGCTCTGGCCAATGTCCGTGCGCATTCCACTGCCCGCACAGCCGTGCTGTCACTGCGTTCGGGAACCGGACATGACGGCACTTGGGTTGAAGTCGAGGTCACCGATAGTGGACGCCCGCGACCTGATTCCGGTGGCGGAGGATTTGGCCTGCGCGGTATACGCGAACGCGCCAACCTGCATCACGGCGTCGTCGAAATCGGTCCCCGCGTGCCTCACGGATGGCGTACCCGCGCACGTCTGCGCGTGGTCTCCGATGCGGCAACTAAGCTGGTCTCATGACCAAAATTACCGTGGTGATCTGCGACGATCAGCCTTTGATCCTCTCCTCATTGAAGTTGATCTTGGAGACTGATCCGCACATCCACGTCATCGGCACCGCTTCAAATGGCCAGGCGGGCCTAGAGATGGTTCGCGAGCTGAACCCCACGGTGGCACTGATGGATATCCAGATGCCGCAAATGGACGGCATCGAAGCAACCAAGCTCATTGCCAGCACCACGCAGACCAAGGTCATTGTGCTGACCACCTTCAACCGCGACGACTACCTCTTCGACGCCATGGATGCCGGCGCCAGCGGATTCCTGCTGAAAAATGCGGAACCGGAATTGCTGGCCACCGCAGTGCATCAGGTCGCAGCCGGCAACGGGCTGCTCTCCCCCGAAGTCACGCTCAAACTCATCCAGCGCAATACCGGTGCCGCGCAAAGCACTCCCTCAGCTGCCGCCACCGCCGAAGCCCAGCTGCTTGAGGCCCTGACCGAACGCGAACGGCAGGTACTGGGCGAACTGGCCACCGGCAAGAACAACCAGGAAATCGCCGCAGTGCTGGGCTTATCCGAAGCCACGGTGAAAACCCACCTGTCCAACCTGTTGGCCAAGCTGCACCTGCGTGACCGGGTACAGGGCGTTCTCTTTGCCCACCGTGCCGGACTCATCCAATAGTTTCAGCCTTCAGGCGGAGCACAGCCGAAGCAACTTTTCCTATGCTGATAAGCAGAAAGAAATACTTCAGCAGAGGAAATCATGCTTGAGCTACACCATATATCACGGTCATTTGCAGAACATTTGGTGCTCGACGACATCAGCTTCACTGTCCCTAGCGGGGCGCTGACCGGTTTTGTCGGTGCCAACGGTGCCGGCAAAACCACCACCATGCGCATCATCATGGGTCTGCTCAGCGCAAATTCCGGCTCGATTACGCTCAACGGCCAGCGCCTGGAGTCAGATACCCGGCCGAACTTCGGATACATGCCCGAAGAGCGCGGCCTGTATCCCAAGCAGCCGGTGATCGACCAGCTGATCTATCTCGGACAACTGCATGGCCTGACCCGTTCGGGCGCACGCAAGCGGTCCATGGAATTACTGGCCCGCTTCGGGCTGGATGGCCGCGCCAAATCCAAGCTCGAGTCCCTATCATTGGGTAACCAGCAGCGCGTTCAGGTCACGGCTTCCTTGCTGCATGAACCCGATGTGCTGATCCTCGACGAACCGTTCAGCGGCCTCGACCCGATCGCGGTAGATGCGATGAGCTCAATCTTGCGCGATTACGCAGCACGTGGGGTTCCGGTGCTTTTCTCTTCGCATCAGCTGGACCTGCTCGATGTGTTGGTGGATCATCTGGTGATCATCCAGAACGGCAAAATTCTTGCCAATTCGCCAGCTGATCAGCTTCGTAGAACCCAGGCTTCACGACACCGCCTGTCCTTGGGATCCGACACTGGGTGGCTGCGCGATGAGCCCGGGGTCAGCGTGATTGATATTTCGGGCCCGGACGCGCTAGTGAGTTTCGAAACCGAAACTGATGCGCAGCGCGTGCTCGCCACTGCCCTCAGCCGTGGTCCTGTCGCGGAGTTCGCGGTCCACCGCCCGTCGCTGGCTGACATCTACCGGGAGATCATCAAGTGAATACTTCTACAGCCCCTTGGCTCATCGTTGCGCTACGCGAGGTTGAGACCAAGCTGCGCGATAAAGCCTTCATCATCAGCACCATCGTCACGGTCCTGTTCATCATTGGTTCCGTTGTTGTCACGAGCTTCTTCGCCACCCGCACTGCGCACTTCTCGGTGGCAGCCACCGATGCGACCAGTTACAAGGTAATGGAACAAGCCCGGGAAGACCTGCCCGACAATCTAGAGCTGACGATTTCAAGGCTCGACTCCGGCCAGGCCAAGCAGGAACTTGCAGAAGAGCGGCTGGATGCGTCCCTATCCAGTTCGGATGATGCGCAGGAATTCACGCTCACCGGTTTCAACGAGGTGGACCAGGAGCTAGGTTCCTTGGTGCGCGAATCGATGAAAACCGTGATGGCTGATCAGCTGCTGGCCCGGGCCGGACTTGATGCAACCAGCCTTCCAAGCAATGACAATCTGGTGCTGGACCAGCTTCATGGCGACACCGAACAGGCCGCGATGGTCCGCGTCATGGCCTTGGTCTTCTCATTCCTCTTCTACATGGCGGCGTTCCTCTTTGGCATGCCCATTGCCAACTCGGTGATTGAGGAAAAGCAGAACCGTGTAGTCGAGATCCTGGCCAGCGCAATCCGCTTGCGCGAGCTGCTGGCAGGGAAAATCATTGGAAATGTCATTCTTGCAATGATCCAGCTGTTGGCATTCTTGAGCATCGGACTGCTCGCTGCCTACCTCTCCCCAATCCAAATACCATTCCTTGGCATTGTCACCCAGGTCGCTGGTTGGTTCGTGGTGTTCTTCTTTGGCGGCTTCTTGCTCCTCGCCGGGGTTTGGGCCACCTTGGGCTCGCTGGCTACCCGCACCGAGGATTTGCAGCAGTCCAGCGGCCCAGTGGTAGGGCTCTTGATGGCTGTCTTGTTCATTGGCATGTACGCCAAGGGCAGCTTCTTGGTAGTCGCCTCATACATCCCCATTGTCTCTTCGGCAGCGATGCCTATCCGGTTGCTATCCGGCGAGGTAGCGATCTGGGAGCCGATACTTTCCTTGGCGATCCTCTTGGCTTCATGCTGGGCGATGCTGCTGTTCGCAGAGAAGATCTACCGACGGGCAGTGATGCACACCGGTGGCGCGCTCACGCTGCGCAAGGCGCTGAAACTAGAGATCTAAGCGTGATTGCGCAGATCAGGGAAACGAATTGCACAGCTAGCATCACTAGACTTGGCCAAGTGAACGAAGAAAAACCCCTGTTGCAGCTGCCTGCCCGCCTGATCATTGTTTGGCTGGTGCTGACCATCGGCATCACCGGATCCACACTGATTACCACCGCCGACTTTGTCACCGGAGGAAGCCTGCTCTCCCTGGTCGCGCTGTGGGTGGTCCGGCTCGTGGCCATTGGAAGCTTCTGGTTGTTCGAAGCCCGCAAGGACACCAAGATCTTCGCCATGCTGCTGGTCTTGCTCTCACTGGTCCTGGACATCCTGCTCAAGCTGCCGGTGCTGGACACCGTGGAGTACGGCGATTGGTTCTTGGTCTCAGGACTGGATCTGACCGGGATGTACACCGGCTACTTCACGGTGTGGGGCCTGCTATTGCCAGTGCTTTCTCTGGCTGGCTGGTTTGTGCTGCGTCCACGCAAGCTTGCGGGCTGGCTCGTCGGGCTTGGCTCGGCGCTGGGCATGGGATTTGTGACCCTGTCGGTAGCCGGTTCGGCTAGCGGTTCGATGATCCTCTTCACCCTGGTGACCTTGGCCCGCTATATCCTTCCAGCCATCCTTTCTGCCGCTGCTGATGCAGTGGTTATCAAGCTCAAGGCCGGTAAGAAGTAACAGAATTAAAGAACAAAAGGCAGTGGCCAGCATCCAAAAATATGGATGCTGGCCACTGCCTTTTACGACTGGCTGATTAGATCAGGTCGTCGGTGAGGTGATTCGGAGTACCGAAGCGGTGTGCGGTGATCGAGACTGCCTGTTCGTGCAGGAACGGAAGCAGTTCAACCCGGCCGGCTGCGGTCACCGGCGAAGCGTAGATGGCTACATCCGGCTTGCCGTTGGTCGCCTCGGCAACTGCCTTCAATGATCCGCCGATCAGGCGGATGCGGGCAGCTGATTCTGGTCCGGTCTTAGCTGCCAGCTTCGCTGCACGGGCAGCGAATGCATCAGCGTCTTCTCGCACCACGGTCACCGAGTTCTCGGCCAACAGGTTGCGTACGCCCAAAGGCAGCTGCACATCTGCGGAGAAGATGACACGCGAGCCTGCGGTCACACCGGCGGCCACGACGCGCAGCGCCTCGGCCAGGCCGTGGCCGCTGGTGGCTTCTTCGAAGCGCACGGTGACATCAACTGCACGGTAGCGGAAAATGTTGCGTTCTGCCTTCAGGCCCGAGCGGTCCTTGGCCTGGTTGAACTCGGTGTTCCACCACAGCTTGTCGCTTGCCAGGGCTGCGCCGAGCCATTCAGTCTGCTCGCCATCCAGCTGTGCGGTGTTCAGCAAACGCTCGTCGAAGGTCGAGAGCGCTGCGCCCTGCTTAGCCGGGGCATCGGTCCAGGAGCCCATGCCGATCAGGTAGTTCGGGCCGCCGGCCTTGGTGCCTGCACCAATGGCCGACTTCTTCCACCCGCCAAATGGCTGGCGCTGAACGATGGCACCGGTGATGCCGCGGTTCACGTAGATGTTGCCGGCCTGGATGTTTTCCATCCAGTACGACAGCTCGTCCTTGTCCAAGGAGTGCAGGCCCGAGGTTAGACCGTAGTCCACCTCGTTGACGATCTCTACCGCTTCTTCCAGGGTTTTTGCGGTCATTACGCCCAGGATCGGGCCGAAGTATTCGGTCTTGTGGTATTCGCTGCCGCGCTGCACGCCGTAGCGCACGCCTGGCGAATACAGCTTGCCCGAGTCATCGAGCTGCTGTGGCTCGATGGCCCAGGTTTCGCCGGCACCCAGGGTGGTCAGGCCGCGCTTGAGCTTTTCGCCTGGCTGGCCGATCAATGGGCCCATCTGCGATTCAGGGTTCCACGGGTAGCCGACCTTCAGCGACTTCACCGCGTCGATCAGCTGGCTGTGGAAGCGGCGGGATTCTGCCACCGAGCCCACCAGCACGACCAGCGAGGACGCCGAGCACTTCTGGCCAGCGTGGCCGAAGGCGGACTGCACGACGTCGCGGGCAGCCAGGTCAAGGTCAGCGTGCGGGCTGACGATGGTGGCGTTCTTGCCCGAGGTCTCGGCCAGCAGCGGCAGGTCCTTGCGGAAGGAGCGGAACAGTTCAGCGGTCTCGTAGCCGCCGGTGAGGATCAGGCGGTCAACGCGCTCGTCGGAAACCAGCTGCTGGCCCAGGGAACGGTCGCCCACGAAGACCAGCTGCAGTACGTCCTTAGGTACCCCGGCATCCCACAGGCACTGCACCATGACCGAACCCACGCGGGCGGCCTGGGAGGCAGGCTTGATGATCACCGAGGAACCGGCGGCCAGTGCCGAGAGCGTGGAACCGGCAGGGATGGCCATTGGGAAGTTCCATGGCGGGGTCACCACGGTCAGCTTCGATGGAACGAACTTCGCACCATCTACGGCATCCAGTTCGCGGCCCAGTTCTGCGTAGTAGTGCGCAAAGTCGATGGCTTCGGAAATTTCCACGTCGCCCTGGTCAATGGTCTTGCCGCATTCGGAGCCCAGGACCTCAAGCAAGGTGGCGCGGCGCTCTTCGAAGAGCAGGCCGGCGCGGTGCAGGATCTCCGCGCGCTTGGCCGAGCCCAGTGCCTGCCAGGATGCGGAGGCATCCACGCCCATGGCGATGGATTCATCGAGTTCACCGGCGCTGTTCAAGGTGTTGTTCTTGACCAGTTCCTTGCCCAATGGCGAGTGTTCCATCTTGGACAGGATTTCCCGTCCCCACGCACGGTTCTGCTCCAGATCCGGATCGGTATCCGGGGTGTTGAAGAAGTTGGTGGAGCCGTCGGCGAATCCTGCAACGCGTTCGGTGAGCGCCGGGTCCTGGACCTGGCGGTTCTGCACGCGGTGCGGCACCGGGATGGTGTTATCCAGGGATTCCAGCGAGGCCAGGAAGCGGTTCTTCTCGCGTTCGAACAGCTGCTCGTTCTTGGACAGCTCGAAGACAGCGGACATGAAGTTTTCCTGGCTGGCGCCTTCTTCCAGGCGGCGGATCAGGTAGGCGATGGCCACGTCGAATTCTGCCGGGTGCACCACTGGGGTGTAGAGCAGCAGCGAGCCGACGTCCTTGCGCACCGCTTCGGCCTGGCCGGTAGCCATGCCCAGCAGCATTTCGAATTCGATGCCGTCGGTGACCTTGCGGGCCTTGGCCAGCAGCCAGGCCAGTGCCACATCGAAGAGGTTGTGGCCGGCGATGCCGATGCGCACGTTCTTCACGTGGTCTGGGCGCAGCGCGTAGTCCAGTACGGACTTGTAGCTGGTGTCCGAATCCTGCTTGGTGTGCCAGGTAGCCAGTGGCCAGCCGTGGATGTCGGCTTCCATGATTTCCATCGGCAGGTTGGCGCCCTTGACCACGCGCACCTTGATTGGTGCGCCGCCTGCTGCCACGCGGGCCGCGGAGAATTCCTGAAGCTCGATCATGGCCGACAGGGCATCTGGCAGGTAAGCCTGCAGCACGATGCCTGCTGGCAGGTCCTTGAATTCATCAATGGACAGGATCTTGGTGAAGACCGCGATGGTCAGCTCCAGGTCCTTGTATTCTTCCATGTCCAGGTTGATGAACTTCTTCTTGGGGCTGCGTGCGGCCTTTTCGTAGAGCGGGCGCAGCTTCTCTACGATGTTCTCCACTGCTTCGTCGAAGGCCCAGTGGTTGTGCGGAGCGACGGTGGAAGAAACCTTGATGGACACGTAGTCCACGTCATCGCGATCCAGCAGCTTCGCGGTGCCTTCCAGGCGGCGTTCTGCTTCCTTTTCACCCAGGATGGCTTCGCCGAGCAGGTTGACGTTCAGGTTAACGCCATCGCGCTTGATCTTCGAGATAGCTGAGCCCAGCTTGGTCGGCGAGGCGTCGATGATCAGGTGCCCCACCATTTCGCGCAGAACCTTGCGGGCAATGGGCACGACGACCTGCGGAAGCACAGGGGCCATGGTTCCGCCAAGGCCCACGGCCTTTCGCATGTACCAAGGAAGGAAGCCTGGCACCTTGGGGGCAAGCTTCTTCAGGTTGATCGCTGCGACGCGCAGGTCTTCGGGGCGGATGACTTCGTCGACGAAGCCGACGGCAAAGTCCAGTCCCTTGGGGTCCTTGAGCAGGCCGGCCAGGCGGGCGGCGGCAGCATCCACAGGATAGTCTGCGGCCTCGGTAAGCCAGCGGCGGACCAGCTGGATGACATCCTCTGCGAGGTCCGCCGGAGCGGTGAGCGGGTTGCCCTCAGCATCCAGTGCTGCGGGAACTACGTGCTGTGTGGAGAGAGAAGACACTAATGGGTCCCTTCGATGCTATTCGTAACTTGTGGTTCGGCACCGAACGCTGATGTCGTTATGGCTAATCTAGTTGTCTTCTGTGGTCAGTCAACCGCTAGTAAAAGCTGTGTGCAAGATCGAGTATGAACCTATATTGTCTTAAGCAAAAGTGAACAAAACCGAAGTAGATCGTTCGGTTTTGCCGATGTATTTGCACTGCGTAAATACCCATTAACTGAACGGCGGAAAACCCGTGCTTGAGTTGAGACGATTGCGTTTACTACGCGAACTGAATATCCGCGGAACCATCGCTGAAGTAGCCGATGCACTGAGCTATTCACCCTCATCCGTTTCCCAGCAGCTAAGCCAGCTGGAATCCGAAACCGGAGTGGAGCTGCTTCGGCGTACCGGACGCACCTTGAAACTGACCCCGCAGGCCCAGATTCTGGTTGCCCACACCGAAGAGCTGCTCGATTCCATGGAACGCGCCGAAGCGGATCTGGCCGCCACCATGTCAACGGTCTCCGGAACCGTGCGACTAGCAGTTTTCCAGACCGCCATGCTGGCCCTGATGCCGCCGGTACTGCGCGAGCTGCGCGAAGAATATCCGGCGCTGAGGGTGGAGATGAGCCAGCAGGAACCGGCCGATGCGCTGAACGAAACCAGCAGCCGAACCTTCGATCTGGTCGTCGCAGAACAATATTCGGGGCATTCTGCACCACATTACGGAAACCTTGATCGACGTGTTCTGACTCACGATCCGATCCGCTTGGCCTTGCCAGCACGAGGCGCCGAGGGGAACGCTGGATTCGACCGGGTGCGCAACTTGGAACATGCCAAGTCCTTGCCCTGGGTAGTGGAGCCAGAAGGGGCCGCCAGCAGGCACTGGGCACTGCAGGCTTGCCGACTGGCCGGCTTCGAGCCGGACCTCCGTTATGAAACCGCGGATTTGCAGGCTCACGTGCAGTTAGTCGCTTCAGGCAACGCCGTGGCAATGCTTCCAGAGCTAGTGCTGCGCGACCACCGGGACAGCTTGCGCACGGTGGATCTTCCAGGCGCTCCCAAGCGCACAATTTTCACCGCCATGAGGCATTCTTCTCTCCAGTCCCCCGCCATCCGCGCGGTGCGCAAATCACTGCACGCGCAGCCCGGAATGAGTGACGCAAGCAACTTGGCGATTTTGGCTACACCGGCAGACTTCGATACGGTCGAGTACGTAACGAAATGATCACAGACCAAAAGGCACGTGCGACAAACCGCGCAATTAGTGCCATAGTGGTGACTCGCACCACATAAATCCGCGCCTCGGTTGATTCTTCGGAGTCCCAGGCACAAACGGTAATGAGGAAAAATGTCCGACCAGACTTTCCAGATGATTGCGATTGCAATTTATATGGCTGCGATGCTTGGCATCGGCTATATCGCATATCGCCGCACCAACAATATTGACGACTACATGTTGGCCGACCGTGGCCTGAAGCCATGGGTCGCCGCGCTTTCGGCCGGCGCCTCCGATATGTCCGGCTGGCTGCTGATGGGCCTGCCTGGCGCTATCTACCTCGGCGGCATGCACGAATCGTGGATCGGCATCGGCCTGCTGGTCGGCGCCTGGCTGAACTGGAAGTTCGTCGCTCCACGACTGCGCTCCTACACTGCGATCTCGCAGAACGCCATCACCATCCCGAGCTACTTCGAGAAGCGCCTGAAAGATTCCAAGCACCTGCTGCGCATCGCTTGCGCAGTGATCATCTTGGTCTTCTTCACCTTCTATGTCTCCTCGGGCATGGTTGCCGCTGGCAAGTTCTTCGAGGCTTCCTTCGGCTGGCAGTACCTGGCCGGCATGGGCTTCGTTGCCGTCATCACCTTGCTCTACACCCTGTTCGGCGGATTCCTCGGAGCTTCGCTGACCGACATGGTCCAGGGCGTGCTGATGGTCATTGCACTGATCGCCGTGCCGATCGTCGCAGTCATCCGCATCGGCGATCCTTCCACCCTGGCTACCCGCATCACCGATGTGAACCCGGAAGCATTCAACCTGTTCTCCTCATTCACTGAAAACGGTGCAGGCGTTGCCCTGCTGGCCATCATCTCGGCTGCCGCCTGGGGCCTGGGCTACTTTGGCCAGCCGCACATCATCGTGCGCTTCATGGCGCTGCGCACCCCTGGCGAAGCCAAGGTTGCCCGCCGCATCGGCGTGGGCTGGATGCTGGTTTCGACCATCGGTGCGGTTTTGACCGCTCTGATCGGTATCGCCTACTTCGCTGACGAGCCATTGGATAAGGCAAGCAGCGAGACCGTCTTCCTGCTGCTGAGCCAGGTCTTCTTCCACCCGCTGATCGCCGGTTTGGTACTGGCCGCGGTGCTGGCAGCCATCATGTCCACCATGTCTTCGCAGCTGATCGTTTGCTCTTCGGCACTGGTGGAGGACCTCTACAACATCACCGGACGCAAGGCTTCGCCAAAGGCCCTGGTCATGCTCGGCCGTGCCGGCGTGCTGCTGGTCGCAATCGTCGCCGCACTGCTGGCACTGAACCCGAACTCCTCGATCCTGGATCTGGTGGCGTTCGCGTGGGCCGGCTTCGGCGCAGCCTTCGGTCCGATCGTGCTGCTGTCCCTGTACTGGCGCAAGCTGACCGCCGTTGGCGGTTTCGCCGGCATGGTCTCCGGCGCTGTCGTCGTCTTCATCTGGGGCAACATCGATGCCCTGACCGGTTCGATGTACGAGATCGTTCCAGGCTTCATCGTGGCACTGGTTGTCGCAATCGTGGTTTCCAAGGCGACCCACCGCCTGAACCCGACCATCGACGCCGAGTTCTCCGAAATGGAAGCAGAAGTTGGTTCCAAGGTAACCGCCTAGGTCCCCGCTTCAGCCAAAGCTCCCTTGATCCGCACGGATCAGGGGAGCTTTCCCTTTTCCACCACAGATGTAACAGTTCGGTGTGAGCACCGATGTCGTGACTGCAGTACACAGCCAGGCGCAGTAGCCTTGAGCTATGCCGCGGACCCGAGCTGGAAGGAATTCCCTCAAGATGAGCACCCAGAATAAATTCACGCACTGGCAGCGCACCGAATCCCAGTTCCTCGCCGCAGACC
The DNA here is from genome assembly GCF_052114325.1 of Glutamicibacter sp. MCAF14. Taxonomy (NCBI): domain Bacteria; kingdom Bacillati; phylum Actinomycetota; class Actinomycetes; order Micrococcales; family Micrococcaceae; genus Glutamicibacter; species Glutamicibacter sp. MCAF14. The sequence goes on from NZ_JBFREO010000008.1 coordinate 76,522, forward strand.
CCAAGGCGGTCTACTCCATCGTCGGCAACTTGTCGCAGACCGGTGAATGGATGAAGAGCTTCGATGGCTTCGTGGTGCACGATGACCAGCGAGGGGTGGGCACCAAGGTGGATCTGCTGCCGCCGGGCAAGCTCTTCGGGGCCCTGCACCGCAACACGGCGCCCTCTGGGTCCATCACCCGCCGCAACCAGGCCACCCGCATGGTCGAATTCACCCAGCCGCAGCCAGCCGGTGAAATGGTTCTGCGCTGGCAGGTCGATGAGCACCAGCAAGGCTCGCTGCTGCACTTCACCGTAGAGCTGCACGGGCCAGGTACCGCCGCGTTCAAGTTCACTGTGGCCAATGCCCTGTGCAAGGACTTCGCGCTGGCAGCCGCCCGGCTCTACAAGATCATCGCTCCCACCGCCCACCACAAGCGCGATGCCCATGTGGTCATTTCCGGCGGGCGCGGCTTCCTGGGCCGCAATCTGGTGGCGGACCTGGTCTGCCGCGGCATTTCGGTCGCAGTGCTCACCCGCTCCCCCGAAACGGATTTCCCGGCGGAACAGTTCTCCTGGGACGGCGTGCATCAGGGCCCATGGGCTAGCGCACTGGCCAGCGAACACCCGGTACACCTGATCAACCTGGCCGGTGAACGCGTGGACAAGCGCAACACCCCGGAGAATATCGCCGCGCTCACCGATTCGCGCGTGACCTCCACCCAGACCTTGGCAGAAGCCGCGGCCGGCGCCCCGCAACTGGCGACCTGGATCCAGGCCAGCACCACCGCGATCTTCGGCGATGCCGGCGAAGCGGAACTGACCGAATCCAGCCCGATCCCCACCGACCACCGGGCCCTGCCCGAAATGACCGGTGTGGCCGCCGCCTGGGAGCAGGCCTTCACCGAAGCCGAGGTCAACGCCGCACAGCGCTACCTGCTGCGCACCTCGCTGGTCATGCACCCGGATGCTCCGCTGCTCGGACCACTGAACCTACTGGTGAATACCGGCATGGGCGGCGCGATGGGTGATGGCAAGCAATGGTTCAGCTGGATCGGCTTGGAAGACTGGCTGCGCCTGGTCCGCTGCCTGCTGGGCTTCGAAGAGCCGAAAATTCCTGCAGGGCTGGTGCACGCGACCAGCCCGAACCCGTTGCGCAACTCCGAGGTCATGTCGGCGCTGCGTTCCATCGCCGGGCTGCCAGGTCTGCCCACCGGTTCGGTCCTGCCCAAGATCGGTGCCGCCTTCATGGGTTCCAATGCCCGTGTTGCGTTGACCGGCCGGAAGGTCACCAGCCAGGTGCTGGAGCAGGCCGGATTTGAATTCCATGAGGTGGATTTCGCCTCCACGGTCTCCAGCTAGCGGTACTTACAACGCAACAGTCGGTAACCTTTGATTTACCTTGAATCCCAGACCCCGTCGTTTATGCCACGTCACAGGCATATGCGGCGGGGCCAGGTGCAATGTTCACCGTGCATTAATCGCAAAGAGCCCTGGTGCTTACACTGAACGCTGAGCATGAAACTGTCACGCCTTGTGCCGTGCCCATACTCATCCTCGGACAGTTTCAAAGGACATCACCACATCATGGCCAACCTTCTTGAAGCCCACGCCCCGGCTTCTCGCCACCGCATGCCCAAGCCCAGCGACTTGGACAAGCTCCGCCGCAAGGCGCACACCCCCACCGACCAGCTCAGCGCCAACGTCGCCGTTGATGCCGCCTACAACGAGCAGCTGCCCGACGAAGTCTCTTCCAAGATCCTGCCCTTCGAACGCAAGCTGAAGAACATGAGCGAAGTACGCCATTTCTTCCGCACCAACAAAACCTCGATCTTCTTCCTCGGCGCCACCCCGGTCAACCTCTTGGGATTGGACCGATGGGTCCGGAAATTCAGCTACATCACCTACTACGACGGTTGGGATGGGCACCACCCGCGGGTCTTCACCCCGGCTGAAAAGCCCTACGTCGATTTTCAGAGCGCCGAAGAAATCAACAACTGGCTGCTGGAAAACCCCGAAGTCCGCGAATACATCGATTCCCAGTGCACCCCCGGCGGTCCGCGCCCGAAAATTGCCATGGTCTTCTTCGACGAGGAAACCGAAGCGATCTGCGAGGAACTGGGCTACGACCTGATCTTGCCCTCGGCCGCCCTGCGCAATGAGCTGGATTCAAAGATTGTCACCACCCAGCTGGGCAACGCCGCCGGCGCCCCTTCGGTGCCCAACGTACTTGGCACCGCCGACAGCTACGACGAGCTGATGGAACTGGCCAATGAAGCTGGCCTGGGCGATGACCTAGTGGTGCAGACCCCGTACGGCGATTCGGGGAAGACCACGTTCTTCATCGATTCCAAGGCCGGATTCAAGGCCCACTCGAAGAACATCATCGGCGAACAGCTGAAGATCATGAAACGCATCAACAACCAGCATGTAGCGGTAGAAGCAGTGTTGACCGGATGCGGCACCGTCGTGGGCCCGATCCTGACCGAACTGGCCGGCTACAAGGAACTGACCCCCTACAAGGGCGGCTGGTGCGGCAACGAAATGCACCCGGATGTACTCACCGATTCACAGCGTTCGCGCGCTATCGACCTGGTCCGCAAGGTGGGCAACGGATTGGAGAACACCGGTTACCGTGGCTTCTTCGAAGTGGACGTGCTGGTGGATACCGACACCGACGAAGTCTATCTGGGCGAGCTGAACCCCCGAATCTCCGGGGCCAGCGCCATCACCAACGTCACCGCCGGCGCCTATGCCGATGTACCACTGTTCCTCTTCCACCTGCTCGAATTCCTTGACGTGGAATTCGAACTGGACGTTGACGAGATCAACGCCCGCTGGGAGGAGATGAGCGGGGCCGATATCTGGAGCCATATGATCATCAAGGAAACCGATGACATCCTCCAGTACATCACCCACGCCCCGCGCACGGGCAAGTACTTCTTGGACTCACGCGGGAAGTTGCAGTTCTCCCGCTCCGCCTTGGACTGGCACCAGCTGCAGAACCACAAGGAAGCATTCTTCCTGCGCATTTACGGGGTAGAAGACTACCGATGGAAGGGAGCTGATCTTGGGGTCCTGGTCACCAAATCCAAGCTTCAGTACGAGGGCAAGAAGAAGACCAAGCTCAGCATCGACGCCAAGCACTTCATCTCCTCCATCCGCTCCCAATACAAGGGAATTGACGTTCCTCCAGCAGAGCATGGCAACTGAGGCCACCGATGCCGCCGGAACCACCGCGGCACGAACTGCGCCAACTGCCAGCAACGCGCTGAACATCGCCACCTGGCAGTACCCGCAGAACATCAAGCGCTCTTTCCAGAACATTGCCCGGATCCACCCCACCATCAAGGTTTCCCGAGGCGATGGGCCCATCGTCAAGCTCCACCTGGCCGAAGAGAAGCTGGGCAAGCTGGAAGTGGCCAAAGCGAGCATCACCGACCCGGCGTTGACCGTGCGCGGGGTCATGCATGCGACGAACACCGACGCTGTGCTGGTCATGCACAACGGACGAATCCTCTGGGAAAAGTACAACAACACCATGACTTCGCTGACCGACCATCTGCTGATGTCCGTCAGCAAGACCCTGGTCGGCTCGGTGGCCGGCGCGCTGTGCGATGCCGGGCTGCTCGACGTCGAATGCCCGGTCGACTCCTACGTCCCGGCGCTGGCCCGCAGCGGCTACGCCGGAGCACGGGTACGCGACCTGCTGGACATGCGCTCTGGCATCAAGTTCTCCGAGGAGTATCTGGATCCCACCGCGGAAGTGCGCCTGATGGAAGAAGCCATCGGGTGGGCGCCGGCGCGCGGAGCGATCGGACCGATCGGCATGTACGAGTTCCTCTTGACCTTGCAGGCCAAAGGTCCGCACGGCGGACCCTTCGAATACCGTTCGTGTGAAACCGATGCGCTGGGCTGGGTGCTGGAATCGGCCGGGGGCGCTCCCATGCAGGAGCTGCTCTCCAAGTACATCTGGTCAAAGATCGGGGCGCAGCAGGACCTGGTGATGGGTGTGGACCAGTTCGGCACCGGCATGTTCGATGGCGGCTTCAACGCCTGCCTGCGCGATCTGGCGCGCTTCGGGCACATGTATGTCAACGGCGGCCGGGCGCTGACGGGCAAGCAGGTGCTCTCCGAGGATTGGGTTGCGCAGACCTTCGGCGCCGACCCGCTGCTGGCCCAGGCCTTCGCCCAGTCCCCCGGGGATAACATGATGCCCGGCGGGCGCTACCGCAACCAGATCTGGTTCCCGAACCCCGCCACCAATGCCGCGGTGGCCTTGGGGATCCATGGCCAGATGATCTACATGGATCCGGCCACCAAGATGGTGGCGGTCAAGCTTTCGAGCTGGCCGCTGCCGCAGGATGCTTCCAAGCTGTTCCCGACTATCCGTGCTTTTGAAGCGGTTTCCGCCTACTTGGCCACGAAATAGCAGCAGCGCAGCGCACGCTGCACGGCAAACGCCCTGGCAGGACCACGATGGTCCAGCCAGGGCGTTAGTTTTTGGCGGCTTAGGGCCGCTACTTGCGCGGCTGCAGCTGAGCCATCGCCTCATGCGTGAAGACCTGGTAACCCAGATCCTGGTGGTAGCCGTGGATCTCACGCGTGTCCAGGCGATCCATGTAATCCAAGATGCCCAAGGTCACCAGCTGCCCGGGGACCAGCACCGGGAAGCCTGGCGGGTAAGGGGTGACGAACACGGCCGAGACGATCCGCTGACCCTCCATCAGCTCGGAGCGGATCTGCGCAGAGGACAGGAAGTGCGTGGCCGGGTCCTGATAGGTCAGGTAGTACGCCGCATGCATGTCTCCGCTGCCTCCACCGCCAGAGAATTCCGGAGCGAAGGAACTGAAGTCCGGCAAGGGGATCAGTTCTTTTGCGCTCTTCTTGCCCATGGCCAGCACGCGTCCATCAAGCCGGCGCTTGCGCTCCAGCTCCTCGGCGATCTTCACCAGCACCTCTATCAGGTGCGCCACTGCCGAACGGGTGGTTCCGATATTGGTCATCAGCAGCACCGAGGTGCGGCTGGTCTTGTTGACCTGGATCGAATGCCCGTCCATCAGGTACTCGTGCTTGAAGGTATCCCCGTCCACACCGGTCCGGCTGATGTCCAGTGTCAGCCGCGATGGGTCCACCACGAACTCATCGTTCTGCCAGGCTTCATCCCAGGCCGCCAGTCCATCGCGCACCGGATTCGCCGACGTGGATTCGCGGTATTTGCTTGGAATGAGCTCATCCGAATTCAAGATCTTGAAGTACTTGCCCAGCAGCTCGTTGCGGGCCATGGCCCGGCACACCGATTGGGCCAGGTCCACCTGGCGCTGCACCAGAGCATAGCCTTCAAGTTCAGCCTGGCGGCGTCCGATATCCAAGGAAGCCAGGATCTGGTAGTTCGGCGAGGTGGAGGTGTGGGTCATGTAGGCCTCGCGGAAAGCATTGAGGTTGCGCAACGCGAAGTCCTGGTCATAGATGTGGATCATCGATCCCTGGCGCAAGGAGGTCAGGGTCTTGTGCGTGGATTGGGTGGAGTACACCCGCAACCGGACCTTCTCCGGGTCTGGAAGCAACCTGGTCTCCAGCCACGCCTGGTCATTTTCCGGTTGATCCGCGGTTCCCGGTTCAGGCAGTGCGGCCTTCTGGGCTGCGTAGCGCTGGGCGTATTCTTCGTTTTCCAGTTCTTCTTCCAACCTTGCGGCCACCGTCATGGCGGTGCGCTGGCGGTAGACCGGGTGGAAGCCGGCGAACGCAAACCATGCCTCATCCCACAAAAAGACCAGATCCGGCTTGATGGCCAGGCATTCTTCCATCACCCGGCGCGGGTCGTAGATGATTCCGTCGAAGGTGCAATTGGTCAAGGTGAGCATCTTGACCTTGTGCAGCAGGCCTTCGCGGCGCAGTTGCAGCAGCCGCCCCTTGATCTCTTCCAGAGGCACCGCACCGTACATGGAGTGCTCGTTGAGCGGGTAGGCTTCCAGGTAGCTCACGTTCGCTCCGGCCATCACCAGGGAATAGTGGTGGGACTTGTGGCAGTTGCGGTCCACCAGCACGATATCCCCTGGGGCCAGGATCGACTGGTGCACGATCTTGTTGGCCGTGGAGGTGCCATTGGTGACGAAGTAGGTGCGGTGGCTTCCGAAACCGCGGGCGGCCAGTTCGTGGGCCTTCTTGATGGAGCTTTGCGGATCGAGCAGCGAGTCGAGCCCGCCGGAGGTGGCCGAGGTTTCGGCCAGCAGCAGGTTCTTGCCGTAGAAGTCCACCAGATCCCGGGCCCACGGCGAGTTCTGCACCGACCCGGCCCGGGAAATCGGCATGGCGTGGAAGACCCCGCCGGGGCGCTTGGCGTACTTCTGCAACGCGTTGAAGAACGGTGTCTGGTAGCGTTCGAGCACCTCGGACACAATGGACAGGTGCAGATCCATCCGGTCGTTGCGCGAGAAGATCCGGCGGAAGCGTCCGGTGATTTCGTGGGCAATGGATTCCAGCGCCACCCCGGCGATCAGGTACACCGGTATTTCTGGGCGCAGGTCATCGAGGATGTTCTCCAGATCCAGCAAGCCTTGGATCTGCTTGGTGGATCCGAAGAAGCCATTCATGCGGCGGGCAATGAAATTCTTCAGTGTCGAGGACAGGCGCCTGCGCGTGCAGGTATCGAAGCGGGCGGTGAGCACCACTGCCTGGATGCTCGGGTTGATCAGGATGGCTGCCAGCGCATCTTCCACGCTGGGCACCACCACGAAGTTGTAGTGGAAGGGATCAGTGTGCTGGCGTTGTTCAGCGATTTCTTCCTTGAAACGCTCAATCTCTTCAGTCGGCCCGTTATCCACCAAGAGGATTTCAACCATGGGGATATAGGGCTTGCCCTTGGATACGCTGGCTGCTCCGGACTCCAACGAGTCCGTTTCAGCTCCTTCGTGTCCCTCAAGATCTACGTATTGGGTCAGTGTCCTGAAGGTCTGGTTCGCTTGGTACACCAGCTTCATGGCGTCTTCGTACTGTCCGCCGGACATCAGCCTGGATACTTCGTTGAAGTATTCAATGCCGGGATTCGCCCAGTACGGTTCAATGGCCGCCAGCAGGCCTAGTAACCGTCCTGCCTCCAGCTCATGCTCTTGACGCCGATTCTCTTCTTGGTACTCCGAAGAAATCTCGCTGAGCACATAACCCAAGTGTTCCCACGCGTCTTTGCGTTTACGCCACGCACTTTCAGGCGTAGCTGTTCCTTGGTTCGTCCCAAAGGTCAACCTCTTGCTCACGGTTGCCGGTATTCCTTTCACCCTGCAGCGTTAACCGATTGTTAACAGCATGAGCGCACAGAACTCCGCTCGGTACCGTGAGACTATGCCACTTCGCAGGTTGCGCCGAACCATTTTCTCGATATTACGCATTATTTTGGTACCGTAGGCAAGTTTTCACCCGCCGTTTACCTACGCGGGCATCAACCGGTACGGGTTACCTGGATCCGGTGAATTGTTACTGAATTCTTTGTCTGGCGACTTGTTCAATCCCCGGCCGGCTGCCCACCACGCTTGCGGGCTCCGAGCACCATTGAGGTGCGCAGCTGGACCATTTCGCCCCAGTTCGTCTTGGCGATGAATTCGTAAAGATCCCGCTGGGACGGCACGGTGACGTCCACGAGCAATTGGGCATCGCCGGCCACGGCGGCCACATACCTCACCTGCGGCAAGCTGGAGAGCAAGGTTCCCAATGCGTCCACGTGGGCTGGCGAGACTTGGACCCAGAGCAGTGCTTCAACCTTGAACCCCATCAGCGCCGGGTCAACCAACGCACGAATACTGATGTGTTCGCCGCGCAGCAGTCCGTCAAGCCGGCGGGACACCGAGGTTTCGCTCATCCGCACTTGGCGCGAAATGGTCCCAATACTTGCCCTGCCGTCCTTGCGCAGCACCTCGATAATGAGATGGTCGCTCTCCCCTAGCTCCCCGGCGGGGTTCCAGGTCGTCAGCTCTCCTCCGGCACTGGGCGCCAGTGCCGTTTCCTGCGCTTCGCTCAGTTCCCCGCCACGCCAGGCGCGAATGGTCTTGAAGTATTTGAGGATCGGGTAGATCTGGATATTGCTCAGGCCTGGGGTGGCCGGAAGCTGCAGCGTCAGGATGTCCTGCAACCCGCCGTCGTAGTGCAGTTCGCTGACGACGTCACTTTCGCCGGTGACCATGTAAGTGAAGCTGGTGTCTGTTCGCGCGGACAGCGCTTGGCTGGCTACTGGGATCGTTCCCGGAGCGCAGCTCACCGACGCGATCACTGCTCCCGTACGATGGACGATCGCCGCGATCTTCACTTTGCCTTGTTCAAGCAGCGCGGAGCCGTAGCGGGCAACGGTGCGCTCCGGTTCACCAATCACCCGGGCAATCTTGCGCCAAGTCGCACGACCGTCAACCTGCAATGCGACGATAATTTGCCGTTCCAGGTCACTGAGGGTGTTTAAATCGGACATTATTCCCGCTTTCAGGCCATAATCACCATCGGCCGCCGGTGCTCCTGTGATCTATATGGAAAAAGTTCAGATTATTTCGACCAGATCCTCGATTACGAGGTGCTTTCATCGGTCCATTTGGAGGATTTGGCCAGAAATATGTCTAATCAATCCATATCTTGCCAGAGACAGTGTAATCACGGATCGTTGAACATGAAAGAGACCCACCTCACAATCATTCATTTCGGCGCTAGGAGCACACATGAATCCCCAAATCATCATGGCAGCGGGTGATCCTAATTCAACTGATATCTGGGCCCTGGCCAATTCCCCAGTTCTTTGGATCTGTGCTCTTGGCGTCTTCGCCGTCATCTTCGTGCAGTGCGTCTTGTACTCGCGTGCAGCGAAGAAAGCCGCACCGCACGTAGATATGCCGTTGAACGAAGTCAAGGAATCCTTCCGCGCTGGCATGGTCGCCTCGGTCGGACCGTCCCTGGCCGTGGTCCTCGTAGCCATCGCTCTTCTGGCTCTGTTCGGCACACCAGCTGTATTGGTCCGCATTGGCCTGATTGGTTCTGCCGCAGCAGAAACCGGATCAGCGAGCATCGCCGCAAGCACCATGGGTGCCGAACTTGGCGGAGACACCTACACCCAGCAGGTCTTTGGCGTGGCCTTCATGGCAATGAGCCTGTCCGGGGCGATGTGGATGATCTCCACCTTGATCTTGACCCCGCTGATGAAAAAGGGCGGCGCCTCGATGTCCAAGCGCAACCCGGCAATGATGGCACTGATCCCCACCGCAGCCCTGCTCGGCGCATTCGCCGCACTGACCGTTGCCGAACTGCCTAAGTCGAGCATCCACGCAATTCTGGTGGGCATTTCGGCAGCCTGCATGGGCTTGTGCCTGCTGCTGTCCAAGACCTTGAATCTGAAATGGCTCAAGGAATGGGCGTTGGGCATTTCCATCATCGTCTCCATTGTCGCCGCCTACTTCCTGCACACCGCCTAAGGACCTCTCATGACTACGACACCTCAACTGACCGGCGCCGATGCGTCAATGGCGCGATTCGAGAAGCAGACTTCACGCTATGGTTCGATCACCATGAGCATTGGCCTGGCGTTCTCGCTGATTGGCCCGATCTACATCGCGTTCTTCAGCGGCCTGGATATCGACCCGTCGATGATCTGGGTGGCATTCATCGCAGTGGGTGCGACCTTCGGCGTGCTGTGGCTCGTTGAACCGCTGACCTACTTCCCGATCCTTGGTTCCGCGGCCATGTACCAGGCCTTCATGATCGGCAACATCTCCAACAAGCTCCTGCCTGCAGCGATCGTCGCGCAGTCCACCATCGGCGCGAAGCCCGGCACCAAGCGCGGGGACCTCGCAGCGGTCATGGCCATCTGCGGCGCGGCGACCGTCCACCTGACCAGCCTGCTGCTGTTCGTCGGCGTGCTGGGCACGTGGCTGGTTTCGATGATTCCCCTGGAGGTCATCGAGGTAGCCCGCCTGTACATCCTGCCTTCGCTGATGGGCGCGGTATTGGTACAGAGCATCGTGGCCATGAAGTCACTGCGGCCAACGGTTATCGCACTGGTTCTGGCCTTGATCATGAACTTCGTGGTCATGCCAGTGGCACCGAACCTGGGCATGTTCGCAACTGCGATCGTCGTCATCAGCTCCATCGTCTTCTCCTGGGTCCTGCGAGACCGCAAGAAAATCTACACAGCAGAAAGCTAGAGGATCATTCCATGCCTACCACCTTCGGGCTGACCGATACCGAAACCCAGTCCCTTCACGAGGACTACCTGCATCTGCACCGCAATCCGGAGCTGTCCATGCAGGAGCACAACACCGCGGCCTTCATCGAATCCAAGCTCAGCGAGCTGGGCATCGAGCATTTCCGTTGCGGCGGCACCGGAGTGGTGGGCATCCTGCGCAATGGCCAGGGGCCCACCGTGGCCTTCCGCGCCGACAGCGACGGCCTGCCAATCGCTGAAGACACCAAGGTGGACTATGCTTCCACCGCCCGAGGCGTGCTCGCCGACGGCACCGAAGTTCCGGTGATGCATGGTTGCGGCCACGACACCCACGTGGCCAGCGCCTTGGGTGCGGCTCGGGTTTTGGCACGCAGCACCGAGTCATGGGCCGGCACGGTGGTATTCATCTTCCAGCCCGGCGAGGAGACCAGCGCCGGGGCAGCCTCCATGGTGGCTGATGGACTGTGGGACCAGGCGCCGCGGCCCACCGTGGTCCTGGGCCAGCATGTTTTCCCCTTCGCCACCGGCAATATCCACCTCACCCCGGAATCGGCCATGGCAATGGCCAACTCGCTGGAGGTCACCCTCTATGGCAAGCAGGCCCATGGATCCCAGCCCCAGGATTCCATTGACCCGATCGTGTTGGGTGCCAACATCATCACCCGGTTGCAGACCATCACCTCGCGTGAACTGCACCCGCTGGATTCAGCCGTAGTGACCTGCGGTTCGTTCCACTCGGGGCTGAAGGAAAACATCATTCCGGACACCGCCGTATTCACGCTGAACGTGCGGACCCTGACCGAACCGGTCCGAGACCAGGTGCTCAAGGCGATCACCCGGATCATCGATGCCGAGGCAGTCGCTTCGGGCGCACCGGCACCGAAGATCACCGAGTTGTACCGCTTCCCGCGCCTGTACAACGACCCGGAACAGACAAACAATGTCTTCGGGGCACTAAGTGAAGAGTTCGGCGCGGAACAGGTTCGACTGATGCCGCCGCTGATGGGCTCGGAAGACTTCGGTGCCTTGGGCGATGCCATCGGCGTGCCCAATGTGTTCTGGATGTTCGGCGGAGCGGATCCTGAAGATCCGGCACCGGCAGGGAACCACTCCCCGTTCTTCCTGCCTGAATACCGCGGTGCGCTGGATTCCGGCGTACGCGCCGCGTTGGCCGGGATCCGCCATTACTTGGGCGCCTAGACCCGGCAGGTAGGCCCAGGGCCTGGGTGGAAGAATTTTTCTTCCACCCAGGCCCTGAAGCATTTGCCGTGGCTGCCGGGATCTACCGCTTGGACTTGCGACCAAAGATTCCGCAACCGATCAAGGCTACGAGCACGATCACGGAGCCCATGATGGCTGCTGACGATTCCAAAATTGATCCCTCCGTATCGGCATGGAGCCTGGATGGCCCGCTGGATATTCGAAGCGTACCAACGCTCTTTGAGCCCCCGCATCGACCTGAGGAGGGATCTTGCTCCGTTGCGCTAGAGCTGTTCGCGCCCGTCGAGATAAGCGCCCAGCACCTGCAGCACGCCGTGCTCGAGGTTAGATGGGGCAGTGAAGTTCGCGGCTTCAGCAACCACCGGATGCGCATTGGCCATCGCAAATGAGTAGGTTGCGGCCTTGATCATTTCCAGATCATTGGGGTAATCGCCGAAGACTGCCGTTTCATCGGCAGTGATGCCCAGCTTCTCCTGCAAAGCATTCAAAGCCAAGCCCTTGTGCACGCCATGGTTCATGGCATCGACCCAGTGGCTGCCGGAAATGACCACTTGCAATGGCACATCCAACGCTGCTGCCATCTCCTTGACCGCACCAGTTCCCACGTTGATGGCCATTTTGATGATCTCGTCCTCAACCTGGGACAGGTCCTCAACTACCTGCACGGCACGGTAGTACGGAGCAACTGCTGCGGTGAAGGCTTCATCGCTGCGCTCCACATATGCGGTGCGTCGTCCGCACAGCACCAGCCCTGCATCAAGCGAGGATTGCCCTTGCACCGCTTGGATGACCGAGGCTACCGCTGCCGGATCAATGATGTTCGAGTAGATCTCTTTTTCGCCGTTCATCACCACGGTGCCGTTTTCGGCAATGATGGCAATGTCTCCCAACTGCGCGAACTGCTCGCGCAGGGTAGCGAATTGGCGTCCCGATGCCGGCACGAACTTGATCCCGCGAGCTTGAAGCTGGTCGATCAGAGCCCATGCTGCTTCTGGGATCTTGCCCTGGCCGTCCAGGAAGGTACCGTCCATATCTACGGCGACGAGCTTGATCTGGGCGTTCGGGTCAATCGTGTGCATGTGGTTCCTAATTGCCAGGATGCAGGGCGCGCTGTGCGGCACCCAGGACTCCGGCGGCGTTGTTGAATTTGGCAGGAACGATCTTGGCACGCAGGTCCAGCTGTGGCAGGAACTTTTCGTGGTCTTCGGAGATCGCCCCGCCGATGATGATCAAATCCGGGCTGCAGAGGAATTCCACATGGGACAGGTAGCGTTGCAACCGGGCGATGTATTGCTCCCAGGTCAGGTTCTCTTCGCGCATGACGCGGGCGGCTGCTTTGCTTTCTGCGTTGAAGCCGTCGATCTCCAGGTGGCCGAATTCAACATTCGGGAAGAGCACGCCATCGCGGAAGAACGCCGACCCGATGCCGGTGCCCAGGGTCAGCAGCATGGTGCTGCCTTTGATCGGCTGTCCGTTCACGGCGCCGGCCCCTGCATAGACTTCTGCTACGCCCGCCGCGTCAGCATCATTGAGCACAGAGACTTCGCGGCCCAGCAGCGCGCTGAATTTGGCGGTGGCATCCAACCCGACCCAGGCCTTGTCGATATTTGCTGCCGAGTGCACCACGCCGTCAATGACAATACCCGGCACGGTGATGCCCACAGGAATATCTGCCAGTTCATCACCGGTAAGCTGCTGCAGCTGGGAAATGATCCGGGCCATTACCTGCGCAACATCATCTGGATGTGCGCCTTCTGGGGTGGTGGCCTGGCTGAAGGTCTCTTCGACAAGCTTTCCGCCGGTGCCGATCAAACCGTATTTAATCGACGATCCACCTAGATCAAGGCCGATGGCAGCGAACTGCGACGTGGATGCCGATGCGTCGGATAATGCCATCAGAGTTCTCCCCGGTGATAACAAATAAAAATTTTAAGGACTCTTTACAATATATAACTCAGGTCACTTTGGTCAACGTACCCGGTAGTTTTCCCACAAGTGATCCAACGCCAATTCTCGGGCACCGGCCAACGCTCCGCGCGCCGCGGCGTCGGTACCCAGCGTGGAAAGCTGGATCTGCACGGGCTCCAAGAGTTTCTGGTTCAGTTCACGCTCCAAGTCAAGGCACATTTCAGGGGTCAGACCCGGGCCGATGGCCACCACGCGTTCGGGATCCACAAACCCAATGAGGTTCGAGAGCACCTGGCTTAGCGGGGCGAAAAAGTCTGGCCAGTTGCGCTTGTCGGCCAGCTTCTCCCAGAGCACGCGGGTCTGGAACATGCCTGCCGCACCCAGCGCCTCACGCAGGTTCGAATCGCCTATCAGCTGGGTTTCCAATTCGCCGGCGGTGCCGTGCTTGCCCCTGTGCAGCTGTCCGTCGATCACCAGTCCGGCACCGAGGCCCGAACCGATGTAGAGCATCATCAGCGACTGGTTGCTCTGGCCGGCTTCGGCCACCGCCATCCAGTTCACGTCATTGTCCAGCAGTACTTCAATCCCGCCGGGGAAGGCCCCCGCGAGGTTCGCGCCGGAGGAAGGGAAAATCGGGGTGGGGCGTACGCGCGGATTCCCCTCGCGAAGCACCGGGGCCGACTGGCTGACCGCACCGGCCAGCAGAGGGGATTTGAGTTCGCCGGCTACGCGGGCTACTTCGCGCGCTGCCATCTGCTCCACTTCGGTTGCACTGGTGTGCGCAGTGAGCGGGTACAGGCGGTCTACCAAGGTCTTGCCGCTCAAATCGGTGGCGCGCACCTGCAGGTATTCGGCCTGCAAGCACAGTGCAAGCAGGTGGCCGAAGCTGCTGTCCAACGCATAGTGCTCGGGCACGCGTCCGCGCTTGGGCTCGTTAGCCCGTTCAATGGATACGGCCAGCCCGTTCTCCTGAAGGCGGGAAATGGCCTGCGATGCGGTGGGCTTGGAAATGCCCAGCTCCGCTGCAATCCGAGTACGCGTCGCTGGAGCTTGGCACAGGTAGTCGAATACCCGGATGTCGGTCAGGGTAGCCAGGGCACGAGGCCCCGCAGTGGAATCAGTCACTGCTCAACTCTACTGTCTTTCCGCCCTTTTCTTCAGGCCAAAAGCACCTGGCGCACCGAACGGCCTTCCGCCAACTCATCCAGCGCCTGATTGATTTCAGCCAGCGCTCTGGTCTTCACGAGCTTTTCCAGTGGAAGCTTGCCTTCACGCCAAAGCTGCTCATAATAGGGAATGTCCCGCGCCGGCAAGGCCGAACCCATATAGCTGCCGATCACCGTACGCGCCCCCGCGGTCAGCGCCAATGGCTCGATGCTGCTCATCGCCCCGGGAGCTGGCAACCCCACGGTCACCACGGTGGACCCCACGGCACTGACCTGCATTGCGGTTTCGAAGGCCCGCGGGTGACCGGCTGCTTCGATGACAATCTGCGCGGTGCGTCCTTCTGCTTGCTGCGGGGTGCGGGCATCATCGGCGCCAAGTTCCCTGGCGATGGCCAGTTTTTCTTCATTGGCGTCGATTGCCAAGATCTTCCCGGTGGTTCGCTGGCCCGCAGCTACCAGCAAGGCGGCCATGCCCACTCCACCAAGGCCAACGATGGCAATGTCCTGGTCACCGGTTGCCTTCGCGGCGTTGCGCAACGCTCCTCCTCCGGTCAGCACGGCACAGCCCAGCACGGCCGCTACCGGAGCAGGAACGTCTGCTCCTACCGGGATGAGGCTGCGCGCATCCATCACCGCATGGCTGGCGAAGGCGGAAACACCGAGGTGGTGGTGCACCGGGGTTCCGTCCAGAAACAGCCGGCGAGCGCCACCTAGCAGTGTGCCCTCGGCATTGGACTGGCTTCCGGCGCTGCACGGCAGCTTGCCGCCGGTGGCGCAGGCATCGCATTTTTCGCAGCGCGGCAGGAAGACGGAGATCACTTGCTGGCCGATTGCCAGATCCACGCCCCGGCCCACCTGTTCAACGATCCCGGCTGATTCGTGGCCCAGAACCATCGGCAGGGGCCGCGGACGGTTCCCGTCGATGACCGACAGGTCAGAATGGCACAGGCCAGCCGCGGTGATGCGAACCAGCACTTCGCCAGGCCCGGGTTCCTCCAGCTGCAGCTGGCGGATCACCAGCGGCTGGTGCTCGGCGTAGGGTTTCTGGTTCTGTGCGTGCTCAAGCACTGCGGCTTGGATCTGGCGCATGATCAGCTCGCAGCGCTCGGAGCGGACTCGGTTTCCTTCGGGTTCCAGCCGCGCACCACGCCATCTGGCAACAGGTTCTTCACGATCAGCGAGCAGTCCTTATCCCCCAGCCCTTGTCTGATCAGCTCGTCGAAGTGCTCGCGAGCCAAGCTGGCTGCTGGCAGCTGCACGCCGGTGCTTTGCCCGGCATCCAGTGCCAGTCCGATGTCTTTGCGGGCAAGATCGGTGCGGAAGGTTGCCTCGAAGTTGTTGTTCGCCGCCGCAGTGTCGATGATGCCGGGCACCGGGTACCAGGTCTGCTGCGCCCAGGAGCGTCCCGAGGATACCGAGGCGATCTGCCAGAACACCTCGGGGTCCAGGCCCAGTGCTTCAGCCAGCTGGGAGCCTTCGGCGCTGGCCATCAGGTCGATGAACAGCATCATGTTGTTGCAGATCTTGGCGGCGATGCCCATGGAGGGGCCCCCGGCAACGATGGTCTTGCCGCTCATCGGTGCGATGAATTCGGTGGCCCGTTCCATCAGCTCCGGTGCTCCGCCGAGCATGAAGGCCAGGGTTCCAGCTGCGGCACCGGAGATGCCGCCGGAGACCGGGGCGTCGATGAAGTTCAGTCCGCGTTCTTGGGAACCTGCGTGGATGGCCCGGGAGGTTTCGATGTCCACGGTGGAGGAATCTGCCAGCAGCATGTGGTTGGTCGCGTTGGCCCAGATTCCGTCGTCGGCTTCATAGACCGAACGCACGTGCTCGCCCTTGGGCAGCATGGTGAACACTGCATCGGCCTGGTCCATGGCTTCGGCGATCGAGCCGGCAATCTGCACCCCGTCGGTTGCTGCTGTCTTGCAGGCTTCTGCGTCCAGGTCGTAGCCGCGCACGGTGTGCCCGGCGGCCACCAGGTTCGCGGTCATCGGTCCGCCCATGTTGCCTAGGCCAATCCATGCGTACGTGCTCATGTGCACACCCCTCATCGTTGAGTATTGTCCTTCTCAGGCCAGCGTAGGGTGCCCGGCGCGGCAGACTCAATGCACTTCGGCACGCTAATTGCGCAGGGCTAGTGTGCGCTAGCGCACACTGCTCATGGCAGACTGTGTTCTATGGAGCGCCAGATCGATTACCGCCATCTCGAATCCCTCATAGCCTTGCTGACTGTTGCACGCTTGGGCCGCTACACCGCTGCGGCGAATGTCCTCGGGGTGAACCACTCGACCATTTCCCGGCGCATCGATGCGCTGCAAAAAGCCATGGGAGGCCACCTGCTCACGCGCTCCCCCAATGGCTGGGAACTGACCGATCTGGGCCGGCGGGCCATGGCCAGTGCCGAAGCGATCGAGCAGGCGGTCGCGGCCATCGGCTCCGAGGAGGACTCCGGCACCCTGTCCGGGCATGTGCGGGTGGCCGCGCCGGATGCCTTCAGCGCGCATCTGGCGGCTCCGGCTTTGGCCAAGTTGCAGGCGAAGCATCCGCAGCTGGTGTTCGAGATCGTTTCGGAAACCACCCGTGCCCGGCAGACGCGTACCGGCATGGATCTGGAAATCGTCATTGGCGAGCCCAATGTCCGCAAGGCCGCCTCTACGAAACTCATGGATTACGAGTTGCGGCTTTATGCCACAGCCGAATACCTCGAAGCCCACGGCACGCCAGTTGCGCTTGAGGACCTGGCCGGGCACCGCCTGAACTACTACATCGACACCGCGTTGACGGTGGACAAGCTCGATGAGGCCACCAGCGTCTTGCCCCCGATGCAACGCGCGATCTCGTCAACGAGCATCGCGGTGCAATATGCGGCCACCATGAACCATGCAGGCATCGGGTTGCTCCCCACGTTCCTCTCGGAGCATTACCCGAATATGATTCCGGTGCTCCATGACCAGTTCACCTACCACTCCGAATACTGGCTGGTGGGCCGGGAAGAAGCCTTGCGCAGCCGCGCCGTGCAGGAAACTGTGCGTGCGTTGAACGACGCGGCCACCACAGGCGACTGGTTCATCCCGCCTTTCCCGGCGTATGACCTGTCCCGAGGCTAGGTGCCATTCACCTCAGCCAGGACGGCTCCCAGTCCACGATGGCCTGGCACATTTGCGCCATCGGCTGAGCGCTGTCCAGGCGGAGCACCGGACGCTCTTCTGTCTTCAGCCACTTCTCATGCCCGGCACGGCTGCGTCCGCTGAATTCCGGGTCGTCGTAGCCACCGGCCCAAGCCATGAACTCGTCCATGGCTCCGGGTTCCAAATAATCTCTGGATAAGCGCAGCGTCTCGCGCTCTGCAAGCCGGCGCATGCGCACTTCGGGATCCAGTGTCAGGAAAACGAAAGCGTCGACGTGGGCCAGTACGTCGTCTCCCCAGCCCTGGATTGATCCGGACAGCACCCAGGCCTTGCGCGGAACAAAGACCTCGTTCATGAGCCTGCTCCGGTCAGCTGGCGCACGCTGCTTGGAGTAGGGAGGATCGGTCGGGATCCAGAAGTAGTCATCGCTATCGGCATGCGGCACCGACCAGGCGTCGGCAACGGCACGCGCGAGGGTGGTGGTGCCGCTCCCGCTGGCACCGAAGATCTGCAGTCGGCATGGTTGCATCGCCGGTACTCCCCCTCCTCGCTTCGCGGGCCAGGCATCGACCCCATGCCACCGGCAGCAAATGGTCGATGGCCTCCCCTGCTGCTTAGAAGGATTCCACCTGCAGTGCGCGGTGTACATGTTGCAAGGACGCCACCGTCCTGGGCGAACGCGCCCTGCTGCGTGCGAAGGGCGCACGCCGAAGGCCGGCTCCGGACCACGGAGCCGGCCTTGGCGTTGCCAGGAAGCCCTGCGGCTACTTCCGGACCTTCAGCCTGTTGGCAACGGCTGCCTCGCCGCTGGTGGCCAAACGGTCGGCCTCGTCGATGGCTCCCAGGTCAACGCCCTTGGTTTCCTTCATGAAGTACACGGCCACCAGGGTGACCAGCGCGGCGAACACGATGTAGCCGGCCACTGGAACCCAGGATCCGTAGACCTTGAGCAGGAAGGTGGCGATGATCGGAGCCATCGAACCGGCCACGATCGAGGTGACCTGGTAGCCCAGCGAGACGCCGGAGTAGCGCATGCGCGTCGGGAACATCTCTGCCATGATGGCCGGCTGTCCGGCGTACATCAGGCCGTGGACGAACAGTCCCAGCATGATGGTGGGCAGGATGACGGCATCGTTGCCGGTGTTGAACATCGGGAAGGCCGCCACGCCCCATACGGCCATGAGCACCACGCCCGTGGCGTAAACCGGACGGCGTCCGCGGCTGTCTGTGAAGCGCCCGATGATTGGAACCATGATGGCGTGGAAGACGTGTGCAATGAGCATCAGGCCCAGGATGGTGGAGGTGTCCATCTTCAGCTGGGTGGCCATGTAGGTGATGGAGAAGGTCACCACCATGTAGTACATGATGTTCTCGCCAAAGCGCAGGCCCATCGCGGTGAACACGCCGCGTGGGTAGCGCTTGAAGACTTCGCCTACGCCGTATCCGGCAGCGGCATTCTGCTCCAGCTCGGCCTTGGCTTCCTTGAAGATCGGTGCATCAGAAACCCGGGTGCGGATATAGTAGCCAACCACCACAATGACCACCGAGAGCCAGAAGCCGATGCGCCAGCCCCAGGCCAGGAAGGCAGCGTCGCTGAGCGTCGCCGAAAGCACCAGCAGCACCACGGTGGCCAGCAGGTTGCCCACCGGCACTGCTGCCTGCGGCCAGGAAGACCAGAATCCGCGTTCCTTGTTTGGTGCGTGCTCTGCAACCAGCAGCACCGCGCCGCCCCATTCCCCGCCTACCGCGAAGCCCTGGGCGAAGCGCAGCACGATCAGCAGTACCGGCGCGGCGTAGCCGATGGAGTCGAAGGTGGGCAGGCAGCCCATCAGGAACGTGGTTGCGCCAACGAGAACGATGGCAACCTGCAATAGGTGCTTGCGTCCGTACTTGTCACCGAAGTGGCCGAAGACGATGCCGCCGATCGGGCGGGCGATGAATCCGACCGCGTAGGTCAGGAAGGCCTTGATGATGTTATCCAGATCGTTGCCCGTATCCGGGAAGAAGATCTTGTTGAAGACCAGCGTCGCCGCCGTCGCGTAGAGGAAGAATTCATACCATTCGACGACGGTGCCAGCCATGGAGGCTGCTACGACCCGGCGCAATCCCTTGCGCTCGGCCTTCGATGACGTTTCGCTTGCCACTGTGCGTTCCTTCCGCCCACGCCAGTACCCCCTTTGGAACCAGCTTCATCAGCGAGTATGGCCTAGATCACATCGCGAAAGATAGGCAAAACGAGGCATAGTGGGACACGGATTGTGCACATTCGGCGTGCATATTTGCACACCCGATCACGGTTATCTGAAAGGATCCATATGAAGAAATGGGGAAACCCGGCGCACCCTGCAGCATTGCGAGGCGTGCGCATGGATGGGCAAACTCGGTGCGCCCACTACCACTCGCTCTTCGATGTGATCGCGCTGAAGCACGATTGCTGCGCGACCTTCTACCCCTGCCACCTTTGCCATGCCGAGCTCGCCGATCACCAGGCAGAGCTGTGGCCGGCAGGCAGGTTCGATGAACCGGCGGTACTCTGCGGAGTCTGCAGCACGCAGCTGAGCCCCGCAGAATATCTGGAAACCAGTTCCTGCCCGAACTGCCAGGCACTGTTCAATCCGGGCTGCAAACTGCATCTGGACTTGTACTTCGAGATGAAGTCAGCCGCCTAGTCCCAGGGCAGTTCGTTGTCTTCGGAAGGTTGCTGTGGAATCACCAGGACCGGGCGGTGCTGCTTATGGGCCAGCGCCACGGCGATTGATCCCTCGACCAGCTGAGCCATCTTATTGCGGATCCCCGGACGCCGGGTGCCCACGACGATCATCTGCGCATCGAGCTGTTCGGCAACGGCAGCGAGCACCTTGGCCGGGTCGCCGGCCACCGTGTAGCTTTCAAGCTCGACACCGGTAATCACCGAGTTGATTTCCCAGGCGAGTTCCTCGGAGAGCGGAGCAGCCGAAGCCAGCAGGTTTCCTTCGGCAAGCTTGTCGGTGACGAAACGTCCGGAGTCGGCATGGATGCACACCAATTTCGCATCCAGGCCGCGCGCCAGCGAAGCCGCCGCGGCCAATACTGCCGGGGACATCCCCGGCTCCACGCCCATGACCATGATGCTCATCAGCTATTCCTACTTTCTTGGAGGGTCACTTGCTGCTTAGTAAAATCCTATAAATCACCGAGGTCGATATCCGGATCCGCCAGCGAGGCGGCTGGCACCGTCTTGCCCACCAGCTCACGCAGGCGATCATTGACGTCCCAGATATTCACGTTTGCCGCCGCGGTGATCTTCTCGCCATCTTGCCAGAACAACAAGAATTCTCCGCTTTCCATGCTGCCGCGGACTACCGAGACGTCATCTGGGGAATTATGCCCCACATATTCCATTCCCAGATCGAATTGGTCCGTGAAGAAATACGGCAACCAGTCATAGGATGCGTCGGCACCGGTGAGCGTCGCGGCCGCCAGCTTGCCCTGGCGGATCGCGTTGTCCCAGTGCTCCACGCGCAATTGGGCGCGCAGCTTGGTATTGAACGCCTGGGCGATATCCCCGATGGCCAGAATCTTGGAGTTGCTGCTGCGCAGCGACGCATCGACCACCACCCCGTGATCCACTGCCAGCCCGGCAGTCTCGGCCAGTTGCAGATTGGGTTTGGCACCAATAGCCAGCAGCACCACATCGGCACGCGATGAGCCGGCATCCGAAAGCACTTGCAGGTGCCCGTCGACCTGCTCGATGCCCTGCACGCGTGCGGTGCGCACATCCACTCCATTGGACTGGTGCAGCTCCAGCAGGTGGTTTCCGAAGCGTTCTCCGAAAACCTTGGCCAACGGCACCTCGGACGGTGAATAGACGGTGACCCGGGCTCCGCGTTGGCGGGCTGTGGCGGCCACTTCCATGCCGATCCAGCCCGAGCCGACCACGGCCACTTGGGCACCCTCGACCAGTTTTTCGCGCAGCGACTGGGCATCTTCCAGCGTGCGCAGCACATGCACCCCGGGCAGGTCATAACCGGGCATTGGCGAGTCCCCGCCCACGCTGGCCCGCGAACCGGTGGCCAGCACCAGTTGCCCGTAATCCACGGCGGTGCCATCGGCCAGCATCACCTGCTGCTTGCCGGTCTCCACGCTGATTGCGGCGGTTCCCAGCCGGAGGGTGACCTCCTGCGCTGCGTACCACTGCGCGTCATGCACGGTGAAGTCTTCTGGCTTGTCATTGCCCTGCAAGAAGCCCTTGGACAGGGGCGGACGCTCATAGGGCAGGTGCGATTCCTCGCCAATCAGGGTGATCGGGCCGGCATGTCCCCGCTCGCGTAGTGCTGCCACCGTACTGGCGGCGGCAAGCCCGGCACCAACGATGACTATCGACTCCTGGTCCATGGAACAACCCCTCTGCTTCCCGCCGCGGTGACGGCCCGCGGCCAGTGGATAGTGCTTGTCACCTTGATCCTCACACCCCGATGCCCTGCTTGGCAAGGCATCGGGGGTCAGGTCCCGGACCTAGTCGTCACTTGGCTTCACGTGCCGGGATTTTGCTTCTGATTCCACGCGCTTGCCGAAGATCCCGCGCGTGCGCGAGACCCGGTAGTCGATACGGTCATCGACGTAGCGGCGCAGTTCGGGCTGCTCGTCCAAGGCGCCCCACAGCTCATCGGAGACGTGCTCGGTGACCCGCGCCAGCCGGCGCTTCTGCTCGATGACTTCCAAGGCCCGGCTTTCATGGCGCAACCCCTTGATCGTGGCCACCGACATCATGATCATGATGATGCTGAATGGCAAGGCCGTGGCCAGCGAACCGGCCTGCAGCGTCTGCAGCCCGCCGGCCACCAGCAAGGCAGCGGCCAGCACGCCTTCGAGCACCGCCCACAGCACCCTGGACCAGGTCGGCGGGTTCGGGTGCCCGCCGGAGGCGAGCATGTCGACCACCAGCGAGCCGGAGTCCGAGGAGGTGATGAAGAAGATCGCGACCAGCAAGATCGCCACCACCGACAGGATCGAACCCAGCGGCAAGGCTTCAAGCACCTGGAACAGCGAGCCCTCCGCGGAGACCGCCCCGTCCTGGACCATGTCCCCGGCGCCGAAGAACTGGCGGAACAGCCCCGACCCGCCCATGACCGAGAACCAGAGGAAACCGACTATGGTCGGCACCAGCAGCACGCCGGTGACGAACTGGCGCACGGTACGCCCGCGCGAAATGCGGGCAATGAAGATGCCCACGAACGGTGCCCAGGCGATCCACCAGCCCCAGTAGAAGACCGTCCAACTGGAGAACCAGGTGGACGATTCCTCACCCTGCTGGAAGGCGCCCACGTCGAAGGTCATGTTCATGAAGTTGGCCAGGTACACGCCCAGGGACTGCACGAAATTCTGGAACAGGAACAGCGTCGGGCCCAGCAGCAGCACGCTGATCATCAGCAGGCCTGCCATGGACAGGTTGATGTTCGACAGCCACTTGATCCCGGCGCCCAGGCCGCTGACCACGCTCATGGTGGCCAGGAACGTGATGACCACGATCAGGATGACCAGCAGCGTGTTATCCACCGAACCGACCAGTCCGATCGCTTTCATGCCCGAGCTGATCTGCTGCACGCCCAAGCCCAGCGAGGTGGCCACGCCGAACACCGTGCCGAAGATGGCCAGTACATCAATCACATCTCCCAGCCAGCCCTTGACCCGATCTCCCAGGATCGGTTCCAGCGCCCAGCGGATGGACACCGGGCGGCCGCGGCGGTGGATCGCGTAGGCCAAAGCCAAGCCGATCACCGCGTAGATGGCCCACGGGTGCAGGCCCCAGTGGATGAAGGTCTGCGCCATGGCCAGTCCGGCCAGCTCCGATTCGCTGCCTTCCCAACCCGGCTTCGGATCCACGGTGGCGTACATCAGAGGTTCGCCGACCCCGTAGAAGACCAGGCCGATGCCCATGCCGGCGGCGAAGAGCATCGCGAACCAGCTGAACAGGCCGAATTCGGGTTTCTCTCCGTCATTGCCCAAGGTGATCCGGCCGAGCTTGGAGAAGCCGATGGCGATCACCAGCGCCACAAAGCCGCCGATGATCAGCATGTAGTACCAGCCCAGGTTGGCTACGATCCAGTTCTGCACGGCGTTGAAAGTCGTGTCCGCCGCGTTGGGCGCGAGGATCGCGAAGACCGCCACAGCCAGGATCACCAGCAGCGCCGGCCAGAAGACCGCAGGGGCGATCCCGCCCTTGCCTAGGCGCACGCCCTGCCGGCGCAGCTTCGCGGTGATCTGCTCGTCGGTGTCGTCCTCGGCAATGTGCATGTGCACCGGGATCGGCGCGGTATGCGGGGATGCTTCCAGCGCAGCATTTGCGTGCTGCCCATTATCTGCTTCGGGAGGTTCAACTTCGTCAATGTTCTTCGTCATGGTCCAGGCTCCTTCACTCAGAGAAATGCCCTAGGACTTCCACCCTTGTTCTTTCGCCGCGAAGATTCAAGTGGCCAGCGAAGAATAGTGGCTTCTTTCTGCCAGTCGGGCATCGCCGGGCAGTGCGCCGCGGTTGCTGTGCGCTGCATAGGTGCTTGTTGCCAGGCATGGCAGTTTGTCCATGCCACCGGGTACAGTGCGAGGTACCTCGTAGGCCTTGGCATGAAAGTCTCTCGGAACCAGCAAGGAGCCCCGTCATGTACAGCAACCAGACCCGTCACGCAACCGTCGCCGAAATTCCCAACCGCTACGTCTTGGTCTTCGACCGGCAGGAATCCGGAGCCCCGGGCATCGCAGCAGCCCAGCGCGAATCAGAACTTCCGCAGCTACTGGCTGAACAGGGCTATTCCAGTACCGAGTACTTCCCGATGCTGGGCATCGCTGTGGTCACCAGCTCGGCTGACCAGCTTGAGGACTTCCGCCAGCGCTGCGCCGGGCACAAGCTGCCAGCCTCGGTGGTACCCGAGCTGGTTTACCGGATCCTGCCCGATGCCCCGGCCGCCACGGACTCCTATGCGGACACCGGCCAATTCACCTGGGGCCTGCAGGCCGTAGGCGCTTCGCTTTCGGGCTACACCGGCAAGGGCATCAACGTGGCCGTCTTGGATACCGGTTTTGACAGTGCGCATCCGGACTTCGCAGGCCGCACGGTGACCGCCAAGTCCTTTGTCGCAGGCGAGGACGCCACTGACGGCCATGGACATGGAACCCACTGCATCGGCAGCGCCTGCGGTCCGCGCGAACCGCAGCAGGGTCCGGGCTACGGGGTCGCCTCGGAAGCCAATATCTTCGCTGGAAAGGTGCTGGGCGCCGATGGCTCAGGTTCGGACTCCACGATCCTGGCCGGCATCAACTGGGCACTGGAAAACAAGTGCGAGGTCATCTCCATGTCGCTGGGTGCTGATGTGAGAACTGTGCACCCGCCCTATGTCACTGCCGGACGCCGCGCCTTGGAGCTGGGCTCCTTGATCGTGGCGGCCGCCGGAAATAATGCACAGCGCTCTGCCGGGAACCCGGGATTCGTCGGCGCACCGGCCAACAGCCCGTACATCATGGCTGTAGCGGCTTTGGACTCGAAGCTGGCCGTGGCGGACTTCTCGGCCCAGGCGTTGGACACCGAGGGCGGCGAGGTGGATATTGCCGGACCAGGCGTTGGCATCTACTCTTCGTGGCCCGGCGCCAAGCGGTACAACACCATCAGCGGAACATCCATGGCCACCCCGCATGTGGCCGGCGTGGCAGCGCTGCTGGCCGAATCCACCGGCCTGCGCTCCCAGCAGCTGTGGGACAAGCTGGTGGCAACTTCCCGAGATGTCTCCCTGCCGGCCATGGATGCCGGAGCCGGGCTGGTCCAGGCCCCGGCCTCACAGGAAGCGTAGCGGCATGTCCGGCGCCGAAGTGCACGTCTATGTCATCACCATTTCCACCCAGCACCCGCTGGAACCGGTGGTCAGCGAACTGCAGTCCCGCGGATTGCAGGTTAAGCAGGTGCTCGCCGCCCTCGGCCAGGTGATTGGCGAGGGCAGCGAGGAGGTTGCCGAGAAGCTGCGCGGCTTATCGGCGGTGGAATCAGTTGATGCCCAGCAGCAATACCGGGCCTTGGATGATGATGCCTAGCGCAGGATGACCGTGCGGTTTCCGTAGAGGAAGACTCGACCTTCGCAGTGCCAGCGCACCGCGTTGGACAGCGCCCTGCATTCGGAGTCGCGTCCGGCGGCGATCAGCTCCGATGGCCCGAAGGTGTGGTCCACTTCCACGACCTGCTGGGCGATGATCGGCCCTTCATCCAGCTCGGAGTTCACGTAGTGGGCGGTCGCGCCCACGGTCTTCACGCCGCGCTCCCAAGCCTGGTGGTACGGCTTGGCGCCCTTGAAGGAGGGCAGGAACGAGTGGTGGATGTTGATGGTCTTGCCGGTCAGCTCCGTGGCCAGATGGTCTGAGAGAACTTGCATGTAGCGGGCCAGGACTACCAATTCGGCGCCGGTCTGGGAAATCAGTTCCAGCAGCTTCGCTTCGGCCTGCGGTTTGGTTTCCTTGCTGATCGGGATGTGGTGGTATTCGATGCCATGCCACTGGACCAGGTCGCGGCTGTCTTCGTGATTCGAGGCCACCGCAACGATCTCGATGGGCAGTTCGCCGGTGCGCGAGCGAAAAAGCAGGTCATTGAGGCAGTGGTCGTACTTGGAGACCATGATCAGTACCCTGGTCTTCTGCCCGCGTTCGCGCAGCTGCCAGTCCATCTCGAATTTGGCAGCGATGGCGGTGAATTCCTCGCGCAGCTCAGCCAGCAGATTCTCTTCGGCCTCCCCAGAGAATTCCACGCGCAGGAACAAGCGTCCGGCGCTCATGTCGTCGAACTGCTTGAGTTCCACGATGGTGCGTTCATGCTTAACCAGGAATCCGGTGACCGCATTCACGATCCCCATTCCTTCGGGGCATTGCAGGGTCAAGACGTGACGGATTTGCTCGCTCATGAGTCCTTCTTTTCTGTGAGTGGACGGCCTATGTAGCACGGTGCCGGAGTATGCGGCCTACCACCATGAACTGGACAGAATATTGCTTAGCCTGCCTTTGCATTCTTGGCCAGTTCCGGCCCCGCCCCAAAGATCAGGGCGGGGCCGGAACTGTGCTCAAGGTGCTCTAGCGAAGCTGGGCTAGATCACTGCTTCCGAGGCGAACTCGGACATGGCATCAACCAGCCAATGCACGGTGTGCTCGGTGAACGATGCGCGAGGCATGATCCGCCAGGCCTGCTCGCCGGTACGCCACAGCAATACCGGGATGTTCGCCACCGAGGTGACAATCGCCTGGTTCACTGCAAAGGCACGCGGGTGCAGATCCGCCGGGCAGCTCTTGCGCAGCACCAGCGGCGCATCCGGTCCGGTCAGTTCCAGCACGCTGCGGTTAGCCGAGAGGTCAACGACCTGTCCCGGTGCATCGCCCAGCGCCGCGCTGAGCACGCCACCCAGTTCGGTGTTCTCCGCGCTGGTGGCCAGGAATTCATCCGGAGCCAGCCATAGCACCGCGGTGCTTTGTGCCTCGCCGGCAACTTCGCCCACCTTCGCTGGCAAGCCTGCGCCGGTGGCCGCGGCCAATGCCGCATGGGCCTGCGTGCCCGGTGCGCAACGCACCGAGATCTGGGTGGTGAACGCGATTTCGCGCAGTTCCACACGTCCGGCTACGCTGGCTGCGTCCATGACCGTATCCAGGTGTTCTGCTGGTGAATGGCGCAGCGGGGTTTCAATCAAGGTGTTGTTAGCCATCTCGACGGCTTCCTTCCGGGTCATAGAGGACGGTTTCGGAGACTACGACGTCGACCAGCTGGTCGCCGACCGGGGTCTTGAGCACTTCACCGATGCGGTTGCGCCCGTTCTTGATCAGCGCCAGGCCGAAGGTGCGGCCCAGATTCGGCGAATCGTAGGAGCTGGTGACCCAGCCTTCCATCGGGGTGATGCCTTCGCTTGCCAGAGCATCCGAGGCCACCAGCGCGGCGCCTTCTGGCAATCGCAGGGACTTGTCCACCGGCAGTACCGAGACCAGCTGCTTGCGGTCCTCGCGGGCGTTATCGGCCCGGGAGTAGGAGCGGTTGCCGATGAAGTCCTTGAGCTTGGAAACAACCCATTCCATGCCGGCATCCTGCGGGGTCACCGTACCGTCGGTGTCTTGGCCGACGATGATGAAGCCCTTTTCGGCACGCAGCACGTGCATGGTTTCGGTGCCGTACGGGGTGATGTTGAATTCCTCGCCGGCGGCGTACACATCTTCCCAGACGCGCAGCCCGTGCCAGGCAGGGACCGCGATTTCGAAGGCGAGTTCGCCGGAGAAGGAAATGCGGCTGATGCGCGCTTCGATTCCGGAGTCCAGCACCACGTCCTTGAAGGCCATGAACTTGAAGCCCTCGTTGGACACGTCCACAGTGGAGGCCAGCTTGGCGATGACATCGCGCGAACGCGGTCCCACCACGGCTACGGTGGCCAGCTGCTCGGTTACCGAGGTGCAGGTGACGTCGAGGTCAGGCCATTCGGTCTGCAGCCATTCCTCCAGCCAGTCCAGCACGTCGGCGGCGCCGCCGGTGGTGGTGTGCAGCAAGAAGCGGTCTTCGGCCAGGCGCAGGGTCACGCCGTCATCGAAGATCATGCCGTCGGCCTTGCACATCACTCCGTAGCGTCCCATGCCCACCTTGAGCTTGGTGTAGCCGTTGGTGTAGATGCGGTTCAGGAACTCTGCCGCGTCCTTGCCGCGGATCTCGATCTTGCCCAGCGTGGTGGCGTCGAGCATGCCCACCGAGTCGCGTACGGCCTTGGATTCGCGGTAGACGGCCTGGTCCATGGTTTCCCCGGCCTGCGGGTAGTACCACGGGCGCTTCCACTGTCCGACGTCTTCGAATTCGGCGCCGTGGGACAGGTGCCAGGAGTGCATTGCGGTGATGCGTGCCGGGTCCAGCTGGTCCCCGCGGTTGCGTCCGGCCAGGGCTGCGAAGGCCACCGGCGTATATGGTGCGCGGAAGGTGGTGGTGCCGATTGCCGCCGGGTTCTCGATGCCCAGTACCGCGGCGATCACGCCGATCGCTGCCACGCCCGAGGTCTTGCCCTGGTCATTGGCCGTGGAGATCGAGGTGTACCGCTTGATGTGCTCCACCGACTTCATGCCGGCGCCGGTGGCGCGCAATACGTCGGCTACGGTTTGGTCGCGCTGCAGGTCAACGAAGTGGAACTTGTAGTTCACTGCGTCATCGCCGCTGACCGATGGCACCAGCCAGACCGGCCGGGTTTCGCCCAGTGCGGTTTCCAAGGCCTGCGGGGTGCGGGCCACGGTGGCGAAGCCGGCGGCAGTAGCTGCCGCGGCGCCGGTAGCTGCGCCGGTGGACAGGGCGCTGGCGGTATCCAGGCGTCCGGTCATCGCACCGGCCAGGTGCTGGTTGGCCACAGCATCGGCTGGGACGAAGGCGTGGATGGTGGTGTCCCAATCCAGCTTGCCCTGGCGCTGGGAGTGCAGGTGCACTACCGGGTTGAAGCCGCCGGCCACGGCCAGCACGTCTGCTTCGAAGCGCTGGGTTTCCCCCAGCTCGCGTGCTTCATCGAGCTCTGCGACCACGATGGCCGACAGTTCGCCGTTTTCATCGGCTTCGGTGTCCACCACTACGGAGCCCGAGATGACCTGGACCCCGTCAGCCACAGCCTGTGCGGCGGCGGCCGAAATGCTTGAGCGGGCATCGATGACCGCAACAACTCCGCCGGTGGCGGCCAGTTCACGCACCAGCTCGTAGGCCGAGTCGTTGGTGGTGGCTACCGCGATCCTCGCTCCGGCACGTACGCCGTAGCGGTTCAGATAGCTGCGCACCGCGCCGGCGAGCATGATGCCCGGGCGGTCGTTGTTCTCGAAGACGATCGGACGTTCGTGGGCGCCGGTGGCCAGGACTACCTGCTTGGCACGGATGTGCCAGATGCGTTCGCGGGAGACGCCGGGGCCGGATGGGCCATCCAGGTGCACGGTGCGGCGCTGCGCGGCGATCAGGTAGTTCGCATCGTAGGAGCCGAACACGGTGGTGCGCTGCAGGTGGGTGGTCTCCTCGGCTTCAGCCAGCTCGCTGGTGACCTGCTCGATCCACGCGCTGCTGTCCATGCCATCGATCTGCTCGCCGGCGGTATCCAGCAAGGTGCCTCCGGCTTCTGCGCGCTCATCGAGCAGCATCACCCGGGCTCCGGAACGCGAGGCTTCGCGGGCCGCGGCCAGGCCTGCCGGGCCGGCGCCGACCACGAGCACATCGGTGTGCACGTGGACGTGGTCGTAGTAGGCCGGATCCTTGGTCGGATCCAGTACGCCCAGGCCGGAAAGCAAGGTGGCGTTCAAGTCTTCGGTGACCGGGACGGTGGTCGCTGGCAGCATCGACTCATCGATGTCCTGCTCGTGGCGGGCACTGACGGTAACCAGCGCGTTGGGCTCTTCCACTCCGGCGGCGAAGATGCCGCGCGGGCGGTCCAGGTACAGGGAGTTGCCGGCCCTGCGCACCCCATTGGCCAGCAGTGCGCTGGCTACGGTGTCGCCGCGGAAGGCGGAAAGCTTGGCCCCGTCAACGGTGAGGGAAAGTGCTTCCTCGCGGTTGATGCGAGCGCGGGAGCTCTGCTCGGCGCTCAGGCGTTGTGGCTTGCTCATCGGGTGCCTCCTTCGGCGCTGTGGATTTCCGGACGTGGTGCGCCGGCTGGGTAGATGGCCTTGAATTCATAGGTGACGGTGTCGCGCAAGGCGTTGAACCACTTGCGGCAGCCTGCGGCGTGGACCCAGCGTTCGGCGAAGATGCCCTTCTTGTTCTGGCGGTAGAACAGGTAGCGGGACCATTGCTTGTCGCTCAGCGCGTGGGGATCTGCGGGGTAGGCCACGTGGGCTTCCCCCCCGTACTTGAATTCGTTTTCATTTCGTGGCCCGCAGTTCGGGCAATCAATCAGCATCATGGTGGTTGCTCCTAGTGTGCGACGGCGGCAGCGCCGTGTTCGTCGATCAGGTGGCCGGTTTCGAAGCGTTCGAGGCTGAACGGCTTGTTCAGCTCGTGCGGCTCGTCGTTCGCGATGGTGTGCGCCAGGGTGAAGCCGGCGCCCGGGGTGCCCTTGAATCCGCCGGTGCCCCAGCCGCAGTTCACGTACAGGTTCTGGATCGGGGTCTTGGAGATGATCGGCGAGGCGTCCATGGTGGTGTCCACGATGCCGCCCCAGGTGCGCAGCACGTGCGCCCGGGCGAAGATCGGGAACAGTTCCACGGCCGCGGCCATCTGCTCCTGGATGACGTGGAAGGCACCGCGCTGGCCGTAGCCGTTGTAGCTGTCGATGCCCGCGCCCATGACCAGCTCACCCTTGTGGGCCTGGGAGACGTAGACGTGGATGTGGTTGGACATGACCACTGTCGGGTGCACCGGTTCGAAGAGTTCCGAAACCAGAGCCTGCAGCGGGTGGGACTGGATCGGCAGTTCGAAGCCGGCCATTTCTGCCAGCACCGAGGAGTGGCCTGCGCCGGCCAGCGCAACCTTCCCGGCATGGATGGTGCCGCGGGTGGTCTTCACGCCGGTGACCTTCTCGCCATCCTTGATGAAGCCGGTGACTTCGCAGTTCTGGATGATGTCCACGCCCATTTCGTTGGCCTTGCGGGCGAAGGCCCAGGCTACGTGGTCGTGCTTGGCGATGCCGGCGCGTGGCTGCCAGGTGGCGCCCATGACCGGGTAGCGGATGTCGTCGGAGGTATTGATGATCGGGCAGGCTTCCTTGACCTGGGATGGGTCCAGCCATTCGGCGTCCACGCCGTTGAGCTTGTTCGCTTCGACGCGGCGCACGGATTCGCGCACATCTCCCAGGGTGTGGGCCAGGTTCAGCACGCCGCGCTGGGAGAACAGGAAGTCGTATTCCAGGTCCTCGGGCAGCTGTTCCCACAGCTTCAGCGACTTTTCGTAGATGCCGGCCGACTCATCCCAGAGGTAGTTCGAGCGGATGATGGTGGTGTTGCGGGCCATATTTCCACCGGCCAGCCAGCCCTTTTCCAAGACGGCGACGTTAGTGATGCCGTGGTTCTTGGCCAGGAAGTATGCGGTGGCCAGGCCGTGGCCGCCGCCGCCAACGATGATGGCGTCATAGGATTTCTTCGGTTCCGGGTTTGCCCAGAGGAATTCTGGGTGCTCAGGCAGCAGATCAGCCATGGCTATTCTCCAATCTTCTTCAGGTTCGGGTAGAGCGGATGGGCCTGGGCCAGGTCCAGTACGCGCTGTTTGAGTTCGGGAAGTTTTTCGGTGTTGCCTTGGGCGCCGGCGATCAACGTCTGCGCAATGATCTCCGCAACCTCAGCAAACGCAGCCTCAGAGAAACCACGAGTAGCCAACGCAGGAGTACCAATACGCAAACCCGAAGTCACCATCGGCGGACGAGGATCAAACGGCACCGAATTACGGTT
>NZ_JBFREO010000009.1:0-75927 GCF_052114325.1 Glutamicibacter sp. MCAF14
AAACCGAATTCGACTCCGGAGCTTATGACCAAATAAGCAAAGCCTTCACCTTGATTCTGGCCGGGGTAGCAATTTTGTTCGCGGGCGGAAGCCTCGCTGGCGTGGCTCCCAGTATTTGGGTTTTGGTGCTGTGGTCAGGGCTGGTTGTTATGCTAGGGGTACTGGGCTTCATGGGACTCGGCGCAAGTATCAGTGCAAAGCGCGCGGCCATAGCCGTCTATAAGCATCGCTACCCTTAGGCGGCTTTCACGGTCAACAGCTCACGCCAGTGGGTCGTGTACCGCGGGCTCATCATTTCCCGCCGCATCTCCCACGCCGGCCCCTGCTGTAGTCCAGCACGACCTAAGCCGATGGACTTCACACCGTGCTCGGAACGAATCTGCTGGATCAGCGGGCCGATCTGTTTCGCCTCATGCGCCGAAACAAACGGGTCAAATGTCTCCTGCATCGCTACCGGCTGCAGATCCATCACCACCACACCAGCCCGCGCATATTTCACCCCGACCAAGATCTGGGGGAGTAGCTGCTTCGCTGCGCGGGTGAGCACTACCGGATCAGCAGTCGGACCGGGCAGTTTCACCGTGATCGCTGGCTGGTGATCCTGGTGCTGGTTGTAGTAGCTGGTCATCGCCCACGCGGAGAGGATCTTGGCCTGTTTCTGGTGCTTATGCAGCCGTGCCGAGGCTTGCTGCGCATAAATCCCCATCACCTGCTCCATGCCCACCCGATCAGTGATCGGATCGGAGAAACTGCGGGAGAAGATCAGCTGATCCTTGATCACCCGTTCTTCTTCCATCGGGATGCAGGGAATCCCGCGCAGCTCTAAAACGGTGCGCATCTGCACAATGGAGAACTTATCCCGGATACGCACCTCATCAGCATCCCGCAGCTCTTTTGCCGTCCAGATCCCAAGCCCCCGCAGTCGTTTAGTCAGCCGGGGGCCGATGCCCCAGATCTCGACCGTCGGAAGGCGGGCTAACAGGTTTTCGGTGGTGGTCCGTGGGGCGCGGTCCCACACGCACACCCCGCCTAGCACACTGAGTTTTTTGGCGCACTGGTTCGAAAGTTTGGCCAAGGTCTTCGTTTTAGCGATGCCCACACAGACCGGCAACCCGGTCAGCCGAAACACCTCAGCCTTGATCTGCTCACCCAGGGCTTGCAGCTCATCCAGCGTGCCGCTCACGCCGAGGAAAGCCTCATCAATGGAATAGACCTCCACCCAAGCCGAGAAACGGCCTAAAAGCTTCATGACGCGGGTCGACATTTCCCCATACAGCTCGTAATTAGAGGACTTCGCAACCAGCCCGAGACGCTCAGCGTCGGCGGCGAGTTTGAACCAGGGCGCCCCCATCTCAACGCCCAGGGCTTTGGCTTCGCTGCTGCGTGCGACCGCGCAGCCATCATTATTGGACAGCACAATCACCGGGCGGGTTTCGAGCTTCGGGTCAAAGACCCGTTCGCAGGAGACATAGAAGCTGTTCACGTCCACGTGCGCGATGTATTCGCCCCGCTGTGCCGGGTCGGGGGAGTCTAGAGGTGATGGAGGCATGTGGTGGCCACGCCCCAGATCCGAAAATCCGATAGTTCTGCCACGCGCAGATCGGGATAGTCCGGGTTCTCAGCCTTGAGCACCACCCCGGCAGGGCCAGTGGATAACCGTTTGACGGTCATCTCCCCGTCGATCACCGCAATCACCACGTGTCCATCTCTAGGCTTTACGGAGCGGTCCACGATCAGCTCATCCCCATCGCTGATCCCCGCACCCTGCATCGATTCGCCTGAAACTCGGACAATAAACGTGGAGACCTGGTCGCGGATCAGCATCTCTGACAGGTCGATCTTCGTGTCTGAGTAGTCCTGGGCGGGGGAGGGGTAGCCGGCCGGGACCCGGTCCAGCGCCATCGCGATCACGCGCTGCGGCGGGGACGCCAGTGCACATACTTGTATTCGATCAACTTTCATAATGATACCCAATCATAGAAACTATATTCTAATATTTGAGTGTAGAAGGATGGACCGACATTTGAGGTTGAGAAGGGGACCACTGTCTCCGCATTATTAGAGGAAGTTTCATAAAGTGCCTATTGTGTGCGGGCTTTGTGCAATTTGCTGGCTGCATTTCCCGGGTTGGAACCCCGTACGGTGATGCACCACATGTTAGGTATTGCTCGGCAAGTTGGGCACTCGATACCTATTCCACTTCTAGAATTTGGGCTCATTTTCTTCTTCTGCTCTGCACTGACGAACCGAGCGGCACCCGAAATTATGCAACTTGCAGCTAGCCCTGCAACTCCGAAACAGGCGATGAGTATAACCGGCAAAAGCTGCGAGATAAGGGAGGCGACTGAATTCTCGACGATTTTATTGATGGCATAAACGGCTCGATCACTGTATGTCGGATATCGATTCTGAATCTTGGTTGACCACTCAGCAGATTTTTCGAAAATTGCGTGCCGTACAGGGTCTACCCATTCACGTCCCTCGTCAGGAACCGATTCAGCATGTTCAGTCTCAGACTGGCGTTCGCCCAGTTGTTCAAGGGCGGCCTCAGACGAATCTTGAACAATTTCGTCAATCATCTCATCGATAGAGGACGATTTCAGCTGTTCGATAAAAGTTGTGTAAACCGTAGACATCTCTGACGAAGCCAAGACTGAGCGCATGGAGTTGAGTGCTCCGGAGTTGGCTAATATTCTTTGAGCTGCGTTGCTGGCGTCTATCGAGACACGCATGGAGTCGAGTATGCCGGAACTGGCCATCGCTTGTTGTACTGCTTTGGTGGTGTCTAGCGAAGCTATCGAGGCACGCATGGAGTTGAGTGCTCCGGAGTTGGCTAATATTCTTTGAGCTGCGTTGCTGGCGTCTATCGAGACACGCATGGAGTCGAGTATGCCGGAACTGGCCATCGCTTGTTGTACTGCTTTGGTGGTGTCTAGCGAAGCTATTGTTTTCCGCAGAGATTTGAACTTATCGGATTCAAAATCCGGATACTGGGCGATGTTCATGATGTGAATTCTACTTCTGGGTGAAACGTCCTTCGCCAATACTTGACTGAGGAATAGCTATAAAGGCCACGCAACTAGATGTTCGGCTTACCTTCTTTGTGATTTTTGGTGGAAGCAAATAGGCGGAAAATCCAAATCATTCATTGGTAGTCCAGCGCTATCTTTTAGTAAACTCCTCCCACTTCACGGAACAGTTGCTCGATGGCTTCTTTGGACGTTGCCTGGGACAACTTTTTCTCCAAATGGTCGTCGGTTTGGCCGGAGAGCTGGATCGCCAGCAGAACGCTCTCATTGTTCTTGATGACAATCGCGGCCCGACGGAAGTCAGCGTCATGTTCGCGGACGTAACGGGCCAAGGCCGCCCACTTTGGTGAAGTATCAGCCAGCGAGTGGTTGTGCGGGTCCACCAGGTCAATCGCTACTCCGTCCTCGCCGTCATCGTGGAAGAACAGGAAGTCTGGGTAGAGGTTTTTGGACACCTCGGAGTCCAGATAGTGAACCGACAGTGCATGGCTTCCGCCGACAGGGTTCCTGTACCAGCCCAGCAGTGTGTCAGAGGTTTGCTCGGCTTCAAGGACGCTTTCCTCCCAGCCGGTGAAGTTATCGGGGAACAGTTTGGTCTCGGGCAGCGCGTAGAGATGGCCCGCGTACAGCGGCAGGGCCTCGACTAAACCGGTGTCCTTGTTCAGGATCTCCGTTTTCTGGGAGATTGTCTCGGGCATGCCGAGAGTACTGGTGAGTGCAGATCCGAGGGGAGCGAAGATGGTCTCGAATTCTTGGCGCTGTGTTGGCTTCAGGCGTGCCACCGAGCCGGCCGTGTTCCGTCGCCAAGATTCGACGCGTGCACCGCACTGGGATTCTAAGGCTTCCCGAGCTTCGGTAGACCGTGCCAGGGCAACTGTTCGGACAACCACTTCATCCCATTCCAGTTCTCCGGCGATGACCAGCGAGGTGCTGTACCAGGCTGCGGCGGCGTCGGGGAGCCGTCGTTTGGCCTCCTCCAGAAGCTGGCGCAGATTCTTCTGACTGGTAGCAGCCGTACGCGCAGTGGTCCCGGTGTTGGCACCGCTGTACTGGTCGAACGTGGCCATTTCAAAGCTCACTTCGAGCAACGAGTCGGCAATCTTATTGATAGCAACACGGTTCTGGCTGTACACCGAAGCTAGGGTCTCCACGACCACTTCGCGCGATTCCTGGGTGTAGGAAGATCCACCTGGATGCTCGAATTCGGAGTTGTCCAGCAGAGTACCGAGGCGCACTAGGCGATTCACGTTCGAGCTGAAACGGCGTACCGGTTTCTGCTCCCGCGACAGACCGCTGATGGCGTCCCAGACTGCTGTCGGAATATCCGGATTTCGCGTCATGCGCTTGGGATTCAACTGCACCGGAACCTCGATGTCCGCCGAATCCATGAAAGATTTCACGACCATCGCCACTTCAGCTTTGTTGAAGTGCGGCAGATACAGATCCACTGAATTCAGATCGTCGAACTCCGGCTCTTCGATATTCTTGGCCAAGGGGTTGCGCACCATTCGGCCGATGAGCTGGGCGATCTGCGTGTGCTCTTGAGCCGTACGCAGGGACACCATGACCTCGGCGCGGGGGCAATCCCAACCGGTGGTCAGTGCCTGCTTGAAGATCACTGCACGCAGGTTCCCCGATTGCGAGATCGAGGTCGGGGCAATGTACTGGACCACCCTGGGCATTTCGACACCGCTCAACCAGGTGGTGGTCGTGATGGGTGAGTGCTCACCGAACGAATGGGCAACGGAATCGGCGTCGTCAAAAGCGTCGGAGGCATCCGTGAGTGTCTGGACAATCTCGCCGATCTTGGCATCGGACGTCATGTCAGGCACCTGAATGGCCAGAAGCGGGACCGGATAGGATGAAGCGCCCGTGGCACGTGCCCAGTCCTGCCATTGCCGGTCGGAATGGTCCAAGTCAGCTACAGCCTGGCGAATCAGGGTGTCATCACTGGGCTGGTCATCCACCGCGTAGCTGACGTTGATGCGCTCTTTGATGAGACCGGAGGCGCGCACCTTTTGCACATCGGCAACGACCTGCACCAGAGATCGACCCGATGCGCCGCGCATGGCCTCCTCAAATTTCTTAGGCGTTGCTGACAACCCGATGACAATAGGCGCCGGCGGGTTCACGATGGTGCGGAAAGTGCCGTTGCCTCCCGGCACCTCGATGGTGGCTCCGTCGAGGATTCGGCGCAGTATCGTCGGCCGGCTCCGGTCGGTGGCTCCTCGGTGGGCCTCGTCGACCAGGACGATGAAGCCGCTGCCTCGCTGTTTGATGGTGTTGCCGATGGTTTCCCAGAGCGAATACCGGCGCCCGTCGCCGGTCTGGATGTGGCGTTTTGCACCGGTACCGAGTTTTTGGACGTTCAGGAAATAGACGAGGCCGGGGTTGAATTCTGCCTGGTCAAAGTCTGCTTCGACAGTCCTGAGCATGTTTATGTTGATACGGTCGGACGAGGCTTGGATCTTCTTGCGGGACTGCTCGTTGAGTTCTGCGTCGTCGGTGAGCCATAGA
The DNA here is from genome assembly GCF_052114325.1 of Glutamicibacter sp. MCAF14. Classification (NCBI taxonomy): domain Bacteria; kingdom Bacillati; phylum Actinomycetota; class Actinomycetes; order Micrococcales; family Micrococcaceae; genus Glutamicibacter; species Glutamicibacter sp. MCAF14. The sequence continues at coordinate 5,547 of NZ_JBFREO010000009.1, forward strand.
ACGGTGGTTTCCGGACGCGGATCTGAGTCTTCCGTCCCGAAGAACAGCCCCTCCAGAACGGCCGAGGCAATCACGGTTTTGCCGGCGCCGGTGGGAGCGCTGATGCCGATGGCTGTCTTGCGCTCACTGTTGGAGCGGAGGCGTTGGGTAGCGATGCTGATTTCGTTGAGGGTGTCCTCAACAACGTCGGCTTGGTAGTCGGCAAGGGTGAAGTTCACGAATCGCTCCGGTTGATCTGGAAGGCGTCAAGGTAGGAGCCGTAGATGGGCTCAACGGTTATCTCGTCCCCGAACGCTTTGCCGGCGAGGCCGCCCTGTTCGGGAGAGTCGGTGATGATGAAGACGTGTTTGACCTGATTGGGCTTGGTCGCTAGAAGTTCGGCAAGTTCTGCTGCTTTGCCTGCGTTGAACAGCACCGCCATTGAGGACTTTTCGTTCCATTCGTAGTCTGGGCTGTCCTCGGTGCGCTGCACAATTGAGCCCACTGCGCCGGATTTCATCCAGAACAATGGTGCGAGGTTCTCGTACTCCAGCGCTGCGTGGACACGGCTCTCTTCCAGGTAGGCAAGATCCAAGAACTCTACGTTGGCTGGCAGACTTTCTGAGTAGGCAGATCCGTCTTGGCGGACACCGGTCACGATGGTCTCGATGCGGGGCTTGGTGACGTGATGGAACACGCCCTTTGCCTCGTATTCTGCGGAGCCTGGCTGATGGCCGGCTTTGCGCAGCGCGGCGTCGTCTTTGGCTGACAGCTCGTTGTTGGTGACCAAGATGCACTGACGCGTACCTTGGTCCTCGGCGTTCAAGCGTATGACCGCCTCAGCAGTCGTGCCTGATCCGCCGAAGAAATCGAGAATCACGGCTTCTTTGGGGGCGGCAAGCCCAATCCACCTCATCAAGACATTGTGATCCTTAGGGAATGGGAACCGTCTGTCATTCAAGATTTTTTGCAGATGTTGACTCGACGCCAACCTGTTGGTTGAAAATACTGAGGAAGTAACTTGAGATTCAACGCTGTCTAGGTATGACTTCCTGCGCGGAACTTTTTTTTCGTCCGGTCCAAAAGCAATCTCCCCAGCGTCAATGAGCTCTTGCATTCGTAAAGGGGAGGCATAGCGCCATCCGGCTGAAGGAACAGTAACTGGCTTATTTGTGATCGGGTGAAGGACGTCGTAGCGTGGCCCACCGGAGCCCGGCCACGAAAGCGGCACATCATCGTTGTATAGGCGACCAGTTATGGGTTCAATGCTCTTGAAACGTGAAATCCCCTCGTCGACCTGCAAGCTCTTGCTCTTAAGCCACAACCGATAGGCCGCTGTTGCTTTTACTGCGTCCCCATCCGCAACCCGAAAGCATTCGGCAGCTTTCGCATGTACTTCGACGAGACCAATTTTCTTCTCGCGCCAAGTCACATCCGATTCGCGTAGAGACTGTTCGTTCTTCGCATAGATGAGCATGTAATCTGCGCCGTTGGAAACGTAGCGGGAATCGTTCTTACGGCCGCCCTGCCAGACCACGTCGGAGATGAAGTTGTTGTCACCGAAGATCTCGTCCATGAGCATCCGCAATCGGTGGTGCTCTTCGTCGCCGATGGCCACGATGATGACGCCCGTTGACTTGAGAAGTTTTTTGGCCAGCGTCAGTCGGCGTTCCATGAAGCTCAGCCACTTGGAATGCTTGAAGCTGTCTTGTTCACCGACGTAGTGGTCGTTGTACTGCCACGTTTTATTGCCTGTGTTGTACGGCGGGTCAATGTAGATCAGATCCACGGATTCCGGGTGGGTGTATCCGAGCATTTCCAGGGCGTGGAAGTTCTCCCCGTTGATCACCACGTGAGCGGGGTCTTCGGGGTTGCCGGTGCGTACGGAACCCACAGTCTTCAGACCTGGGAAGACCACTTCGCCGAACTGCCGAGCCGCCGTTACGTTCGAGAGCTTCTCTTCGAACACGTTGCCATGTTCGTCTGCAAGAGTCACAGAGTCGCCGCTGATGGCGCGGACCTTGTGGAATGTGCCGTCTGCTTCGCGGATGACTGTGCGACCTCGGCGCACCTGGGCCTGGGGCATCCGGATGCCTTCGGGAGAGTGTCGTTCAAAGACGAGTCCGAACTTCTTGGTGGTGCGCTCGAACTCAGCCTTGAGCTTTGCTCGGAGCCCTTCGTCCGTCACCTCGTTCAAGTAGACCTCGAACATGCTTTTGGACATGACACTCCTAGAAAATCGCCGCGCGTACGGACACTAGCTTTATTTCTATCAGCAAAAGGTATGGGCGCCGATCAATTGTCGGATTCCTGGGGTCAATGTCGCATAATTTCAGCCCTTCGAGTCGGACCACGCCCATATTCAGAGAGGTCATAAGCGCGCGCCCCTAGGATAGACGGATGCTACATCTACAAATCGCCGCGACCGCTCAAAATACGATCGCCTGGGCACAGTACATCCCGGCGGTCATCGGTCTTGGTGGTGTCGTCATTGGTGGGCTGATCACGTTCGGTATGCAGGCATGGGAAAGGCACCTCACCCGGACAGCGAAGATGATGTCAGAGGTGGCCGAGATCGTCGTCCTGTCCACAGCCATCAAAGATGGGCTACAGACGATTCACATGCCCGCTGTAGAGTTCAAACTCACCAAAGAGCAGATTGACTCGATTGCAGCCCAAGCGGCGAGTGACTGGGCTGAAGCTCAGGCTAAGCTTCTGCGGCTCGGCCTCACCACAAATAGGCACATCAGTTCGGCGGTCGATCAACTATTGACGTCACTCAAAACTGCAACGAACTACCTTGATCCAAACAGCAGACCAGGATTGAAGACTGATTTTGAATACTCCGATCAGATGCTCGCGAACGTCGAGTTTGACCAAGAATCACTAGTTGTTGTTTCTAGGGCGCCATTTTTACGAAAGAAGCGAAGATTAGCAAGGCGGATAAAAACCAGACTGGGAGATTGATCGGTGTCCGCGCCGACTACCAGCCTCGCCGCCAAGACCTTGCACTGGGAGGACTAAGAATTAGTGGTGGTCACGGAATTATCATTCGCGGCCCTTTATCAGCGGGATGAGAGGTAGTTGATTTTTCAAGTCCGCTGCGTAGTGTTCGCGATATTTTGGGGGAGCGCAGTAACCCGTAGATGTAGTGAAAAATATCGTCCAGGCTCAGTGCCTAATCGGTGATGTTGTCCCGATTCGACAAAATGCTAAGTGTCGAGGAAATCCCATTCGGAACCTAATACCCACCTGAGTGCGGACATTTTTCCATTGAACATCCCCCACTCAAAGTCGGAGTATGGACCCAAAGTGTCGCCGTATTTCGCTTCAACGCGGGCCATGGGAGACCCCGCTATCTCCATGAGCCGTTCAAGCTCTTTGCTCTCCGTTTTACTTTCGAGCTTGAAAATATGATTCATAGTCCGGTGGTACCAGATTCGGTCGAACAGTTCCTTCTCCGCTGTCAGAATCTCTTCTAACAATCGGGGCTCTTCAACAAAATCTGATTCCTCTAGCAGCTCGGACAATACATCGCCAAAGTGCGATTGCAATGTCGACGCAAGACCTTCAAACCCCAATGCATAATTTGATCCTTCTTTGAAGAACGCCGCTTCGAGGTCCGGATGAGGCAGTCGTTTGTCGCCGTTTTCCATGGAGAAATCATTCGAGTTGCTAGTGACGAATGCGAAGGATTCATCGTCATGGTTTGCGTCTGTGCTCGCGGAAACATAAAGCTCAATCAGTAGCGCATCTGCCACGCTGTTACGTGATCGGTGAAAAGGTGCACTCTTTTCCAATCCACGCTGCACCACACGAGTGTGTTCGATATCTGTAGGTTCCAGTGGGACGCCAGCTTTGAGCATTTGGAAGATGTCATCAAAATTGCGTGTTGTCATAGCCCCGATAAGAGGGATGTGATGAGCTAGACCGTCGAGCGCTGAAAGCGACCGTTCTAAGTCGTCGTTTTGATATGCGGTACCGATATCCGTTTTCAGGCTCCGGAATCTTTCGGCAATACGATTTGTCATTGCCTTTTCGGCGCGGGGTCGGTTTCGCTCGAATTCGTCGAGGATCAGTTCTGGGATTAAAAGCCGTAAATCTCCTTGACGGATCAGCTGTTGCATAGAAACGATCCATTTTTGCCCGTCACGTCGAGCAGCGAGGTCAAGCCATGTCGAAGTATCTACCAAAATGCTAAGCACAATCTCAGCCTATAGTCTGTGCAAGCCCAGTCAGGCGTCGGACTCGACTAGATCCTGCGGTATGCATAGAACTTGGAAAATGTCACTTATACAAAACTTTTTAGTCTTTGTATAACTTAGAATAAATAACGAGATAAGTGACAGAATTTGATCGTGGTATGTTTTTCCGAAATTTCGATGTCACGTAAACGACCGTTGGGAAGCGTCTGCGCGATGCCATCAAATCGACTACTTCTTGGTCGATTGGCTTTCATTGGCCAGGTGGCGGTAGAACGTCGCGCGGCTCCACCCGACCAGGCGTGCTGCGTCTTCGGCGGTGCGTCCCCTGGCGCGTGCGTCTTTTGCGATCGCGAGCTTGTCGGCAATCACCGCCGGGTCTGACAGTGGCCGGCCGAAACGGGTTCCGGATTGCCGTGCGGCAGCGATACCAGCGTTGACTCGTTCAACGATCAGCTCTCGTTCGTATTCAGCCAATGAGGCGAGCATGTTCAGCATCATTCGTCCGGTCGAAGTGGCCGGGTCAATGCCATCGGAAATGGAGCGGACGTTAACGCCGCGTTCACGCAAGAGGTTCACGGTGTTCAGGACATCGATGAGGGAACGGCCCAGCCGGTCTACTCGCCAGACCACCACCGTATCTCCGGACTGTGCATATTCCAGCAGTTTCTTCATCCCGGGCCGCTCGATCGCACTACGGCTGCCGGACGTCACATCGGCGAACACGTCGCGTTTTTGCACCCCCGCTGCAATCAGGGCATCAAGTTGCAAGGATGCGTCTTGGCTCGAAGTGCTCACTCGCGTGTATCCCAAATATCTCACTTGCTCAGTTTGACTCGAAAACCCTTGCGCTACAAGTTGCTAAGACGTTTTGCGGTGGGACGACTTAATGAGACAAAAACAGTCCTTATTCTTCCGGCTATTTGAAACAACAGGTTTGGTCTCTGTGCAGTGTCTCAAAAAGCTTTAGGTTTTCAAGACGGTGGTTTCCCGGCTTATCCGCTCAATAACTGTTGTCCGTGGCTGCAACGCCCATCACTCTTTGCTGACTTGGCGGGTGGTGGTCGGCGCGTTTGGTGCCCTTAACACTGTCCGGAACCGGACGGTTCATGGGCCGATTCCTGAGGTACCTGGCTCCGCATGGAGCTCCGCCCAGGAATCGGTGCCCGCTAGCGATGTGGGAATCGTGCGAGCGACCTGTGCCAATGAGGTGAGAACCTAGGTACCTACTGTTCCGGAGATTTCCTTCAATGCCGCCTGAAGCCTGGCGTCGGCTTCGTTGGCGACCTCGCGTGTCGCGTCGCTGTGGCTGAGCTTGACCATGGTTTGCGGGTCGATGGCCTCGATGGTGGTTTCCGTGGCGGCGGGAGCGCGACGTACGACGACGTTGCACGGGAGCAGTGCGCCCAGCTGCGGTTCGGCGGTGATGCCGCGTTGGGCCAGTTGCGGGTTGCAGGCCCCAAGGATGATGTAGTCCCCCACGGAGACCCCGGCCTCCTGGCCCAGCTTTTGGGTGAAGGTCGCCTTCACATCGATTTCCGTCAGGACACCGAATCCCTGTTCTGCCAGGGCGCCGCGTGTCCGTTCGACGGCGTCTTGCCATGACAGCGGGACGGTGATGGCGTGGGTGTAGGTCATGGCGGTTCTCCTCGGGTCGTGGTGTGGAGGCGTGCCGAGCGCGACTGCGTGCTCCGCCACGGCATGGGACCTCGGTTCTGTGGCCATGCTACCGGTTGGTGTGGTCGCGCGGAAGTGTTGCCAGGGCATTGCCCCCAGGGGTCGGCCGGGGATGCGGTGGGTGCGTTTCATGCATGCGGATCGCGACGATCAGCCCTGCGGCTGCACTGAGTGCCGCGGCCATCCAGACGCCGGCGTTGAGCCCGAACAGGTCGGCGACGATCCCGCCAATGATGGCACCGACGGCATATCCGAGGTCGCGCCAGACCCGGTAGACGCCCACCGCGCGTCCCCTCCAAGCGGGATGGGCGACGTCGCCCACGGAGGCCAGCAGCGTGGGGTAGACCATGGCGGTTCCCGCGCCGAGCAATACGGTTCCCGAGGCCCAGGCACCAAAGCCGTCCCCGAGCGCGATGATCGCAAGGGCTCCGGCCTGGACCAACATGCCGGTGGTGATGAGGTGTTTGCGTCCGATCCGGTCCGAGAGAGCACCGGTCGCCATTTGGCCTATGCCCCAGACCCCGGGATACAGGGCGAAAAGCAGGCCGATCTGGCCCATGCTGAGATCCGCGGTGGCGAGCAGGAGGGGGAACAGGCCCCAGGAGAGTCCGAAGTTCAGGTTGTTCACCAGGCCGGCCAGGCTCGCCGAGGACAAGGCCGGTTCCCGGAAGCTGGTCAGGGAAAAGATTTGGCCGTTGGCTAGGTTGGCGTCCAGGCCATGCCGGGCGGAGGCGCCCCGGGCAGCCATGTTTCCGGCATCCAGGAGGGCATGTGGGTGGGTCTCCCGGACGAAAAGGCCCGACAGCAGCAGTGCCAAGGCGGTGTAGCCGATTCCCAAGAGGAAGGGCGCCGGACGCAGCCCGTACTGTTCGGCGAGGTATCCGGCCAGCAGGGACGTGGCGGCCACGGCACCGTAGCCCGCGGCCTCGTTCAGTCCCATGGCCAGGCCGCGCTGGGCCGGGCCTACCAGATCGATCTTCATGATGACGGTGGTCGACCAGGTCAGGCCTTGGTTGATGCCCAGCAGAACGTTCGCGGCGACGACCCAGCTCCAGTCCGGGGCGAAAATGAGCATGAGCGGCACCGGGATGGCGAAGAGCCACCCGGCCAGCAGCACGGGCTTGCGTCCGTAGCGGTCCGAGAGGGTCCCGGCGAACCAGTTGGAGGTCGCCTTGGCGATCCCGAAGGCCGCCACGTAGGCGAAGAGGAACGTGTATCCGCTCAGGCCGAACTCCGCGTGGGCCAGCAGCGGAAGGACGGTTTGCTGTTGCCCGACCATCCCGCCGACGAGTGCGTTGACCGCGACAAGCAACGCGAACTGGGCCGCGTTGGCGCGCAAACCCAGGACAGGGAGGATCTTGGTGGTGGACGGTTTCATGCGCGGACTCCTGGAGTGCCGAGGCTGGAGGGGCAACACGGCGGGGAGCCGGGGCTAGCGGGCTTCGGTTGCCGTGGTGGTGGCGGGTGAACCCAGGGACTTGCGTCGCAGGGGGCATGCGGGGATGGCAAACCAGCACAGGGCCGCGGCCGCGGCGATTGCGGTGGCCGCGAGGCCCAGGATGAGGTTGGCGGGGGAGGGTAGTTCCTGGACGAGGACGAAGACGCCCATGGCCAGGACGAAGAAGCCAAAGCCCTTGCGCAGGGCCGCTTCGGGGATGCGTCCGGCCAGGCGTGCGCCGAGGAAGGAGCCGAGGATCGCGGCGGCTGTGACTCCGCCGACAAGTGTCCAGTCCAGGGTGACGGTGGTGAGGTAGCCGCCGAGTCCGGCGAAGGACTTCATGGCGATAACCACCAGCGAGGTGCCGACGGCGACGGGCATGGACAGGCCGCCAAGCAGGGCGAGTGCCGGAACGACGAGGAAGCCGCCGCCGGCACCGACGAGCCCGGTGACCAAGCCGACGACCAGGCCCTCGATGATGACCTTGGGCACCGGCAGATCCCCCTGGTGGGGTGCGCCTGCGGGGTTCTTACGGCCGCGGATCATGGCCAGGGAGGTGGCGACCATCATGAGGGCGAAGGCGATCATGAGGATCGTTCCGGGAATATGGCCCCCCAGGAGGCCGCCGCCGAAGGCCCCTGCCATGCCGGCGGCGCCGAAGACGACTCCGGTGCGCCATTGCACACGTTTCTTGCGGGCGTGGGTCACGGCGCTGACGGCGGAGGTCGCGCCGACGACGAAGAGCGAGGCGGCGATGGCTTCCTTGGGGTTCATGCCGGCGACGTAGGTGAGGATCGGGACGGTGAGGATGGACCCGCCCCCGCCGAGCAGGCCGAGGGAGATCCCGATCAGCACCGAGAGCAGGAGGGTGAGTGCGAGGGTGAGGGTCATGGAGGTGGCCTTGTCTGGGAAGGAAGGGCAGGGGACGCGGGTGGGGTTGGCGCCGGGGTATGGCTTTAGGTGACGGGCAGGCCGGCACGTTGCCAGACGGTCATGCCGCCGGCCATGGTGTCGGCGGTGAATCCGGCGCCGGTGAGGGCGTCGGCGACGCGGGCGCTGCGGTTGCCGCTGCGGCAGATGACGATGACGGGGCGGGTCCGGTCGATCTCCCCCAGGCGGGTGTTGAGCTCTCCCATGGGGATGTGGATGGCGCCGGGGATCATTCCCTCGGCGACTTCGAAGTCTTCGCGGACGTCAAGGACCTGGTCCGTGGCACGTCGCTGGTCGGTGTCGGTGATGGTGATTTCGGGCATGGTCTGCTCCTTCGGGGGGCGTGTTCAAGCGGTATGTGGGTGCTTTCCGGGCCCGGATCAACGCGACCCGGGCCCGGAAACCGGGAGGAATCCGGTTGGCGGCGGGCCAACCGGGTGTGCGCTAGGACTTCTTGGGCGGAAGCTGGGCGAGGACCGATGCACGGGTCGGTTCGTTGCCGGTCTTGTTCCACGGCATCTTGGCCAGGGCCTTGCCCATGGCGCAGGTGTTGGTGGCCGCGGAGAAGGTCAGGCCCGCGCCGATGGCACCGGCGACGGTGCGCAGCTGCGGGGAGAGGAACTTCCCACCCACCAGCCCGGCCACCACGAGGGAACCGGCGGCCATGCGCACCTGGCGTTCCAGGTCCCAGCGCTTGGAACCCTCGACGGTCCCGCCACCGGCCTGCTTGTAAGCGGGGACGCCGCCGGACAGGACATGGGCGTTGCCGAATCCGACTGCCGCGAGGTGTGTCTTGGCTTCGGTGGCGCGCACGCCGGATTGGCAGACCAGCACCACCTTGGTGTCGAGTTTCGAGGCGAGTTCCTCGGTGTGTTCTGCCAGCAACGGGAGGGGGACGTTGTAGGAGCCCTTGATATGCAGGGATTCGAATTCGGCGGCGGAACGCACGTCCAGCACCACGACGTCGGTGCCGGTATCGATCCAGTCCTTGAGCTCTTCGGGGCTGGTGGCCTGGGGGATGGTGTTCATGGTGGTGTGGGCCTTTCTGCCGGGCATGGCGCCCGGCCGGTCCCGCATCCGGAAAGGGGGATGCGGGACCGGGAATACGTAGAATTTATTGTTGAGGGATGGGCAGTGGAGAACCTAGGCGTTCTGCATTTGCTTCCAGTCGGCCCATCCGGCGTAGCTGCCCTCGAGTTCAACGACGTCGAACCCGGCCCGGCGCAGGGCGGAGGCGGCCACGGAGTTGCGCACCCCGGACTGGCAGAAGCTCACGATCACGCCGTCGGACGGAAGCTTGTCGGTGTTCCAGAGCACCCGTCCGGCGTTGAGCTGTTCGGAGCCGGGCACGTGTCCGGCAGTGTGCTCGGTCTTGTTGCGCACATCCAAGACCATGGCCGCATCGAACCCTGCCAGGTCGGCCGGGGAGATCGTGCGGGGCACGTAGACCGGCAGGCCGTCCAGGGAAGTGATGTATCCGGCGACGCGGTCGATGCCCACGCGGATGAGGTGGTCCCACATCTCGGTGGCCGTTTCGCTGTTGGGAGCCAAGAGCACCAGCGGTCGCTGGTCCGTTTCCGGGTCCACGGCCCAGGCACCGTAGCTTGCCGCCTTGGTGCCGGCGGGAATGTTCAGTGCCCCTGCGACGGTTCCCTCGTGGACCTCGGTGTGGTGGCGGGTGTCGACAATGCCGATTTCGTTCGCGGCCAGGGCGGTGGCAACGTCCTCGATGGCCAGCTGGGCCAGCGGTGCGCGTTCGCCCAGGACGGCCGGACCCTGGCGGTTTTCGCGCTTCATGCGGCCGAAGTAGGCGTGGGCGTCGGGCTGCCCGTCAAGCAGGGCCTCGACGAATCCAGCCTCGTCGTTTGCCTCTAGGTAGGGACCCCACCACGCGAAGTTGCGCTCATACCCGACGGTGGAGGACGGGATGGCGCCCAAGGCCTTGCCGCAAGCGCTGCCGGCGCCGTGGCCCGGGTAGACCTGGACGTAGTCAGGCAGGGTCAGGAACTTGTTCTTCAGCGAGACGAAGAGGTCGTGGGCCCCGGCGAAACGGGTGTCGGTACCGCCGGCGGCCTCGTCGAGCAGGTCCGGGCGGCCCAGGTCCCCGGAGAAGACGAAGTCGCCCGAGAGCAGGAAGCCCGGCTTGTCACTGAAGGCGCCGTCGGTGACCAGGAAGGAGAGGTGTTCGGGGGTGTGCCCCGGGGTGTGCAGGGCGGTGACGGTGATGTTTCCCAGCGTGATGGTGGACTGGTCAAAGAGGCGTTCGGCTTCGAATTCGTATTGCCAGTCCGGCCCGCCCTCGCCCGAAACGTAAATCTCCGCGTCGGTGGCGGCGGCCAGCTCCCGGGTGCCGGAGAGGTAGTCGGCGTGGATGTGGGTCTCGGTGACGGCGGTGATCTTCATGCCGTTTTTTGCGGCAAGGTCCCGGTACACCTGGATGTCGCGCCGGGCGTCCACCACGAGGGCCTCGCCCTTGGCCTGGCAGCCGATGAAGTAGCTGGCCTGTGCCAGGTCCTCGTCATAGATTCGTTCGAGAAGCATTGGTTCTCCTTGTGGTTGGTCAGTTTACCCTTCATACCCCTGGGGGTATCCGGTTCACAGACAACAATAATACCCCCTGGGGTATCCGTCAAGTCGTTCACGGATGCACAAAAAAGCGGCGATCGACACCATCGGGAATGGTGCCGATCGCCGCAGGCGCATGCGAGGCTGGGCCTAGCGGCCCAAGAGGCGCGCGAAGAAGCCGCCTTTCTTGCCGGACTCCTTCGGGGCATTTGGATCGCAGGAGCAGCGCTCGCTCCGCGGCACGTGGGCCATGACCTGCTTGACATGCTGGCCACATCCGGCCCAGGTGGTTTTCTGGCACTTACGGCATTTGGTCGCACGGCACATATGGTGACTCCTTGCGTCTGGGGTTGTTGATGGAGACTTGGCCGCCCCCTCTGTATTCGAGTATGGCATATACCCAAGGGGGTATCGAGAATCACTGCCATTGATACGCTAAGGGAACCCCCGGGGGTATACCATTGAAGAAATCAACACCTTGAAGGGACCCACCATGGAACTTGAAGCGGACACCATGAAACCGGCCATCAACAGGCTCAAGCGCGCCCAGGGCCAGCTTAACGCCGTGATCCGCATGCTGGAGGAAGGCGGCGACTGCCGCGCGGTGGTCACCCAGCTTTCCGCCGCCTCCAAGGCCATAGACCGTGCCGGGTTCTCCATTATCGCCACCGGGCTCGAGCAGTGCCTGAAAAGCGAGGACCCCACAGCCGACCGTGCTGACATGGAAAAACTCTTCCTCTCCCTGGCCTAGCCCCAGCCATCCAGCGATAGCTCTCGCCGAGACCACCCATGGAGTCCGGCAGGACCACTGCGCGAACTTCGGCAGTGCGGCGGTTCCGCAACCGCCGAAGAATCACTCCCTGCCGGCAAGCGGGCCGTAGCGATCAGCACCCCTGTTCACTAATCAGACGCCGCGCACCGAGCGACAGCAGTCAATGTGGGTGCTTGATCCATCGGCCCGAAGATGCAACAGCCAAGGCCAGAAAACACCGCCACTAAGCACTGTGAAAAACAGGCCACTTATCGTTGTGGCTCACAGCCATTGTCCCTGTCGCTGCAGCGGTGGGCGGCGTGGTTGTGCCGGCGCTGATCTATGCAGCAGTTAACTGGTCTGACCCGGAGGCGATCTCGGGCTGGGCTATCCCTACTGCCACTGACATTGCCTTTGCCGTAGCGGTTCTGGCGGTGATCGGCTCGCATTTGCCTACCCCGCTGCGTATCTTCTTGTTGACATTGGCGGTGGTTGATGACCTAATGGCCATCACCATCATCGCTTTCTTCTACACGGACGAAATCAATTCCACGTCGTTGCTGCTGGCGCTCATTCCCCTAGCGCTGTATGGCTTCTTGGCGCAGAAATACCGAAGGTTCTTCGGGCTCAAATCATCGGCTGCCTGGTTCATCTTGCTACCGATCGGCTTCGCAGCTTGGGCTTTGCTACATGCTTCAGGCATTCATGCCACGGTCGCCGGGGTTGCCCTGGCCTTTACCATTCCGGTTCTGCATCAGGCCAAAAAGGACAAACATGAAAGTGGTCCGGGGCTAGCGGAGATCTTCGAGCATCGTTTCCGTCCGTTGTCGGCTGGATTCGCAGTGCCGGTCTTTGCGTTCTTCTCAGCCGGCGTGGCCGTAGGCGGGATGGAAGGGCTGCTTTCGGCATTAACTGATCCGGTGGCTATAGGCATCATGATTGCTCTGGTAGTGGGAAAGCCGATCGGGATTTTGCTGGCAACCTGGTTGACCTCTAAGCTCACGAAGGCCACTTTGGACCCGGAGCTGAAGTGGGTGGACCTCTTGGGAGTGAGCCTGCTGGCAGGAATCGGTTTTACCGTTTCGTTGCTTGTGGCTGAACTCAGTTTCGGCTTAGGGGACCCAGCTAACGATCATGCCAAGGTAGCGATTCTGGCTGCCTCTATCCTGGCTGCGGTTCTGGCATCCATTCTTCTGGGCATCCGCAATCGTCAATATCGGAAGCTGCTTGCAGCGGAGAGTATCGATGATGATGCGGATGGGATTCCGGATGTCTATCAGCAGGGGAAATAGACGCCGCTGGCGATAGGGTCAATTGAACGCGTAGTTTTTCGTCACCAGCGGAGGCATGGTGCGCGGTACTGCAGAGATGCTGCGCGCATGGATCTTTCAATACTCATGTGGCGCATGATGTTTCGATGCATAGTTTGTGGCACTGGGTTTTGCGACTATGTTGTCGATAAATTTGTTGAATTTTCACCTAACTAAAATTTTTCCTTGAAGTTCGAAAACTACTGTGCCAAAAACGACTGATATTGACACTGCGCTAGGTTAGCCCTGCATTATTGTGCCACGCAATGCATTAAGCGCGATACGTTGATCACTGCAATTGTCCAGATGCCGTCTGGACAATTGAGCTGGAGTCATAACGTCAGTTCTGCTGAACAAGCTTGATGAGCTTGGGCTGCGGAAGTGGTACGCACAACGTGCCCTTCAACGTGGTTGGTCGTTGGCAGTGTTGGAACACCAGATTCGCACTCAATTGCATGTAAGAGTAGGGTGCTGCCCCCGAATATTCTCGAGTCTCGTTTGTCAAGTGAGGGGACTGCCTTGGCGAGGGAAAATGCTAAAGACCCTCTCATCTTTGATTTCCTTGGGCTCGCCGAAGAAGCGCAAGAGCACGCTTTGGAAGAAGCTATGACGTTGCGTTTTTCTCAGATGTTGGCAGGGTTTGGTGGGGGTTTTGCGTTCGTAGGTCGGCAGTATCATCTTGATGTCGATGGCGATGATTTCTATATTGATCTGTTGCTGTATCACGTGCCGTCAGACCGCTATGTTGTTGTTGAGTTGAAAGCTGGAAAGTTGAAACCCGAGAACTTGGGGCAATTGAATTTCTATGTTGCGGTTTCCCAGTCAGACACCAACAGGGGGGGATCTTAGTCTGTGGGTCGAAGAATGACCGGAAGGTGTGTTACGCGTTGGATGGTTCGACGCAGCCGTTGGCAGTTTCGTCGTATACGTATGAGGCGCTCCCTGAAGAGAAAAAGATTACTTTGCCGTCTCCGGAGACTATCGCAGCTGCACTAGAGACTGAGGGTGACGATGGTAGATAGCCTGCTCCATGAGACCTCTTGCAACCCAAAATTTTTGCGACACTGCACAATAAAAGGTAGCGACGGAACTAGATTCCGTCGCTACCTTTACGTTAATCGATGTATTAGTGCCCGCCGCCGAGCTTGCCGCCCAGGCGTTCGCGCATCTTCAGGCTCGCGGTATTCAGCCCTTCGATCTCCACTGTTTTGCCGTATTTCTCGTACTTCTCCGTAATAGCATCCAACGAGGCGATGGTCGAAGCGTCCCACAGATGCGAGTTGTACATGTCGATGACCACCCGGTCTGGATCCTCCGCATACTGGAACTGGGTGTAGAGATCGTTGGAGGAGGCGAAGAACAATTCCCCGTTGACCTCGTACTTGGCGATCTGCTCCCCGAAGTGCTCCTCCAGGCGGCGTTCCACGGTGACTAGGTGGGCCACCCGGTTGGCGAAGAGCACCATCGCGGTGAGCACCCCGACCCCGACCCCGATGGCCAGGTTGTGCGTGGCGACGGTGACCACGACGGTGGCCAGCATGACGGTGGTTTCGCTCTTGGGCATCATGCGCAGGGTGGAGGGCTTGATGCTGTGCCAGTCGAAGGTGGCCACGGACACGAAGATCATCACGGCCACCAGCGCGGCCATCGGGATCAGCGCCACGATGTCGCCCAGGGCCACCACTAGGATCAGCAGGAACACCCCGGCGAGGAAGGTGGAGATGCGGGTGCGTGCCCCGGAGGCCTTGACGTTGATCATGGTCTGCCCGATCATCGCGCAGCCGCCCATGCCGCCGAAGAAGCCGGTGATGATATTCGCCGCGCCCTGGCCCCAGGATTCGCGGGTCTTGTTCGAGTGGGTGTCGGTGACGTCATCGACCAGCTTGGCGGTCATCAAGGACTCGAGCAGGCCGACGAAGGCCATGGCCAGCGCGTAGGGGAAGAGCACCTGCAGGGTTTCGAGATTCAGCGGGATATCCGGGAAGAGCAGCGTTGGCAGGGACTCGGGCAGCTGGCCCTTGTCGCCCACCGTGGGCACGGCAACCGAGGCGAAGACGGTGATCAGCGTCAGCAGCACGATGGCCACCAGCGGGGCCGGCACGGCGGTGGTGAGCTTGGGCAGGCCGAAGACGATCAGCAGGCCCAGGGCAGTGAGCGGGTAGACCAGCCAGGGCACGCCGAGTAGCTCGGGGACCTGGGAGAGGAAGATCAGGATACCCAGGGCGTTGACGAAGCCGACCATTACCTGACGCGGGATGAAGCGCATCAGCTTGGCCACGCCGAGCAGCGCGAGCAGCACCTGGAAGATGCCGGCCAGGATGACCGCGGCGATGAAGTAGTCCACGCCGTGGCTGGCTACCAGCGGCGCGATGACCAGCGCGATGGCGCCGGTGGCCGCGGAGATCATCGCCGGGCGCCCGCCGAGGAAGGCGATGGACACGGCCATGGTGAAGGAGGCGAAGAGCCCGAGGCGCGGGTCCACCCCGGCGATGATGGAGAAGGCGATGGCCTCGGGGATCAAGGCCAAGGCCACGACCAGCCCGGCGAGCACCTCTGTTTTGAGCAGCCGCGGGGATTTGAGCGTGCGCAGCACCGACTGCCGCTCTTCGGGATTCAGGGTCGGCGGGCCTGCGGTTGCTTGGGTGCTCACAAAAATACTCAACTTACTCTCAGGGGAACAAAGGCCTAGGACGAATCGGAATACCGCCAAGGCGCAATGTTGAAAATGCAAAACAACTTGGGAGATGGCACGATATACCTACTGCTTCAAAATTGTAACTTAACGTCGTGTTAGGGTTTAAATAGTTATCGTGGAGGTAATTCGCAATGGAACAAGACGCGAGTGATGTAAAAACCATGCACATTGGCGAGTTGGCGGAGACCACCGGGCTGTCCTTGAGAACTATTCGCCACTATGACGAAGTCGGCCTATTGCCGGCCAGCGGACGCACGGACGGCGGCTTCCGGGTTTACACCGTGGCCGACATGCATCGGCTGCAGGTAGTCAAGCAGATGAAGCCCCTTGGATTCTCTCTCGATGAGATGGCCGAAATCCTGGCTCTTCTGTCCGACCGCGACAGCGGAGAGCTGGCCGAAGTTGCCCGGGAGCGTCTGGCATTCTTGACCGGTGAAGCAAAGACCCGGCGAGAAAAGATCATTCGCAATCTCCGCCAGGCCGATGAACTGATCGACCGGCTGGAATCCTCCGGCGAAGCCTCAGTCGGGCAGTAGACCCAGCGCCGACCCAGCTTCAGCTCCCAAGCGAATGCATTGCCCCCGCGCTGGCTTGCCAACGCGGTGAGTGCGTTGGGTCAAGCAGCCCCGACGCTCAGTAGGGTTCGGCACGCAACCGACCAGCTCAGCTAAGCCTAGGTTTCGATTCGTGCTTACGGGGTTCTGCTCTGGAGTAACGCAGCCCAAGGCCTTTACCACCCGGTTTTTTCAAGGATTTCCCGTTTGATAGCTGGAGTCATCGTCTCAACATACGTCTTGTTGAGATGGTCGTAATCCCGGTACACGTAAACATTTCCGACTATGGCAGGACATGTCAGCTGCGTGCATATTGCATCGGTGAAATCTACGGAGTGCAATAGCGGCACGTCCGCGGACAGCTCTTCCAAGGGGTTATCGGGTGGAATCACCTCATTGCGCGGAGGGTTGCACTGTGCGGCGGAGCTGCCATGCAGCGCGACGCATTCGTACATGTTGAAATCGAACCTTGGATTGTCCCGAATGGCGAGGACCTCGATCTTGTTCTCCAGGAAGGGTTCAATGCCTGCTGCATACTCTGGAACCATAGTTTCCCGGGGCGCCTGCGCCAGGCTCATAGTGCCCAAGGTAATCACCGCATCGGGCGAAAGCTCGAGTACGTGCTCACGCGCTGCTGCATTATGCGCATTGCAGGCCGGGTCTCGCTCCGTGGACTCGGCACCATAACGACAGGCGTTTTTCAGCAATGAAATGACTCGCCAGTTCCGCTCCTGAGCGAGCGGCATGATTCCGGTCATCAGCTGCCGGGCATGCGAGTCGCCGATGACGGCGATGGTCTTCTGCGCAGGAGCCGTCGGTTCTATCTGGTGGCAGGAGTCGATGGCCGCATGATCGGGGGCGTATTTCTGCTCGCAGGCGGGGCCGGCGTTGCCCCATTGCTCGTCCAATGCTGTTGCCGCAGGGATGGGTAGCGCGTTTTTCGACCTCTCGAAGTCATTGGCGCCCAGCGCGGCCGCACCGGGGTTCAGCTCGCGGCTCTGGTGCTGGAGCTGCGTCTCGGCATGATGTATGCGGTTCTGCCATTCGAGCAGTGGCACGGCCACCATCACTGCCAAGACAACGAGAAAGCTGGCGCTTATTCGCTCATAGGTGGTTGCCAAAAATCTTAGTGGACGGTCGAAAAACCGTTCCGTGCACCAAGCCAATAAGACAGCCAACGCAATGATTCCCAGCCCTTCAGCTATCGTCACCGCGTCTTTCTGCTTTATCACGAAGTAGACGACCAGGAGCGGCCAATGCCACAGATAGATCCCGTAGGACAGGTCGCCAATTCTTTGTATCGGTCGTGCGGTCAGCCAACGGTCCGCTCCCCACCGATGCGCGGTGGATCCTGCGGCAATTACCAGGGCGGCGCTGAGGGTGGGCAGCAGGGAACCCCACCCCGGATAGGCCGCGACATCGCGGATCAGTATCCCGCAGCTGGCCAGACCCAGCAGCCCAACCCAGCCTAGGACAACCCGAAGGCCCGGTCGCAGCCGCACATGAGGCAGTGCCAGCGCGAGCAGGGATCCGAGGGCAAACTCCCAAAGCCTGGCTCTGGTATCAAAGTAGGCCGAGCCAGATCCGGCATTTGCCTCAGCGATCGCGAAAGCCATGGAGCCGAGAAAAATCGTCAGGAACAGAGCTGCGGCGATCGCCGTGAACGAAGGCCTGTACCGTCGGGCAATGACTGCAGCCATGAGCAACAGCAAGGGCCAGAGGATGAATACCTGACCCTGGATGGACAGGGACCAGAAATGCTGGAAGGGACTGGCTGTCGCTGCATCAGCGATCTGATAGTTTCCCGACTCCAGGACCAAGGCCCAGTTCTGGGCATAGAGCAGCGAGGCCCAAGCGTGTTGGATAAGCTGCGTCCAGCGGATTTCGGGGAAGAGCAGCATGATCGAGGCCAGCGTGGCGAGCAGGACTGCAGTTGCTGTCGGCGTCAGGCGGAGGAAAATCTTGCGCCAGTATTTGGCGATGGCGAGGGGGCGGTTGTTTGCTGCACGCGCCGCAAAAGAAGAGGTCAGCAAGAACGCAGAAATAAGCAAGAAGGCATCGACGCCCCCAGAGACTCGGCCAACCCAGATATGGTAGATCAGTACCAGGGCCAAGGCCAAAGCCCTTAGCCCGTTGATCTCGGGGCGGAACCGGGCGCTGGGCGGCGAGCTGTGTTGCCGAGGTGTTGGTGCTGTCAGTGTCAAGGGGCCCCTTTCAAGGATTCACCGGTTTCTGCGTAGCCGGGCCGGTCGGCTACTCGTTGCTTGCCGATTTGCGCTCCAGGGCTGCAATGAAGCTGTGTGCCTCCGTGAGCTGCTGCTCCAGCGTGTTGAGGCTAATCCGAGCCTCGGCAACGAGAGTCTGAATCCGCGGCAGTCGCGCGGCATCCGGGTTTTGGGTGACATCCAGCATTTCTGCAATCGTCTCCAGATCGAATCCCAGGAACTTCAGGCATTTGATGCCCAAGACCTTGGTGCAGTCCGACTCCGAATAGACGCGAAATCCGCCTTCCGTGCGTGTGCTGGCCGGGAGAAGTCCGATTTCTCCGTAGTGCCGGATGGTTCTGAGCGATAAACCGGTACGGTCGGCTAGTTCACCAATGTGCATTGTGTGCTCTGCGGTGCACGCCATGGCATCCTCCAAACTGTCGAAGATTGACGTCTCAGGGTCAGGAGACGAAATTGGGCGGAAAGAATTCAGGCGGCAAGTGCGGGAGGAGCTGCTGCACCGTGAGAATCTCGGAAATGGCGCTCGCCTGCTCCGCCAGTTCCGCGGTGGAAGGCAGCAATGAGCCGTCGTAGCTGATGTGCGCCGCATTCTTGGTGTTCCACAGCCCCTCGGCTGCGACGTAATTCTGTGTAGCCACGGCGGTGAGGAAGTCGCCAAGGAATTCGGATCCGGCGTGTATGAAGTTCAGGGTTTCAGGAACGGTTTCCTGAATTGCGCAGAGGAACCGCCCCAGCGTGAAGTCAAAGAGGAATCCGGTTTGCCGGGCCCATTGCTCACGATCAATGGGTCGCAGCTCCTTGATCAAGCGGATCCAGGATTGCCGATCGGCTCCTGCATGCAGCTGGGCGGTGATCTGACTTACTAGGAAGTTCTGCACCAGCTCGTAATCGTCGGTTTTCAATACTTGATTGTCCATCGCTTCTCTCTTAGGGTTCGTTGGTTTCGTTGGAGCCAGACAGGCTGAAAAATTCGAGTTCGGGCCGGTCGCGCTTAATGGCTTGGTACTTCCAGATTGACGAGAACAAAACGACAACTGAACCATCGGCGCGAGTCGCCACTTCGCACTCGGCCTGCGATCGTTTGGCGAGGGCCTCGTGGGCTTCCGTGGTGGAGCCGTAGCACAGGGTCATCGGCAATTCTTCGTAATCGATCGGTGCCGAGAACTCCTCGGCCATGCGTGAGGAGACGATTTCGAATTGCAGCGGGCCGACGGCACCGAGGATCGGAGATTGCTCACCGAGGCGTTCGGCGATGAACACCTGGATTGCGCCTTCCTGCCGAAGCAGTTCCAGGCCGCGCCGGAACTGCTTGTATTTTGCCCCGTCGGTTGCCCGCGCAACTCTGAAATGCTTTGGCGCAAAGTGCGGGAGTGGGGGAAAAGCGACCGGTGTCTCGCCGTAAAGCGTGTCCCCGGGGCTTAGCGCCGTTGCGTTGACCAGTCCGATCACGTCGCCGGGCCAGGCTATTTCCAGAGTGGAGCGGCGGCTTCCAAAAATCTGTTGTGAGTATTTCGTGGTGAAGGGCCGCCCGGTTTGTGCGTGGTGGACCACCATTCCGCGTTCGAATACCCCTGAACAAACGCGAACGAAGGCGATTCGATCGCGATGGGCGCGATTCATGCCCGACTGTATTTTGAAGACATATCCGGAAAAATCTGTTTTGACGGGGCGCGGGTTGTCGCTGATGTCGATTCGTGCCCCCGGTCTAGCGCCATGCCGGGAGATGAAATCCAATAGCTGCCCTACACCGATATTTCTATGCGCCGCGCTGAAGAAGACTGGTGTTCCGGCACGGGCTAGGAAATCCGCGGGGCTGAATGCATAACCGTCGAGTTGGAGCAACTGGATTTCATCCAGACAGGTGCTTCCATCAGCGCCGAACACCGAGTCGAGATCTGCTTCAGGCACGGGGGTCTGCTCCGGCCGGTGTGCCCCCGCAGAGGATTGCTCGTAGCGGTAGGCCTTCTTGGACAGGGGCTCGTACAGTCCGCTGAAGCGTTCGGCATCCCCGATGGGCCATGTGATGGGCATGGGGCGCATCGTGGTCACTCGCTCTATGTCATCGATGAGTTCCAGCGGATGCTTGCCGGGCCGGTCCCATTTGTTGATCACGGTGATCACGGGGATCGAGCGTTTCAGGCAGACATCCAGCAGCTGCAGGGTTTGCGCCTCGAAGCCTTTGGCTGCGTCGAGCAGCACAATCGCCGAGTCAACGACCGCCAGGACCCGAAGAGTGTCTTCGGAGAAGTCGGCGTGCCCGGGAGTGTCAACCAGGTTCACTACCGTGCCGTCGATCTCGAATTGGAGCGCCGAGGAGGTGACCGAGATGCCGCGTTCCTGCTCTATGGCGCTCCAATCGGAAACGGTATGGTGCCTGCCGGATTTTCCGTGCACGACTCCGGCGGACTCGATGGCCTGGGCATGGAGCAGCAGTGCTTCGGTCAGGGTCGATTTTCCTGCGTCGGGATGCGCGATTATTGCGACGGTGCGCCGGCGGTCGGCCTCATGGGTAATTTCGGTGGGCGTCGCATACATAATACCGCAACCATACCATAACGTAAGAGTAAGGTTTGGGCCGCATTGCCGCCGCCGGCGAACTCGATTGAGGGGATGCGCCGGCAATGGTACCGGTGGTGGTGGCGTCGATCACATGGTCAAAACACTACCTTTACGTCATGGTAGTGTTTTTCGTGATGGGAAATGCCTGCGTGAGCAAAGGCGCTGGCTTCCCGAACATGAAACCCCGAAGTTTTGAAGCCGTCCGGCAGGACGCCGCTTCGCGCAGCTGGTTCCGAGGTGCCATGCGCGTTATTTTTACCGGATCTGGGCGGCGCCTGATTCCTGTCTATGGCCATGGCTAGAAGGCGTCGACGCAGAACCAAGCTGAAGTTGCATTCGCCTGCAGAAGCTGGAGC
Organism: Glutamicibacter sp. MCAF14; assembly: GCF_052114325.1. Classification (NCBI taxonomy): domain Bacteria; kingdom Bacillati; phylum Actinomycetota; class Actinomycetes; order Micrococcales; family Micrococcaceae; genus Glutamicibacter; species Glutamicibacter sp. MCAF14. Next base: position 26,791 of record NZ_JBFREO010000009.1, read on the forward strand.
GAACGCTGAATGATCCGGGCTGCCCGTGCCACCGTGCACGAGCGGCCCCGCCGAAACTTATTGACCTACCGGCGCACGGCGCCGACGACCGATGGGAGCCTGATGGCAACTAGCATGCATACACCCCCGATGGCAGGGCTGAGCCCTGAAGAAAGGCAGTCCGTGTGGCGAACGCTCAAATCGCCCCGGCTGCTGAAAACCGAGGTCCTGGCAGGCCTCGTCGTGGCCCTGGCGCTGATCCCGGAGGCCATCGCCTTCTCGCTGATCGCCGGGGTAGACCCGCGGATCGGCCTCTTCGCCTCCTTCACGATGGCGGTGTCCATCGCCTTCCTGGGCGGGCGCCCGGCCATGATCTCCGCCGCCACCGCGGCTACCGCCCTGATTATCGCGCCCTTGGTCAAAAGCCACGGCGTGGACTACTTCATCGCCGCGGTGATCCTGGCCGGCATCTTCCAGGTCATTCTGGGCATCCTTGGCGTAGCCAAGCTCATGAGGTTTATTCCACGCTCGGTTATGGTGGGCTTCGTCAACGCCCTGGGCATCCTGATCTTCACTTCCCAGCTGCCCGAACTCATCGATGTGCCCTGGCTGGTCTACCCGCTGACCATTGCCGGACTACTGGTGATCTACCTGCTGCCGCGGCTGACCAAGACGGTTCCGGCCCCGTTGGTGTCCATCGTGCTGCTCACCGCCGCAGCGATCGTGTTCGCGTTGAACGTGCCCACCGTGGGCGACAAGGGCGAGCTGCCGCAGAGTCTGCCCAGCCTGTTCATCCCCAATGTGCCGCTGACCTTCGAGACCCTGCAGATCCTCTTCCCGTTCGCGCTGGGCATGGCGATCGTGGGCCTATTGGAATCCCTGATGACCGCGAAGCTCGTCGATGATGTCACCGACACCCACTCGGACAAGCCGCGCGAATCCTGGGGCCAGGGTGCGGCGAACATCATTACCGGATTCTTCGGCGGCATGGGCGGCTGCGCCATGGTGGGCCAGACCATGATCAACGTCAAGGCCTCCGGGGCGCGCACCCGGATCTCCACCTTCCTGGCCGGGGTATTCGTGCTCATCCTGGCGGTGGCGCTGGGCGATATCGTGGCGCAGATCCCGATGGCCGCGCTGGTCGCCGTGATGATCTTCGTCTCCGTGGCCACCTTCGACTGGCACAGCATCAAGCCCTCCACGCTGCGCATGATGCCCAAGAGCGAGACCATCGTCATGCTGGTCACCGTCATCTTCACCGTCGCCACCCACAACCTGGCCGTCGGCGTGGGCGTCGGGGTGCTCGCCGCGATGGTGCTCTTCGCCAGCCGCGTGGCGCACCTGGTCACCGTGACCCGCACCGTCGAGGAGCACTTCGGTGAGCAGATCGCCAAGTACGAGGTCAACGGCGAGCTGTTCTTCGCCTCCTCCAACGACCTGTACACGCAGTTCAGCTATGCCGAGGATCCCGGGCATATCGTGATCGACATGTACAACTCGCACCTGTGGGATGCCTCCACCATCGCGGCCCTGGACTCCATCACGGAGAAGTACGCGAAGTACGGCAAGACCGTGGAGATCGAAGGGCTGAATACCGCGAGCCTGAAGATGCGCGAACGCCTGGGCGGCAAGCTCGGCGGTGGGCACTAGGCGCTGGGAGCCGAAACGGTGGCACGCGCCCGCGCCGCACACGGATTCCCGGCCGCATGGCTGGGAATCGTCGCGGCCGGCGGGGTGCTCTCCGCGATGAGCGCCCCGGGACAGACCGCTGGCCTGTCCGTCTTCACTGATCCGATTATTGCGGATCTGGGCATTAGCCGTTCGGCGGTCTCGCTGAGCTATCTGATCGGCACGCTGATCGGAGCCCTCGCCCTGCCATTCCTGGGCCGAGCCATGGACCGTTGGAGCCTGCGTGCCACCATCGCCGGAATCGGCCTGGCATTCGCCGGATTCCTTTATGCCCTGAGTTTCGCCGTGGACGCTACCGGCCTCACCTTGGGCTTCACCGGGATTCGCCTAGCCGGGCAGGGGGCGCTCTCGCTCGCGGCGACGACCTTGGTGGCCCGGTCCATCACCCGCCACCGCGGGCTGGCCTTGGGCTTGGCGAGCGCTATCGGCTCAGGCGGAATCTCCATTGCCCCCTTTGCCCTCTCCGGACTCGTGGCCGGCGTGGGCATTCAGGCCGCGTGGCGCCTGGAGGCGTTTGCCGTGCTGTGCATAGTGGTGCCGACAGCGCTGCTGCTGCGCGGAGCGTCCGGGCGGAAGTCGCCGGATCGCCTGGACGCCGGGTTCGCGGATGCGGATGGCAGCGGATGGACGCTGGCTCAGGCCTCGCGTACCGCAATGTTCTGGATGCTCGTCGCGGGCGTGTCCGTCACTGGCTTGCTGACTACCGCCTTGGCATTTCACCAGATCTCGGTGCTGGGCGCCCAGGGGCTGGGGCCGGCCGAGGCGGCAGCGAACTTCCTGCCGCAAACCATCAGCGGCATCGCGGCCACGCTGGGCGCCGGGGCGCTGGCGGACCGCATTGCGCCTAAATACTGCGTCACCTTCTCGATGGCTGCCATGGCCGCGGCTCTGCTCCTCGTCCCGAGTGTTTCCCCGGGGTGGCCGGCCATTGCCTTTGGGCTAGTGCTCGGGGCGGCGGGCGGTAGCCTGCGCGGTATTGAAGCGGCAGCTTTCTCGCGCTACTTCGGTACGGTCCATATCGGTTCCATTCGCGGATTTGCCACCTCGATTGGGCTGGCGGCGACCGCCCTCGGGCCGATTCTGCTTTCTCTGGCCCGCGACGTAGCGGGCAATTACGTCGGCCCGTTGCTGGTTTTTGCCGCGTTGCCCCTGGTGGTGGGCGTCGTATCGGTGCTTATCCGCGAACCCCGGGCCCTTGCGGCGCATTAGGTTCTGCTGGCCGGGGCGGCTGCGGATGGACGCCTTCAGGCCGTTTGTTGGCGAAGGAAAATGACCGTTACGTTATGTTAGAGTCCCAATATGACGACTATCACCGATGCCATACTCCTGGGCTATGGCGGTTCCGAACATAGTAAAACGGCTCTGGCATGGGCTGATGAACTCGCTGTCGAGCTTTCGCGGCCGCTGCAGGTATTGGTGTCCGCACTGCATGTTGCCGCAGTTGCGGATGTCCCGAAGGAATACCAGGCAGCCCACGTCTCCGATGAACTCGACCGGATTCTGGCCTCGGCAAAGACCGAAAACTCCGCTGTGTCCACCGTGCTCCGATCTCCCGGGGAGGCGCTGGTTGATGCGGCGGAATCGGCCTACCTCACGGTCTTGGGGGCGCGCACCCAGGGTCCGCTGCAAAGTGTGCTGAACGGGTCCGTCAGTCAATACGTGATACGCCACGCGTCCGGACCGGTGGTGGTGGTGCGTGAGCTGCCCTCCGCGCGCACGGGGCGGATCGTTGTCGGGGTCGATGGGTCCGAGCACAGCCTCAGAGCGCTGGAGTTTGCCATGCGCCATGCTCAAGAAACTTCGAGAAGCGTGCTTGCCCTCCAGGTCTTCAAGCAGCCTGAAAACGCCACTGACGCACACATCGAGCAGGCGATCGCGAGGGTATTCGAGAACTTTTCCGGTGTCCGGACAGAGGTTCGGCGGGTGCAGGGTATCGCTGCGGAGGAGATCGCCAAGGTTAGCGGCGATGCCGACTTGCTGGTGATAGGCACCCGAGGGCAAGGGCCCATCCGCACGTTGCTGCTTGGTTCAGTCACCCAGTCTGTGCTCGAGCGTTCCGCGTGCCCCGTGGCAGTCATTCATTAACGACAAATACCAGGGCTGCGGGTGGACCTAGGCCCCGCCGGGGAACAGGCTTCCGGCGGCATGCCCGGTAGCGACGGTGACCTGGTGTAGACGATAGCTGTATCGTCTACATCAGGTCACCGCATCAACAGATTTAAGTAAACTCCAGATCATGGCAGCGCGCACGACTGGAAAAACGCATGGAATTAGCCCAAAAGGTGCAGCTCAGCCGATATGTGCGTTGTCTCAGGTTGCTGGATGAAAATGCTTTGCCTGACTCGGCGCTTGCTGAGCTTCGATACTGTTTCCTATGCCACGGTGCACACCGCAAGGCCTATTTCCGCGTGGCCGGAACCGGAGCTACAGATCCGGTTGCCGCAGCTCCGGCGGCGCCCATTGGCAGTACCCCCACAGTCACAACTAGAGAACGGTTTTTCATGACCAGAAAACGACATTCACCGCCACACCCCCTCGCCGCGGGAACCATGCGGATCACCCCCTTGGGTGGCCTCGGTGAGATCGGCCGCAATATGACGGTCTTCGAATACGCTGGCAAGCTGCTGATCGTTGATTGCGGCGTCCTGTTTCCCGAGGAGCATCATCCCGGTGTAGACGTGATCCTGCCCGATTTTTCGGCTCTCCGAGACCGTCTGGACGATATCGTTGGCCTAGTGATTACCCACGGCCACGAGGATCACATCGGAGGGATCCCCTATTTGCTCCGCGAGCGAAGCGATATCCCACTGATCTCGGCACGGCTGAGCCTGGCCTTCGTGAAAACGAAACTGCAGGAGCACCGAATCACCCCAAAGACGGTTCAAGTCAAGGAAGGGGAGAAGAAAAAAGTCGGCCCATTCGACCTCGAATTCCTGGCCGTGAACCACTCCATTCCCGATGGTCTCGCCGTGGCCATCACCACTCCGGCCGGGAAGATCCTGCATACCGGCGACTTCAAGATGGACCAGTTCCCGCTGGACCGCCGTATCACCGATCTGGCCGGTTTCGCCCGACTGGGCGAAGAAGGCGTGGACCTGTTCCTCGTGGATTCCACCAACGCCGATGTCCCGGGTTTCATGGCAGCTGAAGCCGACCTCGCACCGGCCATCGACACCGTCATGCGCACCGCGCCACGCCGAGTCATAGTCTCCAGCTTCGCCTCGCATGTGCACCGCATCCAGCAGGTTATCAATTCCGCGCATCAGCACGGGCGCAAGGTCGCCTTCGTGGGCAGATCCATGGTCCGGAACATGGGGACCGCGAAAGAACTGGGCTACCTGAAAATCCCACGCGGGGTTCTGGTGGAGTTCAAGGCGGCCGAAAAAATGGCACCGGAAAAAGTAGTCATCATCTGCACGGGTTCCCAGGGCGAGCCCATGGCGGCACTGGCGCGGATGGCCAGCCAGGACCATGTCATTGACCTCGTCCAGGATGACACGATCCTGCTGGCGTCCTCCCTTATCCCGGGCAACGAGACGGCGATCTACCGCCTCATCAACGACCTGACCAAGCTTGGCGCCAACGTCGTGCACAAGGGCAATGCGAAGGTGCATGTCTCCGGGCATGCCTCGGCCGGAGAACTGGTCTACTGCTACAACCTGGTCCGGCCCAAGAACGTCATGCCTGTGCACGGAGAACCACGCCATTTGAAGGCCAATGCCGAGCTGGCGATCCGCACCGGAGTCGATCCTGACAACGTGTTGATCACCCAGGACGGAACCGTTGTCGACCTCGTCAACGGCCGCGCACGCGTTGCCGGCAGCATTCCGGCCGACTACGTATACGTCGAGAACATGGTCGCCGGCGCCGCCACCGAGGAATCCCTCCAGGACCGCGTTCGCCTGGCCGAAGACGGCGCGTTGAGCGTCCTAGTTATCTTGGACCCGGAGACCGGCGTCCTGGAGGAAGCGCCGGAGTTCTTCCCGGTGGGATTCAAATTCTCCGCGCAAGAACGCAGCAAAGCCACCGGCGTAGTGCAGAAGGCCTGCTCCGGGGCCAAGGGCTTCAAGGCTGGATCTTCCGTCGAGGGCATAGTTGTCGAGGCGCTCACGAGGTGGACGGATCGTGCGCTGCGGCGCAAGCCGGTGATCACCGTGATCATCGTGGATGCGATCTAAATGATTATGAGCTTCTAGACAGCTCGGCGGTGCAGCATCGGCCGTGTTCTGGGCTGATGCCTTCAGAGTGGGCCTAGGGTATCGCCGGCTCCGCGGGCGCAATCCCGCAATGATGGGGATCTGAGTTCTCTGACCCAGCGAACTCACAGATTTCCTATCGGAGGGCTAGCAAGGGTCGCTATTTATTTAACTCCATGAGCGCATTTGTTCGGTTATTCCCGAGTCACTGCAAAGACTGGAACTCTCCTTACCGCGCAGATCAAGGGGCACGCCGCTCTTACATGCCTAGCGAAATGCCTCTGCCACGTCTTTGGGAAGGGGAATGAGATCTCTGAGACTGTCCAGCGCCGTTCTGAAAATATACTAGTACGTTAAGGAACTGTGGTCTTCCAGGGAAGCCCCAACCCAGAAATGATTACCTTTGCTGATATATCGGAGGCCACGGGGCCCTGACGCTGCCATATCCCGTTTTGCTACCCTCCAACTCTTGCAACGCAAGAGGCAACGTGGAGGCGACGATGTATTCCCTCGTTATGTTTTTGATATTCCCTAAAAGAGGATCATAGGGACAGTCGGCCGACCAATCTCGGCATCGTGTTTTTCCCCTGTCTAAACAATGATCCGAATCTTCTATATCGTCAACCAGCCAATATCGGGACGCCAGACAACGAATGAAGATCGTTTAATAAGCGATACAGGCGCCTACCTAAATACCCTTTCAAAATTCCCCGGCCTTCAGACGATGATTTGCCTTCGGACTTGCACTGTTCTGCGTAGGCACGAGTTTCAGGGCCATGAAGCTGTCTAAGAATTTGGGTTGCTGCGTTACTCATGGCTTGCACCTTCCAGCCGTGTTGCTCCGTTTCAGCGGTGCTGAACCGCGCGGAATCCAAAGTCTCCAGCGTAGTGGGTCTCGGGGCTGAAAGCATCGCATGGTGCAACTGCTTAAGGTTCAGTGCCCGCTGTCAAACAAAGCAAGCTTTACACGTTGGCCAGGCCAGGCAGCGTGGTTCCTTGACCTTCAATCCAGCCGGTGGGGCGAATTGTCTGTCAGGTCATTTGGTATTGCATTGGGCAAGAGATCGTTTTGCATAGCTTGCATTGGACTCGCGTAAACGTCAGCCGAACGCGAGCGGCCGGCTGTGGACCGGCCTGGCGTCCGGTCTTTTCCTGTTTTTTGCTGCTGTCCTTCGGAGTGTACGGGCCACCTCCAAACCCACAAGCCACTCGCTGCGCTTCGGGCGTGCTCCACCAGAAATTCTCGGGTCCGCGCTCCTTCGTCGCTTCTTTCGGCCCAAGATTTTCGTGGATTGCGCACCCCTGACGGGTTGATGGGTTTTCCGGCTGGCCCCGCTTCATTTCATTTCGCCAGCAGGCAAAAAACAACCGGGGGAGGGCTCGTGTGGGTGGCTGGCAACCTGCCCCTCTTTCCGTGAAGCGAAAGGAAGCAAAAACCTATGCAGACCACGACCAAGGACACCGGTGAAACCGTCACCGTCCCAGCGACTGTCGAACGCGACATGTACGGCGAAGGGTATGACTGGATGGAATCACTGGCCGGCACCGGATGGCACGAAGTGCCAGGGTGGGGCCGCGAGGGTTGGGACCTGGGATCTTGGCCATATATTATCTTCGCCGCCGCCAAAACTGAAGACGAAACTGGGAAGCTGTTCGGATATTGCACCTATGTGGAAGGCGACGTGACCGCGCGCTGGTACCGCAGTTGCGAGGCCCGCAACCTGGCCATCAGCAAGGAAGCTTTCTGGTACTGGGCCAGCGGGCAAGCAGACGGACCAGAAGCATTGGAAGGGATGAACCCGCAAGAGTTCAAACAGATCGACGGGCTATGTGAACCATACATTCCGGACTTCGGTAACTAACCCAACACTTTGGCCCTGAACGCGTGAGCGTTCAGGGCCAAAGATCTGTCACGGGAATTCTGCCTGAGGCGATGGGCTGTAATATCAGCCTCGCTATTGTGGATGAATTTCCAGCGCACACGCACCGGGGCTGCTTCGCTGCGTGGATTGCGCATGAGGCTGTCTGAAGACAAGAGTGTTCGCGCGTCGAGGTCCGCAATCCATGGCCCACCGTGGGCCGAACACATAAGCTTAAACTCGCTGCATCGAGAGATGTAGAGCCACGCTCAGCACTCGGCCCTAAACGTTGGCCGCAACTCCGGAAGCCTGCCCCGCGGCAATCGAAGCTGGGTCCTGGGCAGTGTCTTCGTTTTGGTCCTCGACCGGCGCTGGTTGCTTCGCTGGAGCCGCTGCCGGTAGGAAGTTCTTCAACTCCGAGGAGCTCAGCCCCAGACGCTCACCGATCGACTTCTTCGACTCACCGGTGCCGAGCATCTGCTCAATTACGGACGCCGCTGSAGCGCGTGCCTTATCCTTCTTCGCCTCCGCAGCCGCTTGCAGCTCGGCGATCTTCTTCGCTGTGTCCTCATCGATCAGTTCAATCTCGTCCTCATGGATGAAGAACGCGGCCGCCAACTCGATCAACTGCTCATTGCGACGCGTGATCTCCTCAGCCTTCGCCCGCGCCTTCTCTCGGGCGGCCACCGCTGCAGCAGACTTGCGTGGCTTACTCATCAAAACACTTCATCCTTCACCAACTCGAAAACAAAATTTTGCGAGGGGACACCCCTCGCGCACCCCACCCAAAAAACGCGTTAACGGGCTTCGCTGACGCTCAGGCTCTGTCCTGCCCGATGTTTCCCACCTGTGGACGGCTTTGAGATCAACTGCCATCTCCACCCGCCCACACGTGGAAAACAACGGGCCACGGTTTCACACAAGAGACTTGCCCTGGGCACAGCTGCGACCCTATCAAACCCACCTTGGACGCACCTGCACACAGCGAAGATCGCATATGCAAAACCGCACCAAAAACATCCTTCTTTTGATGGCCAGATCTCTTTGCCCGGTTCTGCACTATTTCTTCTTCGTTCCTCAAAGGATGCAGATCCGACCAACTTCATGGATCGGTAGCAGCCCTCCGGTCAGTGCCATCGACGACACGCAAGAGCCTTGACCCGCCACATTCCACTCGTACCTCGATTTGGCCGTCTCAAGATCTCTCACGCATCGTCGAAGTCCTCCGGCCCTATTTCTCCCCGATCCATCAAGAGTAGATCTGTCACACCTCTTGCATCCTCGATAAGTTTGGCCAGAATTGCTAGAGTCGAATCTGTGATGACCCTGCATAAGCTCAGTGCAGGGGACGGCTATCTCTACTACACCCGTGAAGTTGCCTCCGCTGACGAGTTGCGCTCACCGGATCGGAAGCTCGGGGATTACTACACCGTCACCGGCCACCCGCCAGGCATCTGGGGCGGCAGGGGAGCGAAGAACCTCGGCGTGCAAGGCGAAGTCACCGAAGAGCAAATGGAACTGCTCTACGGGCTAGGACAACACCCCTTAGCCGGCCAGATGGATCCGGTGTCGGGGGAGAAGATCCAAGCCCAGCTCGGGCAACGATATAAGCGGTTCGACCAGTTCGACGGCGAACTGGCCAAGAAAATCAACACCGTCATGGGCGACTTCGCCCGGCTCAAGCACCGCGAACCGACCGCTGACGAACGCCGCATCCTGCGTGCCAAAGCAGGCGGCGAACACTTCTACAAGCTCTATGGACGCAAGCCGAAGAACAAGGAAGAACTCTCCCAATTCATCTCCCGGCAAACCCATAAGGGCTCGAACGCGGTAGCTGGGTACGACATGGTGTTCTCTCCCTCCAAGAGCATCTCCTACCTCTGGGGCGTCAGCGACCGCAAGGTCCAAGAAGTCATTGAGAAAGCCCATCACGAGGCCATTGAAGACGCCATGAAGTACCTGGAAACCAATGCGGTCTTCACCCGCCGCGGCAAGAACGGCGTGCGTTCTGAAGACGTGGATGGCGGCCTGATCTACACGACCTTCCGGCACTACGACTCCCGTGATGGCGACCCGCAGCTGCACGACCACATCGTCGTCTCCAACAAAGTCATGGGGATGGATGGCAAGTGGGGTGCCATCGACGGGACCGTCCTGCACAAGTACGCGGTATCTGCCTCGGAGCATTACAACGCAAGGGTCATGCAGAACATCTGCCGCGACCTCGGCCTGGCCACCACTCAACGCACGGTGGAAGGCAAGCGTTCGATCACCGAAATCGGCGGTATCCCACTGGCCAGCATTGAGGCCGCTTCTTCACGCCGGAGCAACATCAAAGCCCAGCTGAAGAACCTCGTGGACGAGTTTGAAGAGAAGCATGGGCGGGTTCCGAGCCCGAAGCAGCTGATCAAGCTCTCCCAACAAGCGACCTTGGAAACCCGGGCCGAGAAGAAGAAAGGGCTCTCCCTTTCGGAGCTCACCGAGCACTGGCAAGACAAATTCTCAGGTGTTCCAGGGGCCTTGGTGGGGGATGAATTGTTCGCGGCCGCCCGTGAATACTCAGCCAGCCAGGAACCTGTTTATACACCAATCGACAAGCTGCCAGAAGAACAGATCCGTGAGCTGGCGCAGTCCACCATCACCCGACTGGAGCAGTCGCGAGCGACATGGAACCAGGCGCATGTGGAAGCAGAAGTGCGCCGCCAACTCACCAACCAGTACCAAGCCCAACCCGTATCTGATGCAGTCATCGCACAAGTCCGGGCCACCGCGATTGACTCCTTGAGCTTGAAAGTGACCCCTGAGCTGCCCGTGCCAGCACCGGTAGCGGGAGCAGTGGTGGCGGTGCACAAGTACCAGAAACCCCACGCCGCCCTCTATACCTCAGAGACGGTGATGGAAGCCGAATACAAGGTCCTGCAAGCCGCGCGCACCGACGTCATTCCCGCGGTCACGGCCGACCATTTCCAGAACGTACTCGACAGCTTCGAAGGCCGGTTGAATGAAGCTCAGGTGGCGTTGGCCCGCGAATTCTCCTGCAGCACCAAACTCCTCGTGGCAGGCATTGGACCGGCAGGCACCGGCAAAACCACCTCCATGAAACTGGCCGTCAACGCCATGAAGCAAGCCGATCACCACGTGATCGCCGTGGCACCTTCCGCCAAAGCCGCGACGTTGTTGGGCCATGAAGTCGGGGTGGAAGCGATGACCGTCGACCGGCTCCTGGCTAGCGAGGACAAGCTATCGCCAGGGGATGTGGTGATCATCGACGAAGCCGGCATGATCGGCACCACCCAATTCCTGGCCCTGATCGAACAAGCCAAAGAACACGGTGCCCTGGTCCGCGCCATTGGCGATGACAAGCAGCTCGCTGCCGTCGGTTCTGGCGGGATCCTGCGTCTGCTCAACCACGAAGAACAGCTCACCCACCTCGAAGAAATCCACCGGTTCCGGAACCCCGATGGCACACCGAACCTCGGCGAAGCCGCCGCGTCCTTGGCTCTGCGTGAAGCACCCGCAGTCGGCAAGGACGACCCGTGGGCGTACTACCGCAGTGAAGGAAAGATCAAAGCCGGCACCACCGGTGACATGGCAGACCAAGTGTTCGCTGCCTGGCAAAAAGACACCAACGAACAACGCACCTCCCTGATGCTGGCCGGCACCAACGAACAGGTCGCTGCCCTGAACCAGAAGGCTCAAGCCTACCGGCTGGGCAACAACGAACTGGATCCAACCCAGAAGATCACCGGCCGGAACGACACAGAGATCTATGTTGGCGATGTCATCCTGACCAAGAACAACGACCGCCGCCTCAGCGTCCACCAGGGCAAGGACTTCGTGAAGAACAACGACTCCTGGATAGTCGAAGGCATCGAATCAGGGCACCTGCTCGCCCGCCACCAACAACACCACGGCCTAGCTGTCATCCCCGCCGATTATGTTGCCGGAAGCGTCATCCTCGGGTATGCAGATACCGTGCATAGTGCCCAGGGCGCCACCGTAGACACCGCCCACGCACTGCTGACCAAAAACACTGACCGTGCCGGAGCGTATGTGGCGACCAGCCGCGGCAAATACGACAACCGCATCTATGTGGGACTCTCCGAAGGGGAACGTCCGGATGAGGTTCTGAACGGTATTGCCGCGCGGACTGACCTGAACCTCACCGCGCACGAGTCCATTAGCCGTGAATTCGAGCAGGCCCGAGACATTGAGGGACTAGGGACGATCTATCGGGACTTGGTGGACCAAGCCCAGAGTGCCAAGTACGAGCAGATTCTGTGCACTACCCTCAGCAGCCCGATCGCCCAGCCAATCCTTGACGACCCAGCCTGGGGCGCAGTTGCCCGACATATGGAGCGGGCCGAAGAAGCTGGGGTGAAGCTGGAAACCCTCATCGAGGACGCCTACTCCCAGCACGACTTCACCGAAGCCGACAGCATCGCCGCGATCCTCGCATGGCGCATGGACACCCTGCTCGAAAACCGCGAAGCCACCCTCACCACCGCCGAACGCCCACTACGCGCAGTCGACCAAGACCACCTGCTCGCGTTGAAAGAACACGCCCTGGACCGCTCCGAAGCCGCCGGGACCTCGTACCGGAAGAGCGCGGTCGAGCTTGCTGAAACTGAAAAGATCTCACCACTAACCCGCCGACTGTATGGTCACCTGACCGAGGAGGAGCTAGCGGCTCGAATCAAGCGCACCGATGGCGAACTGATCCGTCAGATCCCCTCAGACGTGGACAACAACGAAGCGTACCTGTCCTGGTCACTGGGCCGACTACAGGCAGAGCAGCAACTACGACAGGACATGCCAGAACCACTGGCCCAAGCAGAAATCCGCGACCGCGACCACAAGAACCTGGCCGCCACCAGCGGCACCGTCCTGCGGCGCATCAGCACCGAGCTGAAGCTGCGCGAACTGGAACAGACACCGTTCGAGAAGCGCCGTGAAGCGAACAGGTTGGGTGAGTGGTTCGCACCTCGTGAACCGTTGGCTGACCCGCGCCTGCCTGCGGCGTGGAAGGAGCAGATCGAAGCGTACCGTCCTGTGGTTGATGCTGAGCACCAGCGGCTCGGAGCAGAACTCGCCCAGAACCCACCAGCATGGCTTGAGGACCTGGGGCCAGTGCCTGGTCGGGCTGCCCGGGCTGAGGAGTGGCGCCGGCTGGCAGCGGAAATCGCCGCCTACCGCCACACCTACAACATCCCTGACGCTGAACCAGCTCTCCTGCCTACGCAGCACCTGAAGAACAATCCGGTGGCGCAGGATCTGCGCAACCGCACCGCGGCGCTGCATAAGCACTCCGAACTGACCACCCGCGAGCCAATGCCGGCCGAGGCAAAGGAACAGCTGATCCAGCAGAAGACGAATGAATCTGCCGCAACAGTGGGACAGTCAGACGCTGCGGCGAAGATCGCGGCGCTACGCCAACGAGCCCAAACCACGAGCGAGACCACCCCGAAGGAGAAGGAGAACGCCATGAGTACGAGCGAAAACCATGCAGGCCAGGAAAGGTCCGGGGCGGCTGAGGCGAATGAGTTGCTGGCCCGCCTGCGCAAAACCCAAGAGCAACAGCAACAAGTAGCTGATCAGCAGCGCAAGCTCAACGACGATGAAGCGCAGCGCCGCGGACCAGCTGGACCAACACTGAGATAAGAAGGAAGTCCAAGGGTGGGCCGTGGAGCACAGAACTACCTTGAAAACCGAGACTTAGCGCTCAGCCGTGAACAGCTTGAAGCGTTGTATGAGCGCGGCAAATCACCGATTGCGTTGATCGATGAAACCTACGGAACCTCAAACGACGAACATAAACAGCCTTTCTATCTGCTCACCGCGGTGCTGGTCGAACGTGAAGACCTGAAAACCCTTCGGGATTCATTGGACAGCTTTGAAACGAAAGCCGGGTTCTTTCACGCCACCGAGCAGTTCGGACAAGACCCGGCCAAGCTCACCGGTTTCCTGCGCCATATCAATAATTCCCCGGTCGATAGCGTCGTCACCGTCCAAACGATGATCAAGGATGACAATAAGAACCAAGCCCGCGATGACTGCCTCGTACGTCTGGCCTATGAACTGAACCGCGGTACTTCGCCGGTACAGCATCTGGTTCTGGAAAGCTTGAACCAATCCTCAGACCCGGGACGAAATCACCAGGACCAGCTGGTCGTGAAGCGCGCGGCCAGCCGCGGGCTGTTGGGTTCTGAGATGAGCGTCAGCCATGCCTCCCCGTATAACGAGAAGCTGTTATGGATGCCGGACGTGGTGTCTTGGGCGGTGCGCCAAGAGTTGATCCATGGGAATACCCAGTGGGTGCAGAACGTGGAGACGATTCGCTATGTTCATGCGATCGGCAAGGATCTGACCGCGGATTTGGGTGCAGAATCGGGGTTAAAAAGAAGAAACTCCCATGTGCCGCAGCAGAATCCGGGAGTCCGCAACCTTTACGGGCCTAAGGCCGGTGCCAGTTCCGTTTCTTCACCTTCCATTATAGAGCCCCTGCTAGAGGCTGCAACCGCAAGACAGCCTCAAGACCCAGAGGCTAAGGCCAGCGCTCTGGCAAGCCGACTAAGGGCTTACCGTCCCACGCCGGAAGACCGCTTCGTCGCCGGCACCAGCCGGAGAAGCGAGAAAACGATTGTTCACGGGGTGCAACAGTATGCCAGTGAACAAGTGGCTGAAGGTGCTCGGCCGCGAAAGAGCACTGAAGCGCTGATCGCACGGATCAAAGCATCCCCGCAGACGAGTGAGCCAGCATCAGCGGCTATCGAGGACATCATGGGCAAGCTGCAACGGATTAAACAACAACAAACCAACCAGCGGCGGCCATCGCTTGGTGAAAATGACCGACCAGCAAGACCAAGACCTGACGGGCCGCATCTTGTCTAAAAATAGTGATGCTGAGATGTGTCCTAGCCTTTTGTTCTTGTAATTTAATCAGGATTCTGGCTGGTTCAGTCTCAAATCTTAGACTCCGCGATATTCCAGACCGGTGGACCGCGGGAGAAAAGGCATAGGAATATAGGGTATTTGAATGGTGGATGTTACCTATACTGACCCTGGGGTTGCTGTTCTGCGTTTATTTTTTAAGGGCTAGACGTCGTATATGAGCTTGGACCTCTTGAGCGAATCGTGGACAACCGGCTTCGATCAGTGCTGTAGGCAAAGACTTACCGTTCTTCCTGCCCCAGTAGACTGCCTGATTTTCGGTAACATTTTGTACGGTTTTAGGCGAAGAAGTGTTGATCTCCATAAAGAATTCATCGCACGAGTACGCTTCGTAGAACGTATCTTCAGAAGTAAACCCAGTATCTTCTGTTAGGAGTATTTGAGCCCGGCAGGCGTTGGCGGCATAATGCACATGCCAATCTTCCCGATCCTCGATGTCGCTGACCTTACCGCCAGGGTAATCCGAGAGGATCTCATCGAAGATTTTTTGGCTCTTCTCGATCAGCTCGCTTACTAGACGCCCATCAGCTTCTGGATGCTTGTCCCTAAGCCTTGCTCCAGATTCAGTGATAACGTCCCATGTGGTGTGAATTTGAAACAGGCTACCCTGCGATTCTAGACGCAGGAGGAAAAGCCAATCGCGAAGCGTTCGGCTAAAGAGGACATTGGCATCGACAAAAACACGTTGGGGCATAATCTATATTTTGCCCTATGCCCCAACATGTTTTTGACTGTTTTTAGCCCTCGAGCTGGTCTTCGATATCGAGCAACTCTTGCATGGCGGTACGCCGAGACTGTTCCCGCTGGGATTTGAAAGCTAAAACGTCATCGCGTTTGAATCGTCGATGGGTTCCAACCTTGAAAGAAGGAATCTGCTCATCCTTTGCCATCTTTAGTAGCGTGGGTCGGGAAACTCCAAGCACATCCGCTGCGGTGTTACTTGTAAGCTCCTCGGGCAAAGTCGCGACGCTAACGCTTCCGTTAGCGGCCAGTGCATGAAATGCCAAATCAATAATTTTGGACAACTGGGCGGGTAGCTCACGTGTTTCCCCGTTAGCAAGTACTGCTGCGAAGCCGGTGATCCCAGTAGAGCGGGATTCGACTTCACGGCGAACAGTCAGAAGGTCATCCGAAGAGACGATAACTTCGTTTCTCAGCAATGTTGCACTCATGGCCTATCCTTTCCTGTCCTAGGCTGTCCTGTGCTGGCCTAGTCCGCTCTGTGCATCCAATATACCCCTTTTTCACTTATAAATGAAATCAAGCTGGTCAGTGGATTCACGATCGCTGTTGCCCAATGCTCGCCATGGAGGGAAAGCGGTAGAAGGAAAATGGGATGCTGGATCAGGTTTTCTTATTCCGAGCTAGACCCATATTTTTTGAGGTCTTTGAGGAGTAATCGGAACTCTTTCCTGCCACCTTCAGAGCGTAGATTTTTCGTCAATTCCGGTGTGCTCGGTGGCGTTTGTTTCGTCCGGTTGCTCGATTGGGTACGAGGCGGCCAGCCACTGTGCGAACTCATCCGTGAGTGCTTCCGGGACTGGATCCGTCCGTTCTGGGGCGCGGTGTTCGCGTCGGCAGCCGGCCATCCCGCCCTTATCCGCTGGGGCGTTCACGATATCCAGGACGTCGGGCAGATAACGCAGGTTCCAATACACCAGATCACTATTCGGGTTCTCACTCCCATAGTTCGCTGCCGTCCACGACGTATATAACCCGACGACCTGGGCAACGACGTTCGGGTGCAGGAACCAGCAGGCCGGGATCATGTTCGTGCTTTGCCCTGCACCGTAGGTTGCGTTCATCCATGGCAGCCACTGGTTGATCTTGGTCAGCAGTTCACTGATTTGTTTCGGGTTGGCCGCATAGAGATTCCACGGTGAAACCTCCTGCTCAGGTCCTATGCTGGTGAGTCGTTCGAGCTGGTTTGTGAGTTCCGCAAGAACTGTTTCTTGTGCTGCGAGGCCTTGCTCGACCTTTTCTTGACGTTCGATCAGCGGCTCAATCAGCGGAACGATCAGCTCGACGAGGTCATCGTGGGTTTGTGGTTCGCTCATCGGGCACCGCCAAGGGTTTCTGCCGACTGATTACCGTCATGGGTTTGGGTGGGTTCGTGGAAGATCTTTCCGCACCTGCGCAACGTTTGGTCTTTCATGTCTTTCAAGTCCTTATGGTCTTTGCGCTGCCACACCATTTCGGTATGCACCACATGTGGCGGCAGGTTCCGGTAGACGGCGGTGGCTTGCCCGAACCGCAGGTGCTTGAGCTCCTCAGCACGCACGACCGCTTTTTCCTCCGTGCTTTGGGTCATCGATCCGCCGGTCTTGCTCGAGGAGTGGCTGATACGCGGGGTGTCTCGCACTCCCATGTCATTCGCGTAGGTTTTCAGGTCTTCGCTGTTGATGCCGGGGAAGATCAGCTTCAAGCTCGCGTTGGATTCGATGGTTTTGGCTTCTTCCTTGCCCCAGCGTGCTTCGTTCTGGATGAAGGATTGGCTGATGCCGATGACTTGGATGCCTCGGCCGCCGGTGTCGGTGATGAGTTCTCCCATGTTGCTGAACGCGGCCACGTTCGGTGCCTCATCGAGGACCATGCGGAATACGGGCCAGAGCCGTCCGGAGGCGTACTGGCTGGATTTGCGGCGTGCTGCCCGATAGACCTGGTCCGCGAACATCGTGCTCAAGGTCCCCAACGGAGAGTTCTCCCCGTCGACCACGATATGCAGGGTGTTCGCTCCTTCAAGGAACGTGTTGATGTCGAAGGCTTCTTCCTTCCGGAAGCGGAACTGCGAGAGCACCCGTTCGGTGACCAGTGGTTCGGCGAGGGAGATGAGAGTGGCTTTGATGGAGTCTTCGGTTTCGCCGGCCCGCGATTCGGTGCGTTCGCGCAGGGGCTGGATGAAGGCCCGGGATTTGTGGTGGTCTTCAAGGATGGTGATGGGTTCGGGGTTGTGGGAGTCGAAGATCCACATGAGCAGGTCATCCATGGTGCGGTCTTCCAATGCTGCGGCGTGCAGGAGGCGGCCGAGGACGGTGCCGGCTTTGGCGCTGAACCAGGAACCATTCTTGGTGCCTTCCATCGGGGCAGCGTTAGCCCATGCCTTGCCGCGCTCTAAGGCTTCGTCTTCGTCTTCGCACCCGTAGATTGGGGTCCAGTTCACGGTGTTGGGCCAGCCGGTGATGTTTTCCCAGTCGCACACAAACACTTGCCCTTGTTTCTCCCGGGCAATAGCAGTCCACGCAACCACATCAGGTTTAGTTGAGGTAGCCAAAACAGGGCCGGGAGCGTTGAGGACCATGGGGATGACGATGCTGGAGGTCTTGCCACCGCGAGCTGGGGCATAGACCCACATGCTGTCTTCCAGCTGGATATACAGCGGGATTTTCTTCGACGCATTGGCATAGACCGCCAGGGCGATGAACGCTTCGGCGGTCTTCTTCGTAACCTGCTGCCCGTAGATCTGCCGGGCTTTGCGCCAAGCTGCGGTGAAGCCCATCATCGACGTAATCGCAGCCCCTTGCGGGGTGAATTTCTTCGCCTCGTCCCGCGAGCCAGTCCAGAGTTCGGTGAACAGCACATACGCCACGACCAGCACGGCTGCGAAGCCGCCGAGGATGAACCACGACGCGGTCGGCCAAGCCAGGTTCTCGTCGAAGGCGGCCTGGACTAGGTCCATCGGGTTCCACGAGATCCCAGTCCCGGTAGGGGTGAAGTGTTCGCCCCAGTTCAGTGCCACCAGGGCCAGGCCGGCGAGGATGGCGATGATCAGCCAGGCGGGGATTTCGCGGTTACGCTGCGTGGGGTTCGAGCTCATCGGTGATCACCTCGTTCATTTTCTGGGCGGTGAGGGCCTTGTCGGTGTCGGTGAGGATCTTTTCCACGTCGCTGCGCAGGTGCTTGACCTCGAACGGTGCTTCGTTGCCGATCTTCATCAGGCAAGTGCCTGTGGCCAAGTTCAAGATCGTGCCATAACTGGAGGCGGGCAGGTCGAACATTTCCACTGCAGCCCTAGCGTCCGGGGCTTTCTTCTGCTGATACACCAGGACGGTGTCGCATTCCTTGATGATCGCCTCGGCTTCGGTGCCGGGCGGGATGTCTGAGACGTGGTGGAACATGAACCAGTTCGACAGGCCGATGGCGCGGGAGACTTTCTGGTTGCGGCGGATCACTTTGGCGACGGAGGTTTGAACCACGTGCCAGGCTTCTTCGACGATGAAGTGCGTTTGGCGCCGGTTCTTGGCCCGGAAGAGCCGGTTGGTCATCCACGTGTTGATGACAGTCATGATGATCGCCAACGCCGGCCCGGTCTCGGGCAGTTGGGAGACGTCGAAGACGGTCAACCCGTCAGCGAGGATCACGTTCTCTGAGGTTTCGCCGTCAATCAGTCCGGAGAGATCTTCATCGACGAACCGTTCCAGTTCGAACGCCAGATCGTACCCCCATTCGCGCAAGACGGTCCGGTCGATCTGCAGTTCCTCGCAGTCGATCGGGGAGGGGGCGAGCATGCGGGCAATGACTAGCCCGATGGTGGGGGTACGGCCAGTAGCATGGGTTTCTTTGAGGACGCGGTGGTGGGCAGTGCGCATCGCTTTGCCTTCGCGGGAGGACACTGGCCGGCCGAGGACTTCGGTGGCGACCGCACGCAATAGCTGAGCTTGGCTTGGTGGGGCTTCGGAGCCGTTGGTGCGGGTGTCTTCGACTTCTGGGGAGATGGCCGGGTCGAAGATGTTCAGGCAGGCTCCGCCACCACCGATTTTGAAGGTGATCGGCTCGCGCCCGAAGAACCTAGAGAGGGCTGCGTATTCGCCTTCTTCCGGGTTGGAGTCTGAGGGTTTCTTGTCGACGACGATGACGTTGCGGTTCAGGATCAGCGGGCGCAGGCAGCCCCAGGTTTTGCCGCCGGAGCTTTTGGCGGAGCCGAGGTCGCCGATGAGGATGACGTTGGCGTTGTTCACGGTGTTCGGGTAGGCGAAGATCGGGTCGTGCATGACGCCCCATCCTGATTCCAGGTCTAGGCCGAAGAGCAGGCCTTTGTAGGAGGTGGGGGACCAGGGGACGGCGAGGTTGCTGATCTCTGTTTGCCGGGTGGTGCTGATCCCGCCTTCGGGGGCTGGGTCGTAGAGGCCGTAGGTGGATCCGGTGCGGGAGCGGCGGCCGGCGTCCCAGGACACGTCCGGGCGGGACATCTCGGCGGAAGTTTGGACGTTGCTGTTTCGCGTGCTTGCTAGTTTCCTAGCTTGCTTGGCTGCCCGGCGGTCCTTCCACGAAGCTTTCTTCGTGCCCTTTTGGTTGGTGGCGGTATCCGTAGGGGAGATAGGCCCGGATGCGGTCTTCCCAGGATTGCTGGGGCTGGTGGGCAGAAGAGTTGCACTGTTCACTTTCTTGAAATATTTCATGATTAACGGACCCCTCGTCCTAGCGGCATCACGGAAGCCAACGCCATATGGTGGCGGTCATCGAGCCAGATCAGCCGCTCGATCCCGCAATCAGTAGCCACCGATTCAATCTGCGTAGAAACAGCCAATAGTTCTTCTTCGGACTGCACGGTGAAGCTCAGGTACGCGCCCCATTTCACGCCGTGATGCCCGCTGCCTGGCATTAGGTCCAGTCCGCGTTGGTCTGAGGAGCTGGACATGACGTGCTCGGTTCCGTCACTGATTTTGCCTTTCTCGGCATCTGATTTGCGCTTGGCCTTATCACTGGTGCGATCAGAGACTGCTTGGGCACGCGCGGTGCGGGCATCAACCACTTCGTTAACCCACGACACCGAATGGATCACTGCGGGCACGATCCCGTTGACCAGCTGCCGCATGGACTGGACCGGCAGGGCGGAGCCGGCCATGAACCCATGCCGAGGAATATAAGCCACCCGAGTGTAAGCACGGTTATTCACCAAGACTGCTTTGGACGTCTTCGTAGCATCCAGGCGCTGCCAGACCGAACCGAGGTGTTGATCTTGATCGTCGATGCTGAACTGATACGGGTCCTGCAAATGGGAGAGGAGCGCGGCGGCCATGTTGGAGTTCACCGGCCGGAAGCTGCGGATCGCTTTATGTGTGACCGCTTGGGACATCAGTGCGTGGGCTTCGTTGACGATCGCGTCATGCACCGCCCGCGGACCAGGAGCCTGTGCGGTGATGGTGCGCTGCAGGGCGGCGAGGTTGTCGAAGCGCAGTACCCAGTAGGAGCGGTGTTGTTCGGCCTTCTGCTCCACATCCAAGCAGAGCTCCTGGTAGGAACGCACGAGGTGGTCGTGGGCTTTGGGGTGGACGTAGTCCGAGAGCCAAGAGATGTGGTCGGTGATGTCCAGGGGGACGGAGCGGGTGAAGCTTTGGATGTGGGAGATGGCGCTGGTGCGCCGGGCGGCTCGGGCGAGGACTTTGCCGAATCCGATGAACGGGATGTCTTCGATGTCTTCTTCCACGACACCTCCGGTGCTGCCGCGCACTTCGAAGATCGCGGTATAGAACACCGGGGTGGTGTTCGCATGTCGGAAGATGGTGAGGCGTTCGCGGGAGTTGAACGGCACTTCGGTGGCGCTCATCTTCCCGATCATCAACGGAGCCGGACGGTCCGTGATCTTGCGGCGTTGGGCCCGGCGTACTGCGAAACCTTTAGGACGCGGTGTCTTCTGCTGGTTCTGGGTTTTCTGGTTGTTCTGTGTTCTCTGCTTGCGCAGGGTTTTCTTCTCCTGTTCGGTGGCGTGCTGGTACGTCTTCAGACTCTCCGCAGCGGTTTGTTCGTGGACGGGGTCGAAGACATCATTTCCAGTGGTTTTCTGCCAGAACCGGTAAACCCGTTCGGTATAAATAGCCGCGAGGCTGCGCCCTTCGTTGATGGCGGTGGGCATCGTAGTCAGGATGCTGGCCACGGCCACGAAGAGCGCTGCGACGAGGAAGAAGAAACTGAACGATCCCAACATGATCAGGAACGCGGAGAGTGCGAGGCCAATGAAGAGGAGGAGCTTTTCGGGCAGGGAACGGCCTGAGAGCAGTCCGCGGGACTTGAACTCACCGCCGAGGGCAACGTGACGAGTCATGAGGGTCGATCAGTCCTTAAACGAATCCCAGGTATCGGGGTCGGAGTCCTGTTGGGCGATGCGGGCTTGGGCTGCCGCGTTGGACATGGCGTAGCGGGCGTTGGTGAGCATTCCGACTTTGCCGGTCCGCAACGGCCGGTACGCCTTGTTAGAGGTGGCATTGGTTGAAGCGTTGGCGGGACCTGCGGGTGGGGTTTGCCGGTCGGAAGCCCCAGCAGCCTGGCCAGCAGTCCCAGTACCGCCACCATCGGAAGCGGGCCCGTCAGCAGAGCCACCTTCAGCACTGCGGCCCGAAGAGCCCGTTGTCCCGGGATTGCCCGCGCCGTTGGATCCGCCGGGATGTCCTGTGCTGCCTGTTCGGGGGCTGATGGGCCGTTCCCTGGCCTGGGTCGGAGCACCCTGGCCCGGGTTTCCAGCAGACGACTGGACACCAGAAGAACCCTGAGGCTGGCTGGCCTCGGGACCGCCGGACGTACCGGCCCCTGACGCTGACGCTGAACCATCATCACCGCCACGAGCGGCGGCAGGTCCTTGGCCAGCAGCACCGGCTGCTGCCGAACCAGCATTTGCTGCAGAACTGCCCGATTGCCCATTACCGGCACGGGAACCAGAAGAAGAGGAGCCATTGGAAGCGCTGCCGCGACGGGAGGAGATCGCCCGACGCACTGCTCCTGCGCCGGCTCCGGCGAGTCCACCAGCCATGCCACCGGCCGCAGCACCGACACCAGCAGATATCTCGGGGGAGATCCCGCCGAAGTTCGCTTCACGGCTTTGGATAATCGGCATCCACCGGAAGATCGCAGCCGGGGAAAGCACAATCAGCAGCATGATGAACGCAGTCGCACCGAGGTTGCCCACATTGACCAGCACATCGTCGGTGCCTTCCTTGAACGCAGTCTGCGAGGCCAGGACCCCGAAGACGGCGCCCATGACGAGGAAGACCACGGGCTTGAGGATCAGCAATGTGGCGAGGGTGGAAGCGATCTTCAGAACATAGCGGCGGGTTTTCGGCGAGATGAGCATCCCGATCAGGGCGGCGATGGCCAGGCCCATGAGTTGCTGGAAGATCGGGATGAGCAGAAAGTAGATCATCAGGGCGATCGAGCCGATGAACAGCATCCCGAAGAAGATGATCGCCGCCAGCGGGCCGAACCAGCTGCTGGATTCCAGAGAAGCGAACCGTGAGATCACAGTGATGAAGTTGCTGATCATTTCCGCGGACCAGTCGGTGGCCCCTGAGGTCAGTGGGGCGATGCGTTGTTGGATTTCGTTCATGGCCCACGGCCCGTAGATCACCAGGAAGAGGCTGACAGGGAGGTAGTAGAGCAAGGAGTTGCTGAAGTCGTCGTCGCTGATCTCTCCGTTGCTGTGGTGCTTGAATAATGTGAGCAGCATGATGGAGAGGCCGACGACACCAATGCCTGCGTAGAGGGCCCAGCGGTCTTTGAACTCTTGGCTGGAGGCATCGAATTCGGTGGTGGAGGTGAGCTCTTCGAGGACTTTTGAGGTGAGTGCGATGGACTCTGTTTTGCTGCTGTTGGCGACTTCTTCGAGTCCGCTTTTCGGGTCGGCAACGAAGTCGATGGTGTTTCCGATGGCATCCGTGACGTTGAGGACTCCTTTGCCGAAGTCGCTTTGGTTAAGCCAATCTCGAATTTCGGCCCTGTTTTCGATCTTGTTCTGGGCGGACTGCTGGTCCCGTTTGCAGGTGTTGACAGCGCCCCAAGTCGCGCCTGCTTCATCAAGTGCGTCACAGAATCCCATGGCTAGTTCACCTTGAAATATGGAGGTCCCGCTGGGATACATGAGGAACAGGGCTTCTTTAGTCGTTTCTTCGCAGTCTTTTCCATTGAAGCTAAAGAGCTTGATGTTAGTGCTGTATATCAGGTCTGAGCATTTTTCTTTTGCCGCGGAGGAAATCAGGTCTTCTCGGATTTCCGTCTTTTGCGAATCTTCTAGCGCCTCGAACCGTTTCATTTCGTCTGTGGTGAGAACACTTTGGAGGTTGTCGGTGATTTCATCGGCGTAGCTTGGCACGAGCGTTGAGCTGAAGAGCAGCGTCAGCGTGCAGAGCATGAGCAGAGGCCGCAGGAATTTTTTCATTTGGCTAGCTGTACCCACCCATCTCGGGATAGCGGATTTCCTGAGGCGTCGACAAAGAGCTTGTTCAGCGTGGTTCCTACATTTGTAGGGGGCTGGTCTCCAGCTATGTATTGCAACTGATTGTCGCTGAACGGTGTGGCAGTGGTTGGTGAAGCGGTGTATTTCCAGTCGTTGTCTTCCCAGACCAGTTGCTGTACCGAGAAGTAGATCTTCGTGTATGCGGGGGAAGTCTGCCCATCAACAACGAACTCGGACCGAGCGACTCGGACCGGAACTTGGATGGTCGCGGCTTTTCCCTCTACGCAGTTGGCAACACGGTATAGGCCTGGCTCAAGCAGGGAATAGGTATCGGTCGCTTGGAATTCATTGGTGAGGACCCCAGAAGCTTCTATAAGCTCCTGGTTCTCTTCGGTAGAAGCAAAAATCTGCTTCATCGTAGCTTTCTGCTGGTCCCATGCCTTTGGGGAAGAAGAAAGAGGGGCTACGTAGTTCACTGCAGCGCGAACTGCGTCGTCACACGACGCCGTGTATCCGATAGGGGTTTTTCCGTCGGGTGCGGTCTTGGTTCCGCCTTCACCGAGGCGGATATGCGAGATCGGGAACCCGTACTCGCTGGTTTTTACTGGTGTGGTGGGGGTGGTGGCCGCCGAAGAATCGGATTGATCCTGATCTTGGGACATGAGGACACTGGCTACCACGACGAGGGCGATAGCCACCACCGCGACGATGAGGACAATGATTCTGCGGCGGCTGGTCATTAGAGCATCCCCGCCAATTTCAAGACCGCGCCGATGACGACGCCGAACGCGGCAACCGCGACCAGGGCAATGCCACGACGTTTCATCTCATCGGTATGATCGCCCAGCTCTTCATAATGGCCTTGCTTTTTCGCGCCTGCGAACTTGCCAAGGCTGGTCAGCAGCTTCACTGCCACATAGATCAGTACGACGCCCCAGATGACGCCGAGGATGATGCCCAGTGCGCTATCGAATCCATCGCCCAACGGCGAGATGTCGGGGGAGACGCCCTCAAACGGGTTTTTCACGGTCGTGGACTCTTTTTGTTCCGCAACGATGCTGAGCGCGGTGTGTACTGGTGCGAACACGGGTTAGTTCTCCTTGGTATTTCGTGGGGTCGTGTCGTTAGAGGCGGAATAGAAGAGTCCGGCGCTGACGGCAGCGGCGACTTTTTCAAAGGCACGCACTGACTCGTCAGTGGCGAGCTGCCAGTCGATCAGCCCGTTGGTGTCCAGGGCTGGCTCGTACGGGACGTTTAGGAATGTGGCGGTCTCGCCGAGTGCTTGCTCGAGCATGCGGCGCAGCTCTTTGCGGCGTTCCGTGGCTACGGCGCGGCGGTGGGAGCCTGGAGTGATGACCAAGACCGCATGCTCACACAGGCTGGCGTAGTGCTGGTTCCCGGTGACTTGGGACATCGCCTGCAGCTGTTCGATAGTGCGCAGGACAGAGACCACGGATTTGTCGTTGAGCTCAACTGGGAAGACGAGCTGGTCGGTGGCATCGATGCCTGCCAGCCAGTTCTCGGCTCGGGTGTTGTTGCCGGTGTCCAGTACGACGACATTCCAGAAGCGCTGGACGACTTCGAGCAGTTCGTTGAAAGTGGGACGGGTAAGCATTTGCATCCGGTCTGGATCTTCATCGGAAGCCAGCACGCTGAACCGGTTATCGCCTTGCGGGCGGGTGTAGTACTGGACATCGCCGCTGCGCGTCCGTTCGCTTTTCAGCTGCTCCAGGGCGTCGAGCAGGTCGATGATGGTCATGTTCGACCCGTTGGACCGGGTGCGCACCCCGAGGGTGCCCATGGTTTCGTTGTTGTCCATGGCCAGCACGTTGTGATCCGAGGTGTTGCCGATGGTGGAGGCCAGTGCGACGGTGAGGGATGTTTTCCCTGCGCCGCCGGCAGGTTGGGCGATGGTCACGGTGACCGGGCGCGGGTAGACCCGGCGGATTGAGGCGAGCGTGGCCCGGCGTGTCAGTTCTTGGGGTCCTGGTTTCGGGGCGATCAGCCCGCCAGTGAAGGTGCGGATCTTCTTTTGCCACCCTTCTTCGGCTGGCAATGGCGTTTCCAGGGCGTCGGAGCCTGTGATCGCGCTGCTGAGCGTTCCCGAGACCAGTGGGGTTCCTGAGCCGAGAGGTGTTTCGCTCGTCAAGGATTCCTGCATGTGCTCCGGATTCTCAGACGCGTCTGCTGATTCTTGCGTCGAGACGCTTGTGCTGGCAGTGCTCGATCCAGCTGCTGGTTCGTCGCTGGCTGGTTGCTGGGTGGGTGGGTTGCTGGTGTCCTCATTGGTGGGTGCTGGTTTCACCAGAAGGTCTGTTTTCATGCGGCGGCGTTCTTCGCCCGGCCAATCCCCGCTCATGCAGGTCCCCTTTCGTTCATCAAACCCATGGTATCAATTAGTATTGAAAATATAAGCTTCAACACTAAACAATACTCAACAGAGGTTGCCATGAACCAGGGAATGCACCGCACCACGCACCACGCTAGGGAACACTCTCGCCGCCGTGCCGCCACGGCAGGGCTCGCTCTGGCCTTAGCCAGTGCGCTGCTTGCTAGCTGCGCGCCAGCCGACCCAGAAGACACGCCGGGGGATGAGAACGGGATCATGCACGACATCCACGCCTCACCGGAACAATCAGCCATCGAAAAATGGAGCCCCCAGATCGCCCAAGAAGCCAGCGACGTCGCCACCAACGCCGCGACAGCCTACGCCCGCCCCGACCTGGAACAGTCCCAATGGTTTACCGGGCTGCGGCCCTACCTTTCGGACGACGCGCAACGCACCTTCCAGAACGTCTCGAACCTGAACATCACCGCCACCAAAGTCACCAGCACCGAAGACCCGGTCAAAGGACGGTCACCTGCGATCGCCACCGTCACCGTGAATACCAACACCGGCTCCCTGGACTTCCTGCTGAGCCGGGCTGATGGTGAATGGGTCGTCGAAAAGATCACCAGCACCAAGTAATGCGACGCTTCAGACTCATCAAAATCCTCGCCATCACCCTGATGATCTTCTTCGGCGGCATTTTCCTCTCTCTGACCATCCTCGGACCACGAGACGCCACGGATCCCCGGACTATGGACTGCAACCCGAACAGCAGCATCGGGGACAACATCAACGTCACCCACCTGCCAACCACCCCAGTCGGCAGCTACACCGAGAAACAACTGGCCAACGCCGCGATTATCATCAACGAAGCTAGCACCGCAGACCTGCCCCAACGCGCGGCCATCATCGGACTGATGACCTCCATCCAGGAAAGCAGCCTAACCATCCTGGCCAACGACGGGAGCTGGGAGTACCCGAAAGGTACCCGCATCATGACCAAAAACGAATGGGAACAAGCCAAAGAGGTGGCCGTGGCTTCCTTGGATGAACCGCATGAAGGCGTCGGGCACGCTTGGGATGCCATGGGCACCTTCCAGCAACGGCCCAGCGCCGGCTGGGGCACCGTCAAACAGATCATGAACCCCACCTATGCGGCCGCGACCTTCTTCGACCGCCTCCAGAACATCGACGGGTGGGAAGAGCTGCCCTACGAGCAAGCCGCCGAAGCCGTCCAAGCCTCCGGCCTGCCTGATAACTACGCACAACGCAGGGACGACGCGGAACTGATTTATGCAGCCCTGCAAGGCACAGAAGTCACCGTCACCGACCAAGACGAACCCCACGCCACATGCGATAACAGAACCGAAACCCGCAACCCGAAAAAGATAAACATCCCAAACAACGATTCGGAGTGGGTTTTCCCCTTGGAAACGTTGACGAAGATCTGGCACAACTACGGCGAATCCCGCGGCCCCTACCCGCACGCCGGCGAAGACTTCGCCGCCCCGGAAGACACCCCGATCTACGCTGCAGCCGCAGGACAAGTCATCCGCGCCAGTTGTGATGACCTCGTCGTCGGACGCTCACCATGCCAGATCGAAATCGACCACGGCACCCACGACGGCACCCAAATCACGACACTCTATGTCCACATGTATCCGGACGATCTGATCGCGCACGTCGGCGACGAAGTTGAAGCAGGAGAGCAGATCGCCCAGGTGGGTACCAACGGCAACTCCACCGGCTTTCACCTGCACTTCGAAGTATGGCGCGACGGGCAAATCACGAACCCGATGGAACTGCTCGAGCAGCAAGGCGTCACGATGCCCGGATGAACTCCCGTCGCTGCTGCCTCCGGCACAGCACCGCATCCACCAGGCCCAACGTCATGCCCGCCAGGACACTGAGAATCGCAGGATAGATGAACAGATCAGTGATCCAGCCCAGTTGCCGGTTCGCCAGCTCGGCCAGATGCCCCAGCGGGGCCGCGATGACCAGGCCGAAGCCGAAGCCCATGAGCTTCTTGGAGTAGTAAGGAATCCTGGACACCGATTCGGTAGCTGCCCGCATCAGCGGGGCCACCAGGAACGAGGAAACAATCGCCGGGTAGATATAGAGCGCGAGTTTATATAAGACCACCAGCGGGTTATCCCTGAACGCATTCAACCCAACGTCAGAATAGGAACTGCCACTGAACACGAATAGGACACCCATCAGGGCGGCAGAAGCCGGCAACGCGACAGTGGAGAGTTTCAGGATCTTGCTGGCGATCTCGGGACGGTTGATGCCATGGGAAATCTGTATGCCGCCACAGAAGAACACCAGCGCAATACCAATATGGGATACGAGGTTCGCAAAATTATGGGATCCAGCCAAGGAATCAACGAACGCATAGACCGGCTCAACAGCCAAAGACAAGACGAGGGCCATGCCTAAATGGGTGAGCCACAACCAGAGATTACCGATCCCTTGGATCAGGCGAGGAAGACGTGCGATGAGGGCTGCGAGGAAACTGGTGGCAAAGATTGCAGACACCCAGCTCGAAAACGCCACATTATTCATCCTAAATGACGGTCGAAAGACTCTCGGTCGCGTTCCTGCTTGCCGACCTGCTGCAAACGTTGCTCAGTGCAACTGAGCAACTTTCCGACTGGAATCGTATTGACCCACGTCGCACGGCATTCTTCAGCCCATCCAGCTTCTTTCCCGGTGAGCACTTCAGAGACGACTAGAGCCGACACGCCCGGCCACCCAGCATGCTCACAGACAGTGAGGGCTACGTCTTCACGCAATCGGGTGCGCAGCATCTTCCACAGCGTTGACTGATTCACGCCGAGCTCGTCAGCAATCCGGGCACGCAATGCTCCGTCGTTGGCGAGGTTAAACCAGTACAGCGCTGCCAGCTCATAGCTCTCAGGCCCGAGTTGGGTTTCGGTTATTGGTTGGTTTTCCAGGCGTTCTGCACTCGCGCGGAACAGCCCTGGAGAGGAAATGAATCCAGGCATTTCACTGTCGGCAGGGGACGAGGGAACAAGATCAGTGAAGACCTCGAACCTGGTGAGCTGAGTCAGCGGATCCAAGCCTAGGCCGCGGGAGATGGCAGCGATCGTCGCTGGCGCGACGTTGCCTCGAGCGAGCTGTTGCTTGACCCGCAACCGAGGCAGATCAGCGAGGGTAGCAAGGCGCACGGAACCGGTGCCTGGAGAAACGTCATCCAGCCACGCTTGAACTTCATTGCGTCCTAGCTTCACTTACCGCTCATTCACTCACACCACAGCAACATTTCCACACCGAGACCATGCTCGGTGCTTTTGCCAACCTGTCTTAATTTATCGTGCCCGAAGTGCCTTTGAGCCCAGTTTAGAGGTGGGGACAAGACACAATTCGGCCACAAAACACCGATTCATCCGAAATTCAGCCCCCTGCCCGGTTGTGGCACGTGTGCTCACCGACTGGAGGCGCTCAACGAATATGCTCGTGAGATAGCCGAACAATCGAGGAGCCCCGGCATGAAGAACAAAGGGTAGCTGCTAGCGGGATTGCCGGTAGCGCTGCTGCGCAGGGGAGAACGCAGCACGAGAATCTGGGGACAGCGCGTGTGCAGCGCGCTCGAACCAGCGGTTTCCGAGCTTCGGCAGAGTCGGTGTCGCAGTACTCTTCAAATAGAGAGTGGTGTGCAGTAGCTTGGTGTGCATGGTCGGTTGGGACGTCTCGAGGCACCCGGAATGGGACATGATGTTTACCGCCGGCCTCACAGCGCGCGAAATCGCCGACCGATGCAAACAGAACATCGCCACCGTGCACCTGCACCTGAAAAACCGCGAAAAATACGACCCCGACTTCTTCGCCAAACATACGGCAGCGCTAGAAGCCCGCGGCCCGTACCGCATCACTACGAAATGGCGGAGGCGTGTGAAAGAGGCACAAGATTTCTATGCAATGCATGGGCGTCTCCCACGCAGTACCAGCAAGCCGGCAGAGCGGTCGCTGGCTGAATGGGTCGCTGAGCAACGCCGTCTCTTCGAGAGAAACGAACTGCCACAAGCAAAAATCGTTCTACTTGAACCACTCCCAAATTGGAACGTCAGCGCACGTGCGCGAGAACGTGAAATGCAGTGGAAAAAGAAACTCGCACTCTTCATCGCTTTTGTAGATGCTGAACAGCGCATGCCCAGATACAGGTCCTACGCCACAGAAGAAGAGCATGCCCTGGGAGTATGGCTTCATAACCAGCATCAACGACGCACCGAAAACCGGCTCGAGCTATGGAAGTTGGAGGCGCTCAACGAAGCGAATCCGGGATGGTGTAGCAGAGGATAGAAAGCGTCGACAGCTGGACCAGCTGTCGTTGCGATGGTTGCACCGTGGAGAAGCATCTTGGCGTGTAAAGCTATTGTGGGGAAAACGATTAGCAAAGGAAGTATGCTGCAGTTGATGGATACCAATAATCTAGATGAGCTTTTAGGACTTGCGTTCTCACTGGGGTCAACGCCTGGTTCCTATGCCTTCGTTCTTGGGGCTGGTATTTCAATTCCCAGCGGAGTGCCCTCGGCGTGGGGTGTTCAAAATGAGCTGCTTCGTCGCGTGGCGCAATTAAAGAATGTAATGCCTGACGACCATTTCACCTGGTACGAAGAGTCTTTCAACAAAGTTCCTACCTACGAAGATCTGCTGGAACATGTTGCGCCTACCCCTCATGACAGGCAAAGCATCCTCAGAGGATTTTTCGAACCTAACGATGAGGAAAAAGAACAAGGGTTAAAAACACCTACTGCGGCTCACCGTTCAATCGCCCAGTTAGTCTCAGCCGGTGCCGCAAGCGTGATTCTCACCTTAAATTTCGACAGGCTGATGGAAACTGCGCTTCGTGATGAAGGAATCGAGCCAGTGGTAATCAGCCATCCTTCCGATATCCAAGGATTAGCACCACTGCATACGCTCAAAGCACTGGTAATCCATCTCCACGGCGATTATTTGAACCCTACCGCAATGCTTAACACGCGCTCAGAGCTAGAAACGTACACGGTAGATACTGAAGATCTACTAAATAGGATCCTATTTGATTACGGTCTCATCTTTGTTGGCTGGTCAGCCACATATGACACAGCACTAAGGCGAGCAATTGGATCCAACTTGCGTCGAATCTATCAGCCGTACTGGATTGAGCCTGGAAACCTCAGCACTGTAGCTCAAGAACTACGGACACAAATAGATGCGTATCAAATAGTTGCCGATGCAAATACAGCTCTTGGCTGGCTAAGCGAAGGAGTTAAGTCACTTGTTGAACGGAAATCTAGAAATCCTTTAACTGTGGCCGCTGCTGTTTCAATAGCAAAACGCAACCTAGCCGGCAATAATACTGCGATCAGTTTGCATGACTTAATCAAGAACGAGATAGATCTATTACATGCTCAAGATGATCTAGTTGCCAGCCCTTCTGGACAAGAATCTGAGGATGGCGGTCATGCTGGGATGGTCGCCAGGCTTGAAGAAGCTACGAAAGTACTATCAAGCCTGGTTGCAACTGCAGCCTACTGGGGAAACAACTCTACAGATAGGTGGTGGTTTGAAGAGATTACGCGACTAGCAATCAGAAGCAGGGGTAGTGGAGCCACGAGTGTTCTTCGCTTACCGCAAGTTTGTGCCGTGCAACTTTTCTATGCAGCCGGAATCGCAGCAGTGGCCAGCGGAAGAACTGACGTAGCTCAGAAGCTTCTGAACACTATGACCTCCGACGCCTACAGAGGTTCCCTGCCCTTGAGTCAGGTGCTGAGTCCAGAGTACGTTTTCGAGCAAGCCAATGCAGCAAAGAATCTTTACACGCATCTCAAACCTCTGTTTGTTCAACATCTGAATATTGGATCCGCTAAGTATGAAGAGGCATGGGAGTCATTTGAGTTTCTTCGCTTAGTCGAAGCTACGAATTCACAGCCACAGGCAACCGAGGCAATCGAACGGGTCAAGCACACCAGGAGCCTTGTTTGGCCTGCAGAAGAGGAACTGTCGGAGGCAAGAGGCACGAACGATATAAATCGCGTTGAAGATGCTGAAGAATCATTGCGTCGTGCAAGGAATAACTTCCGGACGAGAGTTATCGAAGGTAGCGGAATGGTACCGGCAGGTGCTCCATATGCTTATGTCGAGTATGCACCCGATGGACAAGGTCACATTTCTGTCTTTGGCAAGAAGCTAATTGAGCAAGTGGAGTATCAAAAAGAACATCACCCGTACATTGAATCCGGTTTTTGTCGTGGCGACGTAGATTCTCTCATAGCTGTTACTGAGATAGTTTCTCGTCGTATCGGCGATATCGGAAAGCAAATAGCGTATAGCAGCATGAGAAGCCGAGGTGGCGCCGTTCCGAACTACTTCAGAATTGGTGACCTCTAGCAAGCCTTGCCAACAGGAAAAGTCTGCATCGGCTCCAACGGTGTCAAAACTTCACCTGAGAGCCAAATAGAGAGAAGGGGAACCTTGAACGATCCGATACTTACCCGGGTTGCGTTCCTTCGCATCCCCCTGTCTATCACATTCAAAACCCAGATGCGGCGGTCCCGATGACACCCGAAAACTGGATATCGGTCGTTGCCATCGCCATACGAGCACTGGCCGGCTTCTGGCGTTGGAGAGCAGTAAGTAAGCTGGCGTTCACTCACCAAGAATGAGAGCAGCTTTCGGAGAGTGTCGTCGAGGATTTGTTCGACATGGCTCCAGATGCTGGGCAGATTGTCCCAATTCATGTGGATTATTGGCAAGGGGAATTCACTGAGCGACAGTGGATTTACCTCTGTCGTTGGATGCAAGGGCGTGGACTTGTTTATACTCCCGATGGCTGGGGGTGGCTGGCAATCATCCTTGACACTCCGCCTTCTGGGTTGGCATTAACACCGATGGGTCTGACAATGAATGGGCGACGTCAACCAAATATCTCGATCGGCAATGACAATGGGCCTATTAATATTGGAGGACAGCAAATCATGTTCTCCGATGTGACCCTGAGCGGGCATGATCTTCATTCGCTCATTGAGGCGCTTCTGGATGACGCGCATACCCTACCTGGACCAGTCGCTTCATCCGCTCGTATGGCCGCGGAATCCCTTCAGGATGCTGCCGACGGACGACTGCAGGAATCGTCACCGGAGGTCACAGGAGCATTGGCATGGGTCCGTGAGCGCGCCTCGGTAGCTGTTGGCAGCGCTGGTGGATCCGCGATGTGGGCCGGAACTGTAGCGATGGCCAGGGCGTTTGGGTGGGTCTAGTGACTTCGTCTTTGTGTTTACTGGTTCTCTCTATCTAAGAAAACAAAGAAAATTTAACTTCAGCTTTTGACACTTTTGCACGTGATGAGCTTACTCGGTTTGAAAGCCGATAATGTACGTTATGTTAAGTGAAGGCTTTTTATTGTCAGATCATGCAAACTCACGGCCCGTTACCCTTTTAGTAGATCCTCAACCCGCCTCCCGGGGTGGGCAATAGGGCTTGCTGGCCTGGCGGTTCCCGGCATGATTTTCGATGAAGTATCACGCAATGGAGCCTTGGGGATCTTTGAGTAACTCGTAGTGCCTAGGGTGCAACACAGAATGAATGCTCCCCCGGCAGGTCCGAAAATTTCGGGTAATTTCTGAACTCACGAGCCCTCGTGAGGTTGCCGTGCGATTGGGTGCGTTTACAACAGCGGAGGCATGTAATGTACTCGTACCGCTCATCAGTCCGAGAGACTCTTCGCAAATGACGTATAAAGATGCGAAACCTTACTAAACCCTAGGGATCTGTGTAGAGCAAGTGAGGGAGCATTAGTGTCCATGACGTCTGATTGTAAGGTTCTTCCGGCAAATTCCTTTGAAGCGGACTGAATCAGTGAAGCACCAATTCCTTGTCCTCTATACCCCGGAGCCACAGCGATTGCGGCTATGCGTACGGACTCTTCATCGACGACAAATAGGCCAATTCCGGCGTATCCCCCTTGGGCTGAACGATAGCCAATAGCAGTCCCGAAAGATGACCCAATCATGGAGGTTAGCCGTGCGTAGTCGATACTGTCGGCTAGAGGATCATCCACAATGCATAAGTTGTAGGCTTTCAGCCCGTCTTCCAGCTGAATTGGATCTACCATGTCGGATGCTGAGGAACAATCGTGCGTTCCTGCGGCTAGCTCATATCGATGGACTTGGTTTACCTTGTTGTAATGGGCCTTGCATGCTTGCTGAAGAGACTTTGCGTGGGATGGGATATTGCGGCGTAGTGCTGTGATGCCGAGTTCTTGGGCTAGATCTTTGGCCAAAAGGAGAGCAACTCGCTCTGCTTCGAATTCGTGACCTGAAATGGCTTCGCTGTAGAAGACGGAGGCAAGGACAAAAGAATCTCCGTTTTTTGCGCTTGCACGGGCCATATAGGCAGGATTCGATGGGTCGTCTTGCCATTGTCTGCGTTGGTGAACCGATTCGACGTCTTCAATTAGCATGCCAAGCACAGTTGGGGGAAGCCCCGCGGCTTGTGGAGAAGATTCCAGGAACGAAATCTGTTGCGCTCTGTCCATGTCTGGCTTTCCACTAGCTGTCGATCAATATGGTGCGGGCTGGGTTGGAGGCTAGCTCCAACCCAGCCCATAGGCTTAGAACAGCCAATCCTGGTACTTACGTGCCACCATCTTGGAAATAAGACGCTTCATTTTACACCTCCCTCTACTAGGTCTCGTCACGTTTCATCCTCTTTGCATTAGAGGAGTCATCCTCGCTCAGTTAGAGCAAAGTCTTGAGGCCCATATAAAGGGCCAACACGAAACCGGCCCCGCGGCCTGGATACTTGCAAATCTGTCTTCAATAGTTCTGCCGTTGCGGTGAGAAAAGATGTACCTAGGGCGCCACCAACACAGGCTCGACGCCCGACACCAAAGGGGAAGAATGCTGATGATGTATGGTCAGCCTCAGTCCATCGACTAGGTTTGAATTCAAGTGGGGCTTCCCAGTACGTGGGGTCCGTATGTATGTAACCAACGGGTACCAGAACCTGCATTTGAGGCAAAAGTTCTATGCCACCGATTTGCCCCTCCCGAACCACTGTCCTTCCGTGGTTCCATGCAGGTGGCCTCAGTCGAAGAACTTCCATCGAGATATACATGGGGTCAGTAGTATTCAAAACTCCCTGATTTAAGGGCCCACCGGCGCGAGCCTCATATGCCATCCAGGCTGCAGAAAAACCAGGTGGCGCGGAGACAGACATGAGACCTGCGGCTATGAGCATGGCAGTTTCCCGAGGAGTTCGGTCTGCCGGAGCACCTTGTAGCAGAGTGTGAGCTAGAGTTCCCGGTTCATCCCAGCATGTCTCCATCTGTTCAAGGCGACGGAAGAAAGATTCGTTTAGTCGAAGGCGGTTTCGACGCCGATATTGAAACTTGTGGCGGTCAACTCCGGCGATTACGAATTCAGCTGCGTCCTTCGCGAGTTGGTCGTAATGCCGGCCGATAACGGAGGAGCCGAAAACGTTGAGTGCAGCGATGATGAAGCTCGCTGGGGCGGGCCAAGACCGCGAGGCTTTCAGAATTTCGTTTTTTAAGCGATCGGAATCTA
The DNA here is from genome assembly GCF_052114325.1 of Glutamicibacter sp. MCAF14. NCBI lineage: Bacteria > Bacillati > Actinomycetota > Actinomycetes > Micrococcales > Micrococcaceae > Glutamicibacter > Glutamicibacter sp. MCAF14. The sequence goes on from NZ_JBFREO010000009.1 coordinate 62,523, forward strand.
TCTGTGGTGCCAGCTCTGATGACAATGCACGAAACTGACTCCTGGAGGGTTTCACCTTCTTGAAATCAGTACCCAAAAGGGCTCTGTCTTCGAAAATATCTGGACGGAAGGCCAGAACATCACGTGCTATATCCGCATCGGTGCAGACCAGAGTGGTGCCTTCCAAGAAGAGCTTTGGTGAAGAGTGGAGGACCTTTCGGAAAGAACCAATGGACCGCGGTTCAGGCCGGATTTGTCTTAGTTTTTCACCCGTCAGGATCGTAGTCATCGCAATCATTTTCCGTTCTCAGATGTCAAAATCGGGGCGAGTTTACGTGCCACTCGAAGACTCGGGGTTAGCCAAACCCCAAGGCCCAGTGCACCTAGCAAGCATCCCCAAATCATCAACAGAGTCGCGGGATGGATGGATTGACCAAGCGGTCCAAGGATGAGCGGGGCGACCAATAGCGGAATGCTCTGGGCTAGGGTCATGAGCGACTGCATCCGACCGATAAATTGCCGTGGAGCTGCCCCGACAAAAAGTGGTCCAAGATGGGTGCTAAAGAGCGATGCGCCAACACCCCCACTGGCTGCTATGACCGCAACAGCGACGAATGAAGTAGTTGTTGTCAACAGCATGGCCGAAGCGCCGAGGAGGACTATACCTGCAGATATGGCGATTCCTGGGCGGGGAAGACTGCCTCTCCAGATCACAAGGGCTGCGACAGCGACCATGCCACACGCGTATGCCGCTGAAACAGATCCTGCTAGTTTTCCGTCCCACCCCATAGATCGGCTAAGCAGAGGCAGGAAGAACGAGGTAATCGGCGGCATTAAGAGCATAAAGAGTGCGGTTAGCACCAACGTTGTTCGTAATAGTGGGATACCCATCATCGTCTGCCACCCTTCTTTCAAGGATTTGAAGAAGGGGGAAGAAGCACGCTGGGCGGCTGGAACATCACGAGTCCAGGCTTTGCTACCCACCAGCAACATGGCCATTACGAAATATCCTGCCGCAGCGACTGCAGCACCGGCCGGCACTCCGATGCCGGTGGCTAACAGACCACCAAGAACTGGGGAGAGCACTGCCGCGCCTTGGTTTACAAGTTGCTGCCCGGCCATCGCTCGGGGTAAGCGGTTCTGTGGGACCAGTATCTTGGGGACCGACCCCGAGGCAGGTATGTAGAAGCCTTCAGCGAGCCCCATCAGGCCAGCAAGGAGCAGCCATAGCCACAAGGATGAGTTCTGCCACGTCAAAACTGCGAAGACTATGCAGATAATTAGCATGCCTGCATCAGCGGTCAGCATGGTTTTGAATGATCCGCGGCGGTCAATGATCACTCCAGCAAAGAGTGAAAATACTATGCGGGGTAAGGAGTTTGCCAGCAGAATCATTGCAGCTGCAAGTGCGCCATTTTCTGTGGCTATCCACACGAGACAAAATGCCAAAGCGCGTGATGCCGTGAGTGATACAGCGAGCGTCGAGAGCCAAGCCCAGTAGAATCCGGAGACTCCCTGATCGGTTTCTAGACCGACGCCCTTGTATTCCGTGCTCAAAGCTATACGGCTCCATTTTCTAATTTTTGTCGACTGTAGTGAGCGACCCGCGTGTGATGCCTCAGACTATATACACATTTAATTGCGAAAACACCCCTTGACATTTTTCGGTCATTTGGTACTTATGGGATGGAAGCTCGTTGGGCGACTAAATTTGAGTATTTTCTTCGAAAACTCCGAAATGTGAATGACAGAAGGTTACGTGTGACTAGAAACTTGTCGGTCATCTGCGTAAGTAGTTTTGGTTTAGCAAGGACATTTTTCCCAAAAATTGATTTGGGCTTGAGAAATAACGTCGCGAAGAAAAGCGGGTACCGAGGAGCAGAATCATTCGGGATCGTTTCGCTGGTTTTCTGGAATAACATACATAGCCGATTCCGTTTTCTAATTGGCGCCACAGACAGAATGGCGAGCCGTGCACATCTAGCCGTTATGACTCCTGAAAACTTTTTGAAACCGGCTACCCAGGTTCTGGCTCATTCGGATCCATTCTCAGTACGTCCATCTACCGCAATGTATATGCAAAGGCCGATGGCCTCATGCACCGGCGTCAATCGTCCACACCGCGGTCTCTGCAATCCGGGTTGTCTGGTTAGCCGCACCATCAGCTGCTCCCATACGGCGAATCTGGCCCTCAGAAGCCCATAGGATCGGGAGATCTGAACGGTTCTTCAACTCCCGCAATTGAACAAGCTGCTCAGGGGTTGGGAGGAGCTCTAAGATGTCAGCGATCAAGATTTCTTGGCTGTTTGCCCATGGGCTGAATTTCATTGGACGGTAGAGACGTTCAATTCGGTCATACTTTACGTATCGGAAGGGCTCTGCGGAAAGGATGCCTGTAGCGATGAGTTCTTCATAGAACTCACGCCAGCCGTCTGTCTCACGTCCGCTCTCCGCCTCGAACCACCGTACGAATTGAACTAGTTTCTTACCCGGAACACGTACCCGCAGATCGCCGTTGCTCACTGCGTCCGGAGTCAACAGATTATCGTCTAGAATTTTCATGCTGTTACGGCTGCCCAATGACGACTGATGTGCTTTATAGACACCCCCGACCGGTTGAAAATGGTCGAACCGCCGACCCTTCACGAGCAGGTATTCATTGTCAACCTGAATACGATAAAGGTACGAAGCGGAGATACGGACACGGCTCCGCCAAGTGCGGATTGAGTACCCAACGATGGTCAAAAACCGAAATTGGACTATCAAGGTATCCACCAGCGGAATTGCGAAGCTAATCATCAAACCGCTGGATACAGCGAAGGCGCCGCTGTCTTGATCGACTGCGAACATCACGACAGCCGAAACCAGCAATCCGATAAGATAGACCAGAATACGGGCCACCGAAAACTCCTAAGACATGTGCTTGGCGATTAACGCTGCGGCGCAAATGCGCTATTCCTAATGCAGGACGATCCGCGTTTGCATCTGCCCAGGTACGATTCTACCGAGTGTTTGCCTTCTGACACCGAGATAAGATCCCTATCAGGCGGGGCCATAGGGCTTCCTGATAGCGGTGTTCTGTGTTGTTGAATTGGTAGTGCTTGCCTTTGATGATGCTTGTCTCGCGAAAGAATACGGTTCGCGTTAGTTGCCTCATTGGAGAGCTGTCACCAACGGATTCGCTGATAAGACCAAGGCTGAAACGGGATGATGATCTTGTAGATCACAATATTCGATGTCGCAGAGAGCTAGACGGTCTCAACAATGTGTTTGAATTCTGTTTCCTCGCGTGAATATTTACCGGGACTTTCTATGAGATTTCAAGAGCACGGTGTATGAATCTATGCAGCGGTTAATCTTCTGCGATCGAAAAATTGGATATTTTTCAAGAAGTCCTGATCATGAACGGTCTTCGAAGTCAACCTTCACACCACCAAGGTGATAACTACTTCGTCCCCGAAGGAGCCAGCTTGTTCAGATGCTTCTCAACGGCCTTGGTATACGCGGTTTCACAGGGCCTTAAGTCACCGAGGTCAACTAGTGATGTTGGGATGGCCATCTCGGCGTCTTCCGTGATCGTGCTTGCTTGCCATGCTTCTGTCATGGCAACGCCGGCGGAGGCCCTCACCTGCCGTATTAGTGCGGCATACGCCTCGCCGACTGATTCGGATTCGGCTTGCGTCTAAGCAAGAAAGTAGCTGACTCGTTCTTGTGTTTGGCGAACCAGCTCTGAAATTCTCACCCGTTCCTCCCCCGGCTTTTCGGCATTTCGGCGACGTGTGACGTACGGATATTCCTTATAGGCAGCAAATGCTTCGGCAAATACTGTGCGCACCCGGGAGCGTTCTTCCTCTCGGCTCTTCCTGCGCGCGAGGATGATGTTGAAAGTTCCGGTTAATAGGGCCGCGAATACTGCGCTCGTCAATAGAACTGCGGGCGTGATTGTGCTCAACATTGAGAGCGTGGCGTTCGTTCGTCGTCTATTGCACTAGTAGTGGGGTGTCCGACTTCATCGCCAGGCCAGTCTCCAGTTTGGCGGTACCACTGTTCTTTGATGAGATGCGCGGCGATATGTCCCAGCAGGACAGACGGTCCGTCCGCAGGTCGCCATCGTGCATCTGTCGGGTCGTACGGATACCACATGCACAAACTCGAATCGCTGTATCTGTGTGGAGATTCTGTGGGGCCATCGGTGAATACGCGAGGCACACCGGGGGAACCCGGCGAGAAATGAATTTCGATCTTGCGCTCCGGGACCCCTGTGGGGGTAATTCGTGTTGATAAAGCGAATCCGCCTCGGTATGCACGACGCGGTCGAATGACCTTAACTCCAGGGTTATCCATTCCGAACTCGTACAGGAACCTGATGCGTTGGGCAGGGGCCGCGAACCATGGGGAATGACGCAGGCCTTTGCGGGATCTCACCGTGAACCACCGAAAGCTCTCGTCGGAGGGACTGTCGCACTTACGGTGCTTAGGCCCAGTGCTGTTGTCGTCATCGGGGTTTTTGCCCACAAAGTATCTGCGGCTGCCGCAAGACTGGCTGACGCTGGAATTTCGATGTATTTCCAGAAAATCTTCGCTAGGGATGCCCGTACTGCTTGGTCATCGCCTTCGTTGGCCAACGACTCGGCGATCGCGTCCGCTGCTTTGCGAAGCCGGGGGCGAACCTTGTCAATTGGCAGCAATAGTTTGAGGTTGGCAGATACTCCGACAGGATCAGGTGTGGAGCGTCCAGCCTCGAGGCGGGAAGCTGCTCCTTCGAACAATGCGTGGAGGCCAGCAGGGACACCCATGCCGGGTTCCATGAATTCGTGTGCCCAGACGGACAGCATGAACGATGAGACACCAGGGACCGTGAACTGCTTGTTCCACGCTTTGGCCAACCGGATCACCTTGCGGCGCATGGAACGGTGAGATGTTGCGCCGGAATTGAGGAGGAGAACATGCGCCTCGGGGTCCGAAGGTTCCCAAGTGTCTTTGGCAAGGTTCGGAATCCACAGACCTTCCCCTTCCTTTCTGGTCAGTGCAACTACCAGGTCGACTGTCGGGTTCTGATCGTTGACAGGCGCAGCGAACGTGACCATTGGCCCACGCTTGGAGGTGTTGATCTTCGCTTTAGGGTATGCCTCGCGGATAATGGGCCCAATGAACTTACAAAGGTCTTCGACAACGTTCTGGGGTGACTCGTTGCCGCCGTCTGGGCCGAGCCGTGGATAGTACCGACGGTCCAGCACTAGTCCTCCGTCACCGTCCGTGACCGGTCCATTCATCGTATGAACTGCAAGGGAACCGCTCGAGTAGGTCCGAAGCGCTCCGTGGTAGGAAATTCCCGCGCTCTTTACCAAATTCAGCCGAGCGCGAGCTTCGGTCAGTGCCTCATAATCGGCGTCGATATCTACCCGGATTTCTGCCAAAATATCTGCTGTGGTTCCCATCAGGGCCCTCCGCCTTTCCTAAAGAGCCGGGTCCTTCCCGTCTCAACCATGGCTGACGGGACAACGTAGAATTCGTCCGACTGTTAGTCAGCGCAGTCCCGGCATACCTCGTTGCCGCAGGAAAATTGCGCCGGGTGCTTGAGAACGAAACACTCTGTGCAGGACCGTTCGGCAGCTCTCGTACAAGCACAATGGCCGTTGTCGCAGCGGGGCTCTTCGCAGGATGCGCATCGGCTCTTGATCATGAAATTGCTTCCGCATGTTTCACAGTCCTGCCACCTGCTCGTTTTTGACACCATCGCAGTGCCTTCACGAGGAGGGGAGAACGATTTCCACGAGGCACTGTACTCGACCATTACCGCAACCAGATAACCTTCACACCAAGTGATTTGACCATAAAGCTGGTTCGAGGTGCGCCCCGTCGAATAGCTTATGCGCGCATTATCCCGGGTGATGGCATGAGTATCTAGAGATCCAACCATAGCTGCGGCAACGAGTACATTGCTTGACTGGTCGGATCCTTTCGCTGGCGGGTAGGTAGTTCCTCGCGCGGCAGCGAAGCTGACAATGCCTTCTGGGCTGAACACGGCAATGACACCCGGGGTCCTAAGCTCAGACGCCAGCCGGACACAGATTGCCGCACGTGAAGCCTTGGATTTTTGGTAGAGATTTAAGACGCTATTGGCGTCAGGACCCGAACTTGGCATCGACTGACGCACAAGCTCCGGCGGCATGAGTATGCGAGCGGCAAAGGCATCGCAAGCAGCATCTTCAAATGCTTCGGATTCATCGCACTCCATCAGGAAGCTGCCGAGTTCCATGTCGTTGCTTTGAATGTGGTGCCCGAGCTCGTGTAAAAGAGTGAATCGTTGGCGACGCCGCGACATCGATTGGCTCACTACTAGCGTGGGAGGATTGGTCTGCCATAGGTATCCTCCAGCAACGGAACAACCTCGCCTTGCGTCCGACGGCACATCCTTTTCTTCCGGAACCAGAGCTATTCGAAGCTGATCCCAGGACTCGATTTCGGCGAAAACATTCGACGCGAGACGCACACTGGCGCCAGGATGCCAACGCTCGAGGGCTGTCAGCATTCCCTCGACCTGTGTAGCAGTATTTTCGAACAACCTGGTCACAATTTTTCCTTAGCATCCGGGCTAATGCTTTGGTAGCCGAGTGCGATCGTCCTCAGACGCTGGTGCCACACGTCTTGCCCCTGGCCGCTCTGGCGTGCTGCCAGGGCGAAAGCCTGACGGGCAATTCTAAGCTGTGGTAGCACTTCATCGGACTCATCGGGTTTCATCTCTGAAATGACGAGGTGCCTCCAGCGTGGCTGCTCGATTTCCAGCAGCAGTTCGGTTGGTAGCGGCTCGGCAGTTGCCATGATTGCCGCAGGCGTGGAACCGATGAATGCCGCGAGTCTTTCAGCTTCGCTCGGGGTGAGATTGTGTGATCCGCGAACAATATCCATGGCTTGGCGTTGGGGAATTGCTAACGCGTCCACTACCTGCCTTAACGTGAAGGGGGTTTTCTGTGGCGATTTCTGTGTTCTTTCTACAGATGGCAGAGGTTTCAGTCCTTCTGCCCAATCTTCCAATAAGTCCTCAAGCTCAGCACGTTTTTCTGCACTGGGGGATGATTCGGATCGATTGGTTCCCGCTCTGAAACCAGTGGACGGCGAGGTAATTCTCTGTCGAAGATCGTTCCATGAGAAGTCCGCTGTAACGCGGCCAAGGGGACGTTCAAGGGCGCGTATCGGCACATCTTGTGCAAGCCCAATCCAGACAGTCAGCGGTAGACCGAGTCCGGAAGCTTCCGCTGCCAGAACCACCGAATCCTTGTCCTCCAAGCCAGGCTCGATCGTTACCGGGGCTGTTCGAACGGTTCTTGGTGTGGAAGGTTCATTCAAGGTGAGGAGTAGGACACTCTTTCCCTCCCATCGTGCCCACCAAAGGAAGTCACTATGGACTTGATACTGGGAAGAATCAATATCCGGAGTTGCAGCGGCTGCGGATCGCAAAAGCGGTGGTGTGGTGGTGATCTTCGCTAGCTCAAGTAAACGGTTTGCTGCGCTGGGTGATTTATTCATAGGTTTAGTCCTCCACCCTGTGTTGACGGGACAAACCCCGTGTTGTCCATCGCCACCCCGGTTTCCGGATGATATGAGAGGTTGCATAGTCCGATAATCCTTCGGAGAATTTCTCGGCTATTTGAATCGTTTCCAGCAATTTCGATCAGGCGCGACTTGAAACGTGAGATGCGGAGCGAAGCAGAACTGCGCTGGAGACCAAGCAGTTTCATGGCTTCTTTGAGATCATCCAGAACAAGCACGAGTTCTTTCTCCTCCTGCGTGAGTTGCCTGAAGGCGACTTCGGCCAGCAAACCAAAATTTTCATCTTCGTCTTCTTGCATCAATTCAGTCAAAGGTGACGGATTCGGATCCGCAACCGACTCTATCGATGTGTTTTCGCCTTCGTCAGGGTAAATGGTATGTGGGTCTAGAACGTGGGGAAAACGATTCGCGACGACTGCTACAAGAGTGCTGATGTGTAAACTGCCCCGTGCCGAGACTAAGAGCTCTTCCAGAAGATTTTCTAACTCACCGGTTTTCCCCAGCTGCGCGCGTCGTTTTCCTCCCGGCGGCTCCGGATAATAGGTAACTTGGACCCGACGGGCGACTGCACTGAGTGCGCTGACGTCATCGGCGCCTGCCTCTGCAGGTTCTCCAGTCCGAAACCAGAAATGTTGAACGGGAGAGCGCTGGAACCTCAGGTCGCGGTCGAGTCTCTTCTCGAGCCTGTCACGCAAGGCTCCCATTGCTGTTTCGGCGTTTTGGTCCACCAGCCAATTGCGCAGCCAGCGCCGAAACATGCGTCCTAGAGCTTCATCGTCTGCCGCTTCCAAACTGACTGCCGTTGTAAGAGCCAAGCCACGCGCAAGAAAGAAACCTTGAGCATAGTCATCAGATTCGGTTGCCCTGTCTGCGGTTAATGCTGGAAATCTTCGCAGTTCCTCTTTCGTGAGCTTTAGAAGAAGGCCGATGGCTTGAGGCCCGAAATAACCAAGAGACTGTAGCTCATCGACAACGTCTGTCTTCCCCATGCATGCCATGGTGCGTCCCCCCCCATTCCCACCTAGATCATAACAATTTGAAATCATCTAACGTGCACTTCACAACTGCTTATCGTTGAATATAGAACTATTTCCCTACTAGTACCTAACTTGCGATCTAAAGCCTCCGATAGACGATGTGATACACCAGGGCTCCAGGCGATGCCAAATAATTAGGTGATTTCAGCGGACGTGTACTGGGACAACGGTGGAGGGAGACGAGATGTTTTTTCCTGGGCGAATTGCTTCTCGCGGAGCTTGTCCTTGGCGTTTTGCATGCCTTCGCGGGTGTGGGCACGGATGAGGTCGGATTCGAATCCGGCGACCATGGCCAGGACGTTGCAGAGGAGCTTGCAGACGGGGCCGGTGGGGTCATGGAAAGGACCCGCCAAGGCTGAGCTTGATGTTGCGCTTGGTGAAGTCCTCGACCGTGCCGCGTGAGTCGGGTAGGGAACGGTCGTGCTTGGTGACCACGGCGTCGCCGGCGCGGCAGGCAGCGAGGGCTTGGCTCAGTCCGGGGCGTTAGCGGTTGAGTCCAGTGAGGCCGTGGTCAACGTCGACCAAATCAACAAGGACGCCCAGGATCTTGACTCCCGCTAATTAGGAGGAGAGGTCCTGTTGGTTAGTGGAGACGCAGGCGTACCCACCCGGGTGCGGTGACATTTTCGAGCAACGGAGACAATGCAAGAGAACCAACGAAAGTTCTCCCTGACATCTTCCCTCCAAGCTCCGAAAGATGACGTGCGGCTCTCACCATTGCCCGACACTGAAAAAGTTTCCGAAGGGCATTTCACTTCTCGCGACCCTTATCCACGCTCCAGGACCGACGCAGGGATGTCCTTAGCGTGAATTTCTGTATCGCTGTTTCTGAGAGCCTGTCCCTGACAGCGACACATGCTGATGATCCTGGGGTTTCTCCTCCGGCTAAAGCGCTGATGGGAGGAAAGCAGTGGATCTTTAATAGATTAAGCCGTGTCGCATACCTCTTAATAACAGCGCTATCCAATATTGTGGTTGTATGAGTTCACCACGCCGCCCCAAAGGGTCAATGAAGGACCCCATCCCGTTGGGATGGCGCGTCGAGCGCGAAAATAGGGACAAGTTCACCGAACTAGCGGCGAAAGCCGGAATTTCTGGTGCAGCCCTTTTCGACATGATGGTTGAAACTCTAGAACTTGATGACCGGGGACTTCCAGCATGGCTTCCTCGCGATGATTCGAAAGGTCAGTTACCTATCGATAAGCCTTAAACAGAAAAGCCCGCGCAATGCGCGGGCCTAAGATTCTGAATCCGATCTGTCCTACTCGCCAAAGTGCTCAGATCGAGATTTACCACGAAGCTTCCGGTTACCAGCCGGACGCTCCCCTTCCTTTACCCTCCAAAGAGAAAAGGACTTATGTGTCTATAGTAGCGTCTCCGCGCGCCCAATCAAGCACCAGCAGCCAAGAAACGCCGCAAATCGAAGCGATCCACGCCACGAACCCGCGTTGGTGCACCCGCCCCACCGACGGCCGAGTGGCAGCAATCCTGGCTCACACGGCCAAAGGCCATCGCCCATTCGTCAAGGCAGAAACCCCCGAAGGGTTCACCGCCAAGGGCAAGACGCAGTTCAATGCGGCCAGAGAAGCCATGGCCGCCCAGCACGCTCACACCGCTGCTCCGGTACGCATCCGGCGTGTTTCACGCGCCCAGGAAACCTCCAACCGAGCCATAGCCTGGGCCATCCCCCATGGCAGCAAGAAGATCGACCACACCGCCCAAGCATGGCGCGCAACCCGATCCCTGGACGAGCTACTGGCACGCCGTGCCGACTGCAAACGAAACATCCTCGCCGTGCTCTGGGTACTGCTTCGCTACACCAACCACACCACCATGACGGTGCGCATCACCTGGGCCACCATCGCCACCAAAGCACGCGTCAGCCGCGCCACCGTAGGAAACGCCCTCAAATTCCTACGAACCCACGGCATCCTCGGCATCGTCGCCTCCGGCCGCAGCGCACAATACGCCGCCAAAGCCGGCCAACCAGCCACCAACGAAGCCCCCGTCTACGTCATCTGCCGCCCCATCGGACTTGGCCTGCGCCCCCAAGACACACCAGACACCACCACAACCCGCCCAACCCACCAAACCCCCAACAACACAGCCTGTGGAAATAACTTAGAACCCCTCCCCGTAGGGGGGTTAACCACTTACGAAGTAAGTTCCTACACGCGCACGCGCGAAGAAAACACTCACAATGAGCCGCTACGCGGCACTGAAAAACTTTTTGGGCACGGCTCCGCCGCGCAAACTCACCAAGCCGATCATCGACTAGTCGAACTGTGGCCAGCTCACAGAACGATCAGCTCTAGAGGACAGGGGCTATCGGCTACCGCTGAAATCTTGCGTCGGATGCCAGATTTTGCCCGTTTTTCCAAGAAAAACGTGCTCAACATGTTCAAACCCTTCTTCTCCACCGGATGGACAATCTCAGATATCCAACACGCCCTCGAATGGCGAACCACACCAGGCCTGCACGGCAAGGAAGCCTGGGGAGCACTACCCCAGCACAACCGTGAAACCCAGTCCTACATCGACTACTGCCGGATCTTGCGCGCAGCGATCCTGCACCGCATGAACCAATGGCGCACCGCCTCCGGAGAAATCATGCTCAGCCGATCCCAGCGAGCAGCAGCAGCCAGCAACCACGCACGCGCCGCCGCCCGAGCCGCAACCGAACGCCGCGCCAAACAAGCCGCGCAGCGCCCGCAACTGCGCAGCACCGCTTCCCGCGGCGCCGCAGCCGCACGCGCAGCCCTGGCTGCCGCACGCCGAACCGGGGCATGTTCCTAGCCTCCTGCCCACATGGGCACGAAAAAAGCCCTCTCGCTCCGCTGCTTTTTCGCACACATGATGGACAGCAGGAACCAAACGACCGACCGCACACAAGCCACACGTTTAGTACTCGAGTTAACACACGACACGCGAGCATGACATGTGCACGGATCTCTAGAAAGCAGCACTCATGGCACCAAACCCAGAACAAGCAACGCACCATCTAACCCAGGCGCGCGCCGCAATAATCTTTGGACTTATCTATCTGGTATTTCTTTTCGTCACGCCAGGACGTGACGGCTGGATCTACACCAGCGCCGCAGGAACAATCCTCGTGATGGGCGCGGCAGCGCGCGGCCACTACAGATTTAGCCAAGAAAACCAACCACAAACAACAGAATTACGTTGGTTGTATGCAGCAGTCCTGCTCGGATTCTTAGTAGCTTTTGCCGCCGCGATAGGTCGAAATGTCACCTAGACCTAACGAATCTAGGACACCTCGCGCACAGACCAGGAACCAAGGCGTGGATGCTCCACCAGCTCCCAGGTCAAAATATCCGACCTCGGATTAGCCCCTAGCCTCACCTGTACCAGCCATACGGCATAGTCGATTCTGTCGGCAGCTCCCTTCCTGACCTTGAAGGTCAGGTCTTCCCACCAGGCGACCCGCTCAAAATGACAGGTTGGCTCCACCACCACCTGCCAGACACGGCCGCCCCGCCGAATCTTCCACGGCGCACCGGCCGGCGTAAAAACACGTCCACAAGTTCCTCAGGCATAACGAGCCTAGGCTACTCCCCCGCTCCGTCAGATAAACTCAAGCCCATAAAGGAATTTTGCTAGCTATTTTGAAAAATAGTTTGCGTGAATGCTAGCAAACTAGTAATCTTATGCTTAGGTAGAAAACTTGCAAGATAGCTTGCGATTTTACGATATTGCATGCAAAATAACTTGCGTGCAAATGATTAGGAGGCGAATGTGGCAACAACCATTGCACTCGTGCAAACCAAAGGCGGCGTAGGCAAGACGACCAGCGCCATCTATCTCGCCTGTGCACTCATTGTCCTGGGCTTCACTGTCGAGCTCTGGGATACCGACATGCAGGGTTCTGCCACTGAATGGGCTGAAGACGCTCAGGAGGCTGGAACTCCGCTGCCATTCCCGGTCGAGATTGTGAACATCGCTAAACTGAAGCGGCTTGCTGGCAAGAGCACCACGGATTTCGTCATCATCGACACTCCCCCAGGAGATCCGGCGACTATCGATGCCGCAATCAAGATTGCTGATGTGGTCATCATGCCAACAGAGCCAGCAGTCATGGATCTACGGCGACTGGTCGCCACGAACGCGAACTTGCCGGCCGACACCGCGCGGATTGCCCTTTTCACCAAGGTCAACGAACAAACGGTCGCACTCCGGGATAGCTTGGAATTCCTGGAAGACAGCGACCTGGCCCTGTTCGACACCCGAATCAAGCACCGCCAGGCATTCAAGACTATTCCAGGCGAAATTCCCACCGACCTGATGGGCTATGAAGAAGTGGCCAAGGAACTAATGGAGGCACTGTCATGAGCAGCCTTAAAGACAAGATGAAGCCAGCTGCGAAAACTTCAACCGAGAAGACTGCCTCGGTGAGCGAGAGCTTCAGGACCCCAGAATCAAATGAGCCGGAGATGAAGCCGCTCAACGTGCGGATACCAAAAGAGCTGCATACTCAGATCAAGCTCTACGCTGCGGCTAATGACATCAAGCAGCAGGTTCTCGTGGCACAAGCTCTCCAAGAATTCCTCGAGAAGCGTGCTTAAGCCGCCCGTGAGACAATAGATTCACTTCCTTTCCTTGGAAGCAAACCGAACCCGACCGCCTTCCTATGCGGTCGGGTTCGCCTTTTGGTGCCCGAAACCTGGTACCGGTTTTCCTTGCCCCGATGCCCGATTGTTGCACGTCTGAAAGCCCAGTCAAGGGCGCTGCGCGTCGCTACGCGATGGGCTAGCGCCCACCCCTGACAGAACTTTCAGGCGTGCATTTTGGCATGTATCGGAACAAGGGAAACCCATGCA
>NZ_JBFREO010000010.1:0-73769 GCF_052114325.1 Glutamicibacter sp. MCAF14
TCAAACAACAAACACTTACCGGTTCTTTACCCACCATTCCAGGCGGTAATTTCGTCCAGCGTTATATTCATATTCTATAACTTCGAATTCCTGAAAGTCAAATCCATTGTTTGTGATTTGAATCGGTATTCTTAGTTCCCATTCTTTTCCAACGTTGTCCACAGGACTGTGGAAAAACCTTGATTTTCTGGGGTTTTGCTGCCGTTTCACATCCGGTTATTTCTTCCGTTTTGTTCTCGGCGACAAGGAAAAACTATACACAGGTTTTGGGGGGTCTGCAAATCGGCGAAGTCTTTTTCAGCGGTGACCGTGCACACTTAATTTTCGATCGTCGATTAAAGCCCGTATTCATGCGGATCGACGTGCGTAAAAATCCGTGAAACATATTAAGGAGACGGTTGAAAACGCACTTTGCCGTGCTGCTAGTCTTCGACAATCTCCGCTTCAATGACCCGCGGGTCGTCCAAAGGCAACGAACTCGGAGCAATCGTCGGGATACCGGCGAAAGCAACACCAGCATTCTCGATGACTCGTTTTGCCATATACCGGTTGCCTACGCCACCGATCGCTGCGCCAACACCAAACGGAACCAAGCGTCCCAAGGTGCTAGCAGCCTGGGTTCCGATGATCTTGCGCAGGAACTTCTTCTGCAAGGCACGCTGCACCGAGGAGTAGACAGTCTTGGACTTGCCAATTCCGAAGGACCTCGCCCATCCCTGGATAGGTCCGCCACCACGCCCGGCAACCTGGGAAGTCAATCCGGAAATCATCGAGCTGCCTTCCTCGCCCATCATGATGCCCATGACCAGTACTCGGGAACGATCCGGATCATCGATGGCAATACCGTGCAACTCCGCCAAGCTCTGCGCATACAACGCCGAAGCTTCGAGGAAGCCCAGCGTCGCTGCGACAGACAGACCCAGCGCTACACCGGTACCAACTGCTGGAACTGCTGCGGTTCCGCCAACGGCCGCGCCGCTACCGGTTACTACGCGCAGGTAATCGCGTTCGGCGATTGCTGCCAGCTGAGCAGTAGTGGCTTCGGGGTGCTTTTTACGCAGACGCTTGATGTACGCAAGTACCAGCGGACGCTGCACGCCAATGGCCTTCATGATGGCATCTTGCACGCCCGAGCGCGGCTTTCCATCCTTGCCAAGCAGGGTCATTGAAATTGGATCGTTTTTCATGATGGCTCCAGCCTAACCGCAAGACCCTGAGAGTTTCCTTGAGCTTTCAGCTTGAGCACAAGCACCTTGAAAAATTCGTTGATACTCCATGAACCTGGTGAAAGAGTTGGCCTATGAAGAACGCACAGGCCAAACGGTATAACCACACCTTGAAAAGTGCCGGCATTTCAGAGCATCCAGTGGCTCTGCTGGACCTGGATGCCTTTGATTCCAATCTGATCGCCCTACGCGAACGTGCCTCAGGGGTGCCGATTCGTGTCGCTTCCAAATCGCTGCGCGTCCGCAAGGCACTGGAACGGGCACTGGATGAACCCGGATTTCGCGGAGTTCTCTGCTTCACCCTGGCCGAAGCGCTTTGGCTGGCTAGCCATGGGTTGAGGGATCTAGTGGTCGCCTACCCGCAAACCGACGCTGAGGCGATCAGCCGCTGGGCTGCCAGCGAGCAGGCCCGTGAAGAAGTGACGCTGATGGTGGACACCGAAGAGCAACTGGACCTGATCGATCGGATTGCCCCGAAGCACGGACCGTTAAAGGTCGCCTTGGAACTCGATGCTGCATACTACCCCAGCAGCAATTGGCGCATCGGTGCTGCACGCTCTCCACTGACCCGTCCGGCCCAGGTCGCCGAGCTGGCCGCCGAAGTGCACCGCCGGTCTAATTTCATCCTGGACGGGCTGATGGGCTACGAGTCCCAAATCGCTTCGGTCCCCGATGGCGGTTTCAGCCCCAAGGCCCTGGTCGCCCGAAAACTGCGGCAGCGTAGCGCTGCCGAATTGGCCCAGCGCCGTGCAGAAACCGTGGAGCTGGTACGCAACCTTGGTGACCTTCGATTTGTGAATGCCGGTGGGACCGGCTCGGTGGAAAGTACCGTACAGGAGCCGGCAGTAACCGAAATAGCTGCGGGCTCGGGACTATTCGCCCCTGCGCTATTCGATTCCTTCCGCGCATTCCGCCCTGCCCCTGCACTGTTCTTGGGCTTCCCTGTGGTCCGCCGCCCCGATGAGCAGACGGTAACCATCCTCGGCGGCGGATGGGTGGCATCGGGTCCATCCGGCAAGGACCGCTTGCCCAAGATCGAACATCCTAAGAAGCTGCGCTTTCTGGCACTGGAAGGAGCCGGTGAAGTGCAGACCCCGCTGACCGGACCGGCAGCGCATCGCATCGCCATCGGCGAACGGGTGTGGCTGCGCCATGCCAAAGCGGGCGAACCAGCCGAACGGGTTAATAAGGTAGCGGTCTACGGCCAAGGCAAGATCATCGAGCAATGGCCTACCTACCGCGGTGAAGGGAAAGCATTCTTGTGAGCACCTTCAAGAATTTCGCACGGACTGTCCGCGCTCATCCCGCAGCAATCAACCGTCCGCGCAGCGTCACCGAATTATCCCAGTATCTCCAGCAGGCCGCTGCCCGGCATCAGCCGGTGCGCACCGTCGGCGCCGGGCATTCCTTTACCCCGCTGGTACATACCGACGGGGTGCTGCTGAACCTGGATGGTTTCCAGGGAATAGAAGAAGTCGACGCGTTCACCCACGAGGTGCTCTTCCGCGCTGGAACCCGGCTTTGGCAAGTCCCCGCGCTGCTCAAGCCATTCCACCTCGCGTTGGAAAATATGGGAGATATCGACAGGCAATCGATCGCGGGGGCAATCAGCACCGGTACCCACGGTACGGGCCTGAAATTCACCGGATTGAGCGCGGCGGTTACCGGCGTGCAGATCATGCTGGCCGACGGCTCGCATGTGCGTGCCAGTTCGCAGGAGAATCCCGAACTTTTCGAAGCATCCCGTCTCGGCTTGGGCGTGCTGGGCGTCCTCACCCATGTGCGCATGCGCTGCGTCCCGCACTTCATGATCCATGCGGCCGAAAGCATCGAACCAATTGGGCAGATCGCAGAAAGCTTCATGGACCGGGCCCGGCACGAAGACCATCTGGAATTCTTCTGGTTCCCGGGCACCAGCAAAGCCCAGGTGAAGATCAATACCCGGCTCGATGGGCAGAGCCCTGCAAAGAAGCCGAATCCGGTGGCCCAGTGGCTCAACGATGAGCTGCTTTCCAATGGTGCGTTGCAGCTGCTCAGCTCGGTGAGCGCGGCAGTGCCCGGCAGCACGGCCAAGTTGAATGCGGTAGCTTGCGCTGCCTTATCTGGCCGCAGCTCCATCTCACCTTGGAACGAAGCCTTCACCAGCCCCCGGCGGGTGCGTTTCGCCGAAATGGAATATGCGTTGCCGCTGGATACTTTCGCCGAAGCCTTCACCCGGGTGCGCGGATACTTCGAGCGCAACGGGGTTGAGGTGTTCTTCCCCATCGAGGTGCGAACTGCCGCCGCGGATTCCACGTGGCTGGGTACGGCTACCGGAAGGGACAGCGTGTATATTGCCGTGCACCGCTATATCCGTGATCAGGCTCCGGGATATTTTGCGGCCATGGAAGAGATCTTCCGGTCTTTGGGCGGCCGGCCCCACTGGGGCAAGGAGCATTCCCTGCAGGCAGCAGAGCTGGCTCGGCTCTATCCGAAATTCAGCGACTTCGCCAGGTTGCGCGAAACTCTCGATCCGCAGGGACTATTCCTCAACCCGTATCTTCGTGAGCTGCTTGGCGCTTAGAACTGGATATCGGTCCAGATCAGTGGAGTTGATTCCTCAACCAGATTAGGCACAGTACCGGAAATCGGCTGGGAAATGCTCGGCTGGTGTTCCTGGATGCGGCCCTGGCCTAGTACCTGCCAGGCTTGGCTTGGAACCAGGTAACTGCCCGAATCATCCAATGCGTTCTCGCGGTCCAGTCCCGCAAGGAATGGCTCCACGCGATCGGCCGCGCCTTCTTGCAGGCCCAGGGCTCCTGCGATGACGAAGCGGTCTTCGCCAACCCCTTCGGCTTGCCGGCCCTCATCGGTGCGAATGTAGTCCTCGCCGGCCAGGTAGCCGTTGATGACCTTCAGCTCATCGGCCAGACGGGCGTCAGCGAATTCCTGGTCCTGTGCATCTGGCTGGGTTTGGGTGGCCAGCACATGCACCGGCTCGCCGCGGTACTGGATCGGGATGTCCCACAAACCGGTGCTCATCACCGGGATGGAAGCAGCAAGCACGCCGGAGAAGTCGGTGTGGTGCATCATGTCATGTGCGACCTCTTGCCACCGGAGCTGGGATACGCCGGTGACCTGGTCTTGAGCGATCGGATACTTCGAAAGCACCACGATGGAACCCTGCTCGGCAAAGGCGCCCTGGCCCCATGCATCCTCGGCGCTGCCAATTACGCCGTCTGCATTCAGATCAGCACCGCTCTGCAGGCCCTTGGAACCCACTGCGAGATAGGAATACTCGTATTCCACATCCGCGCGGTCATCGTCCGGGTTCTGCAGGTACTGGTCGTTGAATGCATCCACGGCTTCCTGGGTGGCATCCATCTCGGTGAGCACTACGACATCGGCGTTGGCTCGGCTGATCTTGTCAGCAACCTGCCCCGCTTGGCGGTCAGAGCCACGCAGCAGATCCGCCGGAAGCTGCTCAGGGGTTTCGCCGCTGAGGTTTGCCTGGATGGTTGCCACGCGTAGGGAGGTCTCGGAAAGCTGTGCTGAGCTGGCTCCCGTTTCATCACCAGTTCCAGATGGGACGGCAAATGCGGCAGCCGCAGGGAACATCAAAAGTGCCCCTAGACCCAGACTTGCGGTTCCAACTAATAACTTGCGCACTTAACCACCCTACGACGTTCAGCTATCGCTTTCCAACGCCTTTACCGGATTGTAATCCCGAAGCCGCCGCTGCTTTCTTGTTCGCAGCCAGGACTTCTTCCATATAAGGGGCGCGCACATGCGTTGATACGCGGGCATCGACCAGGCACACCCCTCGCGCTCCAGCCTGGACCCACTGCCGCACCCCAGCAAGGTCTTCGAGCGTGTCAAGGCGGATTCCGGTGGCACCCATGGCGTTGGCAATGCCGGCAAAATCGACGGTCGGGATCAGCATCGGGTCCTCATGCAGGCCAATGGATCCGTACTGGTGGATTTCCGCTCCATAGGCGGAGTCGTTGTAGATGACGATTACGCCACTTTCCACAGTGCGCACGATCGATTCCAGATCCGCCAGCCCCATCAGGAACCCGCCATCGCCGGCGGCCAGCACTACCGTGCGGCCATCCGCCGCAGGGGCGGCACCGACCATCGAAGCGATGCCCAGGCCGATGGACTGGTAGGCGGTGCCCACGCAGCTCACGGAGCGCGCCCCGGTGGTCGACCAGTACATCGGTCCCCAGCCGATGAAGTGGCCGCCGTCCTGCACCAGCAGCCGGTTGGCCGGCAGGATTTGCTCCAGCTCGCTGGCCACGCGGCGCGGATCAAGCTGCCCGTCGGCGGCCTGCTCGTCACCGGCCGGGCGGCTGCGCAGGTTCGACAGATCCAGGCTCGAACGCCATCCGCCGGCTGCCGGATCAACCGCTTCGAGCAGATCTGCTGCGGCCAGAGCCGAATCTGCGGTGGCAAAGTAGTCTACGCGCGGGTTGGTGGCGGTGCTTCCCAGATCGACCTGGATCAACGTTGCATCGGCGGCGATGAGATCGCCAAAGCGCATGGTGAACTGGTTCAGCGAAGCGCCCAGCACCAGCACCGTGTCGGCCTGGGCGATGATGCGGGCGTTGGCCTCGGTGGAGAAGCCGCCGGTGATGCCCAGATCGAACTCGTAGTCCAGCAGGTCGCGGGCCAGCAGAGTGCCCGAGGTGGTGGCATCCAGCTTCTGCGCCAAGTCCTTGACGTGGGTTGCGGCATCTATCGCGCCGCGGCCGTAGAGGATGTGGGTGCGCTCGGACGCATTGAGCTTTTGCGCGATCTGCTCCAGCTGGGTGGAGTTCAGTTGCGGCGCCGGCGGGGTGCTGCGCAGCGATGCGAAATCAGGAAGCTGTTCTTCGAGGGGATCCGCTGCCGCTAAATCATAGGGAATAGCCAAGACCACCGGCAGGCGTTCGCGTAGCGCATGGGCGGCCGCTTCCATCGCGGTGGCACCCGGGGTATGGCGGTCCACGACGTAGCGCGCTGCCCCCACGCCGGCATCGATCGCAGCCTGGTCGACATCCCAACCGCGCAGGCCGGTGGTTGGGGCATCGCCGGTGATGAACAGCAGCGGGGTGCGTGCTGCGGCGGCTTCGGCCAGGGCAGTGATGGTATTGGTGTACCCGGCTCCGTAGGTGGTCGAGGCGATGGCCAGCTTGTTGGAGATGCGGAAGTACGCGTCGGCCGCGGAAACAGCGGCGGATTCGTGGCGCACGGCGGTGTAGTCGAATCCCGCGCGGACGGCGGCATCCAGGAAGTGGGCGTTGCCGTTGCCCATTAATCCGAAGATCTGCGGGGCGATGGGCTTGAGGGCATGGGAAATGGCAGCTGAAACGCTAGACATTATGGACTCTTTTCAAGAAATCGTGCTGAAGAAATTCCATATATGTCTGCCGTTACCGGTTGCTGGGCCGCAACGGGTATCGCCCCTTTTGAGAGCGCCGGAACCTGCTTGAGCTGGATTCCTGACTTCTAAATAATAAGGCACACCTCAGGAAAATGGCCATAGATCCTGGACTCCGGTGCCCTATGGCAAACTTTTGCCACGACAGTTGCACAGAATTCGAGCAGCTCCGAAGATGATCTGCAGACAGTCGAACGTGCGACCCTCGCTACGGCGTCTTGCAGAACGAGTGCCCGAGGCAAGGCGCCGAAATCAAGGGATTCCTCAGCGATTCCTCCTACAGCGAGGACGGCACCTCCAGCTGCGCCTCGGAGCTGTTGCTGCGCCTGGCTTCCCTGACGCTGGCACGCTGCTGGCCGAAAGTGGAATGCACCAGGCCTCGCCGGCGGAACCTCGGGGACCAAACGCAAAACCCGAGGCACGCACGGATTTGTCCGTACCTGCCTCGGGCTGCGCCAGCCCTACTTAATGGTTGCCCAACCAACTGGCTGCCTGACTGGCCAGTTGTTGCGGCGATGCTGAAATATCGAGCACCAGTCCGCGTTCATCTGGTTCAAGCTCTTCCAACGTTTCGAACTGGGACTTCAGCAATCCGACTGGCATGAAGTGCCCAGCACGCTCGCCCATGCGTACGGTCAGCAGCTCAAGACTCCCGTGCAGGTGAATGAACACCGTTGCAGGCGCCTGCTCGCGGATCTGATCGCGGTACTTCCGCTTGAGTGCTGAACACGCAATGATCAATGGCTCACGTTCTCCGGCTGCCGCCAGCAGACGCCCGATTTCACCGAGCCAGGGCTCGCGATCGGCATCATCCAACGGCTTTTCCGAAGCCATTTTGTCGATGATCGCCTTCGGATGCAGGGAGTCTCCATCGAGGAACTCTGCTTTGATCTGGCCACCGAGCAACTCGCCCACCGTAGATTTTCCACAGCCTGAAACACCCATGACCACAATGCGGAAAGTTCTCGGTATCGGTGAACAACAAGAACACCAGTTCCTACAAGTCCGATGATCCGGAATCGGGCATGAACCCGGAGCACATCAGCCCGATCACCATGGACGGCATTGAAGGCCTTGACGGAGCCAGCCCATTCGGCGCAGCCGATGCCTGTGTGACCCAGGGCGCCGAATCCTGCACGGATAACAGCCTGCGCTTCGGCGGGTCGCTGCCTTGGGAATCCAGCATCTTGGACTTCACCGGCATGGCCGAGTCGCAGTCCTGGGAGATCAGCCCGTCGCTGGACACCATCAAGCAGGTGATGAGCGAGGTCGAGGACCCCAGCAAGGTCGTCAGGCACGTGTACTTCCGCCAGCCATTCGTCATGGACGAGCCCAGCGGGCTGCGCGAGGCGGGCGCCATCGTGGCCGGCTTCGGCATGACCGACACCGCGCTGATGGACGTGCTCTCCGGCAAGTTCTCTCCGCAAGGCCACACGCCGTTCGCGTTGGCTGGTACACGCGAGGCTATCACCGAGCAGTTCAGCGATCTGCCCGGCTACGCTGAGACCTCCGACGGTGCGCTCTTCGACTACGGTTTCGGCCTGAGCTACTAGCCGATACAGCCCCCGGGGCCCCAGCCTGCATTCGCAGGCTGGGGCTACATTTTTTCGAGGAATTCGCATATTCTAGGAAAATAACTCCACGATGTTCACCGAGCGCCTGAGGCGAAACCCGGGGATTCAAGCTGTGATCCGTCACACCCTGATTTCGTGGGCATTCACCTAACGGCGAGCTGCCATCAACGGAGGATTCCTTGAACCACTCAAACCTGCGCTCAAATGCCACCCGGCGCATCACCGAACTGCTCAACTCACACGCAGCACGACGGCACCTGTCCACTTACGGCTGGACAGAGGGCATGCCGGTAGTCATCGCCGAACCCCATGAACTGGTTGAAGACGTCATGGGATTCATCTCCACCCAAGGCCGCGCGGTCCTGCTGGTGCTGTGCGGAGGAGAACCTGATAACTTGCAGATTTGGCACGTGACCGTGCCCAGCCCCATCTTCCCCGAAGTTCCCGCGCTCCCGGCAGAATCCACGATGGGCGACCTGTGCCGACGGAACAGCGAGTCTCGGCTCGCCACCTTCCGCGTCGGGTACTGGGCCCACAGTGCCGCAATCCATGAGATTCCGTTTTCGATCAGGACCCAGAGCGCTCCCGGAGCAGAGTCCTCCGAGCATCTGGACTTATCGGACTCCCAGAGCGACAAGCACCAGGACTGATCCGGCGGCAGAGCCCAGCTGGCTAGTCCGCTTGCCCAAGCGCCCGGCCAGCTCCGCCCTCGCCTTGCAGCCCGGTATCATCGCCGGGTTCCTGCCGGCGCACCGCATCAAGCAGCTCTTGGACCTCTTGAACCCGGCCAGTCCAATACGCCGCAGGAAGCCCGAAACCATGGCCCGCCTCCTTCTCCAGGCGTTCGAAGCTTCCGCGGTGCGCTTCCAGCGCGCTGATCAGGTCGTCGGCCTGGTCGGCGGTCAACGAAAGATGGATATCCCTGCGGCCTGTGGTGCTCATTGCAAACTCCTGCTCATTCGAGTGATTCCCACCCTACGCGTATCGCAAGCACGAGCCGAATAGCGCCGATGAATACCATGGAATTCACACCTTCCACCGAACCTCTTTCTCCTGCAGCACCTGGCGTTCCTACTTCTCGTCGGCGAGAGTGGCGGCGTATTCCTGCTTGGTCATCTGGCCCAGGCGCGAACGACGCCGGCCATAGCCCAGGTAGACGGCAGCACCGACGATCATCCAGATGATGAACACCGCCCAGGTATGCCAGCCGAGTTGGCTCATCAGGAACAAGCAGGCGAGGATGCCCAGGATCGGGGTAATCGGGTACAGCGGCACGCGGAAGGTGCGTTCGGCCTTCGGCTGGGTTTTGCGCAGGTACATCACCGATGCGCCCACCAGCGCGAAGGCGAAGAGGGTGCCGATGCTGGTGGCGTCAGCCAGCGCGCCTAGCGGGATGAACCCAGCCGTGATCGCGACCAGGATGCCGGTGATCCAGGTTCCGGCAACCGGGGTTCCGGTGCGCGCCGAAACCTTGCCGAACACCGGCGGCACCAGTCCATCGCGGGACATGGCCAGCAGGATGCGGGTCTGGCCGTAGAGCACGGTCAGCACCACCGAGGCGATGGCCAGCACGGCAGCCACCGCGAAGATCAGCACGAAGACCGGCCGGCCGGTCAGCTCGCCAACGATCTGCACCAGCGGCGCCTGCGCACCTTCGAACCAGTTCCATTCGCGCGCACCGATGGCCGAAACGGCTACCAGCACATAGCTGATGGTCACGATCAGCATCGAGAGCATGATGGCACGCGGCAAATCGCGCTTCGGGTTCTTCGCTTCCTCGCCGGCGGTGGAGGCGGCATCGAAACCGATGTAGGAGAAGAACACGCTTGAGGCCGCGGCGGTCACGCCGGCGGCGCCCATTGGCAGCAGCGGTTCGAAGTTGCCCGCATTGAAGGCGCTGAAGGCGACGATCGAGAAGAAGATGAGGATTCCGGCCTTGATGGCCACGACAATCGAGTTCACGATGGCCGATTCGCGCGCCCCGCGCACCAGCAGCAAGGTGGCCAGCGCGATGACGATCAGTGCCGGCAAGTTCACCACGTCGCCTTCAGCAGGTCCCCCGGCAAGCATCTGGGGCAGTTCCATGCCGAAGGTCCGCAGCGTTTCGTTCACGTACTGGCCCGCACCTACGGCCACCGCAGCCACCGATACCGCATATTCGAGCACCAGGCACCAGCCGCAGATCCAGGCGATGCCTTCGCCCATGGTCGCGTAAGAATAGGAGTAGCTGGAGCCGGATACCGGAACCATGCCGGCCATTTCCGCATAGGACACCGCAGAGAGCAGGGCGGTGATGCCCGCGATCACGAAAGAGATCCAGATGGCCGGGCCTGCGACCGGCACCGTATCGCCGAGGATTACCAGGATGCCCGTGCCCATGGTGGCGCCGACGCTGATCATGGTCAGCTGCCACATGCCCAAGGTTCGTCGCAGCTGGCCCGCTCCCGCATTGGTCTGCGACTCGGTGATCATGTTCGCGATCGACTTGCGACGACGCAGCTGGGCACCGAGCATTGTGGCCTGGCGCGAGCTCATGGATGGTTTGCGATTCATCGCGAGTCCTCAATGGGGGTGTTATTGCTGCCTCGATCCGGCCTTGGATGCGGCCGGGCGCTGCAAATGGAAGTTCCGAACTGGAACATCATGTCATGCTCCCACCGGGCCAGGATCTCTTGGAAACCAGCGAATTTTCCGCATTTACGCCCTTTTACTTGGGCATTCAACGATATTGCACCGTGCGGGCCATCGAGATTTTGAGATGGATATCATTACAAGGTTTGCATAAGTATGCACGCAACGCAGATTCCGAAGTTTTCCACATTATTAGAAGACATGTTCTATCTAAAGAAGTATAATTAGAACATGTCCGAAGCAAAGGCGCACGGAAGCAGCCTCACCCCACCAGCACCACATGAGGACTTCGACCTCCACATGCAAATGGTGCAAGACGACCTGTCTGCTATTGAAGAACATGGCAGCAAAACCGAGTGCGCCCAAGGCATCGAATTACTGGAGTCTTTCATCTCCACATTGCGCTTCAAGCAGGCCGCCCTCGGCCACCAACTCGAGAAGGAATTCGTTCGAGACCATGAAGAACGTGGCATCCACATGGATGACCAAACGCGCGGCGCAGCCGCCAGCGTCGCTCTGGCCCGCAGGCAATCACCGCACGGAATGCGCAATTACTTGGTCAATTGCCGCATCCTCTTCGAAGACACCCCTCACCTCGCGGCAGCCTGCGCACGCGGAGAATTCACCGAGGCGCAAGCCCAAGCCATCCTGACTCCGTTGCAAGCCCTCAAACCCCTGCGTCGCACCGAGTTCGACCAGTTCTTCGCCCAGAACCCGGACATGTTCGAGTCCATGGGCACTAACCAGATCAAGGAAACGGTCCATAAGTTCGTCCTGTCCTACACTTCAGACCAGGAATCAATCGAGCAGAAAACCGTTGAAGAACAACGCAAACTCAGCCTGAAAATCGACCATCAGCGCGGCCGCATCATGATCAACGGCGAATACCCCCTGCTGCAGGGCATGTGCCTGAAGAACTACTTGGACGATGAGTCAAAAGCCCTGCGCAAAAAAGGCGATAAGCGCTCTCGCGCCCAGATTCGTGCCGACCTGCTCTTCAGCTACATGATGATTGGTGAACCTTCCAAGATGCCCATCGCGCTGCACGTCGGTGTGATCATGACCGACCGAGCCCTCTTCGCCGGCGAACGCGAACCAGCCTATTTGGAAGGTTACGGATTCATTCCTGCCCAGAGCGTGCGTGAATGGATTAGCGGGCATCAGATCCCAAATGACCTGACCCCCGAGCAGATCGATGCCAAACCTGACCAAGAACTCATCGAACAGCTCGAAGTGCGCACCGAACTCGCCCGCTTCTACACGGCGCCCGGTGACCAGGACCTGATCACCATGGATTCTAAAGCCCGGATTTTCCCGGAAAAGCTCAAGAAGTTCATCGCGGTCCGCGACAGACACTGCCGCACGCCATTCTGCGACGGAATCGTCGAGGAAATAGACCACGTCAAGCAATACGCCCGTGGCGGCAAGACCACTGTTTTCAACGGCGATGGCCGGTGCGCTGCCTGCAACAAAGCCAAGGAAGCCGTCGGTTGGTACGAATACATTGCATTCGGCAACGGCCATCCCATCATGGTTTGCCCAGGATCAGCAATGTCGTACAAGTCCACCGCACCACCGGCCACCGGATACGCGCACAAACCGTTCCCTCAATTGAGATGCGATTCGAAATGGATGCAGAAACTCAAGGAACGACTGAAACCGCATGACGGCCCCGAAGATCTCGCGGCCTGATCCTCGGCAAGTACCAGCTCTAAGCATCACCCTGCGGCAAAGCCGCCTGAAAGTTGCCTTTCAAGCGGCTTTGTCCTGAGTGCTACTTGCCAGCAGCCTCTGCCAGCAATTCAACGATGTGGCGGTATTCCTTGCCGGTCGCACGAGTCATGCCCAGTTCGCAGGTACGGTTGCACGAAGCATGTTCCTGCGCATCCAATTCACGAACCTCGGCCGCTTCCCGGGCAGTTGCAGACTCGGTCAGCTCAGGGTGCAGCATGCCGCGATCGCCGGCAAAACCACAGCAACCCCAATTGACCGGGGTGTTCACGGTGTCAGCGACTGCCTCGGCAATCTTCTGCATATCCGGGTTCAAGCCCATCTGCGTGGATGAGCAGGTCGGGTGCAGGGTCACCGAGGAGATTTTCTGCATTTCGGGCAGCTTGTCGAGCAGGTGTTGCGAAGTGAATGCCAACAGATCCACTACCTCGTAACCGTGCTCGGCCAGGGTGTGCTCATAGCCTTCCGTGCAGCTCGAAGCATCCGAGATAATCGGCAAGTTCTTGCCCGGCATGGCAGCTCGGATTTCCTCCAGCACACGCTGGCCCATGACTTCGTGGCCCTGCTCGTAGCCCTTGGAAGTCCAAGGGGTGCCGCAGCAGGTGGATTCAATGCCTTCTGGGACGTATACGGAGACGCCGGCAGCGTGCAGCAGCTTGGTGAATGCCGGGGCAACACCCTCGCCATCTCCAGCCGGGCCAAACATCGAATTCACGCAGGCTGGCAGGTAGATCGCCAGAGGCTCGGTGCCAACGGCACCTAAGTTCCCGGCCATTGGCTTGCGGGCTTCGCCGCCACCTGGCAGGTCAGCATCGTAGCGTGGCATGAGATCCTCACTGACCACCTTGCGAACCAAGTCGGTAGCGCCGCGGACCACTGCGGTCGGGAACTTGTCGGCAACGCTCAGCGCCAGCGAACCAGCGCGGGTCGCACCACCCCAGCCCTTGGCAGCGGCTTTGAAACCGGCTTCCAGCACAGGATGTGCATCTTCGCGGCGCAGGCGCTTGACCAGCAGGCCGGTATTGATGCCCACAGGACATGCGGTGACGCACATGCCGTCAACGGCACAGGTCTGCACGCCGTTGTACTCGTAGTCGCGCTCGAGTTCGGCCACCAGGGCGGTGTTCCCCTCGGCTTCGGCCTTGGCAATGGCGCGGCGCACCACGATGCGCTGGCGCGGGGTCAGGGTCAGGTCCTTGGACGGGCAAACCGGTTCGCAGTAGCCGCATTCCACGCAGTGGTCCGCTTCAACCTCGATGGTCTCGTTGAGCTTGATGTTGCGGATGTGCGCGGCATGGTCCTCATCGATGATCACGCCCGGGTTCATCATCAGGCGGGGGTCGCAGGCGGCCTTCAGTTCCAGGTGCACCTCGTAGAGCTCATCGCCGTACTGCGCGCGAACGAATGGCGCCATAGCGCGGCCGGTGCCGTGCTCCGCCTTCAGGTTGCCGTCCTTGTCCAGGATCAGCTGCACCATCTTGTCGTTGAAGGAGTTGTAGCGGTTCAGCGCCACATCGCCCTCGAAGCGGTCGGTGAGCATGAAGTGGATGTTGCCGTCCTTGGCGTGGCCGAAGATCACCGAATCCTCGTAGCCGTACTCGGTGAATAGCTCCTGCAGGCTGTCGCAGGTTTCGGCCAGGGTCTCAACCGGGACGACGACGTCTTCCAGCAGCGCGGTGGTACCCGAAACGCGGGCGCCGGCCACCGAAGCATACAGGCCCTTGCGGAACTTCCAGGCGGCCTGGCGGTTCTTGGCATCCGGGGACAAGATGGCTGGAGCACGCAATGCCGAAGCATCGAGCAGCGACTGGCCTGCGGATCGCAGCCCAGCCAGCTCCTCTTCGGTGTCCGCGTGGTACTCCACCAGCAAGGCGGCCTGCTGCTCGACGTCGAAGCCCATGATGGCATCGGGCACGCCAGGCAAGGACTGGCCGACGCGCAGCGAGGTGGAGTCCATCAGCTCCAGGGTGGCTGCACCGGATTCCACGAGCTCAGGCAGCGCACGGGTGGCCAGATCCAGGTTGTCGAATACGGCCAAGGTGGCGACAGCCAGCTTGCGGATCGGCACAGTGCGGAAGACGGCCTCTGCGACGAACGCCAGGGTTCCCTCGGAACCGATGATCAAGTGTGCCATCAGCTCGGCAGGCCTATCGAAGTCCAGGAAGGCGTTGATGCCGTAGCCCATGGTGTTCTTCAACGCGAAGTGCTTTTCGATCTTCGCGACCGAAGCAGGATTGCTGCGCACGCGCTTGAGCAGTTTGTCCAAAGTGGCAACCAGCCGCGGCTCGGCGGCGGCCAGCTTGCGGTCAGCCTCGGGATCCGCGGTATCTATCATAGTGCCCGATGGCAGCACGAAGGTCATCGATTCCAGGGTCCGGTAGGTGTTGAATTCGGTGCCGCAGGCCATGCCCGAGGAGTTGTTGGCGATCACGCCGCCGATGGTGCATGCGGCCTCGCTGGCCGGGTCCGGGCCCAGCTTCGTTCCGTAGACCGCCAAGCGGGCGTTGACCTGGCGCACGGTTGTTCCGGGCTGCACGCGCACGCGTGCTCCCTTATCGAGCACGGTAATCCCGCGGAAGTTGCGGCGCACATCGATCATCAGCCCGTCGCCACTGGCCTGTCCGGCCAGCGAGGTGCCGCCGGAGCGCAGGGTGACCGGCTGGCCCTTGGCGGCGGCGGCCGTCAGCAACGCCGATACTTCGGCAGCATCCTTGGCCAGCACCACTGCCTGCGGGGTGTACAGGTAGTGCGAGGCATCCGAAGCGTAGGCAACGCGGTCGATGGATCGGGTTTTAACGCGGTCTTGGTCCCCGACGAGGTCAAGGATCGTGGACGAAACGGTTGTTTCGCCGAGTGCTGGCGTGCTCAAAGCCATGGTGCGCTCCTGTGCGGTTGGCAAGCGCCGCTTGCCGAATACGAAAATTGTCTAACAAGTACTCATGTCATAGTAGTACGATTCGTGGGATACTTGTTAGGTTGTTTTCCAGCAGGGCGAAAGGATCCATGTGGCAGCCCGATTAGGTGTGGTTTCCGTGGTTCAGGCCATCGTGAAATCTTTGCGTGCCAGAATTTTCAGCGGAGAACTGGCCCCCGGCACGCCGCTGGGCGAGGTCGACGTTGCTGCGCACTATGAGGTGGCCCGGCCAACAGCAAAAGCGGCTTTGGAAAACCTCGTTGCCAGCGGCTTACTGACGCGCAACGCGCATCAGAGCGCTAAAGTCACGCTGCTGACTTCGGCCGACGCTCGCGACATCTACCGCACCCGAGCCATCATCGAAGCCGAGGCGGTCCGACTACTGGCGAGCACCGGCCAAGTCCCAGAAGCCGCTCGCCAAGCCAATGCGGAAATCACTGCCCTGCGCGATGCGTCCCCGATCGACATCGTGGACCCGGATGTCCAGTTCCACTCCGCCCTGGTCCAAGCCCTCCAGTCGCAGCGCACCAGCTCCATCTACGGCCAGCTCAGCGATGAAATCCGCTTGTGCATGACCCATGTGCAGGATGCGACCTTGCTCAACACCGCAGATATTGCCGACGAGCACGAACGCCTGCTTCAGTGCATTGAAGCCGGTGATGCCCACGGTGCCGCCGAGGTATTGGCCCAGCATCTGGCCAACGCCAGCGCACGATTGGCCAAGCACCTCGACAGCTTGGCCTAGACGCTGACCTTGCGCAGTTTTGCGCTCAAGACGATGGCCGAGACGAGGAAAAAGACCGCCCCGAGGGTCGCATAGCCCGCTACCCCGGCCATCATTGCGCGTCCCAGGAGCCCTTGGTAGAGGAAACCGCCACCGGCGAGCACCGAGATACCTCCCGATAGCACCTGCGCAATTTGGCCGCCGGCACCTCGGTTGCGAATCGCGGTCAGCAACTGCGCGACACCGGAGGCAATCGCCCACACTCCCCAGAGAGCAACGGCCGCCGGCAGCGAGATCGAAGAGGCGATCCCCAAGGCAATGGCAACCACTGAACTCAAGGCAATCGCTGCCTTCTGTACCGCCCAGGAGCCCCGCCCCGCGGGATCCGCTCGCATTTGCCACAGCACGGCGCCTGCATCGAATGCTGGAAAAATTACCAGCAGCGCTGTCAGCAAGATGCTCGGTTCAGTCGCCCGGGCGGCCGCTGCAAGCATGAGGCCAACCCAGATGATTGCCACGGCGAAGCGGGCGAAATAAAGGTTGCGCAACTTGCGGCTGTAATCGCTGGACGTGATGCTCATGGCGGTGCTCAAGCTACGACGCTGGTCAGCGTCACCGGAATATTGCCGCGAGTGGCGTTGGAGTAGGGGCAGACGGCGTGCGCGGCGTCAACTAGCTCGTCAGCCATTTCCTTGTTCAGGCCCGCAGCGAAGTTCACCTGCAGTGCCGCTTCCAATCCGAACCCGCCTTCCGGGGTCTTACGCAGGGAAACTTCTGCGGTGACGGTGGAGTCCGCGATCTTGACCCTGCGCTTCGCGGCGACGAGCTTCAGAGCGGAATGGAAGCAAGAGGCCCAGCCGGCAGCAAAAAGCTGCTCGGGATTGGTTGCACCGCCCGGGCCGCCCATGGAGGTCGGGGTTTCCAGCGTGACATCGAGCAAGCCATCGTCGCTGACAGCGCGGGCCTGGGAACGGCCATTGCCGGTTGCGGTTGCGGTGGTGCTGTACAGGGGTGCTGACATGTTGCGTCTCCTCAAAATCCGGAACTAGTAGAGTTGCTAGTTCGTCTACATTCACTAAGGTAGACTACTTCGTATACCTGCGCAAGAACTTTTTTCTACTTGGAGGCACTCGTGCAATCAGAAGCAGCGGCCAAATCCATCCGAACCCGCTCGGCCGGTGCCACTCGCGAGCGCATCCTGGAGGCAACCAGCCGCCTGTTCTACACCCAAGGCATCCGCGCAACGAGCGCCGACAAGATCATTGAAGAAGTAGGAATCACCAAGGTCACCTTCTACCGCCACTTCCGCAGCAAAAGCGACCTGGTCGTCGCCTACCTCGGCGAGCTGGGCGAAAAGGAACGCGAGTGGCTCCAAAGCGTGCACGACCCCTCAGACCCGGCCGCTTCACTCGGCGCGATCGCAGAAGGCATTGGCGCGTCCAGCTGCAACCCGGGATTCCGCGGTTGCGCATTCATTAACGCGGCGGCCGAGTATTCAGATCCGGCAGACCCGGTACGCGAAATCATCGGCACGCACCGCCAGTGGATGCTCGAAAAATTCGCCGACATCGCCTCCGATGCCGGAGTCAAGGATCCACTAACCGCTGCACGCCAGTTCATGATGCTGCGCGACGGAGCAATGGTCAATGGCTATTTGGCAGAATCTGCAGATCTGGCGCAGTCGCTGAAGTCGGCTTTCACTTCGGTACTTTCGGCTGCAACCGGCAAATAGCTCGACAGCGTCCACCGAAGCAGGCAAAGTTACTTACATGGGTATCTTCGCAAGCCGTAAAAGCATCGAGCAGCATTTCGCGCGCATGGAACAGCGCCTGGCCCGGGCGAAGCCAATGGCAACGGACAAGTTCAACGTGAAAACCCAGATTCTCACCAAGGGAATGCGCAAAAACACCCCCGAGGCGGGCCTGGAACTGGGCATCGGCACGGTCACCGCATGGCTCAGCGCGCATGAAACTTTGCGCCTATTAGAGGGCACGATTTCAATCCTCGAAGGGTGGCCGGATTCTCCTGCGGAAATATTCATCTCCGCTCCGGCGAGCGCATCCGCCGACTCCGATGCCGGCGCGGCAATGGCGCACCTTCCCGCAGATCACCTCGGCATCCTGCATCCCTCCAGCGACGGGGAACTGCAGTTGCTAGGTTCATTGGATCCTCTCGAGCAGAAACAGCTGCACAGCTGGTTGCGCCAGTTCGCACAAGGCTAGAACCACCCTCCCCCAGAAGTGATTTTCGACAGTTCAACGTATACCCCCACCCGTATTTTTGACATACCCCCGGGGGTATCATGTATGGTGGTTTCAATTCATCTTTGAAAGGAACCAACCATGCTGCTTGAACGCCTCTACGACGAAGACCTCGCACAGGCCAGCTACTTCATCGGCTGCCAGGCCAAGGGCGAAGCCCTGGTAGTTGACGCACGCCGCGACATTTCCGACTACCTGGCATTGGCGGCCAAGCACGGCATGCGCATCACTGCCGTAGCCGAAACCCACATCCACGCCGACTACCTCTCCGGAACCCGCGAGTTGGCCGCCGCCACCGGCGCCACCAGCTACGTCTCGGGCGAAGGCGGCAAGGACTGGCAGTACGGCTTCGAAGCCGAGCGCCTGATGGATGGCGACGCCATCGTGCTGGGCAACTTGCGCATCACCGCCCGCCACACCCCCGGCCACACCCCAGAACACCTGGCCTACGCCGTCACCGACGGCGCCTTCAGCAAGGCCCCGGGCTACCTGCTCTCCGGCGACTTCATCTTCGCCGGCGACCTGGGCCGACCAGACCTGCTCGATGAGGCAGCCGGCGGAGTGGACACCCGCTTCCAAGGCGCCCGTGACCTCTACGCCTCGCTGAAGAAGACCCTGGCCGAACTGCCCGACTACATCCAGATCCACCCTGGCCACGGCTCGGGCAGCGCCTGCGGCAAGGCGCTGGGCGCGGTCCCTTCCACCACCCTGGGCTACGAGCGCGAATTCGCATGGTGGAGCACCTACCTGGCCAACGACGACCAGGAAGGCTTCATTGCCGAACTGCTCAACGGCCAGCCCGACGCTCACGCGTACTTTGGCCGCATGAAGCGCCAGAACCGCCTGGGCCCAGCGGTCCTCGGCGAGCTCGAAGCACTGGAAGAAGTACCGGCAGCGCGAATCGCGGAGCAGATGCGCTCGGGCGCCTCGGCATTCGTCGACACCCGCGGGCACACCCAGATCGCCCAAGGCACCGTAGCCGGGGCCCTGTCCATCCCGGGCACGGCGAAGACCGCAAGCTTCGGCGCTTGGGCCTACGACCCGGAAAAGGATGAACGCGATCTGATCGTGCTCGCCGACTCCGTCGAGCATGCCGCCCAGATCCGCGCCCACCTGATGCGCGTGGGAATCGACGCGGTCAAGGGCTTCACCACCAGCCTCGAAGGCTTGACCCTCGTGAAGCCGAAGTCGATCACCCCAGCCCAGCTGGAAGGTTTCGACTACGCAATGCTGCTGGATGTGCGCAACAAGACCGAGTTCGCCGCCGGGCACATCCCGGGCGCTACGCAGCTGTCCGGCGGACGCGTGCTGTGGAACCAGGATCAGTTGCCAACCCGCGGCGCCATCGTGACCTACTGCCAGAGCGGCATGCGCAATGCCGTGGCCGCCAGCGCCCTGCGCGATGCCGGCTTCGAGATCATCGAGCTTCAGGGCAGCTACCTCGGCTGGTCCGCCTTCGCCAACTAACCACCCCTGCAACGAAAGCTGAACCCCCGCCAATGACTAGCACTTTGAACACCATGGACGCCGCAGCGCTCAAGTGCCTGGTAGACGCCCCCGACGCCGACCTCGCCTTGATCGATGTGCGCACCGCGGGCGAATTCGAGACCGTCCACATTCCCGGCTCGTACAACGTACCGCTGGAAGAATTCACCGCGAACGCCGCCGAAGTGCTGGCCAAGATCCCGGGCACTCCGGTCTTGATCTGCCACAGCGGCAACCGCGCCTCCAAGGCGCAGCGCGCCCTGAACGAGCAGCAGCTCGGGCACAGCACCGTACTGATCGGCGGCGTCACCGCCTACGAAAACGCCGGCGGAACAATGGTGCGCGGGGTGCAGCGCTGGGCACTGGATCGCCAGATGCGCATGACCGCAGGTTCGCTGGTGCTCGCCGGCCTGCTGGGCGCAAAGTTCATCTCCCCGAAGTTCGCCTACCTCTCGGCCGGAATCGGCGGCGGACTGGTGTTCTCGGCAGTGCGCGATTCCTGCCCGATGATCAGCGCCCTGGGCAAGATGCCCTGGAACAAGGTGGCGAAGTAAACCATGGAAGTAGGACCGCTGCTGATTCTGGCCGTTGCGCTGGCAGGCGTCGTCGGGCTCACCCTGGGGCTGTTTGGCGGCGGCGGTTCAATCCTGATGGTTCCGCTGCTCAGCTATGTCGCGGGCATGCCGGGCAAGGAAGCGATCGCCACCTCCCTGCTGGTGGTGGGATCGACCTCGGCGGCCAGCCTGATTCCGCATGCCCGCAAGGGGCATGTGCGCTGGGCACAGGGGCTGGTCTTCGCGACCACCAGCATGCTCGGCGCCTTCGGTGGCGGGCTGCTGGCTGAGAGCATCCCAGCCCAGCTGCTGATGCTCGGCTTTGCGGTCATCATGCTGGCCAGTGCCCGCGGGATGATCCGCGGTCGCAAGAACCCCGGCGGCGCTTCGCTGCCAGTATGGCTCTTCGCGCCGGTTGGCCTGGGCATCGGGGCGGTCACCGGCCTGGTGGGCGCTGGCGGTGGCTTCCTGATCGTCCCGGCACTGGCCTTGCTAGCCGGGCTGTCCATGGCGCAGGCGGTGGGCACCTCCTTGCTGGTGATCACCTTGAATTCGGCGGCGGCGCTGGCCGGACAGCTGAATTCGGTGGCGCTGCATTGGCCGCTGGCCATGTCCTTGGCTGTCACAGCGATCCTCGGCTCGCTGCTTGGCGCACGGCTCTCGCATCGGATTGCTGAGCACCGCCTGCGCAAGGGATTCGGCTACTTCGTTTTGGCCATGGGCGTATTCGTGCTCAGCCAGGAGGTGCCGGCTCCCGGCGGGTTGGCCATTGCGCTAATCGCCGTGTTTGCGGGCTTGCTGATGCTGCTGTGCCGCAAGGTTCCGGCGTTGCACGCACGCTGTCCGCTAGCCATGAAATCCGGTGCCTGATGAAACCGCTGGAATTATCCGCCGCGAACTTCGAGCGGTTCATTGGGAATAACCAAATGGTGCTCGTTGACTTCTGGGCACCGTGGTGCGGCCCCTGCAAGAGATTTGCCCCGGTCTTCGAGCTGGCCGCCGAGGCCCATGAGGGCATCGCGTTCGCCAAGGTGAATACCGAAACCCAGCCGGAGCTGGCACGAACAATGCAGATTGCGTCCATCCCGACGCTCGTGGCGTTCAAGAATGGGATACTTGTACATTCGAAACCTGGAGCATTGAAAGCCGCTGCTTTGGAGCAGCTTCTCATGAAGCTGCAAAAGCCCGTTGATCCACCATCCCTACCAAGGAGAGAATGATGCGCACTGCTGATGAAGCAACCCGCAAGCGAATCCTCAACCGACTCAAGCGCGCCCGCGGCCAGCTCGATGCGGTCATCAATGCCGTGGAAACCGACGGTTCGTGCAAGGAGGTCGTCACCCAGCTGGCTGCCGTCTCCACCGCACTGGACCGCGCCGGATTCGCCATTGTCTCCTCGGCAATGCAGTACTGCATTGCGGATCCCGAAAAGGCTTCCGAGGAAGAAGACGGCTTGAGCGTCGAAGAACTCGAAAAGCTGTTCCTCTCCCTGTCCTAACCGCAACACAACCCCCTAAGGAACACCATGTGCCGTCAGGTTCAATGCAAGACCTGCAAGAAGACCACCTGGGCTGGCTGCGGCCAGCACGTCGAAGCAACCATGCGCAACGTCCCGAACAAGGATCGCTGCCAGGGCCACGAAGCGGAGCCGAAGAAGGGCTTCTTCAAGCGCCTGTTCGGCTAAGTCCGAGGTCATACTCCGCCTAAGGTTTCCCCGCCCGCTGTTTCATTGGCATAATCCGAAGTATTTAGCCCCTGAGCGGCTGCGCAAACTTCAACCCCAAGGAAACGGCTGGCATGACTTCAAAGATCCGCATCGGCATTGCAGGCTACGGAAATCTGGGACGCGGCGTGCAGAGCGCGATCGCGAAGAATCCGGATATGGAACTGGTGGGTGTCTACACCCGTCGCGACCCTGGCACCCTGGATCTGGCCCAGCCTGCCCCGCGCTTCGCCATGGACGAGCTTGAGCAGCACGCGGGCGGCATCGACGTGCTGATCCTGTGCGGCGGTTCGCGTTCGGACCTGCCAGAACAGGGCCCGAAGTTCGCGGCCCTGTTCAATACCGTGGACAGCTTCGACACCCACGCCCGCATCCCGGAGTACTTCCAGAGCGTGGATGCCCCGGCGAAAGCTGCGGGCAAGACCGCGTTGATCTCCGTGGGCTGGGATCCGGGCATGTTCTCGATCAACCGCGTCTTCGGCGAAGCACTGCTGCCCGACGGGCAGACGTACACCTTCTGGGGCCGCGGCCTGAGCCAGGGCCACTCGGATGCGATCCGCCGCGTGCCGGGTGTCGCCGCCGGCGTGCAGTACACCATCCCAAGCCAAGAGGCCATCGACCGGGTCCGCGCTGGGCAGCGGCCTTCGCTGAGCACCCGCGAGAAGCACCAGCGCGAATGCTTCGTGGTGCTCGAAGACGGTGCCGATGCGCAGGCGGTGCGCGAAGCGATCGTGGGCATGGAGCACTACTTCGACCAGTACGACACCACCGTCGAGTTCATCGACGAGCAGACCTTGGCCGCCGAGCATTCGAATATGCCCCACGGCGGGTTCGTGATCCGTTCGGGCAATACCAGCGACGAGCAGAAGCAGGTCATCGAGTATTCGCTGGCCCTTGGCTCCAACCCGGAATTCACTTCCAGCGTGCTGGTGGCTTACGCCCGGGCCGCCTTCCGGATGAACCAGCGCGGCATCACCGGTGCGCAGACCGTGTACGATGTGGCCCCGGGGCTGCTCTCGCCCAAGTCCCCCGCACAGTTGCGCGCGGAGCTGCTCTAGGATTTTGCCGGGCCAGCAGCTCATCCGCTGGCGAGCGCATCCTTCTCCCAGGCCTCCACTGGCCCCGGGACCTGCACGAACAGCGGATGCAGGGCCACCTGCCCTGCCGGTTCCAAGCGGGCGATGCGCGCGGGATCCCGGACGGAGAGCTTGCGCAGCAGGTGCTCGCGCTCGAAGTGCACCTGCCCCTGGGTGACCGGGATCTTTTCCAGCTGCGCGGCGGCTGCCGGATGCAGGATCTTCGCGGCGTCGAAGCGATAGCCCCGGACAGCCGCTTCGTCCCACAAGCCCTGCAGGTAGCCGCCCATATGCACCAGCGGGGCGGGCTGCGCCTTGAACCGGAGAAGCTGCGGGTGCCCGGTATAGCCCTTGGTCTGGCCTGCGAGCACCTTCTGGGCCAGCAGTGTTTCACGCCAGCAGGCAACGAGCCCTTTGGCGTCGAGCAATGAGGGGTGCAGGGACCACAGTCGCATGGGCCAAGCCTAGTCGGGGTTCGGGCCAGCCGGGAACTCGATGATCTCGCTGCGGATCAAGAAGCGCTTGCCCTCCGGGGCTTCGACGGAGAAACCGGATCCCCGCCCGTTGACCACGTCCACGGTGAGCTTGGTGTGCTTCCAGTATTCGAATTGCTCCTTGGACATCCAGAAATCGATGTCGCCCAGAGCGGTGCCATCAGCGCCGTCCAGGGAAAGCACGCCGAGCCGGATGTCCGATCCCCCGGTGCGGAACTCGCCGGCCGGGTAGCACATCGGCGAGGACCCGTCGCAGCACCCTCCGGACTGGTGGAACATCAGCGGGCCGTGGATCCCCCACAGCTTGCGCAGCAGGTCCAGGGCTTCGGAGGTGAAGGCCACCCGCGAGAACTCTTCGCCCTCGATTGCGGCGCGCGTTTCGGTTACGGTGCTCATGTCCTGCTCCTGCCTCGTTGTCCACGTCCGGATTTATCTCGTTGTGGCCAGTGTCCTCTTTTTGGGCCGCACCGTCCATCGCTCGGCCAGGGCGGCCAGGACACCGGTACCGGATGCCGCTTCGAAAAGCCGCATCCGGTACCGTGCCATCAACCGTTGCGGATCCGGCTACGCCCTGCCGGCGTAGTCGATGACAACGCGCCCATCGATCTTGCCATGGCGCATTTCGTCGAATACGGCGTTGATGTCTTCCAGCGGGCGGGTATGGAAGGTCGGCTTGATCTTCCCTGCCGCATAGAATTCCAGCGCCTCGATCATGTCCTGCCGTGTTCCCACGATCGATCCGCGGATGGTCAGGCCCTTGAGCACGATGTCGAAAATGGGTGCGGGGAAATCACCGGCGGGCAGCCCGTTGAACACGATCGTTCCGCCGCGCCGGGTCATGCCGATCGCTTGCCCGAACGCCTTTGGATGCACCGCCGTAACCAGCACGCCGTGCGTTCCGCCAACCTTCTGCTGGATGATCTCGGCCGGGTCCTGGGCGAAGGCATTGACGGTGATTTCCGCTCCATGCTTCGAGGCCAGCGCCAGCTTGTCATCGGCCACGTCAATGGCGATCACCCGCATGCCCATGGCCACCGCGTACTGCACCGCGATATGGCCCAGTCCGCCGATACCCGAAATAGCCACCCACTGGCCGGGCTTGACCTCAGTCATCTTCAGGCCCTTGTAGACAGTCACTCCCGCGCACAGCACCGGCGCGATTTCATGGGGATCCGAGCCCTCCGGGATGTGCGCGGCATAGCGGGAATCCACCAGCATGTACTGGCCGAAGGAACCGTCCATGGAGTATCCGCCATTGGACTGGGCTTCGCACAGCGTCTCCCAGCCGGTGCCGCAGTACTGGCAGTGCCCGCAGGCGCTGTCCAGCCACGCGTTGCCGATCATGTCCCCGAGCGCGACCTCGGTGACTCCTTCGCCGAGCTTTTCCACGATGCCCACGCCTTCATGCCCGGGAATCAGCGGAAGCTTCGGCTTGACCGGCCAATCGCCCTCGGCGGCGTGCAGGTCGGTGTGGCAGACGCCCGAGGCGATCAGCTTCACCAGCACCTGGCCGGGGCCGGGCTCGGGGATCTCGGCGTCCTTCACCTGGAACTCTTCGCCGAAGCCTTCGACTATTGCAGCTTTCATCTTGCTCATGTACTTTGTCCTTTGCATGGCATTCGAAGGTGCGGGGTGCCGGCTGGCGTGCGGGGGATGAGGCCAATCGATCCCCGGACGCTGTCCCGGCTGGCCCCGCACCTTCGAGGTCTGTTGTCATCTCATGCTGCTCGTGGCAGCTACTGCTCCTAGAAGAAGCCCAGCTTGTCTTCCGAGTAGGAAACCAGCAGGTTCTTGGTCTGCTGGTAGTGGTCCAGCATCATCAGGTGGTTCTCGCGGCCGATACCCGAGGACTTGTATCCGCCGAAGGCCGAGTGCGCCGGGTAGGCGTGGTACTGGTTGACCCACACGCGTCCGGCCTGGATGGCGCGGCCGGCACGGTAGGCCACGTTGCCATTGCGGCTCCACACCCCCGAACCCAACCCGTACAGGGTGTCGTTGGCGATGGAGATCGCGTCGTCGTAGTCCTTGAACTTGGTCACCGCTACCACCGGCCCGAAGATCTCCTCCTGGAAGATGCGCATGTCGTTGGTGCCCTCGAAGATGGTCGGCTGCACGTAGTAGCCGCCGGAGAGCTCTCCGCCCAGATCCGCACGTCCCCCGCCGAGCAGCACCTTGGCGCCCTCGGACTTGCCGATGTCCATGTAGGAGAGGATCTTCTCCAGCTGGTCGTTGGATGCCTGGGCACCCATCATGGTGTCGGTATCCAGCGGGTGTCCCTGCCTGATGGCCTTGGTGCGGGCCACCACATCGCCCATGAAGCGGTCATAGATGCTTTCCTGGATCAGCGCACGCGATGGGCAGGTGCAGACTTCGCCCTGGTTCAGCGCGAACAGCGTGAATCCTTCCTGCGCCTTGTCGTAGAAGGCGTCATCCTTGGCAGCGATGTCCTCGAAGAAGATGTTCGGGGACTTGCCGCCCAGTTCCAGGGTGACCGGGATCAGGTTTTCCGACGCGTACTGCATGATCAGCCGGCCGGTGGTGGTTTCGCCGGTGAAGGCGATCTTGCGGATGCGCTTGTTGGAGGCCAGCGGCTTGCCGCATTCCACGCCGAAGCCGTTGACCACGTTCAGCACGCCGGCTGGCAGCAGGTCGCCGATCAGCTCCATGAGCACCAGGATCGAGACCGGGGTCTGCTCGGCGGGCTTGAGCACGATCGCGTTGCCGGCAGCCAGCGCCGGGGCGAGCTTCCAGACGGCCATGAGGATCGGGAAGTTCCACGGGATGATCTGCCCGACCACGCCCAGCGGCTCGTGGTAGTGGTATGCGGTGGTGTCGTCGTCGAGCTGAGAGAGGCTGCCTTCCTGGGCGCGGATTGCTCCGGCGAAGTAGCGGAAGTGGTCAACTGCCAGCGGCAGGTCGGCGTTCAGGCACTCGCGGATGGCCTTGCCGTTGTCCCAGGTTTCGGCCACGGCCATCATTTCGAGGTTTTCCTCGATGCGGTCCGCGATCTTGTTCAGGATGACAGCGCGTTCGGCAGGGCTGGTCTTGCCCCAAGCAGGAGCGGCCGCATGGGCTGCATCCAGGGCAGTCTCGATATCTTCGGCGGTGGAACGGGCCACCTCGCAGAAGACCTTGCCGGTCACCGGGGTGACGTTCTCGAAATACATGCCCTTGGCCGGGGCGACCCATTGGCCGCCAATGTAGTTCTCGTAGCGCTCCTTGAAATTAACCAGCGCGCCATCGGTGTTCGGGTTTGCGTAAACCGCCATTGCTCCACGACTCCTTGTTCGGACTTCCTGGCCGCGATCAGATCATCGCAGCACCTTGCATGTGACTCTAGTCACATGAAGGTTGCAGGCAGGTTGCAACGGGATTCAGGTGTCGAAAATCAGCAAGTTCCTGCTTGCCATCAGGAGATTCAGCAGGCCAGAAATTGCAGCCCCATCCCCTTCACGTCCCCAATTTTCACCTTTATACCGAAATCCGATCATGAGGTGCGGGCTCCGAGTTCGTCAAGGATGAAAAAATCAGAATTTAATCATGATCTTAAAATTCATCAATCAAATAACTGCCCCTCGTATGTGATAACAATAAATAATCAATTACTTTTCATGCGCATCAAGCGGAGGACTACACGTTGACAAAAAAGACGACCTTGCTGTTTATTCACGGCGTCGGCAACGGCGACCCGGAAAATAAGTGGCAGCAGCAATTGGGTCAATCGCTGGCAGAAATCGACTACCCAGCGCTTGAAAACATCGATCTAGTTATCCCCAAATTTGCCCATGCACTCAAAGGTGCAGATGAACCTTCCGAAATACCGCCAAGAGTCCACAAACGTCCTAATCGATCCGAGGCGCCACAAATCCGCCGTGACTTTGAGCGACGGATGGCAGCCATGGAGTTTAAGCTCGGCCGGTACAACCAAGGAAAAAGCCGCTTTGGAGACGATCTCCTTATCCACGCCGCTGTCGAATACCTGCCTCATATGGCCCAAGCCTCGCTGTATTTAAAAAATGAAGACATTCGAGGACAGGTGCTCAGGCGGATCTTGAGCAAGCTTCCCAATTCAGGTCGCCTTGTCATCGTGGCACATAGCCTCGGGTCGGTAATCGCCGCTGATTTGCTGATGCGCCTGCCTAAGGACGTAGAAATCGCAGGACTGGTAACGATCGGCAGCCCCCTGGGGCACAAGGCATTCAATATCGACAAAGTTTGGGACTACCTCAAGGAGCCACCTGCACACCTATCGTGGTGGGTTAACTTCTGGAATGAAAACGATCCCGTAACTGCCCACCGCGGACTGTCTTCTCGTTTCCCGTGGATGACCGACTACAAGATCGATGCACTATCACTTTCGAAGCTCCAAGCACATAAGGCAGTCGACTATCTTCAGCGCCCGATAGTCGCCGAAGCAATCGGATACGGCCTCTACGGAGCCAAATCCAAAGAAATTGTCGCCAAAGAATCTCCGGTTGAATCAAAGTTAAGCGATACCGAACAAATGGCCATGTTCGCATTGCGCTTCGCTCACCTAATCAACATGCGGTTGGAAAACGACCTGAAAGAACGCTATTCCGGCGCGCTGCGTCAGGTTCAGGCAACCGTGATAGACGGAATTATGCGCTGGAATGAGTCTGAAGGAAGGAGGACCCCCTACTCTCTATCGCGTCTAGCGTTTGATCTTTCGGACCTCGACGCAGAAACCCCGGTTCCTTCGCCGGCCATTCACCTTCCAATCGATCAGGCGATCCTCCCGCTCTCGGCGCTTGCTTCTGAAAATGTCATTCGACCTTTCGAAATCTCGGTGAAGCCTGAAATTCGCCAAGCAGCCCTAGAAGACCTCTCCGCCGAAATGGGACTCTCCAGCAAATTCGGGTCCGACGTCTTTAAAGCCGCAAAGGAAGCGCAAGTAACACTCAATGGGCAAGGCGGCTTAAATTGGAAAAAGTGGGGAGCCGTTAGTCTGGGTGCCGCAGCTCTTGTCGCAGCCACAGGAGGGTTGGCATTAGCTGCCGCCCCGGGCCTTGCGGGCGCGGCCCTGCTTTCGAGCGCATTGGCAAGCTTCGGCCCGGGTGGCATGATCGGCGGACTCATTACCGCCGGTTCGCTCGCGAGCGTCGGCGGCGGTGGAATTGCGTTCGGGCTCGCAAGTGCTGCTACCTCGGCGGCTGATATGGAAGCAGTCGTAGAACGAATGTTGTCAACGGAGATCCTGAGGAGCCTTCAAGGTCTACCCGCGGATCCTGCCGTACGTAGGACTTTGATTGAGACTGAAATTCAGGTGCGTCGAGAATACGAACGTCTCGATGAATTTTCTGATCGCAACGCTACAGGGTTAACTGAAATCAAGAAGAAGCTCACGTCTATTGAACGAGCTTTAAAGTATCTGATTGATAATGATTCTGACTCAGAACTTGATTTCAACGAAGACGGAATAATCATCGAATAACAAGAGAATTCAACTAAGGGTCTGAAGTAACGAGATTCAGAATGCTATTTCCGTGCTTTCGCGACGATTATTTCCGCCATGATTTTCGCTAGCCTTCAAGGCCTTGGACTTCGGCAACAACCAGTGAACGAGCCGGTGACTGCTCGGGCAATTCCCGCAA
Source organism: Glutamicibacter sp. MCAF14 (assembly GCF_052114325.1). Taxonomy (NCBI): domain Bacteria; kingdom Bacillati; phylum Actinomycetota; class Actinomycetes; order Micrococcales; family Micrococcaceae; genus Glutamicibacter; species Glutamicibacter sp. MCAF14. The sequence goes on from NZ_JBFREO010000010.1 coordinate 29,407, forward strand.
AGCCGCGCGCAATAGGCCGGGGTCCGCCAATTGGCGTCCCAGGTTGAGCAACTGATGCGCAGTGCCGCGATCCAGCACCATTTCACGCAGTGCCGCTTCGGTCCGGTACAGCAGCGCGACGACGCCTGGCGCTTGGGATCGGGCCAGCAGGCCCGGAGTGTACAGCGGCAGGGCAGTGTCGAGATCGCCACGCTCCAGTGCGTGCCATAGCCGGCCGATGGTCGTGTGCAGTTCCCATTCAAGACGGTAAGGCCGCGAGGTCAGGGAGCGGCCACCTGGACCGGCGAGCACCTTGCGCAGCCTGACAATTTCGGCGCGGACCGTGCCGGCTGCCGCGGCATCGGGACGCTCGAACAGTTCCTCTACCAGCTGGGCAGTGCTCAGGCCTTCCCGGTAATGCGCCAGCAGGGTCAGGATCTCTGCATGGCGAAGCGAAATCGGAACCGAACCCAAATGGGCTCCATCGGATCGACCCAAGTCCAGATAGTCCGGATCGGCCACGACTCCGGCACCCGGCAGGAGCAGGTGGGTTTCCGCGGCCATGACCGCCGCCTGCAGCAGCGGCAAGGAGTGCGTGGCAATGGCTTCGGGGCCACCGGTCAGGTCGATTGCGCCAATTACCTGCCCGGTGCGCGGATCGCGGATCGGCACCGCGGAACAGCTGTAGTGATGGGCTTGCTCGTAGAGGTGCTCGGCGCCCGATACCTGGGAACCTGAGCCAGTAGCCAAGGCCATGCCCGGCGCCGAGGTGCCAACGCTCTGCTCAGCCCAGTCGGCACCCGCCATGAAACCCACGCCTTCAGCCTGGCTCATCGCGCCATTGCCGCCGGCAACCCAAAGCAACGTTCCACCAGCATCGGCCAGCGCTACCAGGAGATTGGAGTCAGCGGCCGCCGGGACTAGGAGCTTTTCGAAAACGGGCCAGATGCGCTGCAGTTCGCTTCGCTCGCGTGCCAGGCGCAAGTGGTCATCACTGAGCACCGAAGGGCCGCGCAACTGGGCGGAGCTCTCCAGGGATCGCTTCCAGGATTCGCGCACATCCCGCCGCAACGGCAACTCGGCAACACCGGTTCCGCTGGATCCCAGGAGCTCGTGGGCATGCTTGGCGCGGCGCGATGCGCCGGGCCAATCAATGGCGAAACCACTCATGCAATCCCCTAGCTAGCAAGGCCTGTTTTCCGCAGTTCCCACAAGCCTAGACGAAGGGGCGGAGCATGAGAAGAGCGAACCTCGTCCAATACGCTTTCCGCGGTATCCACTCATCCAGAGTCGCTGCAGGCGGTCCCCACCACTGCGCAAGTCCTTGCTCGCTGCAAGCGAAACCATGCACATCTCCCGGAAATGCCAACAAGAGAACAGACCTCAGCATGGACGGCAACTGAGCGCGTTCCCTCCCACCCTGAGCGCTAGTTGCTATCCGAACTCGGCAACTTGTTGTCGGATATTTCCAGAGTCTCGCCAAGGTGCTCGACGAGATGCTCGGCAATTGCCAGCGACGAGGTTGCACCCGGCGACGGAGCGTTGCGCAGCGCGGTCACACGGCCCAAGCGTTCGATAACGAAGTCGTCGACCAGCTGGCCGTTCTCGTCCATAGCCTGAGCACGGATTCCCCGCGTGATGGGCGTCGAGGCCGCGTCATTGAGATCTGGAGCGTATGCTGCTGCGCCTGCGAGGAACTTCTTACGGGACACCACAGCGCCGAATTCCTGGACGGCAGCCTTCATATTTCCCGAGGCAAACTTCCAGAAAGCGCGACTGAAGACGACATCAAGGGTATCTTTGACGCCGATCCGCCAACCTTTGTAGTTCTCCCGTCCAAAGGAGAGGAAGGCATTCGGTCCAACCAGCATTTCGCCGTCCACCCTCTTGGTCAAGTGCACACCCAGGAATGGGTACTCTGGATCCGGAACCGGGTAGACCAGGCCGTTGAGGATGTTGCGCTGCTCTGGAGCAAGTTTGGAGTACTGACCGAAGAACGGAACGATCTTCGGGTAGGCAGCGCCACCTGCCAACCGTGCAACACGGTCGGACTGCAGTCCTGCGCACACGACCAGATAGTCGAATTTGTGCTTTTTGCTCTGCCCGTCACTGTCAACGGTCACGATGCACTCGTTTCCGGCGTTGGAGATGCCTATGACTTCGCTGTTAAGCAGCAGCTTTGCACCACCGTCGGTTACTTCCTCGATCATGGCACGGGTTACACCGGCATAGTCGATGATGGCTGTATGTGGCGAGTGCAGTGCGAGCCGACCAACAGCATTTGGTTCGATCTTCCGAATTTCTTCGGGGCCTATGAGTTCAACATCAGGCACACCGTTTGCAACTGCCTTGGAGTAGATAGCGCGGACGCGGCCCTCTTCTTCCTCAGTGAGGGCAACGACTAGCTTTCCGCATTCCTCATAGGGAACGTTCTTGGCAATAGCGTAGTCACGCAGCAGGTCTACACCACGGCGGCACAAGCGCGCCTTGAGGCTTCCTGGCTGATAATATAAACCGGCATGCACGACACCGGAATTATGCCCGGTTTGGTGGGCTGCAACTTCCTCTGACTTCTCAATGATCGTGATTTGAGCGCCAGGGTGACGCTGCATTAATTCTCGCGCAACCGCCGCTCCGATGATGCCGGCGCCCACAACACCGAACGAATATGTAGACATGGATAAGTTTCTCCTTGTGAAATTTTCTTTACTCATACTTGAATTGGGATAATAGGTATATGGAATCTGTCAATCGCAATGCAACCCTGACTGAACAAGCCGTCGACGCGATCCGCTTGGAAATCGTCAAAGGTTCCCTCATCCCCGGACCGCTGTACACGGGGTCAGAGGTTGCCCGGAAGCTCGGTGTCTCTCGTACCCCGGTCCGCGAGGCACTCATGGAGCTCGCGCGCCGCGGAATGGTGCGGATTGAAGACAAAAAGGGGTTCCGAGTTCTCAAAACCTCGCTCGATTCACTGATCCAGGTTTTCCAGATCCGCATCATGCTTGAGGTTCCACTTTCCCGGCTGGCGACCTTGAAGAAGAACGATTCCACTTCGGCCCAGTTCGAAACCGCTGTTGCTCAATTCCGGACAGCCGCCGAATCCGGAGATCCAGATTCGGTGCTACGCGCCGACAGGGATTTCCATCAAACGCTGTTGGCAGGATCTGGCAACGACAAGGCGCTAGTCCTCCTTCACGAACAGCGGGACTTCGTCCTCAGCACGGGCGTGGGCACTGTACCTGCGTCTCGCTCTGCCATGGAATGCTTCGACGATCACGCCGATATCATCAAGGGCTACCGAGATGGCGACCCGCAAGCTGTCGAACGAGCAGTATTCCGCCACATCACTAACACGGCGCAAATGCTGATCCACCAGGAGAACCAGAAGAGCCCCGAATTCGCGATGGCCAACGTCGAGCAGTCCTTTATTTGGTTGTCAGTCCCTAGCCACGACGCCTTCTAGATCGCGCTCGCGGATCACATGGTCAACGCGATGTACTTTTCAATCTGATATTCCTCGATGCCTGCATGCCCACCTTCCTTTCCGAAGCCTGAAGCCTTGATGCCGCCGAATGGTGCAGCCGGATCGGCGACCACGGGACGGTTTACGGCGACCATTCCACTATCTAGCTTCTCGGCGGCCCGCAATGCTTGGCTAACATCTCGCGTATAGACATATGAGACCAAGCCAAATGGAGTCTGGTTGGCCACCTCCAACGCTGCGTCGTCACCTTCGACCTCGTAAATGGAAGCTACCGGGCCGAAAATCTCGCTGGTTGCAATCGACGAATCAGTTCCAGCATTGGCTACAACGGTCGGGTTGATGAAGAAGCCCGGCCCCTCGACGGCTACGCCGCCAAAAATGATCTCGGCTCCTTCGTCCACAGCGGTGCCGAGCAATTCCGTCACGCTATCGCGTTGCTTCTTATCTACTAGAGGCCCGATATTAACCTTTTCATCCGTTCCCGCGCCAACTCGCAGCTGGGCGACCTTGGCCACGAATTTCTCACGGAATGCCGCAGCGACAGACTTCTCCACGATGATCCTGTTTGCTGCGACGCAAACCTGTCCGGCATTGCGGAACTTGGCAATCACCGCACCTTCCGCCGCGGCATCGAGGTCTGCATCGGAAAGGACTACGAATGGTCCGTTGCCACCCAGCTCCATCGACGTAGCCATAACGTTATCCGCAGCTTGCTTGAGCAGGGTAACTCCAACATTCGTGGATCCAGTGAAGCTGACTTTGCGCAATTCCTGACGAGACATCAGTAGCTTGGACTGCTTCGACGAGGAGCTGGTCGTAACGAGGTTGACTACACCCTTCGGAAGCCCTGCCTCATGCAACACCTGTACGAACATGTGAGTTACCAGCGGCGTCAGTGCTGCCGGCTTGATGATGATCGTGCATCCAGCTGCCAATGCCGCGGCAGTCTTGCGGGCTCCCATGAATAGCGGGAAGTTCCACGGAGTGACCAGATATGACGGGCCAACGGGCTGGTGCGTCGTGATGATCTTGTAACCACCGGTCGGCGACTCGGTGAAAGTCCCCTGCTGCTGAGTGACTACTTCGGAGAACCACTGGAAGTAGTCTGCCGAGATCTGGACTTCTCCGCGAGCTTCGGCCAGCGGCTTGCCCATTTCAAGGGACATAACCCAGGCGATTTCTTCCTTGTGCTCCTGAAGTAATTCGTAAACGGAACGAAGAACATTGGAACGGTGGCGGGTAGTAGTGCTACCCCACTCCGACTGCGCCGCATGAGCCGCCGACAGTGCATCTAAGGCGTCCTGATCTCCTGCGTCCGAGACCGAAGCAATGGTGGTTTCATCTGCCGGGTTCTGCACGCCGAAGACCTTACCGTCTTTAGCAGCGCGCCATTCCCCCTCAATGTAAAGGCCAAGTGGGAGTTCAATTTCCCCAGATCCTCCAGAGATTTTCTTCCAGATTTTGCTAGTCATTTGTTGCCCTCATCTTCCTGAATTCTCGACTTCTTGACACTGGTTCTAGCAATGTTTCTTGACATACATGTTACATGCAAGCAACTATTGGTGTGACTTAAAATACTTACGTGACGAGAAAGTCACATGATCTCGCAAAGGAATTCCGCATGTCTTCGATCGCAAATGGGCAACCGCCCCGGGCAAGGAAAGTTGCTGCCGCCTCGATGATCGGCACCACCATCGAGTGGTACGACTACTACATTTTCGGCACCGCCGCCGTTCTGGTTTTGAACGATCAATTCTTCCCAGCCCTGTCTCCTGCGGCAGGTACGCTGGCCGCCCTAGCTACGTTCGCAGTAGCTTTCATCGCCCGCCCATTCGGCGGCATCATCTTCGGACACTTCGGCGACAAACTCAGTCGCAAGACCATCTTGGTCTGGTCACTGATGTTGATGGGCATGTCGACTTTCATCGTGGGATTTCTGCCGAACTATGACGCGATAGGCATTTGGGCCCCTATCCTCCTGGTGGCGCTTCGATTCCTTCAGGGTCTGGCCGTTGGAGGCGAATGGGGTGGTGCCGTGCTCATGGCATTGGAGCACGCTCCTGAAAAGAAGAAGGCTTTCTACGCATCTTGGACCCAGTCGGGCGTGCCTGCCGCATTGGTTCTCTCTTCGACCATCTTCCTGCTAATGCAACAGATGGACGAGGCATCTTTCCACGCTTGGGGCTGGAGAGTGCCATTCTGGATCTCGGCATTGCTCATCGTCGTCGGCCTTTTCATCCGCTTGCGCATTAGTGAATCGCCTGAGTTCCTCAAGATGAAGTCGGAGAAGCGCGAAGTGCGCGTTCCGCTGTTCGAGCTCATCCGCACGGCGTGGTGGCCGTTGATCCTTGGTACCTTCACGCTCGCTTCGCCGAACATTATCTTCTATATCTCTTCGGTCTACCTGCTCAGCTACGGACCTTCTCACGTCGGCTTGGAACGCGATTCGATCTTTATTGCACTGATCATTTCCGCTTCCATCCAAGTCTTCACCATTCCAATGGTTGCTATGATCGCCGACCGCGTGGGTAAGAAGAAGGTCATGCTCGCCGGCGCAACGCTGGTTGCCCTACTGATCTACCCGGTATTCTGGTTGGTCAACACCGGTGAGCCCATGGCCGTCTTGGGCGCCATGATTCTGTCCTTGCCAATCGCTCACGCTACAGCCTACGCGGTCGTTGCTAGCTTCATTCCTGAACTATTCCATCCCGAAGTCCGCTTCACCGGCAGCTCACTGGCCTACCAGATCGGTGGCATCATCACGTCAGCTCCTGCACCATTCCTGGCGGAGTACCTTATGCAGAACACCGGCTCTTCCATGGCTGTAGCAACCTACATCGCGGTTGCCGCCGCTGTCGGCTTCATTGCAATCGCTCTGGGACGCCCGGCGAAGCGGCGGGTTGAAATGCGTGCAGATTCGACTTCTTCCAGCAAGGTCGGCTAGACGGTTGACGGGATGACCGTCAACAAATAGAAATGAATTGTACTCGGCCCTAAAGAGATATTCCTCTCTGCCAGCGGGCTAACGAACGGAGAAACTCCATGCCAAAATTGGCAGTATTGACAGAATTCAACACCTCGGTAGAGTTGCAAGAATTTCCCCTACCCGAGGTGTCGCCGGGCGGTGCATTGGTAGATGTTGCCCTAGGTGGAATCTGCGGTACCGATGTCCACCTCCGCACGGGGCATCTTTCCGTTCCACTTCCAATTGCCATGGGCCACGAGGGTGTCGGACGCATCCGCACCTTGGGCGAAGGCCTGACCACTGACGTGGAAGGTGAACCTCTCGCTGTGGGAGACCGCGTGGTTTGGGCAAACAACATTCCTTGCGGATCTTGCTATGAATGCATGGTCCTCAAGGAGCCGACCCTTTGCAAGAGCCGCAAGATCTACGGAATTAATCGCAAGGCTACTGATGCTCCTCACCTGCAGGGCGGCTGGGCCGAAACCATCTCTCTCGAGGCAGGAACGACCATTATCAAGCTGCCAGACTCGGTCAGCTTCGAAGAGGTCATCACGCTCGGTTGCGCCGGGCCCACTGCGATCCACGGCGTCGTTGAGAACCTAAATATTGAACCAGGCTCGATCGTTGCCGTCCAGGGCGCAGGTCCTGTCGGCTTGGCATCTGCCATGTACGCAAAGGCCATGGGAGCTTCCCAGGTCATCATGCTTGGTGGTCCGACCTCGCGCATCGAAGTTGCCCTAGAGATCGGCGCGGCAGATGCCGGCATCGATATGGATACCTACCCGACTGCCAAAGAACGCTTGGCGGCCTTCCATGAAATTGCCGGTCATGGCGCGGACGTGGTCATTGAATGCGCAGGTGTTCCAGCCGCAGTCGCCGAGTCCATCGATTTGGCTCGTCCGAATGCGCAAGTCCTGATTCTCGGCCAATACACGGACCACGGCCCTACCCCAATCAATCCACACCTAATCACCAAGAAGCAGCTGAAGATGTTCGGATCGTGGGGCTTCGCACCGTCGCACTACGTCAAGTATGTGAAGTCGTTGCCGCATCTAGTGAAGAACCACGATCTAGCTTCGATCCTCTCCGTCTACCATCTGGAGGATGTCAACGAGGCACTAGCCGACGTAGCTTCCGGGAAGGTCACCAAGGGGGCATTGCGACCATAGTCCGGAAATCACAAGATCGGTGAACACCCATGCCGACAAGGGGGTACCAGCACTTCCAGTGTGCGAGTACCCCTTTTGACTGTCAACTATGAGTAGTAGATTCTGCATCTATTTCCATTAGATAAGTCTACCGAATTTCTGTAGTGGAGGCTGCCTGCATACCGTGGCTGAGAACAGGTCAAATGCCGTGCAATTCCTCAGTCAGCAATATTGGTTGGAAAGTCAGCCAGCAGAATGCGACTCGAAATGCTCCGCCTAGGGCGATTCGCCCCACATCCGACGCCCACGCGCGCGCAAATATGAAACACTTGGAACCATGAGTTCTCAGAATGCGCGCGCGGGCCTGGATAAGAAGGCCGAACAGGTTCAGGAAATGTTTGACAAGCTGGCTCCACGCTACGACTTGCTCAATACCTTGATGACCGGCGGCATCGTGAACTACTGGCGCAAGATCACCACCGAGGCGATCGCGCCGAAGCCCGGCGAGCGCATCCTCGACCTGGCAGCAGGCACCGGCACCTCCTCGGTTCCGCTGGCCGAGGCCGGCGCGAAGGTCACCGCCTGCGACATGTCCAACGGCATGCTCGCAGAAGGCCGCAAGCGCTACCCGCAGCTTGATTTCGTCTACGGCGATGCCCACGAACTTCCATTCGAGGACAACACCTTTGACGCCGTGACCATTTCCTACGGCCTGCGCAATATCGACGACACCGAGAAGGCCCTTTCGGAGATGCTCCGCGTGACCAAGCCAGGCGGACGCATTGTCGTCGCCGAGTTCTCCACCCCGACCATTACTCCGATCAAGGTGGCCTACCAGCAGTTCCTGCCACGCGTAGTTCCAGCGCTGGGCTACCTGGTATCTCCCAACCCGACCGCTTACGCTTACTTGGCTGAATCGATTGCCGCTTGGCCAAACCAGGATCAGCTGGGCGCCAAGTTCGTCAACGTCGGCTGGAAGAACGCGGAATACCGCAACCTGACCGGTGGCATCGTCGCGGTGCACCGCGCCTGGAAGTAGCCCTTCTCCAGATTTTTCCTTCTGGCCCGCAGCCGAAATGACGGATGCGGGCCAGAAGCTTTAAAGCACCGGTTCCGCGGCGGCGGGCTGTGTCTTTCTGCCGGCGCAGCTGGCATGCTTGTGTCCGTGAGCCAGTCCCCTTCTGCCATCAAGCGCACGACGCTCAGCTGGAAGCTGCTGCCAGCTGCGTTGCTCTCGGCATCCGCAGTGTTCCTCTTCGGCGCCGAAAACGACATGTTGGGCTACAGCCTGCTGGCACTGAGCCTGCTGTGCGCCGGGTTCATCGACCGCAGGCTTGCACGGCATCTGGGGCTCATCGCAACCGGCTTGGTGGTCATCAGCCTGGTTCCGCTGAATGCCGATCTGAGCCTGGGGCATATGGCATTAATGGGTGGCGCGCTGGCCGCGGCGGTGCTGCTGCCCTGGCTGATCTCCCGCTTCGCCCTAGGCGAGCAGATCATCAAGTTCCCGGTGAACACCGGCCGCAGGTGGCCGGTGGCTGCCAAGCTGTACCTGCTGGGGGTAGTTGCCCTGGGTTCTTCATTCTTCCGGTGTACCTGATCAGCACCGGGGTCTACCAAAACTGGCCGGATGCCTCGGACCCAACCATTTTCTGGCGGCTCTTCCTCGGAGTGAATTCTGTCGGCATCTGGGATGAGCTGTTCTTCATCTGCACGGCATTCACCTTGCTGCGCCAGCATTTCCCGGACTGGCAGGCCAACCTCTTGCAGGCGGTGATCTTCTCCTCCTTCCTCTGGGAGATTGGGTACCAATCCTGGGGCCCGTTGCTGACCTTCCCCTTCGCCCTGCTGCAGGGCTATACCTTCAAGCTGACGAAGTCCCTGTCCTATGTCATCGCCGTGCACCTGATCTTCGACTTCGTCCTATTCCTTGCACTGGTCCACGCCCACAACCGCGAATGGCTGCCGATCTTCGTGTACTGAGCAGGGTAGTCACCGGAAATCCTGACTGCTACACTTTCTGGCATGGATACCTACTAAGCCAGCCAATGACCGCGCACCGATTCTGTCCGGTGCGCCCTGTTCATTTCGGCTACCGGCTTCGGTATCCATTGCTTTGCGGTTCCCCTTGCGTGGTTGAGCCGATTCTGCGATCCCCCAAGCTGGCAGCCCCTTCGCAATTGCGGGAGGAACCTGCATGTCTTTGACACCACCAATTACCCTGAACAACCTCAGCTTCGTCTGGCCCTCGGGAGAAAACGCCCTAGCGGATGTGGACGGCACGTTCCCCTCCGGGCTCACCGGCTTGATCGGCGCCAACGGCAGCGGCAAATCGACGTTGCTGAAATTGATCGCCGGGCAGTTGCGCCCCACCAGCGGAACGGTAGAAGCCAGTGCGCCGCTGAGTTATCTTCCGCAGACCATCGCTTTGGAAAAGGACACCACCGTCGCCCAGCTGCTGGGGATACATGAGGTCCTGACAGCTCTGGAAGCCATCGAGTTAGGCAGCATCGACCCGGCAGATTTCGATGCGGTCGGCGCGAACTGGGACGTGGAAGCCCGGGCTTGCGCCGAGCTGGCACCATTGGGCTTTGGCGGCCTGGATCTGGGCCGCAAAATCACCACCTTATCGGGCGGGGAGGTCATGCTGCTGGCGGTACTGGGCCTGCGTCTGGCCGATTCGCCGATCACGCTGCTCGACGAGCCCACGAATAACCTCGATCACCCAACCCGTGAGCTGCTCTACGACCTTGTACGTGCCTGGAAGGGCACGCTGGTCGTGGTCAGCCACGATATCGAGTTGCTCGAGCTCATGGAGCATACGGTGGAGCTTTACGACGGGAAGCTCAGCGTTTTCGGAGGGCCCTACAGCGCTTACCGGGAGCAGCTCGAAACCGAACAGCAGGCAGCCGAGCAGGCAGCCAGAACCGCCCAGGCGTCCCTGAAAGTGGAAAAGCGCCAACGGGTAGAAGCCGAAACGAAATTGGCGCGTGCCAAACGCAAGGGGCGGGCCACCCAGCTTTCCGGAGGCATGCCGAAGATCCTGGCCAACCAACTTCGCCAGAAATCCGAGGCAAACGCCGGGAAGATGCGTTCCAACCTGGATGGCAAGGTCGATTCGGCACAGGCCCGGCTCGATGATGCCGATCAGCGGGTTCGGCAGGCCGAGCACATCAACATCGAGTTGCCCGATCCGCGGCTGCCCTCGGGCAAGCAGGTCGCGGCGCTGGGTCCAGCGGATCACCAGTTCATCATCCAGGGACCCGAACGCGTGGGCCTTGTCGGCCCCAACGGTTCCGGGAAAACCACTCTGCTCAAGCAGATGCTCGCGGGCGAAGCTCCCGGCCCCGGACTGGGCGGACAGCTCTTCCTTGACCGGGTTGGGTATCTGCCCCAGCGCCTGGACGGCCTGGATGGGGAACTGAGCGCCATGCAGAACGTGGCATCGGTGGCGCCAGCGGCAACCGCGAACGACGTGCGCAAGATGCTTGCCCGGTTGCTGCTGCGCGGTGACAGCGCCGACCGGCCATTGGCGGTGCTTTCCGGCGGCGAGCGTTTCCGGGTCTATCTGGCGACGCTGCTGCTGGCAGAACCAACTGCGCAGCTGCTCATCCTCGATGAGCCGACGAATAATCTGGATATGGACAGCGTGCGCCAGCTCAGTGAAGCACTGGGCGCCTATAAGGGCGCGTTGCTGGTAGTCAGCCACGATCAGCATTTCCTGTCGCAGCTGGATCTGGACTATTTGCTGGAAGTCGGCCCTCAGGGAACCTTGACGAAGTCCTACCCGAATCCAGTTTGATAACCCCACGGCGGTGTGCTGCCGGTTTAGACTTGTTCAAAGCACACCGCCAAGGACCCCGAAAGCAAGTTGAGTATGTCCTACCCCCAGCGCACCGTCGAAGTCGTCAAAAGCGGCCTCGTGATCGACCAGTCCGCAACCCTGCTCTGGCAGGACATCAAACGTGCCTTCATCTATGAAACGGGTTCCGGCCAGGAAATCCTTACCTGCGCAGAATTCATGCTGGTCGAAGGGTACAGCGTGGAGATCAATAGCCAGATGCCCGGCTGGGACATGGCCATTGAGCACTTGCCGCAGCGCATCGAGAACCTGGTCGACGAACGCTAGAAACCGCTAGGAGCACCCATGGCTACGATTGTTCTTTTCCATCACGTCCAGGGCCTGACCCCCGGGGTGCAGGAGATGGCCACAGAATTGCGCGCCGCTGGCCACACCGTGCACGCACTGGATCTGTACGCCGGCAAGCTGCCCAAGGATTTCGATGCCGGGATGCGCATGGCAGGCAAGCTGACCGCGGACAAGATCCAGGACCGCGTGGACAAGCTATTTGGCAAACTGCCCGAAGAGCTGGTCTACATCGGCACTTCCTGGGGCGCGGCCCTGGCCCAGCAGTGCGCGCAGCAACGTCCCGGCGCCATCGCCGCGATCCTGCTCGAATCCTTCGTGGATCTGGACGCCGACTGGAGCTTCGGTCCGTGGCCGGAAAATGTCCCGGTGCAGATCCATGGCATGGACCAGGACCCGTTCTTCGCGAAGGAAGGCGACCTGGAGGCAGCTCAGCGCTTCGTTGAAGCAGAGGGCGGCGATATCGCCCAGCTCTTCACCTACCCTGGCAAGCAGCACCTGTTCACCGACAGCTCGCTTCGCTCGCATGATCCAGAAGCTCGCGCGTTGGTGATGGAACGCATGGTCAAGTTCCTTCAGCCCTACGTCTAGCACGAGGGCAGTCCGCTGGTTCCATGCCGGACAATAAATCGAAAAACCGGACCCGGCTTGCGTTAGCAAGCCGGGTCCGGTTTCATTTTGTGCGCCCTGCGGGGATCGAACCCGCGACCAATGGATTAAAAGTCCAGTGCTCTACCAGCTGAGCTAAAGGCGCACGGCACAAGGCCAAAATCCATACTACCTGATGGACCGGCATGAGTATTAATCGGCGTATTCCGCAATTCGGCAGCCCGTAATTTCCGCTGGATCTTGGGGATTGCAAGCTAAATCACTTGTTAGCGGAGAACTCAGGATCAGCGAGTATTCTGGAGCGCATGAGAGGTGCACGCGCAGGATCAAGAGTTGCCCAGGATGCGGGATTCCGCCATCACAAACCACGCCCCTTCGCCCCGGCAGAATTCGAGCCATACGAGGGTGGCGCGGATCCGGCGCGGGTATCGGAGGCAGCCCACTTATCCGCACAGGCTTTCGTGCGGCGCGGCATCGCCAATAACGATCCCGAAGTATCCCGCCGGCTGATCGCGGTGGCTGAAGACGAGGGACTGGAGGTGCTCGCACAGCTGTGGAGCGAAGCCCCGGCCCATTCCCTGCCAGGTGCCCTGTGGCGCTTGTATGCGGTTCGTGCGGCCACCATGAGCAAGCCCGAGGTGCATTCGGCGCGATTCATGGCCGGAGCCCATCGCGCCGAAGTGGAACGCGTCGTTGCCGGAGTAGCTGAACCGCCGACCGCCGAGGAAATGAAGAAGATGACCGGGTCAATCCTCTCCGGCGCCTTCAACGGCGACTTCGCCCATGCCTTGGAACGCACCGCCGCCTATTGCCGGGTATTGGCCTTGGGCATGACCGAGCATGCCGATGCGGCAGATTTCTCCAACAGCGATCGCGGCACCAAACTGACCCAGCAAGCGCGGGCACTGGACGGCACCGCAGCGGACTTGGAAGTCTGCGCCCGCCTTTGGCGCCAAGACGCATTGGACTGAAAACCGGCCCCGCCCCTCTAGGATGGACTGGGGAAGTTACCCCTCAATCTTAGGCAGGTGGGTGTGGGCGCAGCATCGAGGACCAACTCTTCAGGACTCGTGCGCTGGTTGCTGATCTTGATCGCAACGGCGCTGCTTTCGCAAACGGCGCTGAACCTCATCCGCCCGGTGACCACCTATAAGCTCATCTCTTTTGGCTCCGGCGAGTTCACCGTCGGCGTGGTAACCGCGGCCTATGCCATCCTCCCGCTGTTCACCGCGATGCTGCTGGGCCGCATCAGTTCGCGGATCCGCAGGGTGCGGTTCTTGATGGTCGCCGGCGTGGCCTTGCTGGCCGCGGGCGGCATCGGCATCAACTTCTCGCCCAACGCATTGACGGTGGCCCTGGCCAGTGCCGTGCTGGGACTTGGGCATCTGATGTTCACCATTGGCGGGCAATCTTCCATAGCCCGGTTCTTCCCCGACAGCGATCTGGACAAGGGATTCGGCTGGTTCACCGCAGCCTATGCGGCCGGGCAATTCGCCGGACCGCTGATCGGCGGCTTGGTGCTCGGCTCCGGCACCGATGCCACTTCCCCGGAACGCATTGCCGATATCAGCCTGTCCTTGTGGATTGCCGCCGGATTCTCATTGCTGGCCATCCCCTTCTTGCTTCCGAGCTGGCAGCCGCGGATCTCCAAAACCAAGTCGAATACTCGCCCGCAGAAGTCCAAGGCTTCCCTTGCCTCTGTTTTGCGCGTCAATCGCATGGCTTCGCACATGTTCGCCTCGATGACCCTGCTGGCCATGCTGGACATCCTCACGGCGTTCTTGCCGCTGGTCGCGGAGAAACATGGTGTCACACCGGAAGATGTTGGTGTGCTTTTGGCCATTAGAGGCCTCGCCTCGGTGGTATCACGGCTGTTCATCCCCAAGCTCTCGGCCCACTTTGAACGCAACCACCTGCTGGTTACCAGCTTGTACATTTCGGGCATTGCCATTGCGCTGGCACCGGTATTCATCGACAACTTATGGGCCTCGGGAGCCGCGCTGCTGATTGGCGGATTCTTCCTGGGCCTGGGCCAGCCGATGACCATGACCATGATTTCCACGTCGGTTCCGGCGGTGGATCGCGGTGCCGCATTGGCGGTGAGGCTCATGGGAAACCGGGTCGGACAAGTAGCTTTGCCGATTATTTCAAGTACCGTGGCTGCCGGTTTGGGGCCGGCGGGCGCGATCTGGTTCTGCTGCGCCCTGCTCTGCCTGAGCGGAGCCGAGAAGAGCGTGCGCCGCTAGCGTGAGAAAACGCACGGGTGGCGGTCTGCGGTTGACAGCACCGGTGCCGGGCGAGAACACTAGGTATCGGTGCCGGGCCGCTGGTAACCCCGGGCTCCAAAATTCTGCCGCTTCGAGCGGCCTTCCGCCGAGAGGCGTTCCCGGTCCGGCACCTTCAAATACGATTCGTTAACTTCCACGTCGTAAACTGTTCTGCGTTGGTACCAATTAGCTGTCGAATCGAATGGTGCGCCGTAAAGTGAAGTTCCAGATCTTTCCCTCCACCTCGCGTGGCATCGAGTTGCTGTGCGGGTTGACGACGACCATTCGCACCTCCGTTGCCAATGTGTCCGAGATGATCGGCTCCCCCGACACCCGTGCGGATCAGCTGCGCGATTTGGCCTCAGCAGAAGCCGAGGCCTCCGATCTGGTGCACGCAGTGCTCACCCACCTGCGAACCAGCTATATCAGCCCGCTTCCCCGCGAAGACATGTACACGCTTTCGCGCTTGTTGCACGAAACCATGGAGCATCTGCGCGGCACCGGCGAACTGATCATGAATGTCGGCTCCACTCCGCTGTCCGAACGTTCCTCGGAGCAGCTCGAGCTCATTTCGCAGCTGGCCGAGCTGGCTTCCGATTCGGTACAGCGCCTGCATAACCTCGATGATCTGGAAGACAACTGGCTGCAGATGCTGCAGTTCTCCAAGCGCGCGGCCCGAACCCACCTGGTGTGGGTCAATGAGATTTCCAAATTCGCCAAGCCGGGAACCATCCACCGCCACCAGCGGGTGGCCGATCACCTGATGCTCACCGCCAACACCCTGCGCCAGTTCGCCGACCACCTCGGTCGCGTGCTGGTGAAGGAGTCCTAGGTAAATGGCCATCCTTTCGGTCCTCACCGGAATCGCGATCGTCCTCACCCTGGGCTATGGCGTGCTCAACGGCTTCAGGGATGCCTCCACCGCCGTCGCGGCCTCGATCCGCACAAGGGCGCTGCGTCCTGCTGTTGCGGTCTCAGTGGCCGCCCTATTCGCCTTCCTGGGCACCTTGGCGACCACGGGACTGAGCGTGGCCCTGGTGGACAAGCTGAACTTCAACGTTCCCGATGGCGTGGTCGGCCTGAAGCTGCTGATCTGCGGTCTGCTGACCGCCGGGGCCTGGGGCCTTTACTGCTGGTGGCGCGGACTGCCGGTCAGTTCCACCCACGCGCTGTTCTCCGGCCTGGTAGGCGCCAGCGGCGCCTCGGCGTTCATGGGCGATATGTCGATGTCCGGTGCCTGGGGCCTGTTGCTGGGCTCGGTGCTCCTGCCCTTGCTGGTCACCCCGGTAATCGCCTACATCCTGTCTTATCTGCTGGTGATTCCAGCAACCTGGCTGATGCGCCACAACACCTCGCAGTCGGTCAACAACGGGTCACGCGCAGGCCAGGCCATCGCCGCTTGCGCCGTGGCCCTGGGATTGGGACTGCAAGACGGCCAGCGTACCGGTGCGATGATCGCCCTGGTGCTGATCACCGGGCATGCGATGGATCCGGGGCCGATGACCTGGGCGATCCAGCTGGCCGCAGGTGCGGCGCTGAGCCTGGGAGTGCTGCTGGGCGGATGGCGCATCACCTACACGCTCAGTCGACGGCTGGTGAACTTCGATCCGCTGCGCGGAATGATCGCCCAGGGCGTGGCCGCAACCATGCTGTTCCTCGGCTCGCTGGTCTTGCATTTGCCGCTGTCCACCACGCAGGCGGTCACCAGCGGCATCGTCGGTGCCGGCAATAACCAGGCCTTTGAATCGGTGGTCTGGCGCAATGTCAGCAAGGTGCTGGTGCACTGGGTGCTGACCCCGGCCATCTGCGTTGCCGGTGGCGCGATCCTGACCTTGGCGGTGCACCCGCTGCTGGGCAACGCCTAGTCTTCACCTGGAATGAAGAGGTCTTCGATCTTGCACCCGAAGACCGCTGAAAGCTTGAAGGCCAGCGGCAAGGACGGGTCGTAGCGGCCTTTTTCAAGCGAGATGACGGTCTGCCGCGAGACGCCCAGCAGGTCGGCCAATGCTTGCTGGGAGAACCCGCGTTCCCTGCGGTATGCGCTGAGATTGTTCTCCACTAGCTTTCTGCCCGCTTAATGATGAAATAACGGATTCCGAAGTCAAGCAACGCCAGCAGCACGACACCAGCCAGAACGAGGCCAAGTGATGCTTGGATCTGAATGAAGGAAAACACTGCGCCACCGAGGCCGCAAACTAACAGCAAATCCTGGAACACTCCGATGGCAGCTCGGTCATACCACTGGCTCTCCACCGATATCTCGGGGTTCCTTGTGGCACCGCGCAGGGTGTCGCGATCCAGCAGCAACGCCCAGCAAGCTGTTGAAAGCACCGGCAGCAAGCCAGCGGCCATCAGCAACGCTGCCAAGACGAAATGCTCCGGGGCGTTCAGCCGGGCGAAGAGCACACCTGCACCGGCTGAAAGCACGGCCCCTGCGCTGAGGCTGACGGCAATCAGGGCGGCCGACCCGCCACCGAAGCGCGAACGGCCCCATTTGCTCTGGCCAACTGCTTTTGAATCCATCGTTGTCCCCTATCCCTATTGATGTAAACCTCACTTTACTGCCAAGCGTGCTTTACAGTCAAGGGTGCTTTACATGGATAGTTAAAGTGCAGCGGCGCACCGTAATCGGTGCGCCGCTGGCGGTGATCCCCTCCAGGATCCCCGGAAGACCCCCCTTCCGGTCCGTCTACCGCCGGCTCAAGGAGCGGCGGTATCCGAAATCTTTATCCGAAGCGTCCGGAGACGTAATCCTCGGTGGCCTTCTGCTCCGGGTTGGAGAAGATGGCTGCAGTGTCGTTGTACTCGATGAGCTTGCCCGGCTTGCCGGTGCCCGCAATGTTGAAGAAGGCGGTGCGGTCGCTGACGCGTGCAGCCTGCTGCATATTGTGGGTCACGATCACCACGGTGTAGTCGTTCTTCAGTTCGTTGATCAGGTCCTCGATTGCCAGCGTGGAAATCGGGTCCAGTGCCGAGCAAGGCTCGTCCATCAAGATCACGTCCGGCTTGACCGCAATGGTGCGGGCGATGCACAGGCGCTGCTGCTGGCCGCCAGAAAGGCCCGAGCCTGGCTTGTCCAGACGGTCCTTGACTTCGTTCCACAGGTTCGCGCCGCGCAGCGACTTCTCAACCAGGGAGTCGGCATCGGACTTGGAGATCTTCTGGCCGTTCAGCTTCACGCCGGCGAGTACGTTGTCCTTGATGGACATGGTCGGGAACGGGTTCGGACGCTGGAAGACCATGCCGATCTGGCTGCGTACGGTCACCGGGTCAACGCCGGCACCATACAGGTCATCGCCGTCCAGCAGCACCTGGCCCTCGACGCGGCCGCCGGGGATGACTTCGTGCATGCGGTTCAGGGTGCGCAGGAAGGTGGACTTGCCGCAGCCCGATGGGCCGATGAAAGCGGTGACGGACTTCGGCTCGATGTTGATCGAGACGCCTTCAACGGCGAGGAACTTGGAGTAGTAGACGTTCAGATCGTTGACGTCAATGCGTTTTGCCATGATGTAATCCTTGGAAAGTTTGGGTTGTCCGGACCGGAGCCTTAGCTCAACGGCCCTTCTTTGGGGCGAAGATCGAGGCGACCAGGCGGGCGAGGAGGTTCAACGCCATCACCATGAAGATCAGCAGCAGGGCCGCGGCCCAGGCTCGCTGTACCGACGGGTCGATGTTCGTCGGGCTGGTCGGGGTCAGGATCTGGTAGTAGATGAAGGTCGGCAGCGTGGACATCCAGTTTGCGAACACATTCATGTTGATCTGGCTTGCGATGCCGGCGGTCACCAGGATCGGAGCGGTTTCGCCGATGACTCGGGCGATGGCCAAGGTGACACCCGAGGCAATGCCGGAGATCGCGGTCGGGATGACCACCTTCAAGATGGTGCGCCAGCGGCGCACACCCAGTGCAAAGGATGCTTCACGAAGTTCGTTGGGAACGATCTTGAGCATTTCCTCGGTGGAACGGACCACCGTTGGGATCATCAGCACGCTCAATGCGACCGCTGCGACGATGCCCATGCGGGCGTTCGGGCCCAGGATCATGCCGAAGAACGCAGCTGCGAACAGACCGGCAACGATCGAAGGGATGCCGGTCATCACGTCGACGAAGAAGGTGATCGCCTTGGACAACGCCTTGCCCTGGCCGTATTCCACCAGATAGACGGCGGTCAGCATGCCCACTGGAACGGAGATCAAGGTGGCCCACAGGGTGATCAGCAAGGTGCCTACCACCGCGTGGTACGCGCCGCCGACTACCGGGGCGCCATTGGCGACGGATTCATTGTCCACCGCACCGGTCACGCCGTTCATGGAGTTGAACAGGAAGTGGGCGTTCATGCCCGGCATGCCCTTTTCCAGCACCGTGTAGAGCACGGATACCAGTGGAATTACCGCGACGATGAACGCTGCATAGATCAGGTAGGTCCACATCGCATTCTTGCCGCGGCGCTTGCCCTCCACTGCGCTGGTGATCACCGAAGCTGCCACCAGGAAGATGAGCGCCGAGTAGATTGCGAAGGAAGCAACGTTGAAGCCGGTGAGCGTCGAGGCTGCGGCGCCGATAATGATGGCGCCTGCGGCGATGGCCCAGATAGCCCACTTCGGAAGCTTGCCCTTGGCCAGCGAGTTGCGCTTGCGTACCGGCGGAGTCGGCCGGCCAGCCATATTGCTCTGATTAGTCGTCATGGTGCTCATCAGTTAGCTCCCGAGAATTCCTTGTGGCGGGCGATGATTCCGCGGGCGATCATGTTCACGACCAAAGTGATCAGGAACAGGACCAGACCGGCGGCGATCAGCTCTGCCAGGCGCAGACCGAAGGCCTCTGGGAAGTTCAACGCGATTTCCGCGGCGATCGTCTGGTTGCCGGTCTTGATCAACGATGGGATCAAGTTTCCGGTGGAGAGCACCAGGGCAACTGCCATGGTCTCGCCCAAGGCGCGGCCCAGACCCAGCATGACAGCTGAGATGATGCCCGGACGGGCGAATGGGATCACCGCAGTGGTGATCATTTCCCAGCGGGTGGCGCCCAGCGCCAGAGCGGCTTCCTCATGCAGCTTCGGAGTCTGCAAGAAGATTTCGCGGCTCAGCGAGGTGATGATCGGCAATACCATCACGGCCAGCACGATGCCGGCGGTGAGCATGGTCTTGCCGGTCTGGCTGGCCGGGCCCTCGAAAATCGGGATGAAGCCCAGGTTCTTGGCCAGCCATTCGTAGCCGGGCACCAGAGCCGGAGCGAGCACCATGTAGCCCCAGGCCCCGTAGATCACCGAAGGGATCGCGGCGAGCAGGTCGATCAGGTAGCCCAGCGGGCCTGCGACCTTGCGGGGAGCGAAGTGCGAGATGAACAGTGCTACGCCGATGCCAATCGGGGTAGCGATGAGCAGCGCGATAGCTGCTGCGATAACCGTGCCGATAATAATCGGCCAGATATACGCGAAGAATCCTTCGCCGCCGGAAATCTCTGCTGGATCAGCAAAGAACGTCGGCAGGGCTTGGATCAGCAAGAAGACCGCGACCGCGAAGAGCGTGATCAGGATCAGGACACCGGCGCCCAGAGCGGCACCAGAGAAGATCTTGTCACCAGCGCGGCCGGAGGTCGATGACTTGCTTGTCAAAGCATTTGCAGTCATGGCTAGAGCCTTTACGAAACGGGGGTGTTGCAGTTTTCACTGCGGGGGTGGAGGGGTACTGCTGGTGCGGGTGGGTGAGTGCATCCACCCGCACCTGGTGCCGGTTGCCCGGCGGGATATTACTCGGCGACAGTGATGCCGTCGATGGACTTCTTGGCCTTTTCGGCAATCGCAGCCGAGATCGGCGCGTTGCCGGCCGAAGCCTGTGCGGTCTTCTGTCCATCTTCGGAGATGACGTAGTTGCCGAAGGCCTTGACCAGGTCAGCAGTTGCCTGGTCCTTGTAGCTGCTGCAGAAGATGTGGTACGAAACCAGAACGATTGGGTAGGTGCCCGATTCGGTGGTGTCGCGCTCCAGATCCAGAGCCAGGTCGTTCTCGGCTGCACCCTCAACTGGAGTTGCGGTCTCAAGCGCCTTGGCTGCTGCTTCAGCAGAAATCTTGGTGTAGTCCTCGCCGACCTTGACGTTCACGGTGGACAGGTTGCCCACTGCGGAGAAGTCAGCGTAGGTGATGGCGCCATCGGTCGAGGTGGTGGTGGAAACCACGCCGGAGGTGCCCTTGGCGTTCTCCGACTGGATGTCGCTTGGCCAGTCGCCCGATACGTCGTAGGTCCAGACATCGGCGGCCGCGGCCTTCAGGTACTCGACGAAGTTCTCGGTGGTGCCGGACTCATCGTTGCGGTGCACCACGGTGATGGCGGTGTCCGGCAGTTCCACATCCGGGTTCTGCTTGGCGATAGCCTCATCGTTCCACTTGGTGATTTCCTTCTTGAACACCTTGGCGATGGTGGCTGCATCCATGTTGATCTCTTCAACGCCTTCAAGGTTGAAAGCGATGGCGATCGGCGAAACATAGGCTGGGATGTTGAAGGCGCCTTCTGGGCCGCAAACTTCCTTGGCCTTGGCTGCTTCGTCTTCCTTCAGGTAAGCATCGGAGCCAGCGAACTGTGCGCCGCCTGCCAGGAATGCTTCACGGCCAGCGCCGGAGCCATCTGGCGAGTACTGGACGTTGGCGTCAGGGTTAGCTGCCTTGAAGCCGGTGCTCCATGCTTCCATGGCCGAGTTCTGGCTCGAAGCACCGATGCCGGTCAGGGTACCGGTTACACCCGATGCCGCCGAGGTCTCGGCGCCTTCGGAGCCGGCTGCAGCGGTTGGGCTATCCGAACCGCAAGCGGTCAGCGCGAGTGCCGCTACGGAAAGAACGGCAGCTGCGCTGCCAATGCGATTGAGCTTCACGAGATTTACTCCCCATGTTGGTAGATCGATGTAAAACCTTCAGCGGCTTCTTCCCGCTTCATCTACGACGTTAAGGATCAAAAGTAACCAGCTCCCCCAGCGAAGGTGAACAGAAGGTTAACAAGTTGTCCACAGGCTCGTGATCCTGCTCACCAATGCAATATGCCGGCAGCTTCTGCCATCTGGGACCGAACGCATGGAAGACTGAAGCCATGGCAACTACACGGAAGGCCAAGCGCATGCCAGCGCATGTATTCGGCTTCTTATCCCAGCGCAACCGCGCCGGGCTGATCCGTGCGCGCAGCTCCCTGCCGAAGATTTTGCGCATGACGCTGGGAGCCATCGGTGCATTCTGGATCGCCGAAAGCATCTGGGGGCATTCCCAGCCGATTTTCGCGGCCACCAGCGCACTTGTTTCGCTGGGCTTCGGGGCCTCCACTACGGTACGCAAGACCGCGGAGGTCGCCCTGGGATGCACGCTTGGCGTGGCTCTGGGCGATACCCTCATGCACTGGTTCGGCCAGGGAATCTGGCAGGCCGCACTGGTGATGTCGCTCAGCCTGGTCGTTGCCCGCTATTTGGATTCCGGAGCCATCTTTTCCACCCAGTTGGGCATGCAATCGGCGCTGGTGGTGCTGCTGCCAATCAGCGTTGACGGGCCGTTTGCCCGATCTATTGACGCGCTGACCGGTTCCCTGCTTGCCCTGCTGGTCATAGTTTTCTGGCCCACCGACCCGCGACGCAGCCCGGTTTCGGCACTCTCGGACCTGTTCAAGGAACTCTCCGAAGCCCTTCTGGAGTGCGCCTGGGCCATCCGCGACGATGACCGGCGCGCCGCCTTCCACGCACTGATCAAGGCCCGTGGCACCCAGAAGCACTTGGATAAGCTGCCTGCGGCTTTCCGTGCTTCCAAGGAAATCGCGATGATTTCACCCACCGGGCGACGCCACCGCCATGAATTGAACCGGCTATCCAAGCGGTTCAACCACTACGACTGGGCGGCCCGCAACTCCCGGGTATTCGCCCGGCGACTGGCATCGGTGCTCAGTAATAGCGCGCTGACGCCCGAAGGCGCACAGACCCTGGCCCCGCTGATGCGCGAATTGTCCGAAGCGGTCAACACCTTGGCGCACTCGGTGCGCGAGACAACCGTGGCTGGCCAACGCAAATACGAGAAGTCCGCGCAGCTGCAGCTCGAAGGTGTCGCCGCTCAGCTGGATCCGCGCGCTTTGGGCGTTGAAGGGCTGCAGGGCGAAGGCCTGGTCCTGTTGCTGCGCCCCATGGTGGTGGACCTGCTGGAAGCAGCCGGCCGCGAGCATCAAGAGGCCATCGACGTACTGCCCAAGCTGTCCTGAGCAAAAATGTCCGCATAGCTCGATAGCATTGGGCTATGGCCAAAACCTCCACCCGCAGCAAGTCTTCCGCATCATTCAAATGCTCTGAATGCGGATGGACCACGATTAAATGGGTAGGACGCTGCGGCGAATGCCAGGCATGGGGCACCGTCGAAGAAGTAGGCGTCGTGTCCGCCCGCACCGTTGCCGCCGCCAAAATCGCCCATCCAGCCAAGCCGATCGCGCAGATTGATGGCTCAGAAGCGGCCTTCCGCCCCAGCGGCGTCTCCGAATTGGACCGCGTGCTCGGCGGCGGATTGGTTCCTGCCGCGGCGATCCTGCTCGCTGGCGAACCGGGGGTAGGCAAATCCACGTTGCTGCTCGATGTTGCTGCGAAAGCGGCGCAAACAGGATTGCGCGTGCTCTACCTGACCGGCGAGGAATCGGCAGCACAGGTAAAGTCCCGTGCTGAACGCATCAATGCCATCGCCGACACCCTGTACCTGGCCGCCGAAACCGACCTGTCTTTGGCCTTGGGCCAGATCCAGGAAATCGATCCGCAGCTGCTGATCCTTGACTCGGTGCAGACCTTCTCCTCCGCAGAGATTGACGGTGCGGCCGGTGGCGTGTCCCAGGTCCGCGAAGTCGCAGCTTCGATCATCAATGCCGCCAAAACCCGAGCCATGTCCACCATCATGGTCGGGCACGTCACGAAGGAAGGTTCGGTAGCCGGCCCGCGCCTGCTCGAGCACCTGGTCGATGTGGTCTGCCAGTTCGATGGCGAGAAGCATTCCCGGTTGCGCATTCTTCGTGCGTTGAAGAACCGCTACGGAGCCACCGATGAGGTGGGCTGCTTCGATTTGAACGAAGACGGCATCGAATCGCTGACCGACCCATCCAAGCTCTTTGTCACCCGCACCCGCAACCCGGTGCCGGGCACCTGCATTACTGTCACGCTGGAAGGCCGGCGCCCGCTGGTTGCCGAGGTGCAGACCCTGCTCTCGCGCAGCAATGCCCCTGCCGCACGCCGGGCTACCAGCGGACTGGATGCCGCCCGCGCCCAAATGGTGGTGGCGGTGCTGCAGGCCCGTGCGCATATGGATCTGTCGTCCATGGATTCGTATATCGCAACCGTCGGCGGCGTAAAGATTGCCGAACCTGCCTCGGACCTTGCCTGCGCGTTGGCCCTGGCCTCCTCGATGAATGAATTCCCGCTGCCGCAGGACTTCGTTGCCTTCGGCGAAGTGGGCCTGGCTGGCGAGGTGCGGCAGGTGCCCGAAATCTCCAGGCGGATTACCGAAGCCCAGCGCTTGGGCTTCTCCTTCGCCATGGCTCCGGCCACCCCGGAACCATTGAAGAACATCCCCGAGGGCATCCGGGTGTTCCAGGTGGAGAACATCGCCCAGGCTCTGGATATCGCCTTCAACCAACGGCAGAAGCCAACAGGATAAACTTGAGTGTTGCTGCCCGTCGAAAGGACGCAAGTTGAAAGCGCACCCCACACCCGGATTTCTTGCCGTTCTGGCTCAAATCGCCCCGGGTACCGAGCTGGCCCAAGGCCTGGAACGAATCCAGCGTGGACGTACCGGCGCACTGATTGTGCTCGGACATGACAAAGTCGTCGAGTCGATCAGTTCCGGGGGCTTCCGGATCAACACCGAATACACCCCTACGCGCATCCGCGAACTAGCCAAGATGGACGGGGCAATCATCCTGGATGGCACCGGCCGGCAGATCCTGCAAGCTGGCGTGCAGCTGATGCCAGATGCGCAGATCGAAACCCAGGAGTCCGGCACCCGACACCGCACTGCAGAACGTGTTGCCGCGCAGACCGGGTTCCCCACCATTTCCGTTTCGCAGTCCATGCAGACCATTACCCTTTATGCAGACGGCGAGCGCCATGTGCTCGAACCTGCAGAGCGCCTGCTGGCCCGAGGCAACCAGGCCATTGCTACCTTGGAACGCTATCGCCATCGCCTGGACCAGGTCACCAGCACACTATCTGCTGCGGAAATCGAAGATGTCGCCACCGCACGAGAAGTCTTGGCCGTCTTGCAGCGTACAGAGATGCTGCGCCGAACCAGCGAAGAAATCTCCCGTTACGTGCTCGAGCTGGGTATCGACGGGCGCCTGCTGGCAGCCCAGCATGCTGAGTTGCTCTCCGGCATCCAAGTAGATAACCAGCTGCTGCTGCGCGACTACTCGGATGCAGAAGGCCAAGAGCTTGATATCGAGCAGGCTCTGGAGAAGCTGCATGAAGTTTCCGATGCGCAGCTCATCGATATTGATGGACTGATAAAGATCTTGTTCCCGCACTCAATGGTTGGCCAAGATGACCAGCTCACCCCCAAGGGCTACCGTTTGCTTTCGCAGATCCGCACGGTGCCCAAGCTTGTCGGCGATCGCCTGGTGGCGTCTTTCGATAACTTGCAGTTGCTCATGGCCGCGTCGACCAGCCAGCTGATGGAGATTGAAGGCGTGGGCGAACAGCGTGCGCGCTCCATTCGCGAAGGCCTGGCGCGCATGGCCGAATCCTCGCTCCTGGATCGCTACATCTAGGATTCTTATTCCAGAACGAAACTCACTGGCTCCGACACGAAATCGCCGATTGCCGCGGTGAACTTGTATGTGCCCGGTCGAGGCTGCACGCTAACCGCCTTGCAGCCGGGTGCTGAACGCTCCCGATTCCAGGTAAAGCGAGAATTCTCCTTCTGGCCTGGCTTGAAAGTCAGGTTTACGTCCTCTGCCTGGTCAAGGCAGTCAATTGTGGAGAAGATGCGGTCTGCACCGCTGGAAACCAAGAACTCCTGCTGCCTGCTTCCGACGTTCAGGTCGCATTCGCGTTTGGAGACATTTTCAATGCCGAGGATCAATGTCGGGTTCTTATCCGATGCATAATGTTTCGCATCGGTAGTCGCGGTAATTTCAATCTCATCGTCTTTGCACATCGCCGCCGAAGCCTCATCGTCTTTTTGCTCGCTCGACGGTGAAGAAGCTGGCTGGGTTTGCTCAGTGCGCGATTCATTGCCCGCAGTTTTCTGCGCATCAGGGGTAAACAGGCCAACCAGGGCAACGATGCCCCAGATAAGCACGCCGAGAAGCACCAGAGCGATGACTGCCACGGTGATCCGCCTGCGCCGGTAGACCCTGGCTCCCGGCTTTCCCCCTGATGTGTTGCTCATGGCTTAAGGCTAATTCATTTGCCGGCTTGAAACCGGTAATGGCGTAAAGCCCGGGGCAAATCACCTTTTCCAATCCGCCGCACGGATTCTTGGTGGTTGTCGTGCTGGCTTAGAGTGGTGGGGTGCAGCAAATCCACAACAGCATCAACCGCTGGTATTCACGCAACGCCCGCGACCTGCCATGGCGACGCCCAGGAGTTAGTGGTTGGGAGGTCATGGTCAGCGAGTTCATGCTCCAGCAGACTCCCGTCGTCCGAGTCCTACCGGTCTACGAAGAATGGATGCGCCGCTGGCCAAGGCCGCAGGACCTGGCCGCAGAACCACTGTCTGAAGCGTTGAAAGCATGGGGACGCCTGGGCTATCCGCGACGAGCGCAGCGCTTGCATGCCGCAGCTGTGGAGATCACCACCGAATACAACGGCGAGGTCCCCCGCACCGAAGCCGAACTTCTGTCCTTGCCAGGTATCGGGGACTACACGGCGGCAGCCATCGCTTGCTTTGCCTTCGGCGAGCGCACCGTAGTGGTGGACACGAATATTCGCCGCGTGCACGCCAGGCTCTTTGGCGGCATGGCTTTACCCGAACCAACCCCGCGTGCCAGCGAATTCGCCCGCGCTAGGGAAGTTCAGCCCGAAGAGCACCAGATAGCTAACATGTGGAACATTTCGGTGATGGAGCTCGGCGCGCTGGTGTGCACCGCACGCAGTCCCAAGTGCGAGCAGTGCCCGGTCTTTGAGCAGTGCGCATGGATTGCTGCTGGGCAGCCGGCTCCGCACTACACTCCGAAGGGCCAATCGTGGAAGGGCACCGACCGCCAGGTTCGCGGCGCGATCATGGCGATCCTTCGCGAACATGAGCAAGCCGTACCCGAGCGCTCATTTTTGAACGATCTGGCCCAAGAATCGCATGCGAAGTACCTCGCGCTGGAAAAGCTGGGTTCTCCTCTGGAACAGCGTGAACGTGCGCTGGCCGGGCTGCTGAAAGATGGGCTGGCCGTCGCCGACGAAGATGGCATTCGACTGCCCTCCTAGCCCCGGCTCAAAACATCATGGCATCGGCTAGCTTTATCTGCTGGCTCCTACCTATGCTTAGCCCATGAACTCCTCAGTTGATCCGGCCGGAGCTGCTCGGCAAGTCGCGAAGAACCCTTGGTTTGAACGCGCAGCGCGGCTGGGATATGCCGCCAACGGCGTCCTGCACGCTACTTTGGGAATCCTCGCGGCAGTTATCGCTACCGGTGGCAAAGCAGAAGCTGATCAAAGCGGCGCAATGCGAACCTTAGCGGATCAGCCTTTTGGCATGGTCTTGCTGTGGGTCTGTGCAATCGGCGCGCTCCTGCTGGGACTTTGGTCTTTGGCGCAGGCCTTCTTGCCGGAAAACAAGGTGCGAGAATGGATCAAGCACGCAGCGACTTCGGTATCCTTCTTGGCTGTCGGATTTACCTTTGGAAGATTTGCGGTGGGCAAGCCCAGCGATTCCGGAAAGACTGCCACCAGCTTCAGCGGAGAAATGATGAAGTCGGGCTTGGGGCGGACGTTGCTGATTGCTATCGGCATCGGACTGCTGGTGATGGCCGGTTATTACATCTACAAGGGCGTTACCCGCAGATTCCTGAAAGATCTCTCCGGCTCAAGGCATTCGGAGGTCTCACGAGCGATCAAGACTTCTGGAATGATCGGCTATCCGGCCAAGGGCGTCGTCCTGGGCACGCTGGGCGTGCTGTTTATTGTGGCCACAGTACAAGGAGATCCGAAAGAGGCCAACGGGATCGATGGCGCTTTGAAGACCATCCAGGATCAGCCCTTCGGCCCGGTTGCACTGATTGCCATCGGCGTTGGCCTGGTTTGCTACGCGATTTACCTCGTGTTCCGCGCACGCTATGACCAGATGGACTAAATGCCTTAGTTCAGCGTGATGATCATGCGGGTGTTGCCCAGGGTATTTGGCTTAACGCGTGCCAGGTCCAAGAATTCAGCGACGCCTTCATCTCTGGACAGCAGGAGCTCTTGGTACACCGCCGGATCCACAGCGCTTTGATCAGCCATCACCCTGAAGCCCTGGCGCTCGAAGAAAGCGACTTCGAAGGTCAGGCAGAAGACCCGGCTGACTCCGACATCTTTGGCACGCTTGAGCAACCCAGAGAGCAGGACATGGCCTACGCCCTTGCCGCGCAGCTCGCCAGAGGTCGCCAAGGTACGGATTTCTGCGATGTCTTCCCAGATGACGTGCAAACCACCGCAGCCGACAACGTTGCCTTCTGCGTCTTCGGCCACCAGGAATTCCTGGATGGACTCGTAATAGGTCACCGCCTCCTTGTCCAGCAGGATTCGTTCCTCGGCCAATGGGCGCACAAGATTGCGGATTGCGTGGACATCACTGGTTTTGGCTGGGCGGACGGTATATGAGTTCACGTTCTAAATCCTATGCCTGCGGGTTTGCAGAATCGAAAATTCTGCTAGATATGTCATAGGAGGAACACCCCACGGTCAGATTCACCAAGATAAACTTGAACCTTGAAGTCACTTTGAAGCAAGGATGAGGATGCCAGCTAAAACAGCACGCCCCGGTTTCGGGATGCTTGCCATCCTCCTTTCGGCAGTGGGCATTGCCCCGCTGCTTAATTACGGATTGAATGCCACCAGCGATCTTGTCATCAGGGATTTGGGAATCACCGAATCGCAGTTCGGCCTGCTGGCAACCGTTTGCTTTGGCTGCGCGGCCCTGGGCAATGCGGCCTTCGGAAAATTCTCCGACAAGCAGCCGGATAGCCGGTTGCTCCTGTTGATTTTTGGCACCACCGCGGTGGCATTGGGCCTGGCTGCAATTCCGGCCGGTTTCGTCTTGCTCCTGGTCGCTTCCGGCCTAGCCGGTTTTGCGCAGTCCTTCCCCAACGGGGTCACCAACCGCATTTTGGTGCAACGCGTTCCCAGCGCCCAACGAATCACGTGGACGGGCATCAAGCAATCCGGCGTGCAGGTTTCCCAGCTTGTGGGAAGCCTGGGATTCCCCATGCTGGCCGCAGTCATTGGCTGGCATGGGGCTTCGTTGGTAGGTGCCGCGCTCGCGGCAATCCTGGCCATTCTTGCCCTGCGCATCGTCAGCGCCACTCCCATGCTTGCCGCCCCGGCACCCCGAAGCCCTCAACCGGATAAGAGCAGGCCGGCACCCGCCACCGCACCCTCGACACGGTTCGTCATTATCGCGCTGAGCAGCTACGGCTTCATCAACGGCGTCGGAGTACAGGCAACCAACGTTTATCTGGCGCTCTTTGCGGTTCGTGAACTGGACTTCTCCTTGGTCGCCGGCGGCCTGACCGCTGCGGTTGCTGGCATCATTGGCGTCAGCGCCCGTATCGGCTGGGGAAAAATGATGTCACGCGGCGTTTCAGCACCGCGATTGTTGCTGCTGTTGGCGCTTTTGGCAATGGTTGGTGCGCTCAGCTTCCTGGGCGCACAGCAAATGCATTCCCCGGCATTGCTCTGGCTGGCAGTCGGGCTGCACGGCGCCTCTGCACTGGGTGTTTCGGTAGTGCTCATGGCCGCGTTGCTGCGCGCAATCCCCGCCAAGAACCTGGGCAGTGCCAGCGGCATCGTGTCTGCAGGCCAATTTGGCGGCTTTACCGTGGGGCCGGCTGCCATGGGGTTGCTGGTGGGTTCGGCCGGTGGATTCACCGCAGGCTGGATCACCGTCACCGGGATCTACCTGTGTTCCACATTCTTGGGGATCTTCTTGGTGGTGCGAGCTAAGAAGCGTGCTTAGTCCGTGAATTCCGAGACGCTTAAAACGCTGGCCCATTTGCGCCGGGCCAAGGATCTGATGGACCGCCATTACGCCGAGCCCTTGGATGTTCCGGCCATGGCGCAGCGCGCCGCGATGTCGCCTGCGCATTTCTCGCGCGAGTTCAAACGAGCATACGGAGAAACTCCGCATTCGTACTTGCTGACCCGCCGGATCGAACGGGCAATGCATCTGCTGCGTGCTGGGGCAACTGTCACCGATGCCTGCATGCAGGTCGGCTGGACCTCGCTGGGTTCCTTCAGCAGCCGCTTCACCGAAGTCGTCGGTGAGACTCCGTCTTCCTACCGAGACCGGGACCATTCGGCTACCGAAGCGGTGCCGGCCTGCCTTGCCAAGCTCCTTTTGCGCCCAGAACGATTCTGAGCAGTTTTGGAGAAGCGCGCCGCACACAGATTTTCTAAGCTGGTGGCATGGCAAACATTTCAATCAATTTTGTTCCACTGTCCGTGCTCGATGTCGATGAGGCTCTCTTGTTCTACCGCGACGGGCTGGGCTTCACCGTAGTTTCGGATGTCGCCAACGGCGACTTCCGCTGGGTGTCCTTAGCCGGGTCCGATGGCCCGGGCACCAATTTGGTGCTTTCAACGCCGGGCGCAGGACGGTCCGAAGCCGATGCGCAGGCCCTGGCCGAGCTGGTCGCCAAGGGCGCTATCGGTCCACTGGTGCTTTCCACCAAGGATCTGGACGGGCTCTTTGAGTCTTTGAGCGCTTCAGGTGCAGAAGTACTGCAGGAACCTATGGATCAGCCGTGGGGTCCGCGCGATTGCGCGTTCCGCGACCCTTCTGGAAATATGGTCCGCATCAACCAAGCCGCATAAGGAAGTCGAACTGTGAGCGATTCAGAGCAAGACGGATTCTCGGCTGCTGAAAAAGCGGCCATGAAAGAGCGCGCCAAAGAGATCCGCGCACCGAAGAAGCGCATGACCAAGGCCGAGAAGGCGCAGCAGGCACGCAAGGAAGTTGAAGAGAAGATTGCTTCCTTCGAAGGCAATGACAAGGTTCTTGCCGAGAAGCTGCACCGGATCATTACCGCCACGGCCCCAGAGCTGGAGCCGAAAACCTGGTATGGCATGCCGGCGTACGCCTTGGACGGCAAGATCCTTTGCTTCATGCAGGATGCAAAGAAGTTCGGTACCCGTTACCTGACCTTCGGTTTCAATGACGGAGCACAGCTGGATGAGGACACGTTTTGGCCCACATCATTCGCGATCACCGCACTTGATGAACAGCTAGAAGAAAAGGTTTCGGCTCTGGTGGCCAAGGCAGTCGGCCGCTAATTTCCGCCTGTACAGAGGCCCTTGATTGCGCTTAGCGGTCGAGGGCCTCTTGCTCTGCCCGCGGCAAGGTCCTGGCCAGCAACACCGCAGTCAGCGCGAAGACTGTGACCAGTGCCAGCAGTCCCATGCCGATGGGCAAGGCACCCAGCTGCACGGCTTCTTGTCCGATGACGGTGAGGATCATCGCCGAGCCAAGTCCCAGGATGCCGAACCCAGCGGCTAGGAAGCAGACCACGATGGCTTTTGGCCCTGGGTTCCAGTGCCCCAAGGAAGTGAAGTCGCGGTAGGTAATGATGCCGATGGCGATACTGAGAGCAGCTGCGGCACCAATGATCAGCACTACCAGCCACATCGGACTGTATCCGATGCCTTCGGTGCCCACGTGGCGCACCAGCTGGTCGGGAAGCCGTGGACTCAGGAATAGGTACAGGGCCCAATAGGCCATGGCAGCGAGGATGGAAACGGCGATTACTTGCTGGCCTGCGCTTCGCATCTTCATGCATTAATCGTATGACAAGGCCGTTTTAAAGCAAATAGCCGTGGAACTGTTTTATTTCAGTTCCACGGCTATTGATTATGCTTCGAGCGCTCTAGCTTTCCAACGCAGCCGGTGCCGGCTCGCCTTCCAGCTGGCCGGTGCCGCCCTCGGCGTGGAAGACGAACTTCTGCAGCTCGCCTTCGCCTTCGACGTCCACGGTGATCTTCTGTCCGGCAACGATCTGCCCGAAGAGGATCCGCTCGGAGAGCTGATCTTCGATATCGCGCTGGATGGTACGGCGCAGCGGACGGGCACCCATGGCTGGGTCGTAGCCGCGCTGTGCCAGCAGGCTGCGTGCAGCCTGAGTCAGCTCGATGGTCATATCGCGATCCTTCAGGCGCTTGGCCAGACGGGCGACGAACAAGTCGACGATCTCTTCGATCTCGTCCTGGTTCAGCTGCGGGAAGACGACGGTGTCATCAACGCGGTTCAAGAATTCAGGGCGGAAATGCTGACGCAGTTCTTCCTGGACCTTGGCCTGCATGCGCTCATAACCGGTCTTGGTATCCGCGGCCGACTGGAAGCCGGTCATCACACCCTTGGAGATGTCGCGGGTACCGAGGTTGGTGGTCATGATGATGATGGTGTTCTTGAAGTCCACCACGCGGCCCTGGGAGTCGGTCAGACGGCCGTCTTCCAGGATCTGCAGCAGCGAGTTGAACAGGTCAGCGTGGGCCTTCTCGACCTCATCGAAGAGCACGACGGAGAATGGACGGCGGCGAACCTTCTCGGTCAGCTGTCCGCCTTCTTCGTAGCCCACGTAGCCCGGAGGGGCACCGAACAGACGGGAAACGGTGTGCTTCTCCGAGTATTCGGACATGTCCAGGGTGATCAGTGCTTCTTCTTCACCGAACAGGAACTCTGCCAGCGCCTTGGCCAGCTCAGTCTTGCCTACGCCGGTTGGGCCGGCGAAGATGAACGAGCCGCCTGGGCGGTTCGGATCCTTCAGGCCTGCACGGGTACGGCGGATCGCCTGGGAGATGGCCTTGATCGCTGAATCCTGGCCGATGACGCGCTTGTGCAGCTCAGCTTCCATGTTCAGCAGTCGCGAGGACTCTTCCTCGGTCAGCTTCACTACCGGGATGCCGGTGGAGTTAGCCAAGACTTCGGCGATGAGTTCCTCGGTCACCTCGGAGACCTCGTCCATGTCGCCATTGCGCCAGGACTTCTCCTTCTCGTTACGAGCCTCGATGAGCTTGGATTCCTTGTCGCGCAGCGATGCGGCACCTTCGAAGTCCTGCGCGTCAATCGCAGCTTCCTTCTCCAAGCGCACGGTGGCGATTTCCTCGTCCATTTCCTTCAGGGCAGGAGGAGCGGTCATGCGCTGGATGCGCAGTCGGGCACCAGCCTCATCGATCAGGTCCACTGCCTTATCCGGCAGGAAGCGATCAGAGATATAGCGATGCGCCAAGGTGGCGGCAGCCTGCAGCGCGCCATCAGTGATGGTCACGCGGTGGTGCGCCTCGTAGCGGTCACGCAGGCCACGCAGGATCTGCGTGGTCAGCTCAACCGAAGGCTCCTTGACCTGGATTGGCTGGAAGCGGCGCTCGAGCGCTGCATCCTTCTCAATGTTCTTGCGGTACTCGTCCAAGGTGGTCGCACCGATGGTCTGCAGTTCGCCACGAGCCAGCATTGGCTTGAGGATCGAAGCAGCATCGATAGCGCCTTCGGCCGCACCGGCACCTACCAGGGTGTGGATCTCATCGATGAATAAGATGATGTCGCCACGGGTACGGATTTCCTTCAAGACCTTCTTCAGGCGTTCCTCGAAGTC
Organism: Glutamicibacter sp. MCAF14; assembly: GCF_052114325.1. Lineage (NCBI taxonomy): Bacteria > Bacillati > Actinomycetota > Actinomycetes > Micrococcales > Micrococcaceae > Glutamicibacter > Glutamicibacter sp. MCAF14. The sequence goes on from NZ_JBFREO010000010.1 coordinate 62,774, forward strand.
ACCGCGGTAGCGCGAACCTGCAACCAGTGAACCGAGGTCCAAGGTGTACAGCTGCTTGTCCTTGATGGTTTCCGGTACATCGCCGCGCACGATCGACTGGGCCAAGCCTTCGACGACTGCGGTCTTGCCAACGCCAGGCTCACCAATCAGAACAGGGTTGTTCTTGGTACGGCGCGAGAGGACCTGCATAACGCGTTCCATCTCGTGCTCGCGGCCAATCACCGGATCGAGCTTGCCTTCACGGGCAGCTGCGGTGAGGTTTCGACCGAACTGGTCCAGCACGGCGGAACCCGCTGGGGTGCCCTCCTGCTGGCCGCCCGAGCTGACGCCGGCGGAGGCAGTTTCCTTGCCGCCCTGGTAGCCCGAGAGCAGCTGGATGACCTGCTGGCGCACGCGACCGAGGTCAGCACCCAGCTTCACCAGAACCTGGGCTGCGACGCCTTCGCCTTCGCGGATCAGGCCGAGCAGGATGTGCTCGGTACCAATGTAGTTATGTCCCAGCTGCAGCGCTTCACGCAGCGAGAGCTCCAAAACCTTCTTGGCGCGAGGAGTGAACGGGATATGACCGGAAGGCGCCTGCTGGCCCTTGCCGATAATCTCCTGAACCTGCTCACGCACGGCACCCAACGAAATATTCAGCGACTCGAGTGCCTTTGCGGCAACACCGTCACCTTCGTGGATTAGACCGAGCAGCAGGTGCTCGGTGCCGATGTAATTGTGGTTGAGCATGCGCGCCTCTTCTTGGGCGAGCACGACAACTCGACGGGCACGGTCGGTAAATCTCTCAAACATCTTCGGCACACTCCTTGCTTACCAATAACTCGATGCTACGCACCCAGCGCGAGCAATTCGCCCTTGTTCGCCACGGGGATAACCGATGCGGTCCGCTGGCGCAGGCAATCAGTATTTATTTTGCAATTGATTACTTGAATTAGTTGTCGCACCAATATTGCAACCTTCAACGAAACTATTGAATGTATGGCAATGTCCCGACAAGAAAATAAGAGCCGGCACTCAATGTGTGCCGGCTCTTATTTTGAGGCTTGATATAAACCTTGCGAATTACTTCGCGCGGTTTCGCCCGCCCTTACGCATTGCAGCGTTGTAGGCATCGACAACTTCTGCATTGAGTCGTCCGCGAGCGTTAACCTTGATATTGTTTTCCTTCGCCCATGCGCGGATTGCTGGAGCTTCGCTCGCCGCAGTCTGCTTCGACGAACGAGCCGCTTCAATATACGGCTCAATAGCTGCGTGGAACTGTGCAGCATGCTCGTCGTTCAGGTCGATTTCAAAGTGCTGTCCAGCGACGCTAAATGCAATCGATTCAGTTGCTTCGCTACCATCAATATCGTCGATCAGGGCAATTTGAACCTGACGTGCCATTTAGGAATTCCTCCGAGCTTGAATGCACTGGACTAACTGACATTTCGTTCAGCAATCCATTTCAATCGACAAGCTTATACAATTAGTGCCACAAAACTCTAATTATCACCGGTATTCACAAGGTTCTTTCAGGAAAGCCTAATTCTCGATTACTGGATTATTAGAATCCGGATGATTTTGAATTAGCGCATCAGCTTCCGCTTCAGCTTGGCGTTCTTTTCGATCCGCGTTTGTAATTGCTTTCATGACGTACCAGAAAAGCAGTGCAAGACCGATTGTCGGAACGATTGCCTCAATATATGGCATATTATGCCTCCGGCTTTAACAGTGGGAACAGAATGGTTTCGCGAATACCAGCGTTGCTGAAAAGCATAACCAAACGGTCGATGCCCAAACCGATACCACCCATTGGCGGGGCACCGTACTCCAGTGCACGCAGGAAGTCTTCGTCAAGCTGCATGGCTTCTGGGTCTCCGCCGGCAGCCAGCAGGGACTGCTCGGTCAGGCGCTCACGCTGGATGACCGGGTCGATCAGCTCGGAGAAGGCGGTACCGCGTTCCATCCCGCCGATGATCAGGTCCCAGGCTTCGATAACTCCTGGCTTCGAGCGGTGCGGACGTGCCAGCGGCTGTGCCAGCGGCGGGTAGTCGCACACGAAGGTCGGGTCGATCAAGGTCGGCTCAACGATTTCGCCGAACAGTTCAATAACCAGCTTCTGGGCGCCCCAGGCTGGGTCGATCTTCACTTCGTGCTTCTGCGCGATCTCGCGCAGCACCGAAGCGTCGGTGTCCGGGGTGATTTCAACGCCTACAGCCTCGGAGAGGCCAGGGTAGACGCTGAGCCAGCGCCATTCGCCATCGAGGTTGATGGTGCCGTTGGCGGTCTCGATGGTGCGGCCGGCGCCGATGGCATCTGCAGCGTTCAAGATCATCTGCTGCATGCGCTGCGCCATTACATACTGGTCGGCGTAGGCCTCATAGCATTCAAGCATGGTGAATTCCGGGGAGTGCGTTGAATCCACGCCCTCGTTGCGGAAGATGCGGCCGATTTCGAAGACTCGGTCCACGCCGCCGACCACTGCACGCTTGAGGTACAGTTCCAGGGCAATGCGCATGGTCATTTCCTGGTCGAAGGCGTTCAGGTGGGTCTTGAATGGACGGGCCGAAGCGCCGCCGTGAACCAGCTGCAGCATGGGGGTTTCGACCTCGACGTAGTCGTGGCCTTCGAGGGTATTGCGCACTGCACGGATGATCGCCGCACGCTTGTACACCATCTCGCGGGCTTCATTGCGTACGATCAGATCGGCGTAGCGCTGGCGAACACGGGTCTCTTCGTTCAAATCTGCGTGCAGCACTGGCAGCGGGCGCAGGGCCTTGGATGCCATTTCCCAGGCGTCAGCCATGATGGACAGCTCGCCGCGGCGGGAGGAGATGACCTTGCCCGTCACGAAAACGTGGTCGCCCAAGTCTACGAGCGACTTCCACTGCGCCAGGCGCTCTTCACCGACGTTTGCAAGCGAGAGCATGACCTGCAGGCGCACGCCTTCGCCCTTCTTGCCACCTTCTTGCAAGGTGGCGAAGCAGAGCTTGCCGGTGTTGCGCATGAAAACGATGCGGCCGACAACGCCAACAACGTCTTCGGTTTCTTCGCCGGCTTCGAGGTGCTCGTACTTGTCGCGGATTTCCTGCAACGAGTGGGTGCGAGCTACGCCTACCGGGTAGGCTTCCTCGCCCTTGGCCAGCAGCTGGTTACGCTTATCAGTACGTACCTGTCGCTGGTCGTTTGGATCAATGGCCTGTGCGGAATTATTTTCGGAAGTCACAATAGTCCATTCTACGTCTCATAGCGCACAGTTGAAGCCCTTCATGATCAGCCTTACACAGTGATCTTGGCCCATGGCAAAAGTCCGGGCAGGTCCAAAACGAACTTTGCACCTGCCCGGGCCATCGATTTTCTGGTTTACCAGATTTCTACGCGGTCAGCTGGATCCAGCCACATTCCATCGCCTGGCTTGGTGCCAAAGGCCTGGTGGAAGGCATCGAGGTTCTTGGGAACCTGGTTGCAGCGGAACTCTCCGGGTGCGTGCGGATCGGTGGTCACCCGCACTACTGCAGTTTCCGGGCGGATCAGGGTGCGCCAGCATTCAGCCCACGAGTAGAAGAAGCGCTGGTCTCCGGTGATTCCATCGATTACCTCATCTTCTTCGATGCCGCGCGCGGCCAGCTCGAGCTTGTAGGCCTTGTAAGCGATGCCCAGGCCGCCGAGGTCACCGATGTTTTCGCCCAGGGTCAGCGCGCCATTGACGTTATGCTCGGGTGCTTCGGTCGGTGAGAGCGCGTTGTACTGGTCCACCAGCTTGCCGGTGAGCTTCTCGAATGCTGCACGGTCATCATCGGTCCACCAGTTGGTCAGCTGGCCGGTACCGTCGAACTGCGAGCCCTGGTCATCGAAGCCATGTCCGATCTCGTGGCCGATAACTGCACCAATACCGCCGAAGTTCGAAGCGATATCGCGATTCACATCGAAGAATGGCGGACGCAGAATTGCTGCTGGGAACGCGATTTCATTGAGCAGCGGGTGGTAGTAGGCGTTCACGGTCTGCGGGAACATGAACCACAGTTCGCGATCTACACCGTCATCGATCTTCTTCAGCTCACGAGCGAATTCGAATTCGTTGGCCGAAGCAAGATTAGCGATGACATCCAGTTCATCGGTCTCAATGGCGCTGTAGTCGATCCACTCGTTCGGGTAGCCGATCTTCGGGCGGAACTTCGAGAGCTTATCCAGCGCTTTCTCGATAGTTTCCGGACCCATCCAGGACAGTTCGTTGATCGAGTTGCGGTAGGCCTCGATCAGGCGCTGGACCAGCGCATCCATGGCGTCCTTAGCCTCTGCAGGGAAATTCTTGGCTACGTACAGCTGACCAATGTCTTCCCCGACCGCACCTTCGGTGAAGGCAACACCGCGCTTCCAACGGTCCTTGAGCTGCTCAACCCCGCCGAGCTTGGCGGAGTAGAAGGAGAAGTTTTCGTTGACGAAATCGCTGGAGAGGAATGGGGCGAAGGAACGCAGCACCTGCACACGCAACCAGTTCTTCCAAGCATCCAGCGGCTGTGCGTTAACCAGCTCAGCCAGGCCCTGGAGGTAGCTTGGCTGCCAGACGACAACTTCACTGTAGTAATTCTGTTCAATGCCGGCACCGGCAAGCCAGGTCTTCACTCCTGGGAACAGCTCGATAAGCTCTTCACCTGACATCAGGTTGTATCGAGCCTGGGCATCGCGAACCTTGACCCGGTCCCAGTGGTGCGAGGCCAGGGCCTTCTCGAGCTCTACAACCATTTCTGCAGCAGCCTGGGCATCTGCGATACCGCCCAGGGACAGCAAACGTCCCAGGTGCTCTTGGTAGTCCGCTACGGTATCGGCAAATTGCTCTTCACGATAGTAGGACTCGTCAGGAAGCCCCAAGCCGCCCTGCAGGAAGGTCAGCAGGTTCCGCTCTGGGTTTCCGGCATCGTTCATCGCACCGATATCCATGAAGCCGCTGATGCCCTTGCGCTGGAAGAAGCCGCTTACCTCGAGCAGGTGCTCGCTGTTCTGGATATCCGAAATAGTATTCAGGAAAACACCAACCGGATCTGCGCCGCGCTCTTCGATTACCGCTTCATTCATGAACGAGCTGTAGAGCTGGGCAATGCGCTTGGTAGCTGGATCAACTTCTACGCCGGAATCCAGTTTCTGCACTGCTTCAGTAATGATTTCGTGGACGGCGGCTTCCGCCTGGTCCCGCAGCTCCATGAAGGAACCGTAGATTCCCTGATCCCCAGGGATGGTGGCAGTCTCGAACCACTTGCCATTGCTATGGCGGTAGAGATCGTCCTGGGGACGAATTGAATCGTCACGGTACGTCAGTGGACTAGTCGTCTCAGTGGTCAAGGAAGGCTCCTCAGGTAGCAGATCTTGTTATATCTACTACACACCATATCGACTTCCAAGAGGATGAGAAGAGCGAGGGGTGCCGATGCGCGCACGGCTTAAATACTCGGGTTAAACAGGTGAGGCCCTGGAACACAATAAGTGTTCCAGGGCCTCAAACCATTCATCTCAAGTTAAGTCCGGCGGTGACCTACTCTCCCACACCCTCACGAGTGCAGTACCATCGGCGCAGTGGGCCTTAGCTTCCGGGTTCGGTTAGTCCTTGCTTCCACATCCTGCCTATCAACCCAGTGGTCTAGCTGGGGGCCTCTCACACTCAAGGTGCATGGAAATCTCATCTCGAAGCAGGCTTCCCGCTTAGATGCTTTCAGCGGTTATCCCTTCCAAACGTAGCTAATCAGCGATGCACTTGGCAGTACAACTGACACACCAGAGGTTCGTCCGTCCCGGTCCTCTCGTACTAAGGACAGCCCTTCTCAAATTTCCAACGCGCGCAGCGGATAGGGACCGAACTGTCTCACGACGTTCTAAACCCAGCTCGCGTACCGCTTTAATGGGCGAACAGCCCAACCCTTGGGACCTACTCCAGCCCCAGGATGCGACGAGCCGACATCGAGGTGCCAAACCATGCCGTCGATATGGACTCTTGGGCAAGATCAGCCTGTTATCCCCGAGGTACCTTTTATCCGTTGAGCGACGGCCCTTCCACGAGGTGCCGCCGGATCACTAGTCCCGACTTTCGTCCCTGCTCGAGCTGTCACTYTCACAGTCAAGCTCCCTTGTGCACTTACACTCGACACCTGATTGCCAACCAGGCTGAGGGAACCTTTGGGCGCCTCCGTTACATTTTAGGAGGCAACCGCCCCAGTTAAACTACCCATCAGGCACTGTCCCTGAACCAGATCATGGTCCGAAGTTAGGTGACCGGTACAGCCAGAGTGGTATTTCAACGATGACTCCACCTGAACTAGCGTCCAAGCTTCACAGTCTCCCACCTATCCTACACAAGCTGCACCGAACACCAATACCAAACTATAGTAAAGGTCTCGGGGTCTTTCCGTCCTGCTGCGCGTAACGAGCATCTTTACTCGTACTGCAATTTCGCCGAGTTCATGGTTGAGACAGCGGGGAAGTCGTTACTCCATTCGTGCAGGTCGGAACTTACCCGACAAGGAATTTCGCTACCTTAGGATGGTTATAGTTACCACCGCCGTTTACTGGGGCTTAAATTCTCAGCTTCGCACCAAAGTGCTAACCAGTCCTCTTAACCTTCCAGCACCGGGCAGGAGTCAGTCCGTATACATCGTCTTGCGACTTCGCACGGACCTGTGTTTTTAGTAAACAGTCGCTTCCCCCTGGTCTCTGCGGCCCACACCCGCTCACAGCTGCAAGAGCCGATCACGAGGCAGGCCCCCCTTCTTCCGAAGTTACGGGGGCATTTTGCCGAGTTCCTTAACCATGATTCTCTCGATCGCCTTAGTATTCTCTACCTGATCACCTGTGTCGGTTTGGGGTACGGGCGGACTTGGACCTCGCGCCGATGCTTTTCTAGGCAGCATAGGATCACCGAATCACCCGCCAAAGCGGGCGCCTATCAGGTCTCAGAATATCTGAGCGGCGGATTTGCCAACCACTCTTCCTACACCCTTGGACCAGGTCAATTCCATTGCCTGGCTCGGCTACCTTCCTGCGTCACACCTGTTAATACGCTGACCTCACTGCATCGGTTCCCACCACATCACACAACCAGCAGCCCGAAGGCCGCAACAGCCATGATCCATCATGGTTAGCATCCACAGCTTGGTATGGGCGGTCCTTCGCCGGTACGGGAATATCAACCCGTTGTCCATCGACTACGCCTGTCGGCCTCGCCTTAGGTCCCGACTAACCCAGGGCAGATTAGCTTAACCCTGGAACCCTTGATCATTCGGCGGACGGGTTTCTCACCCGTCATTCGCTACTCATGCCTGCATTCTCACTCGTATAGCGTCCACCGCTGGTTTCCACCGCGACTTCACCCGCTATACGACGCTCCCCTACCCATCCAAACGCCCAACAAAAGCCAGGCAAATATTTGAATGACGCAACTTCGGCGGTGTGCTTGAGCCCCGCTACATTATCGGCGCGGAATCACTTGACCAGTGAGCTATTACGCACTCTTTCAAGGGTGGCTGCTTCTAAGCCAACCTCCTGGTTGTCACAGCAACTCCACATCCTTTTCCACTTAGCACACGCTTAGGGGCCTTAGTTGGCGTTCTGGGCTGTTTCCCTCTCGACTATGAAGCTTATCCCCCACAGTCTCACTGCTGCGCTCTCACTTACCGGCATTCGGAGTTTGGCTAAGGTCAGTAACCTTGTAGGGCCCATCGCCTATCCAGTAGCTCTACCTCCAGTAAGAAACACGCAACGCTGCACCTAAATGCATTTCGGGGAGAACCAGCTATCACGAAGTTTGATTGGCCTTTCACCCCTACCCACAGCTCATCCCCTCCATTTTCAACTGAAGTGGGTTCGGTCCTCCACACGCTCTTACACGCGCTTCAACCTGGCCATGGGTAGATCACTTCGCTTCGGGTCTAGATCACGCCACTCAAACGCCCTATTCAGACTCGCTTTCGCTACGGCTTCCCCACACGGGTTAACCTCGCGACGTAACACTAACTCGCAGGCTCATTCTTCAAAAGGCACGCCATCACCCAGGAACAAGTCCCAGGCCCTGACGGATTGTAAGCGCACGGTTTCAGGTACTATTTCACTCCCCTCCCGGGGTACTTTTCACCATTCCCTCACGGTACTGATTCACTATCGGTCATCAAGTAGTATTCAGGCTTACCAGGTGGTCCTGGCAGATTCACACAAGGTTTCACGGGCCCCGTGCTACTCGGGTATCAACACTAGAACGGCAGACACGCATTACACCTACGGGACTATCACCCTCTCTGGTCCGGCATTCCAACCGATTCACCTATACGCCTGCACCTCATCCCACCAGCAAGATAGCGCTGGTACATGCCGACCCCACAACCCCGGTGATGCAACGCCTATCCGCTATCACACACCAACCGGTTTAGCCCCATCCGCGTTCGCTCGCCACTACTAACGGAATCACTATTGTTTTCTCTTCCTGCGGGTACTGAGATGTTTCACTTCCCCGCGTTCCCTCCACACAGCCTATACATTCAGCTGCAGGTCACACCACATAACATGGTGCGGGGTTCCCCCATTCGGAAATCCTGGTCTCAACGTCCGGTTATCGACTCCACCAGGCTTATCGCAGATTCCCACGTCCTTCATCGGCTCTTGATGCCAAGGCATCCACCGTGCGCCCTTAAAAACTTCAACACAAATCAAAGTCTCAGAATTGAGCAATAAAACAATCTAACAAAATCACGCAGACAAGACTCAGACACCCAAGGATCCAAGGAAAAGGACCCCAGAGCTCATCTCATCTGCAAGATGCTCGCGTTCACTATACAGTTCCCAAACAACAACCCCGCACCCCCGCAAGCACACCCGGGCAACAGCACAAAACCGCCACCACACCAGCGCACCTGCAGCAAACACAGGACAAACACCGAAACACCAAGAACCCCGCCACCCACAGGCCACGCACCAGCCAAACCCCCCACACAAAGCGGAGAACCCGACCAGCACCCAACCCACAGGCACGGAGGCTTGTTGCCTCAAAACCCAACAGCATGCCAAACCATACAAACCGCACAACACCCGCACACCGCTTTCCAGCACCCAAGAAGCCAAAGACTCCCCGGACGCGTACTCGCAGATGCGCAAACACCCTGCAGCCACAGCCAGTACCCCGCACACGAACGCACCACCCACATTGGGATGACACCAGCGTGCACGCTTTCCAGTACTGAGTCCATTGATATTCCACCCATGAGCAACCCGCCTGCACCACACTCGGGCACAGACACGGGCAACCAATAATGGTTAGCTCCTTAGAAAGGAGGTGATCCAGCCGCACCTTCCGGTACGGCTACCTTGTTACGACTTAGTCCCAATCGCCAGTCCCACCTTCGACGACTCCCCCCACACAAGGTGGTTAGGCCATCGGCTTCGGGTGTTACCAACTTTCGTGACTTGACGGGCGGTGTGTACAAGGCCCGGGAACGTATTCACCGCAGCGTTGCTGATCTGCGATTACTAGCGACTCCGACTTCATGGGGTCGAGTTGCAGACCCCAATCCGAACTGAGACCGGCTTTTAGGGATTAGCTCCACCTCACAGTATCGCAACCCATTGTACCGGCCATTGTAGCATGCGTGAAGCCCAAGACATAAGGGGCATGATGATTTGACGTCATCCCCACCTTCCTCCGAGTTGACCCCGGCAGTCTCCCATGAGTCCCCACCACTACGTGCTGGCAACATGGAACGAGGGTTGCGCTCGTTGCGGGACTTAACCCAACATCTCACGACACGAGCTGACGACAACCATGCACCACCTGTGAACCAGCCCCGAAGGGAAACTCCATCTCTGAAGCGGTCTGGCACATGTCAAGCCTTGGTAAGGTTCTTCGCGTTGCATCGAATTAATCCGCATGCTCCGCCGCTTGTGCGGGCCCCCGTCAATTCCTTTGAGTTTTAGCCTTGCGGCCGTACTCCCCAGGCGGGGCACTTAATGCGTTAGCTACGGCGCGGAAAACGTGGAATGTCCCCCACACCTAGTGCCCAACGTTTACGGCATGGACTACCAGGGTATCTAATCCTGTTCGCTCCCCATGCTTTCGCTCCTCAGCGTCAGTAAATGCCCAGAGACCTGCCTTCGCCATCGGTGTTCCTCCTGATATCTGCGCATTTCACCGCTACACCAGGAATTCCAGTCTCCCCTACATCACTCTAGTCTGCCCGTACCCACCGCAGATCCGAGGTTGAGCCTCGGACTTTCACGGCAGACGCGACAAACCGCCTACGAGCTCTTTACGCCCAATAAATCCGGATAACGCTTGCGCCCTACGTATTACCGCGGCTGCTGGCACGTAGTTAGCCGGCGCTTCTTCTGCAGGTACCGTCACTTTCGCTTCTTCCCTACTGAAAGAGGTTTACAACCCGAAGGCCGTCATCCCTCACGCGGCGTCGCTGCATCAGGCTTTCGCCCATTGTGCAATATTCCCCACTGCTGCCTCCCGTAGGAGTCTGGGCCGTGTCTCAGTCCCAGTGTGGCCGRTCACCCTCTCAGGCCGGCTACCCGTCGTCGCCTTGGTGAGCCATTACCTCACCAACAAGCTGATAGGCCGCGAGTCCATCCCCCACCGATAAATCTTTCCACCACCTGCCATGCGGCAAGAGGTAATATCCGGTATTAGACCCAGTTTCCCGGGCTTATCCCAGAGTCGGGGGCAGGTTACTCACGTGTTACTCACCCGTTCGCCACTAATCCACCCAGCAAGCTGGGCTTCATCGTTCGACTTGCATGTGTTAAGCACGCCGCCAGCGTTCATCCTGAGCCAGGATCAAACTCTCCATAAAAAAATAAAAAGCCACCGAAACCCCTCGGAAAATAAGGGAAGAATCGATGAAGTCCTGGCGAATAATAAAACACTCAAGCACATCACACGGGGGTGCAATGCCTCAAGCAAATAATATGTATTCACCAAATAAAATAAATATTCGGTATCAACAAACTTGGCACACTATTGAGTTCTCAAACAACAAACACT
>NZ_JBFREO010000011.1:0-45393 GCF_052114325.1 Glutamicibacter sp. MCAF14
TCGCCGGTCTGTGGGTTGCGGCCGGTACGAGCTGCACGGTCGGTGCGCTCTACAGCCAACCAACCTGGGATCGAAACCTTTTCACCCTTGGAAATCTGGTCGACGAAAACCTCGAAGACTGCATCCAGAACACCGTTGACGGCAACCTGGGAGTTTTCGGTCTTCGCTGCAACAGCAGCAACAAGTTCGCTACGGTTCATAGCCAATGTATGGTCCTCCTGGACTAGTGATCCAAAGCCCGATGCCGGGCCCCGAACGCCGCACGGTCGCACGGTCTTATCAAGAGTTGAACTTACCAGCTGATGGTGACAAAAAGTGCATCGTCACGCGGATTTTGCTGACTTTTTAGGTTAATCCGGGGTGTCAAAATTCACCCGGGGCCTACAGGGCGAACGGATCCAGGCCCTCATTTGCCCGCACAAACAGCTGCCAGGCCTTGCTCTGAAGTTCCTTGCCCCTTGTCGCTTTCGCCGGTCTGGCCAGTGTGATTGCGCCCTTGGTGAGGTATTTGGGACCCAAGTAGCTGCCCCGCGGGGCGACATCAAGCTCCGGGGCCAGCGCCGCTTCCACCAACGCCACCGCACCTTCGTGTTTGCCCTGCGCGAAACTCGCCTGCAATTGGCCGGCCAACCGCTTGGAATACCCGGGTTCGTTGATCTGAGCGATCTGCGGGCTCAACCCGGAGACCGAGTATCCCGGGTGGATCGCCAGCGCTCGGCCGGGTAATTCCAGCTGGCGCAACCGGTGATCCAACGCGATGGTGAACGCCTGCACGATTGCTTTGGACTGCACATAGGCGCGGTAGGGATGGTAGTCGCGCTCCAGGGCCAGATTCTGCGGGTCGGTGCTGAGCATGCGAGTAGACATCGACCCCAGCCCGATGAATCTCAATGGCTGGCTGAAACGCTCGGCGAGTTCGCCAACCAGTCGGGCATGGCCGATGAAGTTAGTGCTCATGATCTGTTCATAGCCCAGCAGGCCTTGGTGGCGGATCTGCGGGGCGCGGATGATCCCTGCGTTGGCGATCAGCACATCCAGCGGCCGATGACGCAGCTCGGCGGCCAGCCCCATGGCTGATTCAATGCGTGCTGAGTCGTACTGCATGAATTCCAGGTCGGCGCCCGGTACCCGCAGCCGGATCTGTTCCATGGCGGCCTCGGCGCGGCTCTGATTGCGGCAGGCCAGGATTACCTTGGCACCAGCTTGGGCCAGGCCCAGGCTGGCGAAGAAGCCCAGTCCGCTGTTCGCGCCGGTCACTACGACCGTTTTGTCCTGCTCCAACTGCGCCCAACGCTGCCGATTCGCGTAAATGTCCGTTGCTGGTTTGGAATAGGGCATCGCTGGCTTCATGGTTTACACGCTACTACAGCGGCACCTTCCCGGCCGGACGTACTTGGCCAGAGCCGCCGGTGGCTGTCGTTGCCCGCCTGGCACCACGGTGGGATCATGGAGGGATGAGGCACAATGAGGATGCGGCACTGAATGCGGCTCGGTACCAGATGAAGCAGGAGCAAGAGCCGATGCCTGCCGATGAGTACGCGCAGGCAACCGGCATGGCTTCGGTGACCGAGCCGAAAACACCGTTGCAGATCTACGCTCAAGATGAGGCGTGGGAAGTGGCCAACTCCGTGCTCGATGAGGCGTTCGCTAAAGGCGACTTCGACAATTTGGCTCTGGCAGGCCAGAAGATCGATCACATCACCAACAATGATGATCCGGATTGGTGGCTGAAGTCGATGATGCGACGCGAGCAGCTGACCGGGCTTGGTCCCCCGGCACTGACGTTGCGGGTGGAAGATGAGCATATGGCCGAGGTCCTGGATCAGCTGCCGACCAGTGCTGCAGTGCGTGCGCATGTGGAAGATTTCAATGCCCGCATCAAGGAAGCGCGGCTTCAGCTGTTGGGCGGGCCGCCAGTGATTACACCCTTGCGTGATGCCAGCACCGAGGTGCTCGCCTGGCAGCAGCGCCGGGCCTCAACGCCTGGACCGGCACCGGATGCACCGAAGAAGAAGCGGTGGTGGCGGCGTTAAATGGCGAAGCCGCCCTCCCGAAGGAGGGCGGCTTGCTAAGTCAAAAGACTTGCAGGTCTTACCAGGAAGACTTGGTGATGCCCGGAAGCTCACCACGGTGTGCCATGTCGCGGAAGCGAACACGGGAGATACCGAACTTCTGGAAGGTACCGCGTGGGCGACCGTCGATTGCGTCGCGGTTGCGAACGCGGATCGGGGAAGCGTCGCGTGGAAGCTTCTGCAGGCCTACGCGTGCAGCTTCGCGAGCTTCGTCGGTTGCGTTTGGATCAACCAGGGTCTTCTTCAATTCGAGACGCTTTGCAGCGTAACGCTCGACAATGACCTTGCGCTGTTCGTTCTTTGCGATCTTGGACTTCTTGGCCATGTCTTAGCGCTCCTCTCGGAATTCAACGTGCTTGCGGACGACTGGGTCGTACTTCTTCATGACCATGCGGTCAGGATTGTTACGACGGTTCTTACGGGTTACGTAAGTGAAACCGGTGCCAGCGGTGGACTTCAGCTTGATGATCGGACGTACGTCCTTATCCTTCTTTGCCATTTTTAGAGCTTCACACCCTTCGCAATCAGGTCAGCAATAACAGCGTCGATACCGCGAGCATCGATTACCTTGATGCCTTTGACCGACAGGGTCAGGGTCACCTTACGGCGCAGGGAAGGCACGTAGTAGGTCTTCTTCTGGATGTTCGGATCGAAACGACGCTTGTTGCGACGGTGCGAGTGGGAGATGCTATGTCCGAAGGCCGGAGTAGTACCGGTTACCTGGCAAACAGCTGCCATGATCACTCCTCAGTTAGTTAGTAGTAAAATTCGGCGGTACTCGCGCACAGTGCCCATACCTAAATATCGACACCGCTTGATGCGTTATGAGTCCCGCCAACCAGTGAAACACCGTTAATACTGCACACTAGGAAGGTAACCAGGCTGGGTGAGAACCAACCGAAGAGCCTTAAAGTATGTAAGTCGGTGAACTTCGCAACCGGTCGAGCAATGTCCCCGTACTCAGTTGGCTACGATATTCGGTATTACGGGCAACGCGTAGTTGTTCGTCCGTTAGACGGCATAACAACACACGCGATTAACGCCTGATTAGCTTATCGAGAATTCCTCAGTGTTCCAAATTGGAGTTATCCGAATTCAGGATCCAATGATCCGCGTCAAGCGAGGTAGTAATTTTGCGTGCGATCCGGGTGAGATCGTTAACGTCCTTGTCATCGAGGGTATCGAAGAGAAGCCCGTGTACCGAAGCCACGTGATGCGGCGCCATCCGCTGCACAGCTTCCCAGCCAGCGTCCGTTAATGAGGCGATTTTCACACGCGCATCTTCGGCGGACTGCTCGCGTGCGACCCAGCCACGCTTCTCCAGCTTCTTCACCACGTGAGAGAGGCGGGACAGCGAGGCGCTGGTGCGTGATGCCAAAATGGTCATCGTCAACTGGCGATCCTTGGCTTCGGAGAGCATCGCCAGCATGTGGTAGTCAAACAGTGTGATGCCTTCCAGCCCCTGGAGGTCGGAATCCAAGGCAGCTGGAAGTAGTGTCATGACAGCATGTAGTCCAAGCCAGGCATCGCGTTCGGGCTGAGAAAGCCAAACTGGCTTATCACTCATGAAGTTTCCAATCATTTCAAGACCTGCATTCACAGGCCCGCAAGGTATCGACTCGTAGACCATATATTGTAGAGCTAAGTATTTGCTAGGCGCTGTGGCTCTCGCCTCGGTACCGGTATCCCTATTTTGTTGCGCAAATAGCGTTGACTACCCATGCATGTGATCGTTTCCGCAAGCGATGATCCCGCGGGTGCTCTGGAACAGCACGGACCCTCCGGGGATAATCCAGACAAGGCAAGCTTAATGCAGATGCTGCGACAGGCAGCTCCAAGATGCGAGCTAAGTAACGATCATGTTAGTGAATTTCTTTGTTTTTGACTAGCTTGGCGCCTCAAGGCAAGAGGTCCGCACGCAACCGTGCAGACCTCTTGCTCCTAGGAATTTTCTAGCTGTTTCTTCCTCCGATAGCTGATCACCTGGCCGATAACCACCACGAGCAACGCGATAATGAACATCGCCGAGCCAATGACATTGGCCTGGGCCGGGATGCCGCGGGTCGCTGCGACGTAGATAAACTTCGGGAAGGTCTGGAAGATACCGGAGTTGAAATTCGTGATGATGAAGTCATCGAAACTCATCGCGAACGACAACAGCGCCGCAGCCACAATGCCAGGCAGTAGCAGCGGGAAGGTGACCTTCCAGAAAGCCATCTTCGGTGAGGCGTAGAGATCGGCGGCTGCTTCTTCAAGCCGCGGATCCAGCGAGGAGACGCGTGCCCTGACGGTCACGATCACAAAGGACATGCAGAATACGATGTGGGCGATGACGATGGTGGTGTAGCCCAATTCCCAACCGAGGTTCAGGAACTGTGCCAGCAGCGATGCACCAAGCACCACTTCCGGGGTAGCCAACGGCAAGATGATCAGCACGTCGGTGATCTTGCGGAAGCGGAACTTGTAGCGCACCAGTCCAATGGCGATCAACGTGCCCAAGGCAGTAGCCACAATGGTGGCCACGGTGCCCACCTGCAGCGAATGCACCAGCGATTCGCAGACCGCCGGAGCCCCGCACGGGTTCTGCCAGTTATCCAGAGTGAAGCCGCGCCATTCCAAGTTGGTCCGGCCTGCATCGTTAAAGGAGAACACGAAGATGTACGCGATCGGGACCAACAGGTAAATGAAGGCCAGCCCGCCGACCACCGGGATGAACCAGCGTCCAATTTTCTGCTTCACGCTACATCAACTCCTCGGTGCCGAAGCGGCGGATATAAATCGTGACCAGGATCAGGATGGAAATCATCAGCACGAAGCTCAAGGCTGAGGCACCGGGGTAATCGATGACCTTGAAGAACCTGGAGTCGATGACCTGGCCGATCATGGTGGTATTGCGGTTATTGCCCAGCAGGGCCGCGTTGACGTAGTCGCCGGCAGCCGGGATAAAGGTCAGCAGGGTTCCGGCGAAGACACCGGGAGCGCTCATCGGCAGCGTGACCTTGAAGAACGAGGTCATCGGGCTGGCGTAAAGATCCCCGGAGGCTTCAAGCAGGCGGGTATCGAGCCGGCCTAGGTTCGCGTAGATCGGCAGCACCATGAACGGCAGGAAATTATAGGTCAAACCGGCGACCACCGCGAAAGGCGTGGCGGTCAGGTGCCCATCAGCCGGCAGGATCGCCAGGATTTTAAGGCTCTGGGCGATGAACCCCTCATCGGCCAGGATCTGCTTCCACGCCTGGGTACGCAAGATGAAGCTGGAGAAGAACGGGGCGATGAGCAGGACCAGCAAGATGCCCTGCAGCAGCGTCTTCTCGCGCAGCCGAACTGCCACCAGATAGGCCATCGGGAAACCGATCAGCAGGGCCAGGACCGTAGCGATCAGCGCGAACCCGAAGGAGCGGATCAGATCCGGCCAGTAGGCGGCCAGCACGGTGGCATAGTTGCTGATTTCGAAGCCGGGCACGAACTCGCCGATTTCGGCGCCTTCGGGCTTGACGTACAGGCTCATCGCCAGCAGCACTACCACAGGCAGGGCGAAGAACAGCGCGAGCACCAGCATGCCCGGGGCAATCAGGAAGATCCCGGTGCGGCCCTTGCGCCGCTCGGCCCGGATCTCCTCGGCGCTGCGCAGGTCGGTCAGGCCCTTCTTGGTCATCACCGTCATGACTGATCAACTCCGGCGTCCTCGTGCTCATTGCCGGCCAGCCCGAAGGAGTGCCGCGCATCCCAGGACAGGTAGACGTTGTCGCCTTCTTCGGCCGGCTGCTGCCCGCGGTTCTGCGAGAACGTGCCGATGGTGCCGATCCCGTCCACCTCGACCAGGTACTCGGTGGTGGTGCCGGTGAAGGACACGTCGATCACCGTGCCCGACAAGCGGTTCTCCCCCTCATAGCCTTCACGCGAGATCGAGATCTTCTCCGGACGTACTCCCAGCACCACTTCCCCGCTGTTCTGCACCGCCCGGTCCTCGGGAAGCAGGATGGTCTGGCCATTGACCAGCACGCTGAGCATTCCTGCGTTGTTCTGGGTCACCTTGCCCCGCATCAGGTTGGATTTGCCCAGGAAGTTCGCGACGAAGGCGGTTTTGGGCAGTTCGTAGAGCTCGCGCGGCGGGCCCATCTGCTCAATCTTCCCGCCGTTCATCACCGCGACCACGTCGGCCATGGTCATGGCCTCTTCCTGGTCGTGGGTAACGTGGATGAAGGTCAGTCCCACTTCGGTCTGGATGTTCTTCAGCTCCAGCTGCATCTGCCGGCGCAGCTTCATATCCAGCGCACCCAGCGGCTCATCGAGCAGCAATACCTGCGGCCGGTTGACCAGCGCGCGGGCCAGAGCCACGCGCTGCTGCTGTCCTCCGGAAAGCTGGATCGGCTTGCGGTTGGCCAGATGCCCCAGCTCCACCAGCTCCAACCCGGCCTTGGCCTTCTCCATGGCCTGCTTGTCCTTCTTGCGCTTCAGTCCAAAGGCCACATTTTCCAGCACGCTCATATGCGGGAACAGCGCGTAGGACTGGAATACCGTATTCACCGGACGCTGGTGGCTGGCCAGCCCGGTCACGTCCTGGCCGCCGATGGAGATGCTCCCCTCGCTGGGAGCTTCTAGGCCTGCGATCATCCGCAGTGTGGTCGATTTGCCACAGCCCGAAGGGCCGAGCAGTGCGAAGAAGGTGCCCGAAGGGACTACCAAATCCAGGTCCTTGACGGCCACGAAGCTGGCAAACCGCTTGGTGATGCCCGACAGGTTAAGGTCCGCTCCGGTAGTTGTCGTTTCGGTGCGCGATGCCAAGGTGGTCATACCCCAATCACTTCCTGGAACTGGTTCTGGAAATCTGTTTCTTCTTCCACCGACAATTCACGTTCGGTGGTTGCCCGCTTCAAGAAGTCCTGCGTCGGGAAGATCAGCGGGTCGCTGACCAGTTCCGGATCGATCTTCTCCATCTGTTCCTGCGCGCCATCCACCGGGCACAGGTAGTTCACGTAAGCGGCGACTTCGGCGGCCACATCGGGCTGGTAGTAGAAGTCCATGAGCCTCTCGGCGTTGGTCTTGTGCGTGGCACCCATCGGAACCATGAAGTTATCGCTCCACAGCAGTCCGCCCCGTTCAGGCAGTGCGAACTCCCATTTGTTCCCCTCTTCGAAGTTCAGCTGGGTGATGTCTCCGGAGTAGGCCAGGCCCGCGATCGCGTCCCCGGAAATCAGGTCCTGCTTATAGGAGTTGCCCTTGACCTGCCGGATCATCCCGTTCTCGATGTTCTTCTCCAGCACTTCCAAGGCGCTGGAGTATTCATCCTGGCCCCAGTTCCCGGCGATATCCACGCCCTGGTCAAGCAACAGCATCGGCATGGTGTCGCGCATTTCATCGAGCATCGTGATCCGGCCCTTGAGCGCTGGATCCCAGAGGTCCTCGACGTTTTCCAGGCCCTTGGGGAATACTTCCTTGTTCCACACCAGGCCGGTGTAGCCCGACTGCCAGGTCAGCGACTTCTTGCGTCCCGGATCGAAACGAACGTCCTGCAGCTGCGGCAAGAGGTTCTTGATATTCGGGATGTTTGCGTGGTTCAGGTCTTGCACGTAGCCCTGGCGGATAATGCGTTCGGCCATCCAGTCGGTGAGCACCATCAGGTCCTGGCCAATATCCTGGCCTGCAGAGAGCTGAGACTGCACCTTGCCGTAGTAGGAATCGTTGGAGTCGATATCCTCGACGTAGTTGGCCTCCAGCCCGCTTTCCTTCATGAAGCGCTGCAAGGTCGGGTACTTGCGTGTTTCATCGTCGTAATCCAAGTACAACGTCCAGTTGGCCCAGTTCACGATTTTTTCGGAATCCGAAAGGTCCTTCGCTGGGCTCAGCGCCGCGCTGGCTGCGGTGCCGGTGCTTTTGGTGCCGCAGGCCGAGAGCAGCCCGGCCAACGCCAGGCCCGCAGATCCGGCCAGTACCGATCGGCGTGATGCCTGGGCGGAGCCGATGCCGCGCAGCAGGCGCTGGCGTTGGTCATTGATGGCTCGCTGTCGAGTCATGTTTTTCCTTGCTTTCTATGCGCCGATTGCACTCTGGAATTCAGAGTTCAGCGTGGTTTCTTCATCCGCTTCCAGGGAGCGGAATACATGGGCCTTGGCCAGGTCCTCACCGGTCGGGAAAATCAGCGGGTTGCCGACCAGCTCCGGATCGATCTTTTCCATTTCTTCCTTGGCGCCTTCCACCGGGCAAATGAAGTTCACATAGGCTGCGACTTCGGCGGCCACGGCCGGGTCGTAGTAGAAGTCCATGAGCTTCTCGGCGTTGGTCTTGCGCGGGGATCCGACCGGAACCATCATGTTGTCGCTCCACAGGGTGCCGCCGGCCTCCGGGATGATGAATTCCCATTGGTCATCGTTCTCGAAGTTCATCTGCACGATGTCGCCGGACCAGACGATCCCGGCGATTGCATCGCCGGAGATGAAATCTTGCTTGTAGGAGTTGCCCTTGACCTGGCGGATCTGGCCGTTGTCGATGTTCTTGCGCAGCAGGTCGGTAGCTGCACCGAATTCGTTCTCGCCCCAGTCCCCGGCGATATCCACGCCGTTTTGCATCATCAGCAGGCCGATGGTGTCGCGCATTTCATCGAGCACGGTGATCCGGCCCTTGAGCGATGGATCCCACAGGTCCTCTACCGACTTCATGCCCTTCGGGAAGGCCTTCTTGTTCCAGGCGATGCCCGCGTAGCCGGACTGCCAGGTCAGCGAGTGCTTGCGTCCCGGGTCGAAGTCGACTTCCTGCAAGCTAGGCAGCAGGTTGGCCGAGTTCGGAATGTTCGCCAGGTTCAGCTCCTGGGTGTAGCCCTGGCGGATCAGGCGTCCGGCCATCCAGTCGGTGAGCGTGATGATGTCCTGGCCGATGTCCTGGCCTGCTTTGAGCTGGCCCTGCACCTTGCCGTAGTACGAGTCGTTGCCGTCGATGTCCTCGACGTAGTTCACCTTGATCCCGCTCTGCTTGGTGAAGGCATCCAGCGTTGGGTAGGTCTTCTTCTTTTCGTCGTAGTCCAGGTAAAGCGTCCAGTTGGCCCAGTTCACTGTGGGATCCGAAGAGGAGATGTCCTTGACAGCTTCGGCGCTCTTGGTGCCGCTGCTTGAACCTCCGGTGCCGCAGGCGGCGAGCAGTCCGGTCAGGCCTAGGGCACCGGCGGTGGAAAGCACCGAGCGGCGGGAGTAGCTGCGCTGTCCCATCGCCTGGACGAGGGCACGTACTTGCGGATCTTGCGGTAGTCGGCGTTGCGAGTGCGACATGGCTTCAGTCCTAACATCGAATGCAGTGTGATCGTCCACACATGAAAGTGTTGACGTTCATCCTGCCAGCAATGCACAGGTCCAACAAGACCTAGACGAAAGATTCCTTGTAAAAACTGCGTTACTAAAACTGAAATCTTTCAGAAATACCCCTTTCGCAACTGAATCAGTGAAGGTAGGGTCATTGGAAAGTCCCTTAGACCTAGGAGGTCGATATGACGTTGCCCCCGCACCCAGCGCAGGCCATTGATGAAATTTCCAAGGAGATCATCGAACAGCTGCAGGAAGACGGCCGCCGCTCATATGCGGCCATCGGCAAAGCAGTGGGCCTGAGCGAAGCTGCTGTGCGCCAGCGCGTGCAGAAGCTGGTCGAGAGCCGCGTTATGCAAATCGTCGCAGTCACCAATCCGCTGGAGTTGGGGTTCACCCGCCAAGCCATGATCGGCGTCGTCGCTGCCAATGACATCAGCGGCACCGCCGACCTGATCGCCGAATTGCCGGAGGTCGACTACTGCGTGGTCACCGCCGGCACCTCCGATATCCTCGCCGAGGTCATCTGCTCGAACGATGAAGACCTTTTGCGCGTGATCGGCACGATCCGTGGGATCGAAGGCGTGGTCAGCACCAACACGTACACCTACCTTTCACTCAAAAAACAGGAATACAACTGGGGAACACGATGAACACACCACGTGGTACCGATCGCCAGCAAGCCGCCCGCGATCACCTTTGGATGCACATGGCCCGGCACTCCGGGATCTCACAAGGCGGGCACGTGCCGATCATCTCGCGCGGCGAGGGACACAAGATCTACGACGATGCCGGACGCGAATACTTCGACGGGCTGGCAGGTCTATTCGTCGTCAATGCCGGACACGGACGTGCCGAACTAGCCGAAGTCATGGCCAAGCAGGCCGAAAAGCTGGCCTTCATGCCGCTATGGTCCTACGCCCACGAACCAGCCATCGACCTGGCCGAACGTCTGGCCAGCTACGCGCCGGGCGATTTGAACCGCGTCTTCTTCACCACCGGCGGTGGCGAAGCCGTGGAATCGGCCTTCAAGCTGGCAAAGCAGCACTTCAAGATGAAGGGCAAACCTGGCAAGACCAAGGTCATCTCCCGCGCACTGGCCTACCATGGCACCCCGCAGGGCGCACTGGCCATCACCTCGCTGCCGGATATGAAGACCCCGTTCGAGCCATTGGTCCCGGGCACCTTCCGCGTACCGAACACGAACTTCTATCGTGCGCCGGAAATGTTCGCCGATAACGAGAAGGACTTCGGGCTGTGGGCTGCTGAACGCATCCGCGAAGCCATCGAATTCGAAGGGGCCGATTCGGTAGCCGCAGTCTTCCTTGAGCCGGTGCAGAACTCGGGCGGCTGCTTCCCGCCGCCACCGGGCTACTTCGACCGGGTGCGCGAGATCTGCGATGAGTACGATGTACTGCTGGTCTCCGATGAGACCATTTGCGCATTCGGCCGCATCGGCTCGATGTTCGCCTGCAACGACTTCGGCTACGTGCCGGACATCATCACCTCAGCCAAGGCACTGACCAGCGGTTACGCCCCACTGGGCGTGATGGTCGTTTCCGATAAGCTCTTCGAGCCATTCACCAAGGGCGATAACACCTTCTATCACGGCTACACCTTTGGCGGGCATCCGGTCGCCGCGGCAGTGGCCATGGCCAACCTGGACATTTTCGAGCGTGAAGGGCTCAACGAAAACGTCAAGAACAACGCCGACGCGTTCAAGTCCACCCTGTCCAAGCTCACCGACCTGGACATCGTCGGCGATGTGCGCGGCGCCGGCTACTTTTACGGAATCGAGCTGGTCAAGGACAAGGCGACCAAGGAAACTTTCAACGACGCCGAATCCGAACGCCTGCTGCGCGACTACCTCTCCCCTGCACTATGGGAAGCGGGATTGTATTGCCGAGCCGACGACCGTGGCGACCCGGTCATTCAGTTGGCTCCGCCGATCACGATCGGACAGCCGGAGTTCGACCAGATCGAGTCGATTCTTCGAACTGTCTTGAAGGAAGCAGCTAATAAAATCTAGTCAGATCAGGGTTCGCAGGCATTGCCTGCGAACCCTTATCTCTAGTCAGAGGGTGTTACTTCACGAAACTGCACTCAATTGGTACTTTGTGGCACACACCACTAGTCTGAGGTCATTAGACGATTAAGATCGCCTTTTGGAAGATTGCAGGAACCTCATGACTTTGGAACCGACCAGAATCAGGTTGGCACGCGAACGTGCAGCGCTGAGCCGGTCCGCCTTGGCCGCCTCGCTGGGTATTTGCGAGCGCGAACTCGCTCATGCTCCCGAGGCTCTCTCCCTTGCCCTGGCCGAGGCGCTGGGCTGCGCACCGCAGTTCTTCCAGCTTCCAGCAACCCAGGCAATCGACACCGGACGAATCTTCTTCCGCTCCCCTCGACGCACCAGCACCGCGCAGAAGGTAGCCGCCGCCGCGCTGGGCCGCCACGGCGTGGAACTCTACAACTTGATTACCCAAACCTTCCGGCTCCCGCAGACCGAGGTCCCCGAGCTGTGTGGCTTCACCCCGGAAGATGCCGCCGCGCAGCTGCGCACCGAATGGGAGCTGGGCTGCGGCGCACTGCCCGATGTCCTGCACCTGCTCGAATCCCACGGGGTGCGGGTGCTGAGCCTTCCGGCCTCGCTGGAGGAGGTCAAGACCTTCAGCTTCTGGGAAGACGGCCAAGCATTTATCTTCCTGGCCTCCGGCAGCCGCAATGCACAGCGCCTGGCCCTGGCCCACGAACTGGGGCATCTGCTGATGCACTCCTCGCTGGGCGAGAACCGCGAACAGCTGGCGGTTGCCGAACGAGAAGCCGATGAATTCGCCGCCCGGCTGCTCTTGCCCGCACTGTCCTTGCAGGTACGGGTTTCCGATTCCCTGCAGATCCCGCAGCTGCTTTTGCTCGAAGAGCATTTTGGGGCGCCGGCCAAGGTAATCCTGGCTCATGCGCGCGCTTGCCAACTGTTGGGCGAGGACGCCTACCAATGGCTTTCGCAGGAGTTGGCCTTAGAGCCTCCAGCCGAGCACCAGCAACTGGTGTCCCGGGTGTTCTCCCTAGTCTTCCCTTCCCTGCAGCGCGATCATCGGGCCAGCACGGCGCGGATCGGACGCGAACTGGGGCTGACTGCCGAGCAGATCCACGAGCTGAGTTTCGGGCAGGCCTTCGTACTGCTTGAAGGGCAGAATCGATGCGATACCGGTGAAGCGGTACGCGGGCACCTACGCGCACTTTAGCGCAACGGTCGCAGCTTAATCGGCTGGGCTCAAGGCTCGACGATTTCCACTTCGATCAACCCTGCCCGCCATTGCCTGGTCGCTTCCTCCGCCAGTGTGTTTGCGGCAGATGCCTCATCCGGGGTCATGAAGTACGTATTGAAACGCAGCTTCTGCTCCGGATCGAGTTCCGGCGGCAGCAGCACCATCGGGCGACTGCCGGGCACCTTGACGGCGTGGAATAGCCCGCAGTGCCTGGCCGGGTGGTGGATCAGGCAGTTCAAGTCAGCGGATTTGATATCCGTGCGTCCGCCTTTCTCCCAAGGATCCAGATGGTCGATCTCGCACTGTTCGGCGGGCATGGAGCAGCCAGGATAGGAACAGCCGCGATAGGCTGCCCGGATGGCTCGGCCTTGGGCCTTGGAGAAGAACCGCTGGGTTCTGCCCAGATCCAGCGGCAGGCTCTTGGAATTGAGCACCAGTGGATAGATCCCGGCATTGCACAGCGCTGCCCTGGTTTCCCCCGGTGAGAGCGGTATTCCTGCAGAAGTCACCGCGAAGCTGCTGGCTTGCTGCTGCATCTTCTCCCAATTCAAGATGATGCTCACCTGTGCGCGCGCTAGGCCCGGTATTTCTTCTGGCTGGCTACCGGTGGGTTTGCGGTCGGTCATCAACAAGGCCATGAAACCCACCAACCGTCTTCGTTCGGGTTTCAAATCTTCCCACTGTCCAGGTTCTCCCTGGCCGGTGGCCCGATTTTCCTTGGAATCGGATAATTCCTGCTCGGAGTCTGCATCTTCCCCGGCCCATTCGGGTTTGGTTTCCCCATCGTCCCAATCACTGGCTTCTTGGCCGGTGAATTGAGCCTCGGCGTCTTTCAGGCCTTGGCGATTGCCTGCTGCCGTGGCCGGATTGCCCAGCCGGGTGAAGAAGGCTTGCACATAGGCGTCTTGGGAGGGCAAGACGCGCAGCAGGTATTCGACCAGCCCCTTGCGCATGCCGCGCTTGAAGATGCCGATTTCATCGAGCAGGGCCTTCATCGGACGTTGGCCTGATTTGATCTTGCTGATCAGGTCGTTGATGTGCTTGCGCGCCGTCTTGGGTTCCGCACGCAAGAATGCGGTGGCTTGGTCCTGCAGTTCCTGCTTCTTCGCTTCCCCCGCTGTGCCTTCGCCGAGGTCTTTGCGGGCGGAGTGCAGCTTGAGCGCTGTGGAAGCTACCAGTCGCGGGTCCAGATTCCGGACTTCGAATTCTTCGGCCAGTTCCGGCAGCCACGCGGCGATTGGTTGCCCGGCATCATCGACCCCGCCAATCAGGCAGTCGGCCTGCACCAAACGGGTTGAGGCGGTGCCCAAGGCGATGCCCAGCCAGTGCACCATCAGCCCTTTGGCGTCCTTGAAGTGGGTGCGTCCGGTGGTGGTGCGCCCTTCTGCCGCTTCCAGCTGCTCCATGGTGGGATCGAGGCCTGTCTCGGTGATGTTTTGCAGGCTGTCCTGGGTCAGCTTGTGGGCACCGGTGGCGCGCAGGGCGTGAGCGCAGTGGATTTGTTCGCGGGCGACGTCTTCGGAGACCGCTTCGATGAGCATCGCCTTGCAGGCGGCGTGGCCGGCCGGAATGTCCCCGGAGAGCCGCTGCAGAGCAGAAGCCATCAAGGCCTTGGCGTCGGCCAGGTCTTTCAGGGCTTGTGCGGTTTGGGTGCTCATGGAAAACATGATGCCTCGGAACCTGCCGGTGGCGGTGGCGCTTAGGATCGCATGTGGATAACTCAGCCGTGCATGCGATACCAGAGCAGCGCCACCTGCAGTGAGGCACGGGATTCGGCCGAATCCAGCTGCACGCCGAGTTTGGTTTCGAGCTTGGCCAGCCGGGCGTAGAGGGTCGGCCGGGAAAGGTACCCGGCCTTGGCAAGCGCGGATTTGTTCCCGCCGTGGGCCAGATAGAGTTCGAGCAGTTCCAGAGCCGGTTCGTCCACCGGGCTGAGCAGGCCGGAAAGTTCGGCCAGTGCGAAGGTGCGCATTTTCGGGTCGGCGCCCATGGCTGAGAGCACCCCGCGCAGGCGCAGGTCGGCGAAGCGGTAGTAGGGCTGGGCGCGGGTGGGCAGGTGCGGGACGATTTCCGCCACGTGCGCCGCTTCTTCCAGTCCGGCGATGCTGGCGGCCAGGGTGCCTTCGGTTCCGACGCCGATGGCTGCCGGGGCGCGCAGCTGCTCGGCCAGCCGTCGGGTGAAGCCTTGCAGCGTCCAGTCCACCAGTTCGCGGGCGCGCAGCGGCAGGATCAGTCCCAGGTATCCGGGTTTCAGCGAGCCGGCGAGGATGCCAAGGTGCAGGGTGTCGGCGAGCTGATCGAGCACGTCCAGCAGCGCACGGTCGGCCAGCTGGGTTTCGGTGGGGGTTCCGGAACCGGCCAGCGAAATGACCACCGGGACGTAGTAGGGTGCGGCGGCCAGGCCCAGCGCTTGGGTGCGGATGGCGATCTCCTTGGGCGTGTAGCTGTGCCCGGCCTGCAGTTCGTGCAGGGTGGAAGTGCGCGCCTGGTAGAGCAGTTCGCGCTGGTCGCGTCCGGAAAGCCGGGCGATGGTCAGCGCCTGGCCGGCGCGTTCCAGGACCAGTGCGGCGCGGTCATCGTCCTCCAGGGCTTCCGGGATCACCAGTCGGCCCCAGCGGCTGCGCACCGCACCGACCGGGGTCTGCAACCAGTTCTCTGCACCCGCGCGCCCGGTGTGTTCCAGGAAGCCGACGAATTTCGAGCGGTCGATCCAGTTTTCCAGTTCTGCACCGGATTCAGCGAGCACGTGGTGGCGCACGTCTTCGAGCACCACCGGGGCATCGAGCAGCTGGGCGGTGCGGGTGACGATTTGCGCTTCGTTCGCTTCGGTCAGCGAGAGCTCGGTGTAGATTTCGTGCACGCGCCGGGAGAACTGCAGGGCTTCGAGCTGCTGGGCCACCAGCTTCTGGTGGATGACCTCGGTGATGGACACGAAGCGGGTGGTGTTACGCAGGGCGATCACCGGGATGCCCAGATCGGCGACGTCCAGGGCCATTCCGGTGAGTTCTTCGATGATGACACCGACGGCGCCGGCATTACGCAGGGCGGTAATGAAGGCGCGGACATCGCTGACGTTGCGCAGGGTGGTGAGGATCAGCTCGCGCCCCAGCAGCAGGTCGATGTTCTCGGTGGATTCGGTGACGTGCACCCAGCGCAACTGTGCCTCCAGCCCGGTGCCGCAGAGGACCTGCGGGGCCGCGGCCTGGACTACTGGCAGCTGCAAAACCTCGTTCACTGTCAACATTTTTTACACTCCGTAATCGTCCGCGCTTAAATCATGACACAGTGATGGTGTTGCCGCTCACATTGATGACCCATGATGAATGCAAGAACCCAACTTCGAAAGGCCTGACCGATGACCGAAACCTTGCAGCACTGGATCAACAACGCCAACTACTCAGCCGACGACCGCAGCGGCAAGATCTACAACCCGGCCACAGGCGAGGTCTCTGGCCACGTGGCGCTGGCTTCCAAAGCCACCACCGAGCATGCCATCGCCGCCGCCGCGGCCGCCTTCCCGAAGTGGCGCGACACCTCGCTGGCCCGCCGCACCGCGATCATGTTCAACTTCCGCCAGCTGCTGGCCGAGCGCAAGGGCGAGCTGGCCGCGATCATCACCGCCGAGCACGGCAAGGTGCTGGACGACGCGCTGGGCGAAGTGGCCCGCGGCCTGGAGGTCGTCGAGCTGTGCTGCAACGCTCCGTACCTGCTCAAAGGCGAGTTCTCGCAGAACGCTTCCACCGGCATCGATGTGCAGTCCATGCGCCAGCCGGTCGGCGTTTCGGCGATCATCTCCCCCTTCAACTTCCCGGCCATGGTGCCGCTGTGGTTCTTCCCGGTAGCCATCGCTTCGGGCAACGCGGTAGTGCTCAAGCCATCGGAGAAGGACCCATCGGCCGCCAACTGGCTGGCAGAGCTCTTCGCCGAGGCCGGCCTGCCCGAGGGCGTGCTGAACGTGGTGCACGGAGATAAGGAATCGGTGGACACCCTGCTGACCGATGCCCGGGTGAACTCGGTATCCTTCGTCGGTTCCACCCCGATCGCCCAGTACGTCTACTCCACCGGCACCGCGCACAACAAGCGCGTGCAGGCCTTCGGCGGAGCGAAGAACCACATGCTGGTGCTGCCCGACGCGGACCTGGATTTGGCAGCCGACATGGCGGTCAATGCCGGATTCGGTGCGGCCGGCGAGCGCTGCATGGCGATCTCCGTGGTCGTCGCGATCGACACCATCGCCGATGAGCTGGTGGCCAAGATCGCCGAACGTGCCATGACCCTGCGCGTGGGCGATGGCACCCGCGGCTGCGACATGGGCCCGCTGATCACCGGCGAGCACAAGGCCAAGGTGGCCGGCTACATCGAGGCCGGCATCGACGCCGGCGCCGAGCTGGTCCTCGATGGGCGTACCGGCACCGTGGATGCCGAGGGCGAAGGCTTCTTCCTGCATCCGACGATGTTCGACCGCGTGGGCACGGACATGTCCATCTACACCGAGGAGATCTTCGGTCCGGTGCTTTCGGTGGTCCGCGTGGACACCTTCAACGAGGGCATCGATTTGATCAACTCTTCGCCGTACGGCAATGGCACCGCGATCTTCACCAACGACGGCGGCGCGGCCCGCCGCTTCGAAGACGAGATCCAGGTGGGCATGGTCGGGGTGAACGTGCCGATTCCGGTACCGGTGGGCTACCACTCCTTCGGCGGCTGGAAGGCCTCGCTGTTCGGCGACCAGCACGCCTACGGACCGGAGGGCTTCAAGTTCTTCACCCGCAACAAGGTGATTACCAAGCGCTGGCTGGATCCAAGCCACGGCGGCATCAACCTCGGCTTCCCGCAGAACGACTAGGACCATGAGCGAGCAAATGACTGAAGAAATCACCGGCGAGCAGATCGCCGCCGGGAAGCGCGCCTACGAGCTGGACCGCGAACACGTCTTCCACTCCTGGCAGGCCCAGGGCCCCTTCACCCCGATGACGGTGCTCAAGGCCGAGGGCTCCTATGTGTGGGATGGCGAAGGGCGCAAGCTCATTGACCTCTCCAGCCAGCTGGTGAACACGAACATCGGCCACCAGCACCCCAAGGTAATCGCGGCCATCCAGGAACAGGCCGGCAAGCTGGCCACCATCGCCCCGCAGCATGTCAACGACGCGCGCTCGGAAGCAGCGCGCCTGGTTGCCAAGCACACCCCCGGTGAGCTGAACAAGATCTTCTTCACCAATGGCGGAGCGGATGCAGTGGAGCACGCGGTGCGCATGGCGCGGCTGCATACCGGCAAGCACAAGGTGCTTTCGGCGTACCGTTCCTACCATGGCGGCACGCACCTGGCGGTGAACATCACCGGGGATCCGCGACGCTTCGCCTCGGATCATGCAACCGACGGGGTGGTGCATTTCTTCCCGGCCTACCCGTACCGCTCCTACTTCAATTCAACGACTCCCGAAGAGGAGACGCAACGGGCGCTCAAGCACCTGGAAGACACGATTCTGCTTCAGGGGCCGGGCACCATTGCCGCGCTCATCCTGGAATCCATTCCGGGCACGGCCGGGATCTACCTGCCGCCTCCGGGCTACCTTGAAGGGGTGCGCGAGCTGACTAAGAAGCACGGCATCGTGTACATCGCCGATGAGGTGATGGCCGGCTTCGGGCGCAGCGGTAAGTGGTTCGCGGTGGATCATGCCGGCGTGGTTCCGGATCTGCTGACCTTCGCCAAGGGCGTGAACTCCGGCTACGTGCCTTTGGGCGGCGTGGCGATCAGTCCGGAAATCTTCGAGACCTTCCGCGAGCGGGTCTACCCGGGCGGTCTGACCTATTCTGGCCATCCGCTGGCGTGCGCGGCGGCGGTAGCCACCATCACCGCGATGGAAGAAGAAGGCATGGTGGAGAACGCCAAGCGGTTGGGCGAGGAGATCATCGGGCCGCGCCTGGCGCAGTTCGCGGCCGAGCACCCATCGGTGGGAGAGGTGCGCGGCACCGGGGTGTTCTGGGCGATCGAGCTGGTGAAGAACCGGGACACTCGTGAGCCGCTGGCTGCCTATGGCGGCAGCAGCCCACAAATGAACCAGGTGGTTTCCGCGGCGAAGTCCGCAGGGCTTTTGCCTTTCGCCAACTTCAACCGGCTGCATGTGGTGCCTGCAATGAATATCGAGGACGACGTGCTGATCGAAGCACTGGATCGCCTTGAGCAGGCACTGGCCGTGGCCGACACGTTCGTTCAATAATCCCCTACTGGCAGGACAGCACCGCTGTCCTGCCAGTTCTCCTAATAGGAGTCCACCGTGAATGCAGCCGCCACCCACGCCGTACTCAGCGCCCACCCGCGTGCCTCGCTCGATGAGGCCGAGCGCCAAACAGCCAGTATTGACCGCTCCGGCTATGTGCCCCCGAGCTTCGCCGACGGGGTGATCTTTGCCCAGAGCATCGATGACGTGGTGCTGGCGATGAAGTTGGCCCATGAGCATGGGGCGGTGATCGTGCCGCGCGGAGCCGGCACCGGGCTGGCGGCAGGTTCCAGCGCGCAGGCCGGGCAGATCGTGCTGGACATGTCCCGGATGGACAAGATCCTGCACATTGATCCGGTAGAAGCCACCGCTCTGGTGCAGCCCGGGGTGATCAACGCGGCGGTGAACCAGGCTGCCGGGGAGCATGGGCTGTTCTACGCCCCGGATCCTGCCAGTACCGCGATCTGCTCCATCGGCGGCAATATTGCCACGAACGCCGGGGGCATGTGGTGCGCCAAATACGGGGTGACCCGTGAGTCGGTACTCAGCTTGCTAGTGGTCTTGCCCGATGGGCAGCTGCTGCGCACCGGTCGGCGGACCATCAAGGGCGTGGCCGGCTATGACATGAATGCGCTGATGATCGGCTCGGAAGGCACCTTGGGCATTGTGGTCGAAGCGCTGCTGCGCTTGCGCCCCAAGCCCAAGCACACCGCCACCTTGGTCGCCTACTTCCCCGATGAGGATACTGCTGCGCAGGCCGCTTCGGCGGTGATCGCCCAACGGCTGACTCCTTCGGTGCTGGAGCTGATGTGCGGCAAGACCTTGAAGGCCGTTGATGCCGCCCTGGGTACCGAGCATGAATCACGTGGCGGCGCCTTGCTGCTGGCGCAGACCGACGGCTATGGGGCACAGCTGGAAATGCAGGCGCTGCGCGATGCGATCGATCCGCTGGCCGGGCGCATCGAACTGGCCAAGGATGCCCAAGAAGCCGAGGCGCTGATCGAAGCCCGGCGCCAGGCCATCCCGAGCATGGAGAAGCTGGGAACCGCGTCGATCTGCGATATCGGGGTGCCGCGCAATCGGCTGGCCGAAGCTTTCGCTGGCCTGCACCGTATTCAAGATGAACGCGGAGTCTCGATCTTCACCATCGCCCATGCGGCCGATGGCAACCTGCATCCGATCATCGTGGTGCCCGAGGGCCAATCCATTACTACCGGTGCACCCAAGGCCGCATTGGGAGACATGTTCTACCTAGCTCAGTCCTTGGGCGGCACGCTCACCGGCGAGCATGGCATCGGTTTGCTCAAGCAGGATTGGATGGCAGAGGAACTGGGTGAGACCTCGCTGGACCTGCAACGACGGGTTCGCGCGGTCTTCGACCCGCAAGGCATCCTCAACCCCGGAAAAGCGATCTAAATCTAGAAGTTCGCCACTGACTTGGGTAGGGTAAATACATGGATGAGTATCTACCGGTGGCGTTCGGCCTGCCGCTCATGGCGGTGGCAACTTCTGTGGTCTTCCTGCTGATCGGGTTGGCACTGCTGCCCCACGCCCTGTTTCGCCGCAGAAGCTTCTCACGCTTGCGTGACGGGGAACAGACCTACGCCCGGCGTGCATCCATTCGTACCGAGTTCATTGTCGCGGCAGCTGCCGGGGTCATTACGGCCGTCTTCCTGGCCGTGGGAATCACCGGCTATAACAACGCGATGAGCAACCTCGGAGCGAACGTCCACAAGGCGTACAGCCCTGCCGAGCTGGACATCAAGTATTGGAATGGTTCATGGGCCACCGCTGATGTCACCTTTGCGGATGGCACGACCTACAAGGATGCCCAAATCTCCATGCAGGCGGCTTATCGTCCATTTATTGAGCAAAAGATGACGATGGATTAGCTGTCAGAGAACGTACAGCCCCTGCTCTAACGCCTATATGAAATACTGACCACAGAGTATTCTTACACCGATATCCTGTGGAGGGAAAAGATCATGACCGGAAATGGTGCGCCAGCAGGCGATCCGTTCCAGCCGCACCTCGAGTGGGGTCTGAAATCCTCGTTCGTAGGCTACATTTCTTCCCTTGCCGACGGACGCATTGAAGCTTCCAACGGGGTCTGGCAGGTAGGTAATGCTCTGGCGTTCCCTGTCTCCCCCGCGGTTGAGGTTCCCGAGAACGAAATCTGGTTCAACGGTCGTGTTTCCTTCTCCGGCCATGGCGGCATGATGAAGCTGAACCTGATTGAGCCGCGCATCGTGAACCATGATGAGACCATCACCTTGACCATTGACGAAGCAGGCGAGCGCATTGCCATCGCCGAGCTCACCGAAACCAGTGTTTCGAACGCTTTTGGCTTGGTCAAGACCCGCTTCGCAGCGGTACTTACCGAAGCAGGATCGAAGCTCTTCAACGGCCAGTACCCTGCTGGTCAGCAGATGGAAGAAGTTGAGGTCGTGCTGCGCGGCTAGCAGCTGGTTTGCACCAAGGCTCGGCACGGAAGTGCCGGGCCTTTGGCGTACTCAGTTAAGCTGGTTGTGTTCCAGCGTCCGCAGATAAGCAAGGCCGGGGTGCCTTTCCAGCCCTTGCGGCCCCCGCACCGCCCAGATTGCTGTGACGGCAGCATATAGCCCGCCAGTACCTCCGAGCATCAGTGGCTCCGTTGATGGAAATTGCAAAATCATCGTACCGGTTGCACTGTCAACGTCCATGCTGGTCGCTGCCAGGTAATCGAAGCTCACCCATGCTCCATCTTGGCGGCGGCATATGACCCGTTGATTGGTGATCACAGCGAGCACCAGTTGCTGTTCACGCCATTGTTCTTTCGCCATGGCTTCAGCTTGGGAGCGGCGGGCCTTGTTTCCCAATGCCATGGCCAGCACTCCGGCTGCCACCAGCGTGGGATGGCCCATCAAGAATCCCGAGCTGTGCATGTAGCTGACATCGGAACCATAGAACCGCGCATAGTTGGCATTCGCTGTGCAGATGGCCTGTTCGTTGTTTCGCAGTACCACTTCCCATGGAGGGTTCTGTGTTCGCAAATTTCCTTCAAAAAGATCCCGCGCCAGCTCAGCAGCGGCGGCCTGGGCACGTGCCAGTTCGGCCCGCTCTTGCATGATCATCTTTTCGGCTTTGGTAAAGCGTCCCCTGGACCTCATGAATGCTCGCCAGGTAAGACGCATCTTTCCAAACGAGGTCAGCAAGAAGACAAAGCCGGCACAGAAAATAACGAACGAACCGAATACCAGCCCCAGCAGTGACTTATCGGCAATTTTGTCCGTCTGCGACAGCGCGAGGAGAATCAGCCTTCCGCTGGCAAGTAAGAGAACGACAGCCAGGGTCAGACGGATAATCCACGGTGCATGGCGTTGCCAAGCCGAATGGTTGTCGTATTCCATTTCCTTGAGCGCTGTCATTCTGCCCCGCAAACTGCCCATCCTCTTTGTAGCTTGTTCATCTGCTCAGGTGATTTGAATAGGTTTATTGGTGGTGTCTAGGAGTTCTACTGAAACAACACGCTCTGTTGCACGAGCAGTCATCATTGTTTCAAGACTCTAGCTGGCGGGAGAATTCTGAGGCACGCAATACCTGCTCTTCACTTAGTGAATGGCCGGTGTACTTCTGAAACTGCGCCGCGGCCTGCAGGGCGATGACTTCTGCCCCGGTTATGATCTGCTTGCCAGCACTGCGTGCTTTGCAGATCAAGGGCGTTTCACTCGGGAAAGCCACCACGTCGAAGACGGTTCGTGCGGCATCAATCTGCTGAGTACTAAACGCGAGCTCCTCAGACTGCGCCCCGTCCATGCCAAGCGGCGTGACGTTCACAAGAATCTCGTGTCCTGGAGCCGGGTCAGCACCGGTAAATCGGTAACCGTATTTATCAGCTAAGGCTTGGCCGGAAACTTCGTTGCGTGCCAGCACTGTCAGGTCGTTGAATCCGGCTTCGCGGAAGGCGGCTACGACGGCCTTGGCCATTCCTCCGGAGCCTCGGACAAGTACGGTGCTTGCAGGATCGAGTTGATGGCGTTCGATGAGCCTGGCGATCGCTTCAAAATCGGTGTTTGACGCGACTAATCGCCCATTGGTGTTCACGATGGTGTTGACCGAATCGATGGCTTTCGCGGAGGCTTCGATCTCATCGACCATTGCCATGACGTCTTCTTTGAAAGGCATGGACACGGAGCAGCCACGGATGCCTAAGGCACGGACCCCGGCAATGGCGCCGGCCAGGTCATCGGTGGAGAAGGCCTTGTAGATGAAGTTCAGGCCGAGTTCTTCATAGAGATAGTTATGGAAGCGAGTACCGATATTTGACGGTCGACCCGATAACGAAATGCATAGGGTCATGTCCTTGTTCAAAATAGGCACGCGTTGCTCTCCCGCCGTAGTCATTGGTTCGCTACTCAATATACGCGGGTTGCACTTACCGGTGCTTTCGCGAATCCAGGTCGGCGATTATCCTCTTGGGGTATGAACAATGAACTTGATAGCGGTCCGTTCTACCACGGCACCAAGGCCGCATTGCAGCCAGGAGATCTGCTGTCGGCCGGTTTCCCTTCGAATTACCGCCCGCAAATCATCATGAATCACGTGTATTTCACCGCCTTGGTCGACGGCGCCGGCTTGGCGGCTGAAATCGCCGCGCTGGACGGTACTCCGCATGTCTATGAGGTGGAGCCAACGGGTCCCTTTGAAAACGATCCCAATGTGACCGATAAGAAGTTCCCGGGCAATCCGACGCGTTCCTATCGCACTACGGCACCGGTACGGGTCATTCGCGAAGTCCATGAGTGGACC
Organism: Glutamicibacter sp. MCAF14; assembly: GCF_052114325.1. Taxonomy (NCBI): domain Bacteria; kingdom Bacillati; phylum Actinomycetota; class Actinomycetes; order Micrococcales; family Micrococcaceae; genus Glutamicibacter; species Glutamicibacter sp. MCAF14. The sequence continues at coordinate 23,637 of NZ_JBFREO010000011.1, forward strand.
CGGCTGAGCGCCGAAGCATTGCAGGAATGGCGCGAAAGGATCGCACAGCTCACCGAGGATCCAAGCGCTGAAATCATTAACTAGGGCAAAGGCAACGACCGGTGTCCGATGCTCCCACCAGCATCGGACACCGGCCGCTTTTCCAGTGTTTGCCCCTGATCAGCCCTTGATAATCTGAGGCTGGGCCAGCGCCTTCAATCCGTCGAGGCCGAATTCCAGACCATATCCGGACTGCTTCGCTCCACCAAATGGGATACGGGGGTCAATGGTGCCATGGGAGTTGATCCATACGGTGCCAGCCTGGATCTGTGCGGCAACTCCAAGGGCCTTCTCGCGGTTGCTGCTCCAGACCGACGCGCCGAGTCCTACTTCCAAGGCATTGGCGTGCCTAATCGCTTCGGCGCTGTCTTTGACCTTGATGATCGGCAGGGCTGGACCGAACTGTTCCTCGGTGACCAGCCGGTTGCCCGGGTCGATGTCTGCGATCAGCGTGGTTGGGTAGAAGTAGCCGGTGGCGTTCTTTTCTGGGTTGGCACCCAGCAGGACCTTGGCGCCGGAGGCTACCGCATCATTGACGAGGTCAGCCACGATATCGTACTGGGCCTTGTTCTGCAGCGGACCGAGCACGTTGTTCTCATCCAGCCCGGGACCCATTGGCATCGCCTTGGCTACGGCGGTTAGCGCTTCGCAGACTGCGTCATAGATGGATTCGGGGACGTAGAGGCGCTTGAGTGCCGCACAGGTCTGGCCAGTGTTGATGAACGCTCCCCAGAAGAGGTCCTCAGCGATGGCCTGCGGGTCGGCATCTTCCAGCACGATGCCCGCGTCATTGCCGCCCAGTTCCATGGTCAATCGCTTGACAGTGTCGGCCGAAGAACGGATGATCGCCTTACCGGTACGGGTGGAGCCGGTGAACATGATCTTGGCGATGTCCGGATGCGAGGACAGCTTTTCTCCCACTTCGCGGCCACCGGCCACAATCTTCAGGACGTCGGCGGGCAGTACTTCATTTAATACATGAGCCAGTGCCAGGACCGAGAGCGGGGTGTATTCGCTGGGCTTCATCACTACGGTGTTGCCCATGCGCAGGCTCGGGGCCAGCTGCCAGATGGAAATCATCATCGGCCAGTTCCACGGGCCGATGGCACCGACCACACCCAGGGCGCGGTAGTGCTTGGCGGCATAGGTTTCGCCATCGTCCACGACGACTTCTGGATCAACCTCGTAAGCGGTCGCTGCACGCAGCCAGGCAGCCGCGCCTCCGACCTCGAAGCGCGCATTCGGCCCGTTCAACGGCTTTCCCTGCTCGCGGGAAAGCAGCTCAGCCAGCGCCTCGGCGTTGGCCTCGATTTGGTCAGCGGCGGCATTGAGCAGGCGCTTGCGTTCGGCATGCCCCAAGGCATCCCAAGCAGGCTGCGCGGCCTTCGCTGCGGCGACTGCAGCATCAAGATCCGCTGCATTTTGCTCGGCTACACGGCCAACCAGTTCCCCGGTTGCTGGATCGAGAATTTCGGTGCCACCGTTTGCTGGCTGGATTGCTTCCAGCAGTTCTTGGGCATTTGCGTAAGCCATCTTTGAGCTCCTTTGTACTGAAGTGTTATCCGACGGGAAGTTTGTTAGCTTTCGGCGCTTTTCGCGCAGAGGACCCGATAACCAGGGCCAGCACCCAGGCGATGAGGCCCGGGAGAATCACGATGCCTTGCAGGACATAACCGAGCATGCCCGGTTCTTCCATGCCAAGCAAGATCTCGAAGTTGATGATGATTTGCATGAAGACATATGCCAGCGCAATGCCGGCGATCAACGGTGCGATCACTCGGGTGATGACTGAATCGGAGGTGCGGTTTCGCTTGAAGTATCCGATGACAGCAAACGAGGTCAAGGACATGAGCAGCACCAAGCCATAGGCAGCAAAGTTTGTCATCCAAGTGAACATCGTAAACACAACATACATTGGGTCTTTGCCGTGGGAGATGACAGCGAATATCAAGATCACGAGCAAGCCCAAGGTTGACTGTGCCAACGACCCAGCAACGGGTGCGTGGGTGGTGCGCGAGGTGGTGGATAGGAACTTTGGCAGTGCCCCGCCTCGGCCCATGGCGTAGAAGTATCGGGCGATGACGTTATGGAAAGCCAGCAACGCAGCGAAAAGACTGGTGATGAACAGGATATTAGCCAGGTCCACGAACCACAGCGGGGCATGGGCACCGAAGAAAGCGAAGATCAGGTCCGGACCTAGTTCTACAGAAGCGCCAATGACATTCGAAGCACCTTCTCCGACGGCTACGGCAAAGGCCGAGAATGCGTAGAAGCAGGCGATGATCACCACGGCAATCATCGTGGCACGACGAGCGGTGCGCTTCGGATCCTTCACTTCCTCGTTGTAAATGGTGCCTGATTCAAACCCCATGAAAGCAGCAATGGTGAAGGCCATAACCGCGCCCATTCCCGGGGCCACCGCATCAGCGAGGTTGAAGGATGTTGCCGGCTCAGGTGCTTCGGGAGCCACTGCGAAGGCCATGATGTTGTAGATGATCACTATGAGGAATTCAGCGGCGACGACGATGCCCAAGACCTTGACCGAGAAGTCGACACGGTTCATGCCGAGGAATCCGACTACTGCCCACGCGGCCAAGGCCATAACCCACCACGGGATGGCGGTGCCAAAGGAGGCATTCGCGAAAGATGAGGCGGCGAAACCGAACAAGCCGTAGATACCGATCTGCATCAGGTTGTAGCTGACCAAGGCGATCATGGCAGCGCCCACGCCTAGCGCACGGCCTAGCCCCTGGGCTACATAGGCGTAGAACGCTCCGGCATTGGGAATGTAGCGGCTCATAGCGGTGTAGCCGATGCTGAAGATCAACAGAATGGCACCAATGATCAGGAAGGAGGCCATGCCAGTCACTGCGTAGTTGGTAGTCACGCCTCCAGCTACAGCCGTCAGCGGAGCGCTTGCGGCAATGATCATCACGACCAAGGCCGGCACGGTGAGTGTGCGTTGTTCGAGTCCCATTCGTTCTCCCCTTAGGTGAGTGTTCCGATATCAGGATCTCGTGAAGCCGGATTTTTTCCTTGGCCTTGCGTGCAGGAGAATTGCCTGCGCGTGCAGAAACGTGTTCCAGCTCTCATGAAGCATTACGGTATTTGCCCGGGGTTGCGCCGAACTCCTTGGAGAACATGCGGCTGAAACCGGCCGCATCAGCAAGGCCCACCCGTGCACCAATTGCTTGCACCGGAAGGTCTGCCAGGAGCGGGTCACGCAGCATCCGCGCGGCTTTGGCCAGCCGGCGATGGCGGATCAGTGCAGCCACACTGAATGGTTCTTTTTCAAATAGGGCGTGCAGGCTGCGCACGGACATGAAGTGAGCGGCAGCTATGCGCGCCGGGCCGAGTTCGACATCATCCAGGTGCGCCTCGATATAGCTGTTGACCATTTCGCGCTGCCGGCTCTTGGCATCCGCATGGCATTCGCCGCCCATTGCACCGTCCAGCGCGGTAGCCAGCAGGTCTACGGTATTGCGGGCCAGCTGGTACCCGCCGAATTCGTCCCATGCCGGCAAGTTGGAACCAAGATGGCGTAATAGCGGAGCTACCGTTCCCGATAGCGGGTGGGTCTGCTTCAGCGATACTGCGGTCAGTTGGGAAACCTGTTGCTGAGACAGACGGAACTGGTCATGCGGTATCAATGCGACCATGACGGAGGCAGGTTTTTCGAAGGCCAGAGTGTAGGGACGCTGCGTGTCGTAAATAGCCAGGTCTCCGGGAGCGAGCAGGGTCTCCCGACCGTCCTGGATCAGCAGACCATACCCATCGAGCTGGTATGAGACCTTGTAGAAATCCCCATCTCCGCTGGAAGTCAGGTTCTCGGTGCGTTGCACCGCGTGAGGTTTCGCTTGGATGCGCATCAGTCCGATCTCACCGAGCATGGTGGCGCCAAGAGTTGCAGTGAAATGCCCGCCAGAAACTTGCTCGCTATGCAGACGCACAAAGGCATCTGAGATGAGCCGCGACCATGCGGCGAACGAGTCCACGTGCTGAAGTTGATACATCCTTACCTCCCCATCGATCCCCCGTGCTGTGTCGGGCATCACGAATGAGGGTACGCCGAGCGGGAAGAAAAGTCACTATTTTCTTCACACGGAGAATATCCGCTAGGAATCCTTGCTTAATCGACGCAGGGCATCAAGGCGGTACTGGAGCTGCTCTTCCAAGGCTTCAGCAGTATTGACGGCCTCATCGAGCACGCTGCTGATTTGCGCGCCCATCAAGAAGTTGATCATCGAGTCACGTGCCGCCCGCGCCTTGGGGTGCCCAGCTCCGAGCACCTCCTCAAACCAACTGTCCGCAAGCTTGCGCCAGCGGTCCATAGTTTCGGCATTGACGGTGGCCAAGGCACGGTCCGCCAGGGCCAGGTGCCAGAAGTGCACAGCAATACGACCTTCGTTGCGTCGCAACTCGTCCAGCGGCAGCACCTCGCGAGAGAATGCCTCCAATGCTCCCAAGCCCCTAAGGCTCTTGCAGCTGTGGGCAATGCGCCGATCGGTCGCTTCGGCGACATAGCGGAAAGTGGCTACGAGCAATGAGTCGCGCGTTGGAAAGTATGGCTTGAAGGCCCCGTTGGAGTAACCGGCGGCTGCGGCCAAGTCACGCAAATTAAGTTTCTCAATACCCTCGCGGGCAATGAACTTCCAAGTGACTTCAACAATCTCCCGGCGACGCTGATCATGATCCACGATTTTTGGCATGGTTAAAGATTAGCCATAAACACCTTATTTCCCGCGGAGGGTTGCATCGCAGTGGGTCCACCCGTATCCTCTACAACCAGAGAATAATAAATGCTGTAGATCACACTTCGCCGCCGAAGGAGCAGGCCCATGCCTACCACCACCGCCACAGATTTCACGTTGCTCTCAGAAGCAGAAATCACTGCTGCCAAAGAATTGCTGGTTCGCCACCAGTTGTTCACCGAGCACACCCGAATCGCCTACATGGGCTTAGAGGATCCGCGCACCGACCGACCGGGACGTTTCGTTCGCGTGATGCTCATGGATAAGCTGACCAACTCCCCAAAGGATGTTCTCCTGAATCTGACCGCAGCAGCGGTGGTCTCGAAAATCGACCTGGATCCTGCCAAGGTCGGCCAGATGCCCGTGCTGCTGGAAGAATTCGAAATGGTCCAGACCATTCTGGCCGATGACCCGCAGTGGGCTGCAGCCTTGGCCAAGCGCAGCCTGAAACCAGAACAGGTTCGCGTCGCTCCGCTCTCGGCCGGTGTCTACGAGGACGAATACCCGCAGGAGTCGGGCCGCCGCATCCTGCGCGGACTGGCCTTCCGCCAAGATTTCGCCGAAGACTCAGCCTGGGCGCACCCGGTGGACGGACTGGTGGTGTACATCGACACCATTGCCGGCAAGATCGACCAGCTACTGGACTTGGAAATCATCCCCGTCCCTGAAACTCACGGCAACTACACCGACCCCGAGATGACCGGCCCGGTGCGCACCACCCAGAAGCCAATCGAGATCACCCAGCCCGAAGGTGTCAGCTTCACCGTGAGCGCAGGCAACCACGTGGAATGGGAGAAGTGGTCGCTGGATATCGGCTTCGATATGCGCGAAGGGCTTGTCCTCTACAACATCGCCTTCGATGACAAGGGCACGCAGCGCCGCATCCTGGACCGCGCGTCCATCGCCGAAATGGTGGTCCCTTATGGCGACCCTTCCCCGGTGCGAAGCTGGCAGAACTACTTCGACACCGGCGAATACCTGATCGGCCGGCTGGCCAACTCGCTGGAATTGGGCTGCGATTGCCTCGGCGAAATCCACTACATCTCCCCGGTGGTCACCGATGCAGATGGCAACGCCCACACAATCGCCAACGGCATCTGCATGCACGAGGAAGACGCCTCGATCCTCTCCAAGCACGCCGATGACTGGTCAGGAGTGAAGTACACTCGGCGCAACCGCCGCTTGGTGATCAGCTTCTTCACCACCGTGGGCAACTACGACTATGGCTTCTACTGGTACCTGTACCTCGATGGCACCATCGAATTCGAAGCCAAGGCCACGGGCATCGTGTTCACCTCGGCCATGATCGATGACCGCTTCGCCTCGGAAATGGCCCCAGGCCTGGGCGCCCCCTTCCACCAGCACATCTTCGGCGCTCGGCTGGATTTCGCCCTGGATTCCGGGCCGAGCCGCGTGATCGAGGAAGAAGCTGTGCGCCTGCCGATCAGCGCGGAAAACCCGCGCGGCAACGCCTTCACCCGCAGCCATACGGTGCTGGGCACCGAAAAGCAGGCGGTGCGCGATAACAACCCGACGGCCGGACGCACCTGGGTGGTCACCAACCCGGAGTCGAAGAACTACCTGGGCAAGCCGGTGGGCTACAAGCTCATGTCCCAGGGCCTGCCGACCTTGCTGGCGGCTGAAGGTTCCTCCATCCACCGCCGCGCTGAGTTCGCTTCCAAGGCCCTATGGGTCACCAAGCGCGATTATGATCACCGCTACCCGACCGGCGACTTCGTGAACCAGAATCCAGGCGTGGATGGCATCGGCTCATGGATTGAGGATGACAAGAACATCGATGGCGAGCAGATCAGCCTCTGGCACACCTTCGCATTGACCCACTTCCCGCGCACCGAGGACTGGCCGATGATGCCGGTGGATACCGTCGGTTTCACCATCCGCCCCGAGGGCTTCTTCGATCGCTCGCCGGTGCTCGATGTTCCTGCCCCGGTCCAGCATGGTTGCTGCTCCACCGAGGTATCCGATGGCTGCTGTGGCAGCGACAGCTAGCCATATCCACAGCCGTTCAAGCGGACACCGCGCGCTGGGTCTGGCTTCCTTGGGCCTGGCCGCGGTTCATCTGCTGGTGCTTGCATTGCTGCCACATAACGTGTGGTGGGTACTGGCTCTGGGAGCCATGACTTTGTGGTGCCTCAAGTGCTCGTGGTGCGTATTGCGTGGGGGTTCGCCTTTGAGCCTGCTGTCGATGAGCGCGCTCATGGGTTCCTGCCACGTGGCAATGGTCATCGGGCTGCCCTGGTTTGCCGGCCACCACCACAATCATTCCGGGCATGCTGCCACGCATGCGTCGCTCATGCTGGGCATTGCGGTTGCCGAATTCCTGCTGATGTATGGCGCGGCATGGCTCAGCCGCATAGATCAAGACAGGGAAATCCAAGCTCAGTACGGGAAATCAATCTCGGCGCCCATCTAGCGGAACCCGGTCGTCGACGCACGGAATAAGACTGTCGGATACTGGGTTCCGCCTCAGCTGATGAACCTTGACAACCTTGCGCAAGGCAAGCTTAGATGAGTAATGAATCACATTCACTTTGATTCATCTTTTTCGAGAAGAGGGATAGCCTTGACCGCCGAATGGCTCTCATCTGGCATCCTCGGTGCCCAGCAGACGGCAAAGCCGCAAGGACCGCTCGTTGTGCCATTGCCTCGATAGCGACTACTGATCCAGCTATCTTCGAGGAAAGAACCAATGAGCACCATCAATGAACTGACTTTCGACAGGCATGAAGCCGAAGTCTCCCCCGCACTGATCTCCCAGGCACTGGCATCCGCCAAACGCACCAGCTACTGGCTGGACGATGAGCGTCGCCCCGCACCCCACCCGGCACTGCACGGTGCGATCAGTGCTGATCTGCTGATTGTCGGCGGCGGCTACACCGGGTTGTGGACAGCGCTTCAAGCCAAGGAACAGAACCCCGACCGTCATGTGGTGCTCATCGAGGGCCAACGCTTGGGCTGGGCCGCATCGGGGCGCAATGGTGGTTTCTGTGAAGCATCACTGGTGCACGGCGAAGCCAATGGCGAAAACCACCTGCCCAAGGAGAACGCCCTGCTGGCCGAACTCGGTCTTCAGAACCTGGATGAATTCGAGCAATGCGTCAAGCGCCATGCCATGGACGTGGATTTCATCCGTGAAGGGGCCCTGAACGTCGCCACCGAGCAGCATCAGATTTCGTGGGTAGCCGAAGAAGCTGAAGCCGAATGCGTTGAGTACCTCGATGCCCACGAGGTCAAACAGCTGATCAACTCCCCAGATTTCCTGGCCGGCGCCCGCGACCGCCATTCCACCGCGCTGGTCCACCCCGCCAAATTGGTCTGGGAACTGGCCCGGGTCTGCCGCGATCTAGGCGTTGAATTCTACGAGCACACGCACGCCGTGGAATTGAAAGATGAGGGCAGCCAGATTCAGGTGCTGACCGCCGATGGCCAGATCAATGCCAAAAAGGTCGCACTGGCAACCAACGTGTTCCCTTCCCTGCTCAAGCGCCACCGCTCCCGCATCGTCCCGGTGTACGACTATGCGCTGATGACCGAACCGTTGACCGTTGAGCAGCGAGAGGCCATCGGCTGGGATGAGATGGTGGGGTTAGCTGACTTGAACAACCGCTTCCACTACGCCCGGCCCACCATCGATGCCGGAGGCAACTTCCGAATTCTTTACGGCGGCTACGACGCGGTCTATCACTTCGGCGGTAAGGTCCGATCCAGCTACGACACTAATCAGCAGACCTTTGAGAAGCTCGCAGCGCATTTCTTCGGCAGCTTCCCGCAGCTGGCGGATGTGAAGTTCTCCCATGCGTGGGGCGGTGCCATCGATACCTGCTCGCGCTTTTTCTCCTTCTTCGATCTGAGCCACGGAGGCAAGGTTGCCTACTGCGCAGGTTTCACCGGCCTCGGCGTTGGAGCCACGCGATTCGGGGCCAAGGTCATGCTGGATCTGCTATCGGGCCAGAAGACCGAGCTGACCGAATTGGAGCTGGTTCGCACCAAACCGATCCCCTTCCCTCCGGAGCCCGCTGCATGGGTGGGCGTGAAGCTCATGACCGATCATCTGATCAAGGCGGATCACAATTCAGGTGAGCGTTCGGCCTTCCTGAAGCTGATGGACAAGATCGGAATGGGGTTCGATTCCTAATGACCAGCAATTCGCTTCGGGCCAGCCATCATCAAGCCAGCCGCCTTGGACTCCCCCACCAAGAGATCGAATCCGAACAGCAGCTAGCTGGTCAGCCGGCAGCGACTGTCGGCCTCATGGAACTAGGCACCCTCGACGATGCTGAAATTGGCGTCTGGGAAATGTCTGTTGGTGCCATGGCAGATATCGAAAACGACGAATGGTTTGTCGTGCTTTCAGGACAGGCCACAGTGCAGATCTTGGAGGCCGGCGGTTTTGCCGCTCAAGAAATTGAGTTGGCCCCCGGCAGCGTAGTTCGGCTCCATCAGGGCATGGAAACCCGGTGGACCGTTACCCAGACGCTACGCAAAATCTACTTCGCCCGCTGAATCTTCACAGGAGAACTCCCATGACTACTTACGATTTTTCCCTTGGACATCAGTTCATCAATGGCCAGCAAGTCCGTGGACGCGGCCCGGTATTGGAACGCGCCAATCCGGCGACCGGGCTCAAGTTGCTGGATGTCGATACCGCTGACCTGGAACAGGTCGATCTCGCGGTGCAAGCCGCCGCCGAGGCCTTCAAGACCTGGTCCAAGCTCACTCCCGGCGAGCGCTCCGACCATTTGCTGGCCTTCGCCCGCGAACTTGAAAAGCGTGCTGATCTGATCGCCGAGGTGGAGACCGCGCAGACCGGCAAGACCATCCGCATGTCTACCGAATTCGATGTTCCCGGGTCCATCGACAACGTGAACTTCTTTGCCGGTGCCGCACGCAACCTGCAGGGATTGGCTGCCGGGGACTATGCGGGGAATACCACCTCGATGATTCGCCGCGAAGCGATCGGCGTAGTCGGTTCGATCAGCCCGTGGAACTATCCGCTGCAGATGGCTGCGTGGAAGGTTCTGCCAGCGATCGCTGCCGGCAACACCATTGTGCTCAAGCCCAGTGAGCTGACCCCGGGCACTTCGGTGCTCTTTGCCCAGGCAGCCAAGGATGCAGGACTGCCCGATGGCGTGATCAATATTGTCGTCGGCGATGGGCCCAATGTTGGTGCGCCGTTGGTGCGCCATAAGCAGGTGAAGATGACTTCCTTCACCGGTTCAACCGCCGTGGGGCTGAAGATCATGTCCATGGCGGCCGAGACCGGCACCCGTGTTCATCTTGAGCTCGGCGGCAAGGCACCATTTGTAGTCTTCGACGATGCCGATATTGAGGCCGCTGCGCACGGTGCGGTGGCCGGTTCGACGATCAATTCCGGCCAGGACTGCACCGCTGCCACGCGTGCTTATGTGCATACCTCGGTCTTCGAGAAGTTCACCAGCAGAGTCGCCGAGTTGATGGATGCCATGGTGGTGGGTGATCCGACCGATCCGGACACCGACATGGGCTCAATGATCAGCCAGGCGCATCTTCAGAAGGTTTCTTCGATGGTTGAGCATGCTAAGGAGGACGGTGCGAGGGTACTGGCTGGAGGCCAGCAGGTATCTGGGGCGGGCTACTTCTACCGTCCGACCTTGATCGTGGGCGCGACCCAGGATTCTGAGATTGTGCAGCAAGAAGTCTTCGGCCCTGTTCTGGTGGCCTTGCCATTCGACAGCGATGAGGAGGCAATCGAGCTAGCCAACGACACTCCTTATGGTTTGGCGGCCAGCGCCTGGACCAAGAATGTTGATCGTGCCATGCGTGCCAGCGCTGAAATCCAGGCCGGGTGCGTGTGGATCAACGAGCATATTCTGATCGTGTCCGATATGCCTCATGGCGGTTGCAAGGCCTCAGGAATGGGCAAGGATATGAGCCAGTATTCCTTCGATGAGTACACCAACGTTAAGCACGTGATGATCTCTCATGATCCTGCCGCTCATCGGCAGTGGCAGGATACGGTCTTCAAGCAGCGCTAGGACGCCACGAAGGCAGACCGCTGAGCAGCTGGTTCAGTTTCTTCGTTGCCACCCCAGGTTCGGTGGTGGCAAAGAAGTACTGGGCCAGCTGTTTTTGCGCTCCGGCAACTCCCGAAGCAGCGAGTTCCGCCACCCTCTGGGCCAGGCCGTTGGCGTTGCCCAGGTGCTGGCCTAAGGGCAGTCCGTCAAGGAGCTTGCTTGGCCGGTCCCCGGAGAGAAGCAGCGGGATGTTCAGTGCTACGGCGTCATAGGCCATGGCCGAGGTATCGCAGATGGCAACATCAGCCCACACCATTGACTGCGCCGCATCACCGACAGGGTCCAGTGTTTGGGCATAAGCGCTTTTGAGGCCCGTGACGGCCTTTTTTGCCTCGGCCGAAACGTCTCCGGTCTTTGGATGCGGACGGAAGCGCACTTCGAAACGCTCGTCGCTAGTGAGTTGGGCTAGGATCCGCTCGCCCAGCGTACTCACCGAAGAGTACGCCATTGCTTTCGAATCGCCTTCCCAGGTCGGTGCATAGAGCACGCGGATTTTTTCCGATGGGCGGGGCAGCTCCAGTTCGTCGAGCTGCGGGCGTCCGATCTGCACCAGATGCTTCGGGTCGAAACGGGCTATGTTCTCGGTGATCCGTTCCACGGCTGCCGGTCCGGCTACACAAGCGAAGTCATAGGCTTTGAGCTGGTTGGAGACCATGGAAGCCTTTTCGCTTTCGCCATGGTTCAGGTGGATATGCGCCGGTCCGTTGAGTCGAAGCATAGTGAAGTTTCGCTGCGCGTTGTTCACGTAATTGATGGATTTGGTATCCCACTCGCGCAGCTTGGTCTCGATCTGTTCAATGGAACGCGAGAACAAGATCGGCAAGCTGGTGGCGGCCAGGGCTTCGCGTGCGCTCAGGGCGTCCATGAGCACGACTCCGACTTTGAGTCCTTGGGAGGCCAAGCGCTCAAAAGTAGCCAGCCAGACCCCGAGCTGATAGAACTGCCCAGGGCCTTCGGCAAAGAAGATTACATGGTCTGCTTGTTCTATTTCCCGGCCAGCGTCCGCGATTTCTGTCCGCACGGACCGCTCCGCTAGAAGGGAGCGTGCCTTACCTGTCGCTTGAGTGATCTGGGAAGAGAACAATGCCATGCAATAAGTCTACGTAGATTTACCCGTTGATCGCGGAATCCAAGTCGGAAATGTTGGATTCCATCCATTCAAGGTAGCTGGAATCATCCTGAATGGTCTCTGTAAAGTCCACTACCGGCACCTCGCCCTGTTCAGCGCTTTTCTTCAGCTGCTGGGTTTCGCTGCCTTCGGTTTGCACGTTGTAGGCCAGGATATCCGCTTCGCCGGCAGCAAGCTTGTCCTTAGCAGTTTTCAGGGTCAGCGGCGCCACGCCTTCGCCTTCTTCGATGGCTTCGCTCAATCCTTCGGGGGTGAGATTATCCATGCCAGCGTCCTGCAATAAGTGGAATGGAACAGGCTCGGTCATCATGAAGCTCTTACCATCAAGCTTGGCGGCTTGAAGCTGACCCTCCAGCTTGGCCAGTCCTTCGGTGAAGGTTGCTGCGTTCTGCTTGTACTGCTCGGCGTTGGCGGCATCGAGCTTGGAGAAGGACTCTGCCAGCTCGCCGGCAAGTGCCTCCACGGAATCCAAGTCGTACCAGATGTGTTCGTTATAGCCGGCGTGTGCGTGTCCTTCATGCTCGTCTTCGGCTTGCTCTTCATCAGCGTGCTGCGCATGCTCCTCGGCGCTCTCACCCTCATGCTCGTCTTCAGCCTGCTCGGCTACCGGCGAAGAATCGACCGCGTGCATGAGCGTGATCTGTCCCAATGCCTTTTTCGGGAGGGAAGAAACCAGAGAATCCATGAATTGGTCATAGCCTCCGCCGTTTGCCAGAACCACGTCCGCCTCGGAAATCGACAGCTTGTCGCGGGCAGTTGGTTCATAGGAGTGCGGATCCTGCGCGGTCGAGGTGATGATCTCGCTGACCGCGACGCTCTCCCCGCCGATGGCACGGGCGATCTGGCCATAAACATTCGTGGTGGCCACGACGCTCAGCGCAGCATCGCTTTGCGAAGCTTCGCTCTCGGTGGGGCTACCGCATCCGGCAAGGATCAGTCCGGCAGCAGGCAGTGCGACAGCAGCTGCGAGCAGTTTGCGGTAGTTCTTCATGGGACTCTCCATCTATGTCAGGTCGCTATTGAGAACTATTCTACATTACATATGAGAACGGTTCGCACCTAGGAATCTGATCCCACACTTTGCAAAGTCCGTTTACCGTGTGCGCCACCGGTACCCGTGGCCTTCACAACCATGACAGCAATAGCGGTAGTGACCGGGATTGCGAGCACCAATCCAATGGAACCAATCAGAATACGAATGACTTCTTCAGCCATAGCGCCAGAGCCAAGAGTGATTCCAAAACTCTGATTGCTCAAGGCCGCGATGGCCAACACCGGCAGCGCCGCGCCAGCATAGGCAAAGGCAATGGTGTAGACGGTCGAGGCGATATGGTCGCGGCCGATGCGCATGCCTCGGAAGAACAGCTCCTTGGCCGGGGCCTTGGGCGAGGATTCTGCCAGCTCCCATACGGTTGCTGACTGGGTAATCGTCACATCGTTGAGCACACCCATGCCACCGATCAGAACACCGCAGATTAGCAAGCCAGGCAGGGAAATTTGCGGGGCCACCGTCGATAAGGTGATCGCCGATTCGTCATTGGCGCCGGTCAGCGCCGCTGCATCGGTCAGCCAGAGCACCATGCCAGCAGTAACGCCCAGGCCAAAGAGCGTCCCCAGCAGCGCAGTAGATGTCTTTGCGTTCAATCCGTGGGCGAAATACAACGCGACAAACATGATGGCAGTAGAACCGGTGAGACCCACCAGCACCGGATTGCCGCCTTCCAGCAGGGCCGGAACCATGAAGACGACCATGAAGGCGATGCCACCGACCAAGCCAATCATCGCGCGGGTTCCACGCCATCCAGCAACCAGCACCACCACCAGTCCGTAGGCGATCGCCAGCAGCACCATCGGCAAGGTACGCACGAAGTCAACGAACACGTAAGGGCTTCCGCTGGTGGTATCTACGGCAGACAGATCCAGATAGCGGATGCTGTCGCCGGCACGCGCATCACGCGATTGCAGCATTTCTGGTGGGATTTCGAGCTGGATTTCTGCCCCGCCGGATTCAGGCATGACGTAGGTGACTTGGCATTCGAGCACTTTGCCGCCGACGTCTTCCAGACCTTGGGAAGATGGGCAGTCACCTACGACATTGCGCGTGACGGTGCCAACTTGCATGGTGGCTCCACCGGCGGTGTCCATTGCACCGTTCAGTGCGAATTTGTCGTAGTTTCCTTGCGGCCACAGCAAGATGACCATCACCAGGGCCAGGGCACCTACGGGCGCAAGCAATGCCCATAAGATGATTGAGGCCCGACGGCGTCGTTTGGGATCCTGCAAAATCGGTTCGTCATGGTGATGATGGCCCACGGGGTGTTGCTCCAAATCAAAGAAGGCGAATCGTTCTTTCCAAGTCTAAGAGCAAGCCGAACAGAATTCGGCGTGCAGGCCACGTGCCTTGCGTGCGGTCCGTGTCGATGACGTTCAAAAGGATGACCTGATAAATCCTCCGTAAGGTTCATGTCTTCACACGCCGTTGAACGAGAGAATTGACTCATGAGCCTGCCAATGAATTTGCCACCTGAGGTGCAACGCCCCGAGGGTGAAACCGAGTATCCGTTCCATCGCCTGATGCGACGCAGCCAGAACTACCGCTGGTGGAAACCGTTGGCGTTCACGGGCACTGGCATTGGCTTCTTCGCCGCGGCACTTGTCATCGCCATCGTGGTCATGGTCGTTGCATTGCTGGCCAATCCGCTGACCTGGAATGCGGAAAATCCAGATGAAGCTCCTGACGCTTTCCTGATGAATCCTGACCTGAACATGGCTTCGGCCGCGGACTTCTCGATAACCATGGCCTCCCTGATCATCATGATTCCGGCGGTTTACCTGGCCTACCTGCTCCTGGGACCCAAGCCTGTTGGCTTGCTGCTCTCGGTGGCTGGCAAGTTGCGCTGGCGGTGGTTCGGACGGGCCATCGGGATCAGCGCCCTTTTATTCGCCGTGTATTTCGCACTGAACTTCGGATTAAGTGCATTAGGTATTGGCGAGTCCGCCCCCGTGCCTGCCAGCAGCATACCGACCGATCCGCTGTTCTATGCGCTGCTGGTCATCTTATTGACGCCATTACAATGCGCGGCTGAAGAACTGGTATTCCGCGGCGCATTCATGCAGGTGATCGGCAGCTGGCTGAAGCATCCGCTCTTTGCCATCCTGTTGCCAGTACCGTTCTTCGCCATCGGCCATCTCTACGATATCTGGGGGCTCCTGGATGTGTCGGTGTTCGCGATTGCGGCGGGCTATCTCACCTGGCGCACCGGCGGCTTGGAAGCAGCAATTGCGATGCACATCATCAACAACACGTTCTTGTTCTTGCTCGGGGCAATCGGCGTGGTTGATCTCAACGCTACGGAATCCAATCCCCTCTCGCTGGTCTTCTCGATCTGCTTCACCGCCCTAATGACCTTCGTTCTGGTCAAGCTCGCGGCAAAGCACAATATCGCGCGCACCGCTGGCCCGCTTCCGGCAGTTGTGCCGAGCCCGATGCTGCAGCCGTGGCAGATGAACCAGCCGCCGATGAACCCGAATCAGGCGTACTGGGCTCCTCCTGCCTACCAGGCCGGCACCCCGCAGGGAGTCTCCAGGGATCCATCGGTTGCCCCGCCGACTTCCCCAACTGCCGATTTTCCAGATCGGCAGAGCCCAGACAGCTAGAACGTAAATTGATCCGCCCAATTTCTTGGGCGGATCAATTTATGTGCCAGGCTATTTAGGATTTCGGCCAACGTAGCAGGGCTGCGATTCCTGCTCCATCGGGCAGTAGCGAATCCGGGACGTAGCGAATACTTGCATCAGTCAGTGCGGTTGCCCGCAGCAGAACTTCTGGCGCTGGCCATTCTCCGAGGACCGACTCTGCGTGGTCTTCGCCTTCTTGATGGGCAATCCATGGTTCCGCGCTCAAGGCGCGCAGGGTGTGCTCGCTTTGATATTGGCCAACAAGCACCATTTCGGCCTGCGCTGATTGCAACGCAGTAACAACTTCGTCGAGACCAACTGCTAGTTGCGCTCTTCCGTTGCCGGACTGGGCAGCGACCTTTGATTCCAATTCAGCCAGGGCATTGGCTTTCACGTCCTCTACGAGCTTGGTAATTTGCGCATCAACATGCTTGGCATCTGCGCCGCCGGTGCGCGTATGCGAGTCGATGACATCTACGTAATCCTTCAGTGTTCCAGGAAGGGCACCTAAGACTGCTTCACGAGCCTTGATATCGCCAGAAAGAATGATCAGGCGAACGAAGTTCTCGTTGGACATTTCTCTGATTAGTTCGGCAACTTCATCCGCATTTCGACGAACCATCTCATCGGCTGCGGCCTGCGCCTTGGGCTGGTCGTATTCGCCGGGCACCTTGCGCGCATGGTGGATTTCCTCCGGTAATCCGACAATCCCGCGACTGCCCAAGCGTTCAGGGGACGCGGTGTTATACAGGTGCACCTCGCCTCCGTCCTTGCTCACCTCGGCTACGAGGTAGGAGAAGGATCCGCCACGAGCGCGAGCCAGCGCCGTGAAGTTCGGGAACGGACCGACATCAACTGCTGAATTGGAAACTTTCAGGCCTGGGATGACTTCGTTCAAGACGACTTCACCACCATGCACAGCTACGAACCTTGCTACTGGTGCTTTCAGTCCTTGGGCTGGCTCCAGTGCGCCGATTAATGCTTGGACATCGCCGGGCTGCGCCTGCTGGCTCTTGAGCAGCTTGGCCACCTCTTCAGGAAGTCGATCCGCCGCTTCTTGAGCGGCAGTATTTCCTAACGATGCATCCACAAGAGCTGTACTCCATGAGCCACTTCTCCGATAAAGCGAAGCGTCGATTCCATTAGAATCCGCGCGTAGTGCCATGCTGACTCCCTTCCGCACGCGAGCCTTGGCCGCGATGCGACTAGATCCGTGGCACTAACCTAACATCACTATTCAGTGGCTGGAAGAGGTAACCAGAAACTATGTCGTTGTTTGGACGAAATCAGCAAGATAAGAACTGTTTACCAATGGCCACGCCAGTATTGTCAGGAGCTGCCATCTCGGCACCCAGCGCTTGGGCGGCACGGTTGGGCCATTGGGGATCGCCCAACGCCGCACGCCCGATGCAGACCCCGTCAGCCTGCCCGGTCCCAACGATCTGTTCAGCCTGAGCCGGTTCGGTAATGACACCCACCGCGGTGACAAACGCATCCTCCGGGAGCGCTTCTTTTACAGCCTGCGCCAACGGCACTTGGTATCCCGGACCAGAAGGTCCGTGGAACTTGCCAATGCCTGCACTGGACAGGTCAAAGTGGCGCACCCCGAAGCCGTAAAGCTCCTTGGCAAGCTGGATCGTGTCAGCAATGCCCCACCCTTCTTCAACCCAGTCTTCACCCGAGAAACGGATGCCCAAGGCCTTGTTCTCTGGCCACACAGCTGCCACAGCCTCGATGATTTCGCGTAGGTAGCGAGTACGGTTTTCAAAGCTTCCACCGTATTCGTCGGTGCGCTTATTAGACAGCGGCGATAAGAACTGATGCACCAGATATCCGTGCGCAGCATGGATCTGGACCAGGTCGAAACCTGCAGCGTCGGCACGCTTGGCCCCCTGAGCCCAGTCCTGCACCGAGTCCTTGATCTGTGCTGTACTCATCTGTGTTGCCGGCTTCAGCCCGTAAAGCTCGCTCGGTGAGGAAGTAAAGGTTTCCCAACCGCCTTCTTCATCGCCGATGCTGCCCACTTTTCCTGCATCGGCCAAGTCTTTGAGCCAGCCATAGGTCGATGCCTTGGCTCCAGCATGTGCCAGCTGCACCCCTGGCACTGCCCCATGGGAGCGAATGTATTGGGTAATCGGCTTCCACGCTTCGACCTGTTCTTCATTCCACAGACCGGTATCGCGATCGGAAATTCTGCCAGCAGCCGCTACCGCTGTTGCTTCGGTAATCACCAGGGAGTACCCGCCATGGGCCATGGAGCCCAGGTGCGCCAATTGCCACGCCGTTGGAACGCCATCGCGTTTTTCGACGGAGTATTGACACATGGGCGGAAGGACGACGCGGTTGCGCAGCTTCAGGCCTTCGCCGCTTTTGGTAGGGATGGTGACAGGCGCAAAGAGTTGGCTTTGGGGCATACCTAGTACGACACTGGCGTAGCCGAATTTATTCCTTGCACGACACTGCGACTAGAGGCTATCCAAGAATGAGTACAGCAACAGAAAGGTAGACGATCAGTCCGGCAGCATCAACGAAGGTTGAGATGAACGGGTTGGAGAACACTGCAGGGTCCACCTTGAAGAATTTTCCGATAATCGGCATCACCCCGCCAATGGCAGCAGCAATACTGCACAGGGCCAATAGGCTAATCCCGATCACCAAACCGATGCGCGGGTCGAAAATGATTCCGGTAATGGCCCATGCCGCTGCGCCTAGGCAAGACCCCAAGGCCGCACCAATGCGCACCTCGCGCAGCAGGACCCTCCAGAAATCGCTTCCCCTCACATCGCCCATAGCCAAGGCACGAGTCACCGTGGTTGCCGCTTGGTTTCCGGTGTTGCCTCCGATCCCTACGATCAGCGGGATGAACAAGCTGAGCACCACCATGGACTCCAGAGTCTCGTCGAAACTGGAGAGCACTTTGACCGTCAAGGTTGCACCGATGGCCAGCACCAGCAGCCAGGTGATGCGGGCTTTGACCAATTGGCGCAGCGGCGTCCCCAGATATGGCCGGTACAGCGGTTCTGCTCCGGCGCTTCGTGCTGTGCGGCGTTCCTCCGCATCCTCCAAGATCTGGATCGCCGCGGGCAGGCTTACTACTCCAAGCAAGCGCCCTTCCTGGTCAAGCACCGGCAGCAAGCTCAGTTTCTGGTCTGTCGCCAAGCGGGCGGCCTTTATTTCGGCATCGGTGGCTTGAATGCTGGGGCTCGGGCGGTACAGTTCGGATACAGGCCTTTGGGCAGGTTCGGTGAGCAGTTTGCTCAGCTTGAGCGTTCCCAGAAGCCGGCGTTCATTATCAATCACCATGATCAGCCCGGGTTCTTCTGTCCGCTCCAGCTGCGAGCTGAGGCGTTCTATGGTTTGGGCTACTGAAAGCTGGGGGTGGGTCGCCAAGAATTCCGGATCCATGGTACGTCCAACGCTGGCTTCCGGGTATCCCAGGAGGATTCCCGTTGATTGGCGTTCGTCCTTGGATAGTCCGGCCAATAGTTTGGCCACGATTGCGGGCAGTTCACCAAGCAGCGCTACCCTTCCGGCAACCCCAAGCTGGGTGAAAGCATCGATGACCGTTTCTGATTGCAGCGAACGTACCAGTTCGGCTTGCACCGCGGCATCGAGCTCTTGGAATACTCGTACCGCAGTTTGCTTATCGAGCAGACGGTAGGCCACTGCTGCTTCGGTTGCATCCAACGCTTCGAGATGTGCGACGCATTGTGCGGTTCCCATACCGGCAAGCAGGGCTGCGGCGAGGTGGAGATCTGCGCGATTCAGGTGTGAGCGCAGGGTGCGGGAAATAGTAGAGAAGTCTACCTTTTCTGGTGAGATCATGAGTTTGGTCCAAACGGCTCATTTGGCGCAGGAATACGGTCCTGCCAGCAACTTCTCACCGCTTTATCACCATGAGAAAACAGGGAGATAAATCAGTCAATATTTGCGTTCAGGTCTTTGCGCCGGTGACATGGATAAGAGTCACGAACTCGAGGGGATCTCATGGCTTGGGGCGTGCCCGATGAGGCTGCTTCAGCTACGAATTTCCGGGTGAGTTCGTGTGCATAGATCGACTAGAACTGTCTTCCACGACGCTCACCTCCCTGGATTAGTTTGCGAATATACGCAGTGGGCCTACGTCAAGTTCTATCAGGAAATACGGAGCATTGCTCCACCGTAGGGCCAAGATCACTTTTAACTAACGCGGGAGGCCGGCAAAAGCCGACCTCCCGCCAACAGGCTACTACTGGAAAACTAGCATTCAACTACGTTGACGGCCAGGCCGCCCATGGCAGTTTCCTTGTACTTGTCGCTCATGTCCTTGCCGGTTTCGCGCATGGTGATGATGACTTCATCCAGGGTAACGTGGTGCTCGCCGTCGCCCATCAGGGCCATCTTCGCAGCGTTCACTGCCTTCGAAGCGGCGATCGCATTGCGCTCGATGCATGGGATCTGCACGAGGCCGCCGATTGGGTCGCAGGTAAGTCCGAGATTGTGTTCCATCGCGATTTCCGCGGCGTTCTCGACCTGGGCGGGGGTGCCACCAAGGATTTCGGCAAGGCCGCCGGCAGCCATGGAGGATGCCGAACCGACTTCACCCTGGCAGCCGACTTCAGCACCGGAGATCGAGGCCTGTTCCTTGTACAGCACGCCGACAGCACCGGCGGTCAGCAGGAAGCGGACAACCGCGTCATGCTTTTCTTCTTCGTTCCAGTACTTGGCACCCGGAGCGTAGTGGGTGGCGTAGAACAGTACCGCTGGGATGATGCCCGCTGCACCGTTGGTTGGCGCCGTGACGACTCGTCCGCCGGAAGCATTTTCTTCGTTCACTGCAAGTGCGACCAGGTTGATCCATTCCTGCCAGTAGACCGGATCCCGGTCCTTGTCTTCCTTGCGCAGGCGTTCGTGCCATTCCGGTGCACGGCGGCGAACCTTCAGGCCGCCTGGCAGTACTCCGGTGCGTTCCAGCGCCGAGTCCTTGCAGGCTTCCATCACTTCATAGATGTGGACCAGGCCATTGCGGATTTCTTCGCGGGAACGGTAGGCCATTTCATTGGCCATCATGATGTCGGCAATGGACAGACCGGTTTCCTTCACATGCTCCAACAGCTTGGCTGCCGTAGTGAAGGGATATGGCTGCTTGTTCAGTTTGGCTTCGAGGTTTTTCTCAATGCGGTCTTCGGCGCCTTCGCGCACGATGAAACCGCCGCCGACGGAGAAGAAGGTTTCATTGGCTAGTTCGTTGCCCTCAGCGTCGAGGGCAACGAACTTCACACCGTTGGTGTGGCGTGGGAGAACAGTCAGCGGGTGCTGGACCATGTCTTCGACCTTGTAGTCCAGGTCTTTGCGATGCTCCAGCTGTTCTGCCAAGCGCAGGATGCCGGTAGCTTCCATGTCGGCCAACCGCTCATCAACCTGAGCTGGGAGCACGGTTTCCGGTTCGAAGCCTTCAAGACCAAGCATGATTGCGGTGAAGGTTCCGTGGCCGCGTCCGGTAGCGGCCAAGGAGCCGTAGACATCGACTCGGATATTTTCCAGCGCGTCGAGTTTGTCGTCGCGGATTACTTGGGCAATGAATGCGTGTGCTGCACGCATTGGCCCCACGGTGTGGCTGGACGATGGTCCGATGCCAACCGAGAAAAGATCGAATACGCTAACCGCCATGGCGGGTCACATCCTTAGAACTTGGGTAATCCGTGAATTCGAGTTCCGGATCATTGGAATGTAGTTCCAGAGCTGTGCAGTGCGCTGCATGTCTCGGTGGCGCGGTGCGCTGCTCTGGGTGATGAAAGACCGCGGGCCCGAAAAGCGAATGATTCCACTTTCCGGGCCCACATCTTCACGAGGTGATGTTACTCGGAAACCTTAGCCAGCTCCGGGTACAGCGGGTGAGCCTCGGCGAGCTTCAGAACACGTTCTTTCAGCTCTGGCAGCGCAGCAGTGTTGCCTTCTGCGCCGGCGATCAACGTCTGCGCAATGATCTCCGCAACCTCAGCAAACGCAGCCTCAGAGAAACCACGAGTAGCCAACGCAGGAGTACCAATACGCAAACCCGAAGTCACCATCGGCGGACGAGGATCAAACGGCACCGAATTACGGTT
>NZ_JBFREO010000012.1:0-43404 GCF_052114325.1 Glutamicibacter sp. MCAF14
AGCGCGGGCACGGAGCCAGACGGCGGTTCGATTTGCTGCGACGAGAGCAAGTTGGAGACTCATGGTGCTGTCACCGCCAGCGGGTCTAATCGGCTGGCTTAGTGCTTCCATTGCGTCGCGTCGGTAGTTGATCAGTTCCGGGTTCAGCGCGTCCGCCGCTTCACGTAGCGCTTCTGCTTTCGCTTCGGCGCGGACGGTTTCAAGCCAGCGAGTGAATTCATCTCGCGCTTTATCCTGTATTTCCTGCTGGTCTACGGGGTCTGCAGTGGAGTTCCATGCGGTCATGTAGATGCTGTGTACGATCGCCGTCGTCGGCGTGTATTCTCCGCCGTGGTAGGTGGCTGCGTGCTTCTCATTAGCGCCCATGGTGTAGTTCCTCGTCTGCGTAGGGGTTTTCTTCGTCCGAGTCGGATTCTTTGCCTGCGTACCATGCTTCATAGGCGACATACCGCAGGTATTCAAAGCCGTTCTCATGGTGAAGCTTGGACTGTTCGCGCAACCATTCGGCGGGTTCCTCGCAAATCGTTTCCCACTTGTCGATGACCGATTGCCGCCCCGCCTCACCCTCCACGGGTGCAGCGCATTCGGCTATGTCATGGTTGCTCCGGTATTCGTCTAGTAGTTCAGCGAGTCCAGCAATAACCGCCGCTTCCCGTTCCTGCATGTGCTTGTCCAGCACCTCAGCAACATGAGCGTTGAACTCAGTCCATGCGAGGTGCCCATCTCCACGTTTGGCTTTCTTGGTGGCGTTCCCGAAGTCCTTGCCGCAACAGCGCAAGATCTCATTCTCGTTAGTGAATGACCGCCAGCGCGACGGTTTATGCGCTTCGAGGATTTCTTGGATGGTCATGACGTCTTCCTTTCGTAGCTGGCCTTGCACCGCGCACACATGACGGCGTATTGGTAGGCGGTGAGCTTTGTTTCAAGGTCTTCACCTGCCGGGAATCTGCGACCTCCAAAGATCCCGGTTTCCCCGTTTAGCCATGCCATGCACTCGGCTTCGTTATCCAGGTCGAGTCCACTGCTGACCATGACTACGCCTTGCACTCCATGGCAGAGGGCCGTCCTGCGCAGTGCCCCCGGCCCGGCGATCCTGTAGCGGTATACGTGGAACTTCTCGCGGGGTCGGGCTAGCGCGTAGCCAGCGTCTTGATCGCGCATGCCCTCGGTAAACCAGTCGGCGCTCATTTGCCTTGCTCCTTGAGTCGTTGGATTTCGCGTTCGATGTACCAGACCGCTTTTTTGAGGTCTTCGATGGTCTTGGATGGGTCTTTCAGTCCGGCGCGTGCGACGTACTTCACGGCGTTTCCTAAACAGAAGTTCATGTGCTCGGTTAGTTGGATGACTTCAATGCCGGGGTATGCGGTGTAGTGCGATGGGTGTGATACCGGGTCTGGTGCAACGTGTGGCACATCGGGCACATGGGTTAGTGCAGCGCCTAAACGCTCGATGCAGTCCAAATCAATCTGCTCACCAAGCGCATCATTCTGAATCTCGTCGTCCGTGGTCATTTCTTTTGGCCTTTCATAACGTTGCCGATAGCTGTTGATGCGGTTGGGTCGCGATGCCCAGACGCTTTATGTTTCTTCTGCGCCATCAAGTCCTGCTCCAAATGGCAGATGCACCGCTTATCCCGGCATAGGAAGTAAGGTGGTGCGCCCTTGCAACAAGCGAGGCATTCCGGATTGTCATGGCTCACGCTGTGGCCTTTGCTTGCTTGCGGCGGTGGTGCGATTCGCGGTTGGCTCGACGTTTCGCCATGATGCACGGTTCGCAGTGCTCAACATTTCGTCGGCCTTCCATGTCGTAACCGCGGGCGCTGCCATGCTCGATCGGCACAAGGTTCTCAGGCCGGTTCGCAGCAGAATCCAACGGGTCAGGGAAGAAAGTTTGCCCTAACGCTTCCCGATACGGGCGGCGGCTAGAGAAGTAGGCTCGCAACGATGCAAGGTTCTCCTCGTAGGATGGGCGCGGCGTAACAACTGGTATGAGCCTCTCAGCCCGCCCGTGTTCATTGTTGTAGCAGTTGTAGCAAAGCCCGCGTCCACGATGGATGATCGTGTTCGGAAAGAGTTCGGTTTTCCATTCTTTGTTTCGTAGCATCTTCCCGCAGTCTCCTTGGCATGGTCGTGCTGTTTTGTCTTTGGTTTTGGGTTTGCGTGATGGTGCGGTTGGTTTCAGCCCTTGCTTTTCGAGGCGTGTGATGTGTGCGTAGTTGCATTTGGAGCATCGGCCTGATGTTGCGTGGACTACGGTGCCGGGGTGGTCTTCGGCTTTCCAGGTTTTGGGTCGCATGGGTTTTTCGCATTCGGCGCAAGGTCGGATAGTGCCGTGTGGTTTGCGTGCCATTAGGGTTCCTTGGTTAGTGTGTGCGGGGTCGGCGTGATGACCGACCCCGCGTTTTGGGTATAAAAGAAGCGCTACCCGGTTTGGGTTAGCGCTTGGAGGGTTACTGCATGCGGTTTAGAACGCTGGCTCGTCGTTGCTTGGCGAACCCCATCCGCCACCGTTGCCCTGTGGCTGGTTGTTACCAGTGCTCCACGGGTCAGCAGCCGGCGCATTCCAACCACCACCCTGCTGAGGCTGGCTCTGCTGTGGTGCGGACTGCTGAGTAGACTGCTGAGGCTGGGCGTTGAAGCCGCCACCACCCTGCTGGGCTGGCTTGTGGAAGACGAGATCCTTGCCGATGTGCTCCACACGGATTTCATCGACGGTCCGCTTCTCGCCTTCCTTGGTTTCATACGAGCGGGTTTCAACCTCGCCATACACGAGCACCGCGTCACCCTTTTTCAAGCCTTCGGCGATGTTCTCAGCCAAGGTGAGCTTGCCCTGGTTCCACGCGGCGCAACGCCAGAACTTCGCCTCCTTGTCCTTCCACTCGTTGGTCTGCTTGTCGAACTTGCGTGCGTTCACAGCCACGGTGAAATTGGCGACCCCCGCACCGGATGGCGTAAACCGCATCTCCGGATCACTCGTGAGTCGGCCACGGACAGTCAAGTAAGTTTCATTCGCCATTAGTTAGGCTCCTTCGTTGTTGTTGATGGTGTTCATGATTAGTGGCAGTTCGTCTGCCTTGATTGCGTTCGGGCCGGGTAGTTGCCGTCCCAGGGTTTCGGCGACGAACGCGCCAGGGTTTTCGATCCCCGCAGTCGAACAAGCGTTGACTACCTCTTGCCACTGCACTTCGGTGATCATCGGGACTTCGATAAGCTCCTGCACGTCCTCCACGGGCTGCGGAGCGTGCGAACGACTGTTGCTTGGCGGTACGGTTTCCAGCTCCTCAGTAGAGTGCTGGATGCCGTGTAGAGCGTCCGGAGCACCAGCCCTGCACACCTCAGTGATTGCACGAGCCTTCAACATCGCACCGGGGTAAGCACGCCATGTGGGAGTGTTCAAACCGGCTTGCTTCGCCTTGGACAGATCCCAACGAGCTTTGAACTCAAAGTCAGGGTCGTCAGCACGGATCAGTACCGCCTCGGCGAAAGTCTCATCACCAGTAACGCGTAGCTTGTGCCCAGCCTTGCGAACCATAGACCCTATAAGGTCTGCGCTGGCGCTCGGTTTGCCATTGATAACATGCACGCTCGTGATCGCATGAATAGGCTTCATGCCCAACGCCTCGGCGAACTCAATCGCATACAAGAGGTTGGCTGGGTTGCCTTGGAAGTGTTTCGGCAGCAGGTTTGACCCCGCCATTGCCTGTGCGTAGTCCATCTTCCCGCCGATGGACTGCGGTACTAGTTCACTCATTTTCCATCTCTCCGTTTCTGATTGATTCCCACGGTGTGAGGCCGTAGGTGTATTCGTTTTCGTAGCCTGGCCAGTTACCCGATGACTGGGCTTCCTGGTATCGGCGTAACGCAATATCAATTCGTGCTTGTGCTTGCCGTAGTGCCTCGGGGTCGAGTGATCCGATGCTGACTGTGTAGGGTTCGCAGTTTTGCACGAAGATGAACTTCCAGTCGGGCACGAAGCCTGTGACCGCCTGAGCGCCGTTCAAATAGTGT
This sequence comes from Glutamicibacter sp. MCAF14, assembly GCF_052114325.1. Taxonomy (NCBI): domain Bacteria; kingdom Bacillati; phylum Actinomycetota; class Actinomycetes; order Micrococcales; family Micrococcaceae; genus Glutamicibacter; species Glutamicibacter sp. MCAF14. Next base: position 4,008 of record NZ_JBFREO010000012.1, read on the forward strand.
TGCGCTTGGATGTAGTAGCCGAAGTCGCTGATGGACTTGCGGACGTCGTTGGGGCGTGCTGACCGGGTGGTTTTCAGGTCGATAATCTGACCATAATTAGGCCGGTACGCGTCAAAACGAGCTTTCAGCTTGATGCCGTCTTGCTCCCAAAACGCGCTAACCTCCGGGCTGAAATCGGTTAGCAGTGAGGATGCGAGCTGGTGGTTCATGACGCTATCTGCCATGCGCTCCACCGGCTGCAAGATGCTCTCTACCTCGCTGTTGTTGATCGGGATCTTCCCGGCAGCGTAAGCCTCAGCCTTGGCCTGTTTCGCGTCGCTGGTTCGCCATGCGTCCACGTCCACACGCTCAACAAGCCGGTCAAGACTGCCTTCGAGGATCAACGCGTGAGCCAAACTCCCAACGTCGAAAGTACGCTTGTGCTCATTCGTAGACAGCAACACTTTGACCTCGGCCATGCTGATGCCGGTATCTGAAAGCGTCTTGATCGACGTTGAACCAAGCGCCTCATGAGCGTGATACTCAGTTTCATCCAAGTCATAAATCAGTGTCGCCACAGTCTGCCTCCATGTTGTCGCCAATAAAAATAGACCCCGATTCTTCGAGGTCTAAGTCATCGTCGCATCCGCATCCTGGGCCGCAACTGTTCTGGTATCCGCCGTTTCCTAAAGGTCGCATTGATGCTCACCTTGTTCTTCCCTGACTGGTGCTTCAAATGACCATTCGCGGCCTGTCCACCCGCATTTCCCGCATGACGCTTGAAACACGGGCAGTTTAGGGCGTTCAAAGGATCTAGTCTTGTGATTGTTCACTTCTCTGCCTTCATTTCACGTGCTCGGCGTGCAACAGCGAGCCACTTATCTGTGTTGGCGACTGATTTCCAATCCCAGTCCGCATGTACTGGGTATGCGGCTTTGTATAGTTCCAGCGCTTCGGCTTCCAACTCAGCCTTGTCTTTGGCTTTGGCGGTGCGCTTGGCCTCATCGCCCACATGCACCGCCAGCCTGTGAGCGATGTATGCCAGAAGGTCATCCCCTGCCAGTCGTTCTGGATCGTAAGCTACAGGCCGATGCCCCGCCGCTTCGAGGATTGCGAGGGCAAGCGCAGGAGCATCAGACGGGGCGAGGTTGATACCGAGCTCGTTGATTTCTCCTTCGATGTACAGGTTGATTTGGCCTTCGTTCTCTTGAACTTCCAGCTTCCTATCATCGTCATGAAAAGTCTTGGTGCTCATTTGGTGTCTCCTTGGTTGGTTCGTGCCATACGGTCGGTTAGCCCTTCGTCGGCCAGCTTGCGGGTTTCACAGGGCCAAATCACGCTGGTTCGCCTGGGGTTACCGAAGTCGTTGCAGTGAGAACACTCATACTCAACGTCATCATCGGACCAGCAGCCACAGTCATGCACCCCGGCTTTGCCGTTGCAGTCAGGGCATGGAGGGTAAAGGGTGAGCCCGGTTTTCCAGTTGAATACGGGGTCAACCGGCTTGTGTAGTTCCTGGATCGCTACCAACGCGGCGCACATGTCACCCACGGGTATCACCGTCCAGGGCCTTGTAAATGCGTGCAGAGAAAGATTCTGGGATATACCCAAGCTCGGTACGCACTCTTGCGACGGCCTGCTCAGCCTTGCGCGCTTGTGCTTGGTATCCGTCTCGTTGCCGGCGCATCGCATCCAAACGGTTTCGCAGTTTGACGCACACCCGCTCAGCCTGTTCGAGGCGGCCCTTCATTTCTTGCGCCCGCTCCCACACAACTTCCCAGTCACCATCACCGTCTTCCGCGATGATGTCCTGCGAGTTGGTCAGCTCAACAAGATTTTTGCCATCACGCTCGATGATCTTTCCAAGCAACCGGCAGGAACGCTCCGCCTTTTCGACACGGGACAGGAGCGCGAGGACGGTAGGCGGATCAAACGTGGCGATGAACTCGGCCTCGACCGGACTAACCCCTCCGTTGTCATAATCAACAGTGATGCCAATAGGTGAAATCCACTCATTGCCTCCTGCTAACACCCACGGCTCTTGCTTTACCGCTTCTGCGATCTTGCGCAGTTCTTCCAGTTCCACTACCACCACTCCATATCTGCTATGACAACGAAAACTAGGGCCGCGAACGGGGTAACACACGACCAAATGAACACGGTAGCGGGGCTAAACCGTCGCACGACGCTTCACCCCAACCCAACGCCGTAGCGAACCGCCACGACGTGAACTAGACCGCGACAACTCAAAACCAACAGTGCGAATAAGTTTCATCGACTGGTAGCCTTTGAAAATTGCGCCCACCCAATTCGGGTTAGCTGGCATTGGTACGAGGTCACGCAAGTCGTCTGCAGTGAAGGAAGTACCGCGTGCGATCAAGGTATCCATGCCAGCGTTGGCAGCTTCAAACCATTCGGCGCGATCATCGAGCACCATTGGTACTGGGAGAGGCTTGCTAGTCATTACTAGTCACCTCAAACAGATCGCAAACCAGGCGATCAGCCGCAGCGTAGTTCCAATTCAAAGTGCAAGTCAGGGTAACGTCCTTGCCTTCAATACCAACCGCACGCTGGTTATTGACCTCAACTGGAACGTCCAAAGAGTCAAGCTCAACAACTGGCGAAGAAGTCAGCTGACCGCTGGCATCCTGTAGAACATTCGAAACTCGGGTAACTTCACCGGACACGCGGTACATCTCCGCGTACTTCCACTGATAAGGAATGAACATCAGGGAAGCGATAAGGAGCATGAGTCCTGCGCAAGTCAGTGATACGTACCCGATGGTGCGCAGCCCCTCGCCTTCCCATTCGGGGAAGTAACCCTTCTTCGCGTCTATCGCACGCTTCTGGATCTTCTTCCCAGCGAGCAGTGGAAATATCCCCACTACAGCTAGGACGGCGATGACGATTAGTGGGATAAAGAATGCGGGACGTAGCCCGATTGAGTACAATTCATTCATGATATTTCTCCTTGAAACGACGAAGGCCACTAGTTACAGCTAGTGGCCTTTACTTATTTGGTTAGGCGCTTACTAGCGCGATACTCACGCATCAGAAGACGCTGAGAAAACTTGCACCTGTCACACCGGCAGCCGCGCCGATACATCGATGCATCGCCACAACGTGCAGTCCGAGACTCGCTAATCGTCTTCAGAAGATGACAGTCAGCACAGAGAACCTGGCACTTAGCAAGCTCCGCATTGCGCCGAGCCACTGACCACGACCAGATGCGGTGAGTAACCTTCAGTGACGGGTCAACATGGTCAAGCTCAAGCCGATCAGTTGAACCACACTCAGCGCAGGACTTGCCGTTGAAGAACGCTTCACGCCGGCCAGCTATCCAACCGCGCTGATACTCACGCAACGCTGTCTTGTCCGCGAGAGGCATTACGCCGCCGCCAACCGACGAGCCACCGATGCGTGGTGTTCGCACTCGGCAGGGTTCGTGAGGTGGCGTACTGCTGTGTCGCCGGTAGGGTCGCCGTAGACGATGGTCTTGAACAGCTCAAGCACTTCTTGCTCGGTCGGCTCGGTGGTGAACTTTTCAAACCGTTTGAAAGCGATTTTGCCAAGCTTCTTATACGCACTACGTGGAAGCTCCGGAATGGCTTGCTTCGCCTTGTTCTCCATGAATGACAGAGTGATCGAGGGCATGACAAATAATCCTTACTCCGAGGGACGAACCCAAGGGGAAGTGGTACAAAGGGTGAATGTTTGCCCTGACTGTGGGGCGGGTTCTCTTAGCCGATGGCTTTGAGTGCTGCGCGTAGTCGCGTTTTGTTGCTTTTCAGGTGTCGGCGGTTGTCGCCAGCCTTGATGATTTCTACCTGCTCTGGTGAGAAGCGGTAGATCCGGTCACTGAGTTTGGTGCATTCCCAGTCGCCGTTGCGGATCTTCGTTAGGACTGTGGTTTTTGAGATGTTCAGCTTCTCGGCCAACTGTGCCGGAGTGATGAACTCTGGCTGGGCACTCATGCTGCTATTGCCTCATCTGCTGATTCGTAGATTTCGAATGCTTCTCCGAGGCCTAGCCCGTATGAGCTGCAAAGCGCGGCCATGAACTTCGCTGAAGGTTGATCGCCGTTCTTGATTCGATCGATGGTTGCGCGGCTAACGTCTAGCATTCGTGCCTGCGCATCGTCAGATGGGATGCCTGAGAGATTTCGAAGACGTTCCAGAAGTCCTGGCTTGATTCGAATTCGTTGGCTCATGTCTAACTTCCTTAAGTTTGTTGCGTTTTCGCTTGCTGATGTATCGATCATGGCACACCTTCAAACAGAATTGCAACAGTGTATTTCGAATCCGAAACACCGAGTGTTCGAATACTGCTACACGAAATTGCGTTGACTTGAGCCGTTGAGGTTGCGCATGTAGCAAAAATGCAACATAATTAATTTTATGAACACGAACATCTCACAGTGGCTCGAAGAAAAAACCGGCGATACTAAGCGCCAGATGGCAATAAAGCTCGGACAGCAACCAAGCACGTTCAACCGCAACATCGAAACAGCAGAAGTAATCATCGCCGTATGCCGCGCATACAACCTCAACCCAGTTGAGGGGCTACTAGCAGCCGGACTGCTGGAAGCATCCGAGGTGAACGACGCGGCAGCAGAAGCCAGCCTCAAAGATGTTCCCGAAACCGCGTTACTTGAGGAAGTCCTGCGCCGAGCAGCAGGACGCCAGAACATCGACAACGTCCGCAAGCTGCAACTTGTAGACGACGACCCCGACTACTCCAACATGTCCGTCGAGGATGCTAGAAATTATGGTCTAGCAGCAAAGAAAGCAGATCCAAACATTGGACCAGATGACAGCCCACACGAACCTTAATGCCACAGCAGAGGCTTTGGGTGTGCGCGTAAGAGAAGCGCCCACACCCAACGGAACCTGGGGCATCTACGACAAGCCCCGACACCTCATCACACTCTCTCCCGGCCTTAGCAAAGCCCAATACCGTTCCACCCTCGCCCACGAACTCGGGCACGCAAGATACGGGCACCACGGACACCACCCAAAAACAGAGAGGCTAGCCGATAAGTGGGCAGCGGGGAAGCTGCTCAACTTCGACATGATCCTCAACCAGGCACAGTTCACGCTTGCCACTAGTGAGATAGCCGCACAACTCAACGTCATGCCATGGGTTGTCGAAGCATTCGTGAACACCCTCAACGCCAAGCAAGTAGTTGAGATGATGAACCAGATAGCCGAATTTCAGGCATAAAAAAATACCCCCACCAGATCCGAAGATCCAGTGGGGGTATTATGCTGTCTACCGCTCGATAGCCGTTAGCTTGTTGGTATCGACTTCCTTCTGCGTTTCAATGTTGAACAGGCCGGCCATTGCATTGCCCATCACGCCGGCACCCTTCTTCAACGACTCCGGCATGAGATGGGAATACACCTTAGTTGTCGTGTTGACCGACTCGTGGCCCATGAGCACCGACAATTCAAAGATGGTCATCGGAGGTTCACCAGCGAGCATCCATGATGCGAACGTGTGGCGAAGATCGTGGATGCGTGGCGACTTCTTCAAGCCGGCGTTCTTAGCAGCGTTCAAGGCGGGCTTCCACACCTTGTTGTGCATTGCCTGGGTTGTCGCTTCCCCGCCTTGCTTCATCGTGAACACGAAAGCTTCTGGCGGAGTATTGGCCACTAGTGGTGCGACAGTGCGGGCCAGATCCTCATTGAGAGGCACTGTGCGCCGTGCACGCTCAGTCTTTGGCGGCCCGATGGTTCGCCCGTTCTTATCGTCGCGCTTCCATGCTTTGGTGACGCGCACAGTGTAGGTTCCCTGCTCGTCGGAGAAGTCGCCCGGTTGCAGTGCGGTGGCTTCTGAGAAGCGTAGACCGGTTCCGATGAGGAATAGGAAGAACGGGTGGAAGTGCTTGTCGAGGTGGCGCAGGATGAGCGCGAACTCTGCCTTGGTGAGGAACGTTGTCTTGTCCTCGGTATGGTCGCTCTTTGGGAGTCGAGTGTGCTCGCACGGGTTGTCTGGCCGGTGCCCCTTGTAGATCGCTGTCTTCATGATCGAGTACAGGAATCCGTGGACGTTCTTGATTGTTTTGGGTGACAGCTTTTTTTCCCGCATCCATGTCACCCAGTCCGCGAGGTCTTCTTCTGAGAGCATGTCGCAGGGGATGGAGCCGAGCTTGGGTGTGATGTGGTTTTCGATCATCCGCTCATAGGTGTGCATCGTGTGCACTGCTATGTCGGATAAGCGTTTGAGGTGTTGCGTTGCGACTTCCTCAATAGATGGGGCACGCGAGGCGGCGCGGAGAATTTCACGATCCGTCTTTGCGGAGTCGTGACCGTTCAATTCGAGGAATCGCTTGTAGTTTTCCGCGTCGTTGAGCGAGTGGAAAGTTTCGTATGAATCCGCGCCTTTTTGACCTTTTTCGCGCCAGCGTACGCGGTATGAGGTGATGACGCCTTTGCTGTTTTTGCGCGTCTGGATGCTTGCCATATAGGAAAGTTTAATGCAGTTTGGACACAGTTTCGAGCGATTTGGACACATGCCCGGTAACTTCGTTGAGTTACCGGGCATGTACTGGTCGGGCTAGCGGGATTTGAACCCACGGCCTCCTCACCCCCAGTGAGGCGCGCTACCAAGCTGCGCCATAGCCCGATGCCCTCGCAGCCGTTATCCCCAAGTCGTGAGAACCAAGGGTGCCGTCTGCGAAAAGCTCCATTCTTACCCTACACCAAGTGAAGGGGCAGATTCGAAATTTAGCGGTTGCGTCCGCGGCGCTCGCGGATTCGCATCGAAACTTCGATTGGGCTGCCGTCGAAACCGAAAGTCTCGCGCAAGCGGCGGGTGATGAAGCGGCGGTAACCCGGATCCAGGAAGCCGGTGGTGAACAGCACGAAGCGCGGCGGACGGGCCGAAGCCTGGGTGCCGAACAGGATGCGAGGCTGCTTGCCGCCGCGCACCGGGTGCGGGTGGGCTGCAACGAGCTCGCCCAGGAAGGCGTTGAGCTTGCCGGTCGGAATGCGCTTGTCCCAAGAATCCAGCGCAGTGTTCAGCGCAGGAACGAGCTTGTCCTTGTGCCAGCCGGTCTTCGCCGAGATGTTCACTCGCGGGGCCCATTCGATGTGCGCGAGGTCGCGCTCGATCTCCTGGTCCAGGTAGTAGCGGCGGTCCTCGTCCACCTCGTCCCACTTGTTGTAGACGATGACCATCGCGCGTCCGGCCTCGATAGCCAGCTGGATGATGCGCACGTCCTGCTCGGAGATGATCTCGTTCGCAGCCAGCAGGATCACGGCGACTTCAGCCTTTTCCAAGGCGGTCTGGGTACGCAATGAAGCGTAGTAGTCCGAACCGACTGCCATGTGCTGGCGGCGGCGGATGCCTGCGGTATCCACGAAGCGCCAGATTTCTCCGCCCAGCTCGACGAGCTCGTCGACCGGGTCGCGGGTGGTGCCGGCATACTCATCGACGACCACGCGCTCGGAGCCTGCGACCTTGTTCAGCAGCGAGGACTTGCCCACGTTCGGACGGCCGATCAGCGCGACGCGGCGCGGACCGCCCGATGGGATCATGCCGCCGAAGGCCGAGTGGGCCGGCAGCTTCTCCATGACAGCGTCCAGCAGGTCGGCGGTGCCGCGGCCGTGCAGGGCCGAGACTGGCCATGGCTGGCCGAAGCCCAGGCCCCAAAGCACGGCGGCTTCGGCTTCCTGGTTGAAGTCATCGACCTTGTTGGCTACCAGGAAGACCGGCTTGCCCTTCTTGCGCAGCATCTTCACCACAGCCTCATCGGTTGCGGTTGCTCCCACATGGGAGTCGACCACGAAGAGGATGGCGTCGGCCACGTCGGCGGCGATTTCTGCTTGGTCGGCCACCGAAGCGTGGATGCCCTTGGCATCATGCTCCCAGCCACCGGTATCAACGATGGTGAATGGGCGGCCCATCCACTCGGCGGAGTAGGACACGCGGTCGCGGGTCACGCCCGGGGTGTCTTCGACTACCGCTTCGCGGCGGCCCAGGATGCGGTTGACCAGGGTGGACTTGCCCACGTTGGGGCGTCCGATAACAGCCAGGACCGGCGGGATGACGACGTCTTCATCATCGTCATCGAAGGAGTCCAGTCCTGCAAGCAGGGCGGAGTCCTCTTCGTCCAGTTCGTAGTCTTCCAGTCCGCTGAGCAGAGCCTGGGCGCGAACCGCAGCCTCTTCCTCACTCAGTTCGGCCAGGCGCTCGGCGATATCGTCGTCTCCAACGGGGATGTATTCCTCGTCGTGGGTGGAGTTGTTCTCGCTCATGATATTCCCTTCACAGCGATCGTAATCTTCATCGGCTCTCGCCGAGGATGGGCACCAGCTTTAGGCTAGTTTTTCGTTGCGGTGCTGATTGCGTCAAGCACCGCGTCAATGGTCTGTTCAAAATCCAGGTCCGAGGAGTCAACGGTCATGACCCCATCGGCTGCCTGGGTGAAGTTCACTACGGTGGAGTCCTTGGCGTCGCGCGCCAGCACCTGGGTGGCCAGCTGCGACTCGTTCTGGGTTCCACCGAGCTGCAGGCCGCGGCGGCGAAGCCGGGCCTCTTCCGAAGCGGTCAGCAAGATGCGCGCATCGGCATCCGGTGCCACCACGGTGGTGATGTCGCGGCCTTCGGCCACGATCCGGGTGTTCTCGGCAATGATCTGCTGCTGGCGGCGGACCAGTTCGGCACGCGCGTCCAGGTTGGTGGCCACGGTGGAGACCTGCTCGGAGATGCGCGGCTCGCGGATCGCAGCGGTGACATCTTCGCCGCCGATCTGCACCAGTTCAGCATCCGGATCAACCGAGATGGACAGCTTGGCATCGCGCACTGCCTGGGCAATGGCGTTGGCGTCGGACAGATCGGTGCCGTCGGCGAGCACCGAGTAGGTGATCGCACGGTACATCGCGCCGGTGTCCAGGTAGGCTGCGCCCAGCTTGCGGGCCACGGCCTTGGAGACCGAGGACTTGCCCGAACCGCTAGGTCCGTCGATGGCGATAACGAGCTTGTCGTTGTTCAAGGTGCTCACTGGGCTACTTTCCATCCGTTCTTGGTCAATACGTCAATTAGTTCATCGCGCCGGCCGGGCACGACCGAAACATCCACCATGCCGACCTGGTGGCCGGCGGAGTGCTCCATGCGCAAGTCTTCGATGTTGATCTGCGCGTCGCCGATTTCGGTCAGCAGCTGCGCGATCTGCCCGGGACGGTCATCGATCAGCACGGTGACCAGGGCAAAAGCCTGCGGCGGGGCGCCGTGCTTGCCAGGAATCCTGGCCTTGCCGGCGTTGCCTTCGGTCATCAGCTGCGAAAGATCCAGCAGGGCGCCTGGGCCCTGCGGGTTCTGCAGCGTGTTGATCAGCCGGTCCAGATCATCCTTCATCCCGGTCAGGATCGGCACCAGCGCGGCGGCATTGTGCGAGAAGATCTGGATCCACAGCTTCTCGTCGCTGGCCGCGATGCGCGTGGTGTCGCGCAGCCCGTTGCCGGCCAAGGCCAGCTGGTGGCCTTCGGCATTCAGCAGCCGCGAGGCGATCATCGAGCTGGCCGCCTGCGGGAAGTGGCTGATCAGCGCGACGGACTCATCATGCTCGGTCACGGACATGCGGTGCATGGTCGCGCCCAAGTCGATGGCCAGCGATTCAGCAGCCTTCACCCGCGAAGCTTCGGCACCCTCATGGGCGCAGATGACCCACGGCATGGAGGTGAACAGCTCGCCACGGGCCGCAGCCGGACCGGATTTCTCTCGCCCTGCCATCGGGTGCGTTCCCACATAGCGGGAGGTGTCACTCTGGCCCAGGCGCTCATCGGCCAGCACGCCGGCCAGGATGGAGCCCTTGACGCTGGCGATATCCACCACGGTTGCATTCGGGTAGGCCAGCAGCGCGTCGCCCACCAAGGCGGCGGTGACATCCGGCGGGGCGCCGATGACGACCAGTTCCGGGGCGATCTGCTGGTGTTCCAGCAGCGTCCCGGCACCAATGTCCTGGGCTACCCCGGCAGCGGTCGGCGAAATATCCGAAAGGTAGACGTGCACGCCCTTGGCGCGCAGGCCCAATCCCACCGAGGTGCCCAGCAAGCCGGTGCCGATGACCAGCACCGGGCCTGCAAGGTGAGAGGAAAGCATGGGTTACATCCCCACCATGGCCATGAGATGTCCGACTTCCTGGTTGCCCAGGGAACGGATGGTGCCCTGCTTCTGGTCGCCCAGCTGCACCGGACCCACAGCCACGCGCACCAGGCGCTGGACCGGGTGGCCCACTTCGTCGAACATGCGGCGCACAATGCGGTTGCGGCCCGAGTGCAAGGTCACTTCGACCATCACGTGCTTCGGGGTGGTCGCAATGATCTTCAGGTCATCGACCTTGATCCAGCCATCTTCCAGCTTGACGCCTTCGCGCAGCTGGTTGCTTACTGCGCGTGGCAGCGGGCCGGGGATCTGCACCAGGTAGGTCTTGGGAACCTCGTACTTCGGGTGCTGCAGGCGGTTGGCCAGCTCACCGTCGTTGGTCAGGATCAAGACGCCTTCGGTCTTGTAGTCCAGGCGTCCGACGTGGAACAAGCGCAGCGAGTGGTGCTCGTTCTTGAAGTAGTCGGCGATGGTGCGGCGGCCCTCAGGGTCATCCATCGTGCACATCACGTGCTTCGGCTTGTTGAAGACGAAGTAGCGGTTGGCCTGGTTCATCTGGATTCGCATGCCATCAACGTGGATGCGGTCCTTGGCAGGATCCACGCGGGAGCCGAGCTCGACAACCAGGTTGCCGTTGACCTCGACGCGGCCTTCGAGGATCATTTCCTCGCAGACGCGGCGCGATGCTACGCCGGCGTTGGCCATGGCCTTCTGCAAGCGGATGCCGTCCTGCTGCTCACCATGCTGCTCGCGGTGCGCCTGGTTTTCGGCACGGGCCTGGGCGCGAGCGCGCTGGGTCGGGCGTGCGTAGTTGGTTGGCACGGAGTTGCCGAAGCGTTCCTTGCCGAAGGCACGCTCGGAGTTCTTCCGTGGTGCCGAGGTGTTGCGCTTGGCGGAGTTCGACTTCTCCCCTGGCTTGCCCGAAGCGGACTTGCCGTAAGGCTTCTCGCCGTAGGACTTGCCACCTGGGCGGCCTGCGCCGCCGGGCTTGCCGTAGCTCTTGCCACCGGACTTGCCGCCGGTGTTGTTGCGGCCGCCTGCTGGCTTGCCGCCGAAGTTTGAATTGTTGCCGCGATCGTTGCGGCCGGAGGATGATCCCCTGCTCATGCTTGCCTGTGTCCCTTGCTGTTACGTGTTCGCTGCGCGAGCCCGCCAGTTCTGGGGCTTCACGCGTAGTTTATCCGGTGTAGCTGCCGGCTGGCAGCTACCTAGTCGTCGTAGGTTGCCGAATCGAGCGACTCGAGATCGGCCACCCCGGGAAGATACGGGGACAGCGCAGGCAACTCATCAAGCGAGCCCAGCCCCAGTCGTTCCAGGAAGTATTCGGTGGTTTGGTACAGCGTCGCTCCGCCATCTCCAACTTCCGGATACTCCGTGATCAATCCGCGGGTGAGCAGCGTGCGCACCACTGAATCGACGTTGACACCTCGAATCGCCGAAATACGTCCACGCGAGACCGGCTGTCGGTAAGCGATGACAGCCAGGGTTTCTAGGGCGGCCTGTGACAGGCGTGCTGTCTGCCCGTCGAGCACATAACTGGAGACGAAATCGGCGTAATCGGCCCGCGAATAGAAGCGCCACCCGGAGGCGACGCGACGCAGTTCAAATCCGCGCGGGCGATCCTTACCATCATACTCGGTAGCGAGGTTCTCCAATGCGGTGGCAATCCTAGCCGTGGGGACCTCGAAGATTTCGGCTAAACGTGCCGAAGATACGGGGATATCAGCGACCATCAGCACCGCTTCAAGACCCGATTCCAGGCCTCCTGGCAACTGGTCAATGGGTGCAAACTCACTCATGATTCACCTCACCGCTACTGCCCTCATAGTCATCTTGCACCGCCTGCGCATCGAAACTCGACTCCTGAATCAACGAAATCAGCAATGGCCCCAGCGGATCTTCCTGCGCAAAGCTGATCGCCTTTTGCCTGAACATCTCCAACAATGCCAGAAAACGCACGACCACCACTAGCTGCCCATCGGCATCGGCCACCAGCTGGGTGAAAGCCAGGGTGCCGCGGGACTCAAGCATGGCGGTGATCGTCTCGGCCTCTTCGGCGATGGTGACATTCGCTCCGTGCAGATGCCCGATGCCCACCTCGGTGGCGGGTTCAGGCTTCGGCGCCAAGGCCTTGGCCGCCATTGCCGCCAGCGCATCGGGTCCGATATTGAATACCAGCTCGGGCAGCAAGGCGGCGAACTGCGGTTCCAGCGAGACTTCGCGCGGGTGGCGCGACCCTTCGCTCATATAGCGTTCGCCCAAGAATTCGGCGGCCTGCTTGAAGGCCTTGTACTGCAGCAGCCGGGCGAAGAGCAGGTCGCGGGCCTCAAGCAGCTCGAAGTCCTCTTCATCGGCCATCTCGCCGCGCGGCAGCAAACGGGCGGCCTTCAAATCCAGCAGCGTGGAGGCGACGACCAGGAATTCGGTGGTTTCATCGAGCACTTTCATTCCGTCGCTGCCATCGGCGGCGCTGGAAGCCTGCAGTTCGCGCAGATAGGCGATGAATTCATCGGTGACCTCGGCCAGGGCTACCTCGGTGATATCCAGCTCGCGCTTGGTAATCAGGTGCAGCAGCACATCGAAGGGCCCGTTGAAATTCTGCAGGGCAAGGCGAAAACCGCCAGCCGATTCCTGCTCAGCTTCTGCTGGCGTGGTGGAATCGGTGGCGGTTTCTTCGCTGAGCGTGGTGCTCATTACGGGGCACCACCGCGCCAAATCAGTTCGCGGGCCAGGTTGCGGTAAGCCTCGGCGCCTGGATGGTTTGCTGCGTAGGACGTAATCGGCTCGGCAGCCACATTCGCATCAGCGAATTTGATGGTGCGCTTGATGACCGTCTCGAAGAGCTTGTCGCCGAAGGCCTCATCCAGTCGGGTGATGACCTCGCGGCTGTGCAGAGTGCGGGCGTCGTACATAGTGGCTACTACGCCGTCCAGCTCCAGGACCTGGTTCAGGCGGTCCTTGACCTTGTCGATGGTTTCCATCAGCAGGGCCACCGCACGCAGGGCGAAGAACTCTGCGGTCAGCGGGATGATCACGCCGTGCGCAGCGGTCAGCGCGTTGATGGTCAGCAAACCCAGCGATGGCTGGCAGTCGATGAGCACCACGTCGTAGTCGTCGATGACATTGCGCAGTGCGCGTTCAAGCACCTGCTCGCGGGCGACCTCGTTGACCAGCTGCACCTCGGCGGCGGACAAATCGATGTTGGCCGGCAGCAGATCGATGTTCTCGACATCGGTTTTCACGATGGCATCGGTGATCTTCACCTTGCGGTCCATCAGCACGTTGTAGACGGTGATGTCCATTTCATGCGGGTTGGTGCCGAAACCGGCAGACAGCGCACCCTGCGGGTCGAAGTCGACCAGCAGCACCTTGCGCCCGTATTCGGCGAGCGCAGCGGCCAAGTTGATGGTGGAGGTCGTCTTGCCGACGCCACCTTTCTGGTTCACCATGGCAATCACACGTGCCGGACCGTGCGAAGGCAACGGTGCTGGCACGGGGAAATCGGTCAATGGCTTGCCAGTTGGACCCACCGGACGAGGCTCCTTGAGCATTCCCGCCCCGCGGTGCTTATTTCCCTGTTCCTCGCTCACGATGGGTAAACCACACTTCCCGTTCGATAAACCTAATTCTTTGAGCTGTAAGCTCTTTTCAAGGTTATCGGCCGAAGCAAACGATCCCGGTTTTTTGGGTACTTTCACGGCGAGCCTTTACCTTGAACCTTAGCTCTAATGTTGTATGCGAGCTGAAAGCGCACTGGCATGATCCGGGAGGATCCGATGGGCACCTTGGAAAAGTTCCTCAGCCTGGCCGAGGCCGAGCCGAACAGCGAGCAGGTCAGCGTGTACGTGCTGCTGAAAGCCCAACTGGAGAACGGGCAATGCATCCTCGTGCTCGGTGACCGGGGCTGGTCCACCAGCGAAAACTGGTCCCGGGCCGAACCGGCTGCCATCCGCGAAACCACGCTGACCGTGGTCGGCCCGGGTGAACCGGCACCCGGGGCGAGCCGGGCCCAGGCATTTCGCGATTACTGGAAGTGCATCCGCTCGCTCCTCGCTGCCCAAGGAATCCACCTGTCGATCGAAGAACTGATGGCGCTGGAACACGAGGTCCGTTTCGGTCCGCGCCTGCAGCGGCTGCTCACCGGGCCCGGCCATTGACCGGCCGGCATCAGGACTGAAGACTGGAACCATCATGAACAAGGATTCCCAGAGCTCAGTTGATTCCCTGGAGCATGCATTGCGGCTCGGCGGCCGGCTCGTCGAGAACATTGCAAGCCGGCAGTGGGATGCGCCCACGCCCTGCTCCGAGTGGACCGTGCGCGACCTGCTCGCACATGTGGTGGGATGAACCTGGTGTTCGCGGCCATGCTGGCCGGGAAGCGCCCGCCACCTAGCGCGGCCGACGTACTGGGCGGGGATCCTGCCGGCGCCTATGCCCGGTCCGCGCAATTGCTGCTCGATGCTTTTGGCGTGCCGGGCGTGCTTGAACAAAGCTTCCAGAGCCCGATGGGCACAGCCACCGGCTTGGAGCGGTTGCTGATCCGCAGCTATGACCTGCTCGCCCACCTCTGGGATCTGGCCCAAGCCACCGGCCAGCAGTTGGAGAATGATCCTGTGCTTCAAGCTTCGGCGCAGCAGACTCTGGAATTCGCCGGCGGGCAGCTTGCAGGCGTGGATCGAGCAGGACGCTTCGCTCCCCCGCAGCCAATTAGCGGCACTGCCGCTGCGCTGGATCAGCTGGCGGCATTCCTAGGCCGGCCAGTGCCCTGGTCCCCAAACTGCTAATTCGCCGGCTTCACCGGATTTGCTCTTGACTCGCGCGCGCCGTGGTAGTCGAATGTGATCAGGAACGCCGATTCCAGGCGGCGTGAGAGGCGAGGCAGATGTTCACGGGAATGCTCGGAAATGCCACGGTATCGGATTTGGCCCGCGCCGAGCACTGGTATGCGCAGCTGATTGGCAGGGGTCCGGATCGTCGGCCCATGCCCGGTTTGCTCGAGTGGCAGCTGGGCCCGGGCTTTGGCCTGCAGGTGTACTGCGAACCTGAACGGGCCGGGCACAGCACCGTGGTCTTGGAAGTTGCCGACCTCGACGCCCACGCGGCGCGGCTGGCTGAAGCAGGCATCGAGCATCCCGGCATCCAGCCCGGCAGGGGCGGAGATATCCTGCAGCTTCAGGATCCTGACGGCAACTGGATCGTGCTCGCCTCTGCGAAAGCAGGGCCGGAGAGCTGAGCCTGCCATCGGGAAATCAGGCTTGCTCGGCCGCCCAGTCGAAAGACAACGGCAACAACTGGCGGATGCCAACGCTGCGCGGTCCGTCCTGGGTTTGAACGATGACTCTCAGCTGCGGATAGCTATCGGCCATGATTTGCCGGCAGCGCCCGCACGGGCTTTTGATACCGCGACCTTGGTTTCCCACCGCAACAACCGCCTGCGGTTCCAGAGCCCCGGCGGCACGAGCCGCTCCTAGGGCCACCAGCTCGGCGCAAGGCCCGCCGGTGAAATGGTAGAAGTTCACGCCCGCGTGCATGGTGCCGTTGGCATCCAGGACTGCAGCTCCCATGGTGTGCATCCCGTCGCCGCCTTCGGGCGCATCGGTGGACGCGTCGATAGTCTGCCGGGCCCGCTCAATGAGTTCTTTTTCAGCATCGGCAAGTTCGCGATAGTGCAGCTGGTTCGGTGCGGAGTTCATCGCTCCAGCCTAGCGGCCAATTCCCGCAACCAGTTATCCCATGCTCCTTCGGCCAGTCCGGCCAGCGCGTCATATCCGACCGCGCGCGGATGCGCTCCATCATCTGCGGCCACCTCGCTGCGCCACACCTCGTTGCCGGCTATTTGCTCATGGACGCTCAAATAGGGCACATCGGCCAACTCGCATCGATCCTGCATTTGCGCATCCAGCTCGCGCAGTTGCTCATTCAGGGCATCATCGGCGATCGGTGGCGGACCGATCATCAGCACCGGCCACCGGCGCACCATGGCTTGGTCCAGGATGGCCGAGAGGTTCGCAATCCGTTCTCCGACTGCCACCCGGGGCTTTGATGACCAGCGGATCACGTCGTTGACTCCAAAGGAGAACACGATCCCCACCGCATGCTCTCCTGGTGGAAAACGTGCGGCGCATTCAGCATCGAACCGCTGGCGAATCATGGTGCTGGTATCGCCGCGGACCCCGAGGTTGTAGCCGGTGAGCTCATAGCCGCGTTCGATTCCCCGGGCGATTAGCCGCCCTGCCCATCCACGGTGGCTGCCATCGCCAACTCCGGCAACAAAGGAATCCCCGACAAAACATACTCGTACCGCAACGCCCATGATGCCCTTCCGACCTGCCAGCAGTTTTTCCCGGCTGGGGCTATCTTCCCAAAGGAGCCAAGACGCAAAAAATCCGTTACCCGAATGCTTCGGATAACGGATTTTCGCAAGACCGTAGTCGCTAGTGGCTAGTGGCCTTCGACGCTGTTTTCGTCGAAAGGAATCTGGCCGGTCAGCGCGGCCTTGGCCTGGTCCATGTCGATTTCCTTGGTCCATTTGCCGATCAGCAAGGTGGCTACGGCGTTGCCGGTGAAGTTGGTCAGTGCACGGGCTTCGGACATGAACTTGTCGATGCCCACGATCACGCCCATGCCGCCCAGCAGCTCCGGACGGTGCGCCTGCAGGCCGGCTGCCAGTGTTGCAAGGCCGGCACCAGTCACGCCGGCGGCGCCCTTGGATGCGATGATCATGAAGACCAGCAGGCCGATCTGCTGGCCCAGATTCATCGGCATGCCCATGGCGGTGGAAACGAACAGCGCGGACATGGTCAGGTAGATCGCGGTGCCATCGAGGTTGAAGGAGTAGCCGGTCGGAACGGTGATGCCCACAACGGGCTTGGACACGCCAGCGTGTTCCATCTTGGCGATCAGGCGTGGCAGTGCGGACTCGGAGGACGACGTCGAGAAGATCAGCAGGTATTCGCGAGCCAGGTACTTCATCAGGGCGAAGATGTTCAGCCCGGTCACCACGCGCAGCATGCTGCCCAGGATGATGACGATGAACAGGATGCAGGTCAGGTAGAACGCGCCCATCAGCACAGCCATCGAGCCGATCGCGGCCCAACCGGTTGCACCGACCACCGCGGCGATCGCACCGAAAGCGCCGATCGGAGCAGCCCACATGATCATCATCATGATGCGGAAGACGACCTTCTGGATGTTCTGGATGCCGATCAGTACCGGCTCACCGGCCTTGCCCATTCCCTGCAGCGCGAAGCCGACAAACATCGCCAGTACCAGGGTTGGCAGCACAGGGATGTCGCCCGGGATCAGGGACATCAGGAAGTCGACGGTCGCGTTCGAGTCGCCCGAGCCGCCTGCTTCGTAGGGCTTGAGCTCCAGGCCTTCGCCCGGATGGATGATATTGCCGACCAGCAGCCCGATGCCCAGGGCCAAGGTGGACATGACCAGGAAGTACAGCATGGCCAGGCCGCCGACCTTGCCGACAGTCGCTGCCTTGGCGATCGAGCCGATACCCAGCACAATGGTGCAGAAGATGACCGGCGCGATGATCATCTTGATCAACGCGACGAAGGCGGTGCCCAGCGGCTTGAGCGACTTGCCGACTTCCGGAGCTACCAGGCCGATGCCTGCGCCCAGCACGACGGCGACGATGACCATGATGTATAGCCAGTGGGTCTTGTCTTTTTTCTTCGCTGCACCCTGCGGCGCATTGCCGCTGGGAGTTAGTTCTTCGGTGACAGCCATGGAGAGTCCTACCCTTGTTAGCGTATTTTCCGGGCAGGCATCCTTGCCAATCCGGACTTACGTAGAATCGTTCTGTATCCATGGTGCGGTTCGAAGTGATCCGCATCTCTATTGCGTTCATATTGGTCACACCTGTTGAACTTCAAAGACCAATCTGTCCAAGGAGGACCGCAAGTTGACCGATCACTTCACGGACCAGACCCGGCCGCCTTCAGCGCGCGCTGCCGCCCTTGCACCGCTCAATAGCGACGGCTGGTCGCTGGCTGTAGTCATTTTCGCCGCGCAGATGCTGGTGATCATGCTCGTGGTCATCGGGCTGGCAGTGGCCACCTACAAGCACCAAGCCCAGGTCATCCTCGATGACAAGCAGGCGACGGTGGCGACAATTTCGATCACCTTGGCCAATGATCCTTTCGTCTCCGAGGCCCTGACCGGAACGCAGCCCACCGAAGAATTGCAGCCCTACACGGACAAGATCTTGGACCGCGGGCAGGGCATCGACTTCATCACCATCATGACTCCCGATGAGCGGCGCGTAACGCACCCGAACCCGCAGCAGCTGGGCAAGAAATACTCCGGATCCACCAAGCAGGCCTTGGCCGGCCAAACCTACAACGAAGTCGCCCTGGGCACCCTTGGGCTTTCGGTGCGGACCATTGCCCCGGTCTTCCATGAAGGCACGCTGGTGGGCATGGTCGCTACCGGCATTACCCTGGAGAGCCTGGAATCGATCTACCGCAGCGAACTGCCGCAGATCTTGACCGTCTCGGCACTTGCCTTGCTGCTGGCCGGCTTCAGCTCCTGGTCCTTCTCCCGCTACGTCAATCAAGCGACCCTGGGCTTCGGCCCGCACGGGCTGCGCCGGCTCTATGCCTTCTACTTTTCCGCCCTGCACTCGGTCCGCGAAGGACTGGTGCTTCTGGACCGGCAGCACCACATTGTGCTCTATAACCAGGAGGCCGCCAGATTGCTGGGGTTCCCGGAACAGGTGCCGCCCAATGGGCTGGATCTTGATCAGGTGCAGATCCCCGAGACCCTGCGCACCCTGATGGCTACCGGCCGCAGCTGCAAGGACGAAATCCATTTGGGCACCCACACCGTGCTGTCCATTTCCCAGGGACCAGCGCGGCTGACCAATGCGCGGCTGCCCCGCCGTGGCTCCCTGCCGATCCGCTGGTTCCGCGCCCAACCGCTCTCCGGCCAGGTCATGACCCTGCGCGACCTGACCGAGGTGCAGGAACTTACCGGTGAAGTGCAGTCGCTGAAGACCTTCTCCACCGCCCTGCGAGCGCAAACCCACGAGCATGCCAACCGCCTGCATACCATCGCCACCCTGATTGAAAACGGCCAAAGCGAGAAGGCCCTGGCCTTTGCAGTAGATGACCGCCAGCATTCGCAGAAGCTGACCGATGCGATCGTGCACAGCATCGATGACGTATACCTTTCCAGCCTGCTGGTGGCCAAGGCAGCCCAGGCCCACGAACGCGGCATCAAGCTGGATATCAACGCACAGGGAATCATCCCGAACAACGCCTACGCCGCCACCGACATCGTCACGGTCGTGGGCAACCTGCTGGATAACGCACTGGATGCCTCGGTGGGAACACAAGAGGCGACGGTCTGGGTGGAGGTTACCGCGGCCGATGACGAGCTGATCATTGCGGTCGCCGATTCCGGGCCCGGCATTGAACCGGAGTTCCTCGACCAGCTGATGCGCTTCGGGGTGAGCACCAAGGACGGCAGCGGACACCGCGGCCTGGGCTTGGCGCTGGTGCAGCAAGCGGTGCTTCGGCTTGGTGGCACAATGAATGTTGACAACGACGCCGGCGCAATCTTCACCGTCACCCTGCCCTTGAAAAACAACAACTGACCTCCGGAAGGTTCCATGCGCGAATCACATGTTTCCATCCCCCAGCCGGGCAGCGGCTCGCCCGTCTTCAAGGTCCTGGTAGTGGACGACGAGCCGGAAACTGCCGCCGCCCACGCCAAGTACGTGAACCGCGTGCCCGGCTTCTCCACCGGGGCCATTGCCGCCAATGGACAACAGGCGCTGGGTCTCTTGGCCTCGGCCCGAGAAGCCAAGCAGCCCTTCGATCTTGTCCTGCTGGATATGACCCTGCCCGACCTGCACGGGATCGACGTCGCCAAGCGCATGCGCGGGCGCGGACTGACCACCGATATCATCGCCATCACCGCGGTGCGCGATCTGGCTGTGGTGCGATCAGCCGTGGCCACCGGCATCACCCAGTACCTGATCAAGCCCTTCACCTTCGCGGCGTTCACCGAGAAGCTGGAAAACCACCGCCGGTTCATTTCAGAGATCAGCTCCACCGGTCCGGATACCAGCCAGCGCGCCTTGGATAATGCGTTTTCGGCCTTGCGCACCACCAGCGCTTCAGCACCCCTTCCCAAGGGCCTGATCCCCGAAACGCTAGCGCAAATCACTGCTCATCTGCGCAGCAAGCCCGATCTATGCCTGTCGGCAACCGAGCTGGGCGAGGATCTTGGCATTTCGAGGGTCACCGCCCGGCGCTATCTGGAGCATCTGGCCGATGTGAAGTCAGTGCTCAAGCAGCCCCGCCACGGCACAAGAGGCCGCCCGGAATATGAATACCGGGCAGCCTCTTACCGCTAGGGTCTTGCTCTAGCTCGTACGCAGCCTATGCCTGCGGACGCAGCAGCGGCAGCAACTCATCGAGCACTGCGGTGTCCTCGATCGTCGATGGAACCGTGTAGTCCTTGCCGTCGGCGATCTGCCGCATGGTCTTGCGCAGGATCTTGCCCGAGCGGGTCTTGGGCAGCGCGGCCACGACAGTGACTTCGCGGAAGTCGGCCACCGCACCGATGTGCTGGCGTACCAGGGCAACGATTTCCTTCTTCAGCTCTGCCTCGTCGGTTTCGACTCCGGATTTGAGCACTACATAGCCGCTGGCCCGCTGTCCCTTGAGCGCATCAGCCAAGCCGATCACCGCGCATTCGGCCACAGACGGGTGGCTGGCCAGCACCTGTTCCATCGCGCCGGTGGACAGGCGGTGTCCGGACACGTTGATCACGTCATCGGTGCGTCCCATGACAAAGAGGTAGCCGTCATCGTCCAGGAAGCCGGAGTCCCCCGTCAGATAGCAGCCTTCGATCTGGCTCAGGTAGGTGTCGATGAAGCGCTGGTCGTTGCCCCACAGGGTGGTCAGTGCTCCCGGCGGCAGCGGCAGCTTCACCACGATGTTGCCTTCTTGGTTCGCCTCCAGCTGCTCGCCCAGTGCATCGCGGATCTGCACATCGAAGCCCGGTACCGGGGTGGTCGGCGATCCGGCCTTGGCAGGAAGCTCTTCCAGTCCCAGCGGGTTCGAAGCGATCGGCCAGCCGGTCTCGGTCTGCCACCAGTTATCAACTACCGGGATGCCCAGCAGCTTCGAGGCGAAGTGGTAGGTATCCGGATCCAGGCGCTCACCGGCGACGAACAGCGCGCGCAGCGAAGACAGGTCATGGCTGGCGATCAGTGCGCCTTCGGGATCAGCCTTGCGCACTGCACGCAGAGCGGTTGGCGCGGTGAACATCGTGGTGACCTTGTGGTCTGCGATGATCCGGCCGAAGACTCCGGCGTCCGGGGTGCCGATGGGCTTGCCCTCGTAGAGCACCGTGGTGGCTCCGGCGATCAGCGGCGCGTAGACAATGTAGGAGTGGCCCACTACCCAGCCCACATCGGATGCGGTGAACATGGTGTCCCCCGGATGCACGTCGTAGACGGCATTCATCGAGTACTGCAGTGCGGTGGCATAGCCGCCGGTATCGCGCACTACGCCCTTAGGCGAACCAGTGGTACCCGAGGTGTAGAGCACGTAGAGCGGATGGGTGGAGTCCACCGGCACCGGTCCGGTTGGTGTAGCTGTCTTGGCCTGCTCTTCCCAGTCCAGCCAGTTAATCTGCTGGCCGTTGATTTCCTTGTCCTGGTACTCCTGGAGGGAATGGGCGAATCCATCGCGGTGGGCCACGATGACGTCCTTCACCGCAGGTTCGGCCAGACTCAGCGCTTCGGCTACAGCCGGCAGGTATTCGATGTGGCGGCTTGGTTCGATGCCGCCAGAGGCAGTTACGATCGCCACCGGGGCGCAGTCGGTGATGCGCGCAGCCAGTTCCCTAGGGGCAAAACCGCCGAAGACCACCGAGTGGATGGCACCAAGACGGGCGCAGGCGAGCATCGCGATGGCAGCTTGCGGGATCATCGGCAGGTAGATCAGTACGCGGTCGCCGGTCTTCACGCCTCGGCCGGCCAGCACTCCGGCGAAGATTTCTACTTCACGCAGCAGTTCGGAGTAGGTGTATTTCGTGACGGTGCCCAGCATCGCCGAATCGTAGATGAGGGCAGTGTCGCCTCCGCGGCCAGCACCCACATGCCGGTCCAGCGCGTTGACCGAAAGATTTAGTTTTCCATCCGGGAACCAGTCATACAGCGGCTTGCGCTGGTCATCGAGCGCAATCTGCGGTTCGGTATCCCAGCTGATGCCGCGGGCAGCTTGCAGCCAGAACGCGGCTGGGTCATTGGTGGCTTGGTCAAAAGCCTGACGGTATTCCTGCACCATGGTGTTCTCCTCCTGGTACCGAGCTTCATTACCCGGCACCTGCGTGGTGGTTGAGGTCGTCCTCTTGGGCTTAACTCTATGAGCATGATCACAACACTGCAACTAATTTGTATACATATTTCGCAAAAATTCCAGAAAAGATTGGCCTGTGTCACACTTTTTGGCAATTTATGTATACACTGGAGCCATGAAAGCAAGCGACAAGGTTTATGAGAGCCTCCGCGCCGACATCGTCGAATGGCGCCTGGCTCCGGGTACCGTCCTTGCCGAAGTGGAACAGTCAGAACGCCTTGGAGTTTCCCGCACACCGGTGCGTGAAGCCTTGGGCAGATTGGTCGCCGACGGCTTGGCGGTACAGCAACGCGGACGCGGTGCCATCGTCTCCGAGGTCAGCGAAGACCACGTGGAGGACCTGTTCGTGCTTCGCCGTGCTTTGGAATGCGCCAGTGCACGCGAAGCGGCCAAGTCCGCACAGCGATCGGCCTTCAACCAGCTAGCTAGCCGATTTGAAGCCGCCGTCGCGGAGGTAGAAATTCCCGGCTCCCAGGAGTCCTACTACCAGTTGGTGCAGCTGCTGGACGAGTCGATCGACAAGGCAGCTGACAACAAGTACCTGTCCAACGCACTGCGCACCTTGCGGGTCAACCTGCAAAGAGTGCGGCGCATGGCCAAGGACAACCCCGAACGGCTCAAAGCATCGGCTTCCGAGCACGCGGCCATCGCCCGGGCGATCGCCAGCGGAAACCCAGAGGTCGCAGCCGCGGCCACCACAGTCCACCTGCACCAATCCTTCACACACATCATGGCCCACGCGGCCGGATCAGAAAGGCAGTCACCATGATCAACCACCCAGTACGCGTATACCGCTCCGAGGAAAACCTGGCTCGCGAAGACCAGCTGGCGCACAAGATCGCCACGGTTGCAGCCGATCCGGTAGAGGTCACCGCAGAAGTGACCGACATGATCATCAACCGCATCATCGACAACGCTTCGGTGGCCATCGCGTCGCTGAACCGCGGCCCGATCGTTGCCGCCCGCGCCCAGGCCCTGACCCACGCCCCATCCACCGGCGGCAAGGGTGCCAGCGTTTTCGGCATCTCCGAGAAGGTCTCCCCTGAATGGGCTGCATGGGCCAACGGCGTAGCCGTGCGCGAGCTGGACTACCATGACACCTTCCTGGCCGCCGAGTACTCCCACCCAGGCGATAACATCCCACCCATCCTGGCTGTTGCCCAGCACACCGGCGCTTCGGGCAAGGATCTGATCCGCGGCATCGCCACCGGCTACGAAATCCAGGTGGACCTGGTCAAGGCCATCTGCCTGCACAAGCACAAGATCGACCACGTAGCGCATCTGGGCCCCTCGGCCGCCGCCGGCATCGGCACCCTGCTGGGCCTGGATGTCGAAACCATTTTCCAGGCCGTTGGCCAGGGCCTGCACACCACCACCGCGACCCGCCAGTCGCGCAAGGGCGAGATCTCCACTTGGAAGGCCCACGCCCCGGCCTTCGCCGGCAAGATGGCCGTTGAAGCAGCCGACCGTGCAATGCGAGGCCAGACTTCCCCAGTGCCAATCTACGAAGGCGAAGACGGCGTCATCGCCTGGATGCTCGATGGCAAGGATGCCGCCTACGAAGTGCCGCTGCCAGAGGCCGGCGAAGCCAAGCGCGCCATCTTGGACACCTACACCAAGGAGCACTCGGCCGAGTACCAGGCACAGGCCTGGATCGACCTGGCCCGCAAGCTGCACGGCGAGCACCCAGAAGCCGCCGACCCGAAGAACGTGAAGTCGGTGCTGATCAAGACTTCGCACCACACCCACTACGTCATCGGCTCCGGTGCGAACGACCCGCAGAAGTACGATCCGACCGCATCGCGCGAAACCCTGGATCACTCGATTCCGTACATCTTCACCGTGGCCCTGCAGGATGGCGCATGGCACCACGTGGATTCCTACGCTCCAGAACGTGCCGGCCGTGCCGACACCGTTGAGCTGTGGAACAAGGTCACCACCGAAGAAGATGCGCAATGGACCCGCCGCTACCACTCGCTGGATATCGCGGAGAAGGCCTTCGGCGGCTCGGTTCAGATCACCTTGAACGACGGCACCGTGATCACCGATGAGATCGCCGTAGCCGACGCGCACCCACTGGGTGCCCGTCCGTTCGCCCGCGAGCAGTACATCAACAAGTTCCGCACCCTGGCCACCGGCCTGGTGGACGACGCGGAAATCGACCGCTTCATCGCGGCCGCAGAAAACCTTGAAAACCTGGCTGCAGGCGAACTGGATCAGCTGAACATCCAGGCCGCAGCGGGCGTCATCGACGCAGCGGCCGCACCGAAGGGCCTGTTCTAACATGTTGTACTCAACCAAAACCCCCGCCGCCAAGCGCCTGGCGCTGCGCAAAATGCTCACCCCGGGAGCTGCCCGCCAGTTCCCCGGAGCATTCAACCCGCTCTCGGCGAAGCTGATCGGTGAGAAGGAATTCGACGGCATCTACATTTCCGGCGCCGTGCTGGCCAACGATCTGGGCCTGCCCGATATCGGCCTGACCTCGCTGACCGAGGTCGCCACCCGTGCCGGGCAGATCGCCCGCATGTCGGACCTGCCAGCGATCGTGGATGCCGACACCGGTTTCGGCGAGCCAATGAACGTGGCCCGCACCATCCAGGAACTGGAATACGCTGGCTTGGCCGGCTGCCACATCGAGGACCAGTTCAACCCGAAGCGCTGCGGCCACCTGGACGGCAAGAACGTGGTGGATACCGAGACCATGCTCAAGCGCATCGCCGCGGCAGCAGATGCCCGCATCGATGAGAACTTCCTGATCATGGCCCGCACCGATATCCGTGCAGTCGAAGGACTCGACGCGGCAATCGATCGCGCCAAGGCCATGGTCGATGCCGGCGCGGACGCGATCTTCCCCGAAGCGATGAAGAACGTCGCCGAATTCGAAGCCGTATGCAACGCAGTGGACGTGCCGGTACTGGCGAATATGACCGAGTTCGGCAAGTCCGAGCTGTTCAACCGCCAGGAACTGGCCGATGCCGGCGTCGCGCTGATCATCTACCCAGTCACCCTGTTGCGCAGCGCCATGGGCGCGGCTGAACGAGTACTGGATGCCATCAGCGAAGATGGCACTCAGGCCCGCGAGGTGGATAAAATGTTGACTAGGTCACGTTTGTATAAGCTCGTAGACTACGAGGCCTACAACCGCTTCGACACCGGAATCTTCAACTTCCAGGTCCCGACCCTGGACATTGATTCCAACAGCGCGAACCTCTAGGCTCGCAACCAATTAGTACCCTTTGCGCCGGCCGGCACCCGTCGGCCGGCGCACCCAAAGCATTATTATTCTCCGGCAATGAAGAGGAGCAAGAATGACTGCCACCGAGGAAATCAAGAAGGGCCTGGCAGGCGTCGTCGTTGACTACACCGCCGTCTCCAAGGTCAATCCAGAGACCAACTCGCTGCTCTACCGCGGCTACCCGGTCCAGGACCTGGCCGCAAACAAGTCTTTCGAAGAGGTCGCCCTGCTGCTCTGGAACGGTGAGCTGCCGACGCCAAGCGAACTGACCGAATTCAGCGCGTTTGAGCGCGCCAACCGTGCGCTGGATCCACGCGTGAAGGCAGCGATCGACCTGCTCCCTACCGATTGCCACCCAATGGACGTGGGCCGCACCGCGGTCTCGGTCATCGGCGCAAACCACCCGCAGGCGGAGAACTCCTCCCCCGAGGCAGAACTGCTCAAGGCCAAGGAACTGTTCGCAGCCTTCCCAGCCGTCGTCGCCTACGACCAGCGCCGCCGCCGCGGCCAGGAGCCAGTTGCCCCGCGCGAGGACCTGGATTACTCGGCCAACTTCCTGTGGATGACCTTTGGCGAAGAAGCAGCCCCAGAAGTAGTCGATGCCTTCCGCGTCTCGATGGTCCTGTACGCAGAGCACTCCTTCAACGCCTCGACCTTCACCGCACGCGTGATCACCTCGACCCTCTCGGATCTGCATTCGGCGGTCACCGGTGCCATCGGCGCATTGAAGGGCCCACTGCACGGCGGCGCCAACGAAGCGGTCATGCACACCTTCAACGAGATCGGCATCGATAAGGAAGAATCCCGCGAGGATGCTGCCAAGCGTGCCAAGTCGTGGATGGAAGACGCACTGGCTGCCAAGAAGAAGGTCATGGGCTTCGGCCACCGCGTCTACAAGCACGGAGATTCCCGCGTGCCGACCATGAAGGCCGCATTAGACCGCATGATCGAGCACTACGGCCGCCATGAAATGCTGGGCCTCTACGATGGCCTGGAAGCAGCCATGGACGAGGCCAAGGCCATCAAGCCGAACCTCGACTACCCAGCTGGCCCGACCTATCACCTGATGGGCTTCGACACCGAGATGTTCACCCCGATCTTCATCGCGGCACGCATCACTGGTTGGACCAGCCACATCTTCGAGCAGCGCGCGGCAAATGCACTGATCCGCCCGCTCTCGGCATACAACGGGGTCGAGCAGCGCTCGCTCTAAGCGCGCCACAACAACGGGGCCAGGCCTTCAGGCCTGGCCCCGTTGTTGTTTCCCAGCCTTGCTTTTGGCATCAATAGGACCTATTGTTTTTCGATAGATGCAAATCGAAAATCGTGAGAGAAAGAAGCATGGTCATGGGAAAATCCAGCACGATCCTGCTACGCGTTGTTCTCGCTCTGGTCTTCATCGGAGCCCTTGCTATTCAGGGCCAAGCCGCTTGGTGGCTCTACTTGGCCTCTTCGGCTGACACAGCAGATGTCAGCTATGTGCACCGCAGTACCGTCCTGTACGTAGTACTTGCCCTGCTGATCATTCAAGTTTGCTGTATCTGCGTATGGAAATTGGCCGCCCGTGTCCAGCACGGAACAGTTTTCTCCCCCGCGTCTTATAAATTCGTCAACATCATCATCGCGGCCATCAGTTTCGGCAGCATCATGACTTTCGCCCTCGGCGCCATCATGGCTCCAGGCCCGGAGGTAGCCCCCGGCGTGGTCCTCTTGGCGGGCGGACTTGGCGTCGTGCTGGCAGGCATCTCACTGATCGTATGGGTGCTTCGCCAGCTGTTGGCCCAGGCATCGCATACCGAAGCTCAAGCAGCTGACCTGCGCACCGAGCTCAACGGGGTCATCTAGTGGGAATCCGCGTGGATATTGATGTCATGCTGGCACGCCGCAAAATGGCCGTCGGCGAATTGGCCGAACGCATCGGCATCACCCCAGCCAACCTGGCTGTGCTCAAGAACGGACGAGCCAAGGCCGTACGCTTCAGCACCCTTGAAGCGCTGTGCCGGGAACTGGATTGCCAGCCCGGCGACCTGTTGATTTTCGAGACAGATCAAGACTGATCTCGCCGCGTTGGCTACTGCCAATACTCGAAGCTGATCTGTTGCACGGACTGGTTGTCATCGGCCAGGACAATTTCCACCGTGAAATTCTCGCCGGCCGCCAGCTGAGGCAACCATAACGGGGAATCTTGCCACATTCGCGTGACTGGCAGCGCTGCGGGGTCGGCCCATAGCGGTTCGAGTTCCTCGGTAAGTTCCAGCTGGCCGGTCGCCTTCCGCGCGATAAAGGCAGCGCATTGCATATCTGCTGCTGGCTGGGCAGGAAAGCAGAAGTTAATCTGCGCGGCTAGTTCCAAATCCTCGGCGGCAACCCGCAAACCCGTTTCTTCGGCGAACTCCCGAATTGCTGCCTGCTTAGCGGTTTCTCCTGGCTCGATCTTGCCTCCGGGCAGCACGATATTGCCTTGGCCGAACCCGCGACGCTTGCGTCCCAGCAGGATCTGCACATCTCCTTCACGGTGCTGCACCAACGCCACCAGGGCGATCTGCTTGGCACCATGTAAGTTGCTAGCCATGGCTAATTCACCCTCGGGTGCGCCAATTGGTAGGCCTCACGCAGCGAATCTACGGTGACCTTGGTGTAAATCTGCGTGGTGGTGACCGAAGCGTGCCCCAGCAATTCCTGCACGACTCGCACATCGGCACCGCCTTCAAGCAAATGCGTGGCGAAGGAATGGCGAAGCGTGTGTGGGGAAACTTCGGTGGTGATCCCTGCCCGTTCAGCGGCCTTGGAAAGCAGCAGCCACACCGATTGCCGGGACAGCCTGCCCCCGCGCTGATTGAGGAACAAGGCGGGTGTGCCTTTGCCCTTGGCCGCCAGTGAGGGGCGCGCACGCACCAGGTAATCGCTCACCGCACGTTGGGCATACCCGCCAACTGGAACCACGCGTTCCTTGGATCCCTTGCCGAAGAGGCGCACCACAGCGTCCTGGGCAAAGTGCAGGTCATCTACGTCCAGATCCACTACTTCGGATATGCGCGCACCGGTGGAGTACAAAAATTCCAGAATCGCCCGATCACGCAACCCGGCCGGGGTTTCAATGCTCACCGATTCAAGGATTGAGGTGACTTGGTCAATGGAAATCGCTTTGGGCAGCGATTGGCCAATAGCGGGAGGCTGGATCTCGCGGGCGGGATTGGGTACGCAGATTCCTTCCAGCTCCCAGTACTTGTGCAGCTGGCGGATCGCCACCGAATGCCGAGCCACCGAGCGGGCGCTCAGGGCCTTGTGCTTCTCATTCCCGCGCGAAAGATCCTGCAGGTAGCCGCTGATCGCCAGCTCGGTAATCTTCTGCGGCTGTTCAACACCGGCAGCCTGCATCGTATCAACATAGCGAAGCAGGTCCCTGCGGTAGGAGGCGAGGGTGTTCTCGGCCAGACCGCGCTCAATGGCCAGGTGCTGCAAGTAGCGTTTGAGCGGGGTTTCGAACTGGTCGCTCATCCTTCGCGCAGGTAGGGGTGCACGTCGAATGGCTCGTTTGCATCGCGCAGCCCAAGGTATTGATTAGCCCGGGCAGCCTGAGCGGCCAGAATAGCGATCATCGCGGTAGGGTTATGGATCTTGCCAGCCAGCACTGCTGCGACGGCTTCTTCCAATGGCACCCAGGTGCTGATCATTTCGGCTTCTTCATCGGTGCGTTCATGGCGCTGGTCATCGGCAACCAGTTTTGCATCCCGCGCCAGGTACACGCGCACGGCCTCGGCCGAGGACCCCGGGCTCAAGAAGACATCGGTGAGGATCGCCCAGTGATCGGCGGTTCGATCCGCTTCCTCCCACAATTCGCGCTTTGCAGCTTCCAGCGGCGGTTCGCCTGCCACGTCCAGCAGGCCGGCAGGAATTTCCCACAGGCGCATGCCTACCGGATGGCGGTACTGGTTGATCATCAAGACGCGCTCTTGGTCGTCCAGGACCAGTACGCTGACCGCACCAGGGTGGCTGATGTAGTCGCGGTCGATGGTCGCGCCGTCGTCGGAAAGCTTCACGCTGTCATGCACTACATCCCAGATCCGCCCCTTGTACACGGTTTCGCGGTTCAGCAGTTCACGCGGTGAGAATTCATCGGCTATTGGATGCAGCGGCACGAAGATTGTCCTTTGGTAGAAAATGCTGGTCGTCAATCTCCAGCTTAAACAGCTGCGCGCCGGTCAGTAATGACCGGCGCGCATTGCCTTCAGAATTTTACCTCTAAGAAGCTCTTACTTGCGCAACTTCAGCGCTGCCTCGACCAGACCGGCGAACAGCGGGTGCGGGCGAGTTGGGCGGCTGGAGAGCTCTGGGTGAGCCTGCGTGGAGACGTAGTACGGGTGTACGTCCTTTGGCAGTTCAACGAACTCAACCAGGTTGCCATCTGGCGAAGTGCCCGAGAAGACCAGGCCGGCCTCTTCAAGCTGTGCACGGTACGAGTTGTTGACCTCGTAGCGGTGGCGGTGGCGCTCTGCGACATCGGTCTTGCCGTAGGTTTCTGCAAGGACCGAGCCTTCAAGCAGCTTTGCGTCGTACAGGCCCAGACGCATGGTGCCGCCAAGGTCGCCCTTGCCGTCCACGATTGCCAGCTGCTCTTCCATGGTCGCGATGACCGGGGTCGAGGTTTCTGGATCGAATTCGGTCGACGATGCATCGGTGAGGCCAGCCATGTTGCGGGCGTATTCGATGACCATCGACTGCAGTCCCAGGCACAGGCCCAGAGTTGGCAGCTGGTTTTCACGAGCGAAGCGCAGTGCGCCGAGCTTGCCTTCCAGGCCGCGAATGCCGAATCCACCTGGCACGCAGATAGCTTCTGCGCCTTCAAGTGCCTTGGCGGCTCCTGCTTCGGTAGCGCAGTCGTCGGCTGGCACCCAGCGGATGTTCACCTTGGCGTTGTTGGCGAAGCCGCCAGCGCGCAGGGCTTCGGTCACCGACAGGTACGCATCTGGCAGATCGATGTACTTGCCGACCAGGGCCACGGTCAGTTCGGTTGCTGGGTTGTGTACTACATCCAGCAGTCGATCCCACGAGGTCCAGTCAACATCACGGAACTTCATCTCCAGGGTCTGGACGATATATGCGTCCAAGCCCTGCGAGTGGATGACCTTCGGGATGTCGTAAATGCTTGGTGCATCGGCACAGTTGATCACTGCTTCGGTGTCCACGTCGCAGGTGCGGCCGAGCTTGGCGCGCATTTCTGCTGGAATTGGACGGTCTGAGCGGATAACCAGCGAGTCTGGCTGGATACCGATCGAACGCAAAGCAGCAACAGAGTGCTGGGTAGGCTTGGTCTTCAGTTCATGGCTTGGGCCGATGAATGGAACCAAGGAGACGTGCACGAAGAAAGCGTTCTTGCGGCCGATGTCCTGGCGGACCTGGCGTGCTGCTTCGAGGAATGGCTGGGATTCGATATCGCCGACGGTGCCACCGATTTCCGTGATGATCACGTCAGGAGCGGACTTGCCCGCGCCTGGTTCGGTTGCAGCCAAGCGCATACGACGCTTGATCTCATCGGTAATGTGAGGAATGACCTGAACGGTATCGCCGAGGTATTCCCCACGACGTTCGCGTTCCAGAACGGTCGAGTAGACCTGTCCGGTGGTCACGTTGGCGGTACCTGGGAGGTTCTCATCCAGGAAACGCTCATAGTGTCCGATATCCAGATCGGTTTCTGCGCCATCGTCAGTAACGAAGACTTCACCGTGCTGGAAGGGGTTCATAGTACCTGGATCGACATTCAGGTACGGGTCGAGCTTCTGCATGGTCACTGAGAGACCACGAGCTCGAAGTAGATGTCCAAGGCTGGATGCCGTCAATCCCTTACCCAGGGAAGAGGCCACACCGCCGGTGACGAAGATATGCTTTGTCGTTTCAGACGACCGAGAATCACGAGTTGAATTACGCTGCACCACGGGATTTCATCCTATCACCATTCCAATATTTCGCATCCTCATAAGACTCTAGTGCACCACCGGCAAATGCCCTAGCATTGCCGTAATTCAGGCGCTCACCAACGCTTTTAGGCTTTCACCGGTTTTTTGGAGGTGAGCGATGACACTAGATTTTGCGCTTCTTCAAGCAACTCTTCTGCGTGCGCCTGCGCAGTGTCGGATTCTTCCTGCCCGGCGAGCATGCGTGCAAGTTCCTTGACGCGGGCTTCCTGGTCCAAGCTGATGACGTCGCTGGCGGTGTAGCCAGCTCCCGCCTTCGACTTGGCGTCCGAATTCTTAATCACCCGAATATGACGGTCCGCATAGGCGGCCACCTGAGGCAGGTGGGTCACGACAATGACCTGCACGTGCTTTGCCAGCATTGCCAAGCGCTCGCCAATAGCAACGGCAGCCTTGCCGCCCACACCCTGGTCCACTTCATCAAAGACGAAGGTCGGTACCGGGTCGACTGCTGCGAGTACGACTTCGATAGCGAGCATGACGCGGGAAAGCTCGCCGCCACTGGCTCCCTTGCCCAACGGCCGAGGTGAGGCTCCGGCGTGCGGGGCGAGCAGCATCGAAATGGCATCTTGGCCAAAGGCACCCGGTTCGTCCAGCTCATTGACCTCGATGACGAGCTTGGCATCGGGCATTGCCAGGGCCTTGAGCTCGGCAGAGACCTGCGTGGACAGCTTCTTGGCGGCCTTGCGGCGCGCATCGGACAGGTCCGAGGCCAGCGAGGCGACCTTGTGCTCCAAGTCGACGACTTCCACTTCAAGAGCTTCAATGCGGGAGTCATCGCCACCAAGCTGTTCAAGCCGGATACGCGATTCGGAGGCCCATGCGAGCACCTCGTCAATGCTCGGCGCATATTTGCGCATGAGCTTGCTCAGGTCTGCTCGGCGGGCTTCAATCTGCGCCAGGCGTTCTGGGCCTTCTTCATCCAGGTCGGCTACGTAGGCGGCAAGATCGCTGGAGAGTTCTGAGGCGAGAATGCCAAGTTCAGCGGCCCGTTCCGCGAAGGCGGCGAGCCCGGCGTCGTCATCGCTAGCTTGTGACAGCACGCCACGGGCGGTTTCCACCAAGGTGGTTACACCGGGGTTCTCAAAATCTTCGGAGTCAATCACCGCTTGCGCCTGCTGGCTAGCGGTGCGCAGGGATTCAACATTGCCAAGCTTCATGGATTGCTCGCGCAGGGACCCATCCTCGCCGGGCTGCGGGTCCAATGAGTCGATCTCATCAAGGGCCAGGCGCAAGTTTTCCGCTTCACGTACCCGGTTGCGCGATTCAGTCTTGAGGCTGGCCAGCTCCTTGGCGGCCGAACGCCACTGGCGGTAGGCACGCTGGTAGTTGCTCAACGTGCGAGACAAAGAGCTTCCAGCAAAGCGGTCCAGGGCATCGCGCTGCGCGACTGGTTCCTTTAGGCGGATCTGATCCGATTGTCCGTGGACGGCGACCAGATCGTGGCCAAGCTCGGCTAGCAAACCAACCGGGGCGCTGCGTCCGCCGATGGTTGCGCGGGATCTTCCCTGGGCGGACAGCGAGCGGGAAAGCAGTAGTTCGCTATTCTCCCCCGCCGGTTCGATAAACGCGCCGGCTTGACCTGCGGCATCGAGCACGTGGTGATCTGGCGGCAGATGAACCACAGCCTCGGCCAGTGCGTGCTTGGCGCCATTGCGCACCGCGCCAGCGTCGGCTCGACGTCCGAGCAGCAGGGACAGGGCTGTGATCACCATGGTCTTACCAGCACCGGTCTCGCCGGTCACTACCGTAAGCCCCGGGCCCAAGGGAAGTGTGGCCTCGGTGATAACCCCAAGGTTGGAGATCTGGATTTCCTGAATCATTGCCTGCTCCCGAATGTCGAGTTCAAGTCGTACCGTGCCGTTTTAGTATATGTGTTCTAACCCTATTTTTCGTAACTATGTTCGAGCGTGTGGAAAATTTTTCTTCGAATCCGGCTTTCAACCCTGGCTCTCGGGCTTTCCCACCATGGGAAGTCCGGGTTCATCGCGGTAATGCGGGTCGACACTTTGCAACCCTGGCCCGATCACCGGAAGTGCTGTCGTGGCTGGGCGACGGCTCTCTTCATTCGCTGGACCACGCCAACCGGTAATAGGCAGTTCGAACTTGTTGACCAGGCGTTCGGAGAACGGGGTGGTGTGCAAGCGTGCCATGTAAACCGGACGATCGCTGCGCGTGACTTCCACACGAGCTCCAGGTGGCAACTCAATGGTGCGCCGGCCATCGCACCAGAGCACGGCACCGGCATCGGTGCGGGTGAGCATTTCCACGGCCATGATCGAGTCCGGGGAGATCACCAGAGGCTTGGCGAACAGTGCATGCGCCGAGATCGGCACCATGATCAGCGCCGCCACATCGGGCCAGACCACCGGTCCCCCGGCAGAGAAGGAATAGGCGGTGGAACCGGTAGGGGTGGCCATGACGACTCCATCGCAGCCGAAGGTGGAAATCGGCCGGCCGTCGACCTCGATCACGACTTCGACCATGCGTTCGCGATTGGCCTTTTCCACCGCAGCTTCGTTCAAGGCCCAGGTTTCGGCGAGGCAGACATTATCCAGCCACACTTTGACCTCGATGGTCATCCGCTCTTCCACGGTGTAGGTCTCGTTGACCAGCGCTTGGACAGTGGAGGCCAATTCGCTGCGTTCGGCTTCGGCTAGGAAACCTACGTGCCCCAGGTTCACGCCCACCAGCGGCATTGGCGAGGCGCGCACCAGTTCCGCAGCTCGCAGGACCGATCCGTCGCCGCCGAGCACCACGCCCAGGTCAACGTCTTCGATCTGGCAGTCCTCACCGAGCACCTGCACCGAAGGCACCGCTGCGCCGATTGCTTCAGCCATCGCGGCCTGGTCTTTGCGGCGCATCACCGGGATCGCTCCAGCCGAATTGAGCAGGGCGCAGGTCTCTAGGGCTGCGGTGATCGCTTCTTGGCGTCCAGTATGGGTGAAAATCAGGATTCGGCGCAAGGCGGTCGTGCCCCTCTCAGCTTCACGAAGTGCAAAATGACCATGGCGATCGACCACGGCTAAAACACGTCACTACTAAGAATAGTCAACGTTCTGCTCGATAAGTGGAACATCGGCCGACTGTGGATTCTCTCCGGAGGCTAGCCAGAGGAAGAATTCGGCATTGCCATCCTGGCCGGGCAGCGGGCTGCGGGCCAAACCGCGCAAATGCAATCCGGCGGCCTTCGCACTGGCGATCACGGCTTCAACGCTGCTACGGCGCAGTTCTGGATTGGTGATCACACCGGTGCGGTTCAGGTGTTCGCGTCCTACTTCAAACTGCGGCTTGACCATCAGCACCAGCGACCCGCCATCCTTGGCGGCGCCGGCCAAGGCATCGATTACCAGACGCAACGAAATAAAGGACAAGTCGGCTACTACAAGGTCGACGACTCCCCCAATATCTTCGGGGGCCAGATAACGGACGTTCAGGCCTTCATGGACCTGCACGCGGGGGTCGTTGCGGATTACATCGACTAGCTGGCCGTGGCCCACATCGGCTGCGACTACGCTCTTTGCGCCGCGTCGCAGCAATACATCGGTGAAACCGCCGGTAGAGGCGCCGGCGTCAAGGCAGCGCAGCCCTTCAGGATTAATAGTCGTAAAGA
Organism: Glutamicibacter sp. MCAF14; assembly: GCF_052114325.1. Classification (NCBI taxonomy): domain Bacteria; kingdom Bacillati; phylum Actinomycetota; class Actinomycetes; order Micrococcales; family Micrococcaceae; genus Glutamicibacter; species Glutamicibacter sp. MCAF14. Next base: position 39,303 of record NZ_JBFREO010000012.1, read on the forward strand.
CATCCAGTGCGCCGGCAAGCTTGTGCCCGGCACGCGAGACGTACTCTTCACCTTCACTGGGTATCAGCGCCAAGTCATCGCCCTCGGCGATTTTCTTCGAAGCCTTCGCTGCGACCTGCCCGTTGAGCAGCACCCGTTCGGCTTCGATCAGCTTGGCGGCTTCGGTGCGCGAACGAGCCAGATCGCGCATAACTAGTTCTTGATCCAGGCGATTCACGCGCCGTGCTCCGTACGGTTCAGTTCTTGCTGCAGGCCGGAGAGCAACTGCTCATAGATTCCGGCATGCTCGGTAATGTCATGGTCGGCCAGGGAAGACAAAGCCTGTTCAACGGCTTCATCACCCAGGCCGCGCGGGCCAGGAGCTGGGACGTGATTTTGCCGTTCCACCCCTAGCCTCGAATCTTGCGCAGGGTGTCCAGTCCGCGTTCGGTGAAGCGGATTTCTGGTTCTTCATGTCCCGATTGGCGCGGGTGAGCCAGCCACCAGGCGTGGCAGGCGGCGCGCCAGGCATTCAGATCCTGCTCGCTGCCCGCAACTTCGATGGCGCCCTTGTCGACCTTCGCGACGGCGTCACCCACCTGTACGCCATAGCCAAGCACCTTGATGGTCGGGTACGGGCGATACAGATCTGCCATGGAGTTGATCAGATAGTTGGGGCGTTGCTCCACAGGGGCACCCAGAGCGGTACGCGGGGTGTCGACGCCGGTGAGCACCAGCGCAGTGGAGAAGCCGGCACGGAATCCGCCGAGGATATCGGTGTCCAGACGGTCGCCGATAACCAGTGGACGCTTGGAATCCAAGCGATCCGCGGCCCGCGCGAACAAGTAGGATTCCGGTTTGCCAGCTACCCGTGGTTCCACGTCTGTAGCCAGCTTCACCGCATTGACCAGTGAACCGTTGCCCGGGGCCAGGCCCTCGGCGCGCGGAATGGTTAAGTCGGTATTGGTGGCAACCCATTTGGCGCCGTTGTTGATCGCGTAGCTGGCCTCGGCCAGGTTCTTCCACGAAATGTCCGGGTCGAACCCCTGAATCACCGCAACGGGTTCTTCACTATGGGATTCGACGACTTCCAAACCGCGCACCGCAATGCATTCACGCAAGTAGGGGGAACCGACCACAAGAACCTTGGACCCCGGATTCAATTCGCGGGCCAGCATCTCCGCGCCAGCATCAGCCGAGCCGAAGACCTGCTCAGCGCTGGTCTTCACACCCAGCTGACGCAGGTGCGCTGCGACTGACATCGGTGAACGCCCGGCATTGTTGGTTATGAATGCCAAGGTGACGTTCACTTCCGCGAGGGTGTTCAGCGACTCCACGGCGTCGTCGATGGCGTTCGGGCCAGCATAGACGACGCCGTCCAAGTCGGAGAGGACGGAATCAAATCCGGAGATCAGCATTCTGTGGCGGTTCCTACTACTTGAGAGTTTTGGCTACTACGCCAAAGTTTACTTCGATGAGTCTTCTTCTGCGTCTGTCTCGATGGCGTCCGTGTCGGATTCGACAACCTCGTTCAGGTCGTCTTCCTCGTCGATGCCGGTTTGCTCAGCTTCAGCGTCATCTGCATCTGCATCAGCTTCGGCATCTGCTTCGACGGAGTCGGCCTGCGCAGCGTCTTCGGTTTCAGCCTCGGCAGGATCAATCAGATCCTTGGCGCGTGGAGTTTCCTCTTCCTCGTCCATCTCCGGAGCCAGGTCCATGATGAAGGATTCGGTTTCACGTTCGATGCCCAAAGCGTTTTCAGCCACCTCGACCTGTGCGTTCCAACGCTTTGCGTCCTCGGCACGACCAGCGGCCGAAAGCAGATCAGCGTAGGCAGTGAACAGGCGAGGGCTGAAAGAGAAGGCGCGGTTGAAGTCCAGCTGTTCCAGCGACTCCAGTTCGGCCAGTGCCTTATCCAGCTTGCCCAGGTCACCGTAGGAACCGGCTGCCACGATCTGCATTTCGACCTTGACGGCGGTTTCCAGGTTGGCGCATTCCTCGGACTGTGCCAGTTCGATTGCCTTTTCTGGGCGGCCCAGGCCGCGCAGCGAGTCAGCGATCAATGGCAGGTTGTAGTCCGAACCGGAAATACGACGGTGGGTACGCAGTTCGCGAAGCGCGTCGGCGTACTTGCCGGCGTGGTAGGCAGCGATGCCTACGGCTTCGCGGACTACTGCTACACGACCGCCACGGCGCGATGCTGCCAGGGTGTGCTCGTATGCCAGCTCTGGATCTTCTTCCAGCAGACGGCCGGCCATCACCAAGTGCTTGGCAACCCAGCTAGCCGAACGCTCTTCGAGGTAGCGCAGCTGAGCGCGAGCTACGCGGTCCAGCTCCTTACCGGTAACGTCCTCATCGATATCTGGGGACTGCTCGCGGTCTGCACGGTTCGAAATACGCAGATCGCCTGGGTTGTGGGCACGTGGTGCGTCGCCGCGCTTGTCGGCAAAGCGATCCTCGCGTGCTGGGCGTTCGCCCTGCGAGCGACGGTCGTCAGGGCGGTTGAAGCCACCACCGCGGTTGTCGTCGCGACGCTCGCCACGGAAGCCACCGCCACGGTTGTCGTCGCGCTTGAAGCCGCCACCGCGGTTATCGTCACGCTTGAAATCGCCGCGATCGTCATTGCGATCGCCACGGAAGCCACCGCCACGGTTGTCATCACGACGTTCGCCACGGAAGCCACCACCACGGTTGTCGTCGCGCTTGAAACCGCCGCGATCATCRTTGCGCTTGAAACCGCCACCACGGTTATCCTCACGCTTGAAACCGCCGCGATCATCATTGCGCTTGAAACCGCCACCACGGTTATCCTCACGCTTGAAACCGCCGCGATCGTCATTGCGATCGCTGCGGAAGCCACCACCACGGTTGTCGTCGCGCTTGAAGCCAGCGCGATCATCGTTGCGCTTGAAGCCGCCACCACGGTTGTCATCGCGACGTTCGCCACGGAATCCGCCACGGCTATCATCACGCTTGAAGCCACCACGATCATCATTGCGATCGCTGCGGAAGCCACCACGATCATCGTTGCGCTTGAAGCCACCGCCACGGTTATCATCACGCTTGAAGCCACCACGATCATCGTTACGATCGCTGCGGAAGCCACCACCGCGGTTGTCATCACGCTTGAAGCCACCACGGTCATCGTTACGATCGCTGCGGAAGCCACCACCGCGGTTATCGTCACGCTTGAAACCACCACCGCGGTTGTCATCGCGCTTGAAACCACCACGGTCATCGTTACGATCGCTGCGGAAGCCACCACCGCGGTTATCGTCACGCTTGAAACCACCACCGCGGTTATCGTCACGCTTGAAACCACCACCGCGGTTGTCATCGCGCTTGAAGCCACCACGGTCATCGTTACGATCGCTGCGGAAGCCACCACCGCGGTTGTCATCGCGCTTGAAGCCGACGGCACGGTTGTCGTCACGACGCTCGCCACGGAACCCACCGCGATCATCATTGCGATCGCTGCGGAAGCCAACACCGCGGTTGTCATCGCGCTTGAAGCCACCACCACGGTTATCATCGCGCTTGAAATCGCCACGATCTTCGCGACGCTTGAAGCCATCGCGGGAGTTGTTGCGGTTTGAATCTGAGTTCCGGAAGTCGCCTCGTCCGTTATCGGAGTTTCGGCGGAATTCGTTAGACATTTAATGTCCCCTTCAGCGGCTATCTCAATACCGCAACCTTCGTGTTTGCCTTTGCAAAACACTTCACTATTAACTATTTAGCACGTCCAGAAAGACATGTACATCTATCTTCAAGTCTACGGGAGGCACGAGTCCCACCCTAGGGAAACAGCTCTAATGTGGCAAGACACTCAGTGCACGCTACAAGGAACTTCCAAAACCGATGATCCTAAGAACTAGCTATATCAGTGTTGGCTAGGAACGATAGGAGCAGAGTCTTCAAGTCCTGTTTTAAATAGCGGAAAGAGGCCAAGCATCAACCTCTGCCCCCCACCAACCAACCAGCAAGCCATCCCAGCAACCTGTTTTGCGGGTTAAACAGGTGAGGCCCTGGAACACAATAAGTGTTCCAGGGCCTCAAACCATTCATCTCAAGTTAAGTCCGGCGGTGACCTACTCTCCCACACCCTCACGAGTGCAGTACCATC
>NZ_JBFREO010000013.1:0-33553 GCF_052114325.1 Glutamicibacter sp. MCAF14
ACCGCTTAGACATCCACTCGGCCGTTTGCTGATCATTCGTTCCCAGGAACAGCGTTGTATCGCAGTTACCCACGATGCCATCCCATTCATCCTTGAACAGGGCTTTGCCCTGGCTATAGGACTGCATCACGATGCTTGCGCTGATTCCGCGGGAACGGATGGTCGCCATTTTTTTATCGAATTCCGGCAGCTTGCCAATGTTGGCGAACTCGTCCAGGAACATATGCAGCATCCGTGGCAGCCGCCCGGATTCCTCATGGTCAGCTTGGTACACGGTTTGCTCGAACAGGGATTGCCAGAACATCGCGGCAACAAACTTGAATGTGCTGTGCGTGTCCGGGATCTGCAAGAACAGTGCGGTAGGTTCATAGCCGATCTTGTCCAAGGCGAGATCATCAGTTGCAAGGATTCTGCGGATATCGTGCATATCCAGGGGTGATAGACGCACACCCAGAGAAATGACGATGCTCTTCCTGGTTTCAACCGCGCCTTGCTCATACACGCGGTACAGGCGGCAAGCGAAGTCCAAGACCTGCATGACTTGTTCATCATCGTCAGGGTCGGGATTCTGATTCCATTCGTCCACGATCTCTCGGGCTGCTTGGAACTTAATGTCTGTTTCGCTGTCGCGTGCGTCTTTGTCTTCTTCTGAGCCGTCCATGCCCTTTTGAAGATCCAGCACACCAGGAAGATTAGGTTCCTGCCCATCGGTGATCGCCGTAGTTGCCCATTCATAAGCAACCAGAGCCGTCAATAGTGCGCGCTCGGCTCGTTCGAAGAACTGGTCTCCATGCGACTCCTTGCCAGTCGTATTCATCATGATTGACTCGACCAATTGCATGATTCCGGTTTCGACTTCATCAGCGTTGAAGTAGCGCATGGGATTGAACTGGTTGGACTGCTTGAGGTTAATCAGATTCAGCGTGCGGATCTTCATGCCTCGTTCTTCCAGCCGCGCACGCGCAGCTCGAATGATTTCGCCCTTCGGGTCAGTTGTGGCCGTCGATGCATTCAGCTCCAACAAGTTCGGCATGATGTACGAACGGGTTTTACCCGTACCCGACGCACCCAATACAAGAACGTTCGTGTTGCGCTTGGTGACATGCGCATCCACCGATAACGCTTCGGTTTGGGTCAGGCGTAGGACTTCGGAGGTTTCCTTGCTCGTGAATCGCTTGGGTAAGCTTCCCGAACGTGCCCACTTAGCCGAGCCTTGTTCTTCTCCCGGCCGGGTGTTCTGCTTGCTGCCGACCACGTAGAAAATGATCAGCGCCATGATGACTACGCCTACAAGACCTCCAATAAGGTCAGGCTGCGCAGTAGAGATATGAAGCAGATTATCCATCAGCGCGGCTGGGAACCCCGGCAGCAGATCCCCTATTCCGGTTCCGCGCTCCATTTCCACGCGAACATATTCAACAATCCTGTTACCGGCGAAAAAGACTACGCTGCCGCCCACAACGGCCGCTGCTACTTTGCCTCCTGTGCTCATGTTCCTTCACCTACCTTCTCGGTGCGCGTTCTGGCTTTGGTGCTTGCAGCTTCGACGGTGACGCCGAATGATCGTTTTTGATCTGCTGCACCTTCGTATCTATGCGCTCAGCAACCTTTTTCCTGGTTTCATCCCGCTTGCCCAGTTCTTCACGCTGCGGCTTAGCTGTCGATGCTGAATTGGTTTGCGCTGCTGTCTTATTTCCCTGCGCCTTGGGCTGTGCAATGGCTTGCCCCTGCGCGGCCTTCGCACTCTTCCCTCCGGCGCTTGGCGCAGGAGCCGGGGTTGCTGTCGTGCCCCCGTGGCTAACGGCCTGTTCGGGCGCGTCTTCGGTGACTTCATCGGAGCTGAAAGGCAGGCTCTCGCTGCTGACGCTTTCGGCCTCTGCGGCACCGACCACAATCGGTTCTTCGGTTTGAGGCGATGGCGTATTCATCTGCAAATACGGGTTGTCGCTCTGTTGCGCAGCGGCCGGCTGCTCAATGGCAGCATCGGGGGTCAGATACTCTCCCTGGCTGTGTTCTGTAGCCAATGTCTGTTGAACCCACGCCAGATCTTCCGGTGGGAGGTCATCCCACCCATGTTCCGCGAAAGCGTCATCCAGCATGTTCACGTTTTCAGGGGTTAACGGAACTTCCTGCCGCAGCGTTGTTTCTTCGGCCAAGGCCAAGCGTTCAGGGTCGGCGCTTCGCCGGAAAATATACTCTTCCGCTCCTGGTTCAGTTCGATCATCCAGCAGATCTCCTGCTTTGACCGTTTGTTCAATGACAGTGCCGGTTCCTGCATAGTCTTGGGCGAGCTGCTTGTTGGTCGTGACGAAATCGCCGTTATTCAATGAATCCTGGCTGCCCTCTGGCACCCCGCGATACACCGTGACTTCGGTATCTGCTGGCAGGCCGAGGGTATCCGAGAGTGTGGCAATATCTTTGCCCAGGGGCGCGGTGACGCGGCTGGCCGGGTCATATTCGGTGAAGACTGTTCCGGTCGGATTCACAGAATCCAAGGCCGGTGCAGATTCATCCACGGCTCCGGCTCCCCCGCGCAGTGCCTCCGATATGGCTCGCGCCTCGGTATCTTCCAGCACCAGGCTCACATCGGTTTTCACCTTGCCTAGTTCTTCTTGTGGAAGTTGGGCGGCTTCGGGATCGTCGGCCGCTGCAAAAGCGTTGCGTTCCTCCGAAACGACTTCTTTCACATCTTCCAGGTTCATGGGGATGTGCTCGCTCAGAGCCGCATCCAGGATTTCGACGTTGGCAATGGTCAGAGGTATGCGGCCATCTTGTTCAATGGTGGCTGCCAGCTCCTTGACCTCCGGTTCCCACCGAGTCCAGCCTTCATTCGGCCGCAATGCACGGTGCGCAACTGGTGGTTCCTTGACTGCTGCTTCATTCAACGCAGCAGACAAGTTGTTCTTGGCCGTTGCATCGACCTCTAGAACGCGCTCCCCCGGAGCCTCTATGGCTTGTCCTTCCAGGACTTCCCCGGTGGTACGTTGCTTGGTCAGCTGCTCGTCAATCTTCGTTGCTGCCGCCGACAGCGCATGTTCAACGACTCCTGCATCTTTTCCCTGCACATGGAACGTGCGGGAACCGTCCTGCTGCTTTTCGATTGCGAAAGTTACACCATGCTTGCGCAGTTCACGGCTGAACTGGCGCGCTATTTGCGCGTCCTGCACTGGCATGAATTCGCGCTTGCTGTCAGCTATCCTGCTGAACTCCCGAAGGCTGACCTGCCGCTCAGGGCTGTTTCCGTTAGCACGTCCATGCGCTGCCGAGTATTGGTGCGAAGCATCAACCAGGGCGAGAATCGCTTTTACCGTGCCATAGATGACACCAGCGCTGATTCCTACGCCCAGCCCGAAGGCTCCCTTGCCTACCTTGATCCCCGCGCGTGTGCTGGCAGCGGCGGCGCTCCTGCCCATCTGCGTTCCAGCCTGTTGCAGATCTCCTGCAGCCTTGTCTGTCATGTCAGCCATTACATGCCCCTTCCGCGTGCGCCGTTATTGCGGCCTTCATCATTGGTTCGGTTGGTTCTGATCTTCGCTTCTTTCGCTGCAAGGCGCTCTCGCAGAGTTAGAGGCTTCTTAGGCTCGTCCTTTGGCTTCTGCCCTGTCTCACGGTCGCCCTGTTGATCTTCCAACCGCTCGCTTTGCGCTGCTTGCTCTTGCGCTATTTCGGCACGATGCTCCGGCGTTTCTCGGTCGCGCTCATGATCGTCTCGCGCCGACCGCTGACTGGTATCGAGCGAACTGTGTTCACTTGCCGGTTCGATGCGTTGGCGTGCAGCTGCCTTATTAGCGATTTGTTCTCCCACGGACATTTTCACCTCGTTACTTGATAGTTGTGTCAGCGCCCGGATATCGGTCTTCACGGTCGCAATATTCCGTTCCATGATGCGCAATTCAGCGCCCAGGGTACGAAGCTCCTTTTGATCGCCCTGCGGGTTTATGGTCATTTCCGCTGCCGCAACCAAGGTTGTCTGGTAGCGGAAATGGTGTTCTTCAAGCTTCTTACTCGCAGACTCAATAGCCCGTGCCGGATCTATACCCGAAGCATTAATCCAGCGGCTCTTGGCGTTCACTCGCTCGCCCAGCTCACGTAGCGACTTAAGCTCATTTCCCCAACGTCCGACAGTCATTTTGTCCAGCCCCATGGCTCCGGAGCGCTTCTCTGCTTCGGCCAAATCCGGTTTGGAGAAGTAGTTGTACAGCCCCTCTGTAGAAACAGTTTTAGCGTGATGCCCGGACGTATTGGCCAACAAGTGATTCTGCGCGCTGGGTACGTAGATTCTCAGTGAACGCCCGTGACGAACGATTTGAGTCTTCGAAACAGTCATTTCCAGTTGCCGCTTCGTACCGGGAACGCTGACGGTCAAGGTGTCTTTGGATTCCTTCAAGATCATGGATGCATCGATGCCAACCATGTTGACGGCGGACTTTGAAAGTCGAGCCATGATGTTTGATTCTGTGTACGCTGCTCCTAACCGGAAATCGCGGATGGGCCGATTCATGGTGCCTTCGCGGAATGACACAGTTCCGTTCTTTCCGCTGCGCACGCTCGTTTCAATTCCTGCTCTTGCCAGGATTGATTCGAACTCAGTCCAATCGCGCGCACGAGATGCGGCTTTGTCGATTTCCGTACGGATAAACTGCTTGGCAGAATCACCTCTCAGGACACGGTAGATATCCTTCATTGAATACCCAGTTGCACGTTCCGGCTTTGGCAAAACGCGCAGTCCGGCAGCGAGGCATAGCTCGTCGCTGATATCCCTAAACTGTCCAATTGTGCTCTTTTGCACGCGGATCTTTTTTCCAGTCTCAAAGTTGACCGGATTCAAAATAATGTGGTTGTGAACGTGCCCTTTATCCAAGTGCGTGGCAATCATGTACTCATGAGTTCCGCCGGTAATCTTCTCAGCGAATTGCACACCGATACGGTGTGCAAGTTCAGCACTCATTCCGTCCTTTGGATCAAACGACTGGATCACATGATGCGCCAGCACCGATCCCCTGCGCGGCTTGGAAACACCCACACGCTCGGCAGTTTCCGCGAACTGCGTAGCAACAGCTTTGTAATCCGTAGGATCAATAACTGCCGCATTAGTCGACACCCAAACACCATCAGACGTTGCATCCGCACGCGAGATATAAGCCAACGCCTTACTGACAGTTGACTTGATCTGCAACATCTTGACGGTAGCCATTAGCTTTTGTTTCTCCGAGCTTCGCTCACCGTTTGATTAATGACTGCTTGAATCTCTTTGAGCAGCAGACGCGCAGCTCGCATCTCTTCAAAAGTGACCACTTCCTCGACATTCACCTGACGTGCGATCTGGTTTATGTTGTTGCCAATTCGCGAAAGTTCAGCCCGAACCGTAGATGGATCAAAATTATTCGTAGTCACTGAGATTTCTGATTCAAGAATCGCTCCGCGTGCAAACCCTTCCCAGGATTTAGCCTGCGCAATCTCCATCCGACGCTCAACGCGCTTCCATTCCTCGGCATTGAATGAGATCAGCTTGCGAACATTGCGAGATCTCTTTGATCCATCAATAGACATGTTCACCTCTCATACCGGGATTGGGCTGGAAGCCCATAGAAACAAAACAACGTTTTGAGCGAACCGCAGGTTCACGCGCAACTGGATATCCAGTTGCTATGCTTGCTACGCTCTTAAGTCCAGTCTATCGCCTTACGTCAGCTATCGCTACAATTGAGACAAACCAAAAAATCGGCCACATAGCACAAACTTAGTGACCGCAATCATTCAGGAGATGAACATGAGTGCCGAAAACGAGATTGACGAGCTTCTACGTCAGGACGAGGCAGAGCTAAAGGCAAAACGAAAGCGCCTCAAAGCCTTCGCTACTTCTGTTGACGATATGCGAGCAAGTCAGCTTTCAGCCGCCAAAATCGCAGAGGATCTTATTTCTTCGGGCGACTTGACGCGCACCGAGCTGGGGAGAGTTTTCAAGCTCAGCCGTGCGGAAAAATCTGTGTTGCTACCGGCTCGCCGGTCTTCAACTGGTGAGACGGAACCAGAGCGCACGGAGGCCGTTGCCGAGCCATCGAACGATCCAGAACAGCACAATGAAGACTCCGAAAATCAGAGTGCGAACGGCCAGTAGAACTAGCCAGAGTCCGGTCTTGATCGATCCGAAAACAATCTTGAAAATTAGCAGAATCAGGGATGATGCCAGCACAATGGCAACTGGTATCATCAAGCGTCCAGCAGCTTCGACAAGCATTGCTGATCCTTCCCTGGTTGCTAAGTCTTGCATTCAGCCTAACCCGACCATCTGACATTTCGATGGAAACTCGACGGTTCTGGAAACGCTAGAAGGCTGGGTCAGAGATCCGTGCACAACCCAAGATCACATGACGCTTGGTAACTCAGGAACCGCAACTTTTGGGCTGTGTGCGGTCGGTCGATTGGTTCCTGCTGTCCATCATGTGTGCGAAAAAAGCAGCGGAGCGGGAGGGCTTTTTTCGTGCCCATGTGGGCAGGAGGCTAGAAACGAAATCGGGTTTTTTGACGCTACTTTTCCCGGCCTCCGATGCCTGATTTTTACATAGTTAAACCCCCTGTCAAGGGCGCTGTGCGTCGCTACGCGATTGGCTGCGCCAACCTTTGACAGGGGGTATAACTATGCTTCTGGCATTTATCGGAGAACGGGAAGATCCGCGCTGAACTCCATCACCGCCAGCGTTTAATTCCTGCGGCCAAACCAACAAAAATTGCCGCAGTAAAGAGAACGGCTCTAACCAGTTCCTCTAGGCCGCTTAGTATCGGTACATCTTGGGTACTTCCCTCTGACCAATAAATATAAGTCGTGATGGTCAGACCAGCCAGGGCCACTAGCAAGACAACAATGACAGTTACCGCGCTTTGGTATTCGCCCATAAAACCTGCCTTCGCTGCCTTAACGAACACGATAGTTAGAACCAGGATCACAGCTGCAAGGATCAACGATAATCCGAGATTATCTAGTCCAGGCGGTGCGGTAGGTTCAATGTCGATTATGTCTTGCGCTGATACGTTCAGATGATCCTGCATAAGATTCCTTTCGCGCCACTCCAACCACCATATCCAACGTGATAGACGAGATGGTTTACGTTGCGCTCAACGCCGATAAAGCTCTGCTGACACTAGAATTTCCCACGCCCAACACCTTGGCGATTTCAGCTATGGTTTTGCCGTCCTTGCGCATCCTTACGGCTTCCTCGATGCGCTGCGCAGTCATAACCGTTGGACGGCCGCCAACGCGCCCCTGGGCGCGTGCATGGTCAAGTCCGCGTTTAGTATTCTCGCTGATTGTATCTACCCTCAGTTGAGCGAATACCGCGACAATTCCGAATAGTGCTTTGCCCATCGGGGTGGTGGTGTCTATGTCCGGCTCGGTTAGACTCTTGATGTTGATTTTGCGTTCTTGAAGCTCGTTAATGGTTTCAATGGCCATCTTCTCGCTGCCAGCGATCCTATCCAACCTGCGCACAAGAAGCGTGTCTCCCTCGCGCAAATAGTCCAGGCACGCAAGCCACTGCGGCCTGTCTCGTACTTTGCTCGATTCTCCGTGATCTACAAAGACTCTGGTTGCACCCGCTGCGCGCAATTCGGCCTCCTGCGCAGCGGGGTCTTGGTCGCGTGTAGATACTCGCGCGTAGCCAATAATCGAGTTCATCGTTTCTGTCCTCCCTTATCCAATTTGGGTGCGTTTGGACGTACCTCCGACGGCTTTTTCTTGATTGATTCGGCACGCTGCCGGATGCGGTCGTTCAGCCCTCGTTTCGTCCTTTGTGACCCTAGCGGTCGCGCCGCCGCCTCGATCTTCCCTAGTGCCTTCTTCTGGTCTGCATCCGACACAGGATAGGCGGCCTTGGCAAGCGCTGGGGCATCGGTGGCAGTAAACCGAGAGATTGTGCTCAGCAAGTCGCGGTCGGCCTGGCCGGTGCTCGCGCAAGTAGCGATTCCCAGTTCAGCGTTGCCTAGCTCTTGCACTGCTACCACTGGTTCTGTTTTCGATACATCACGGGCAAGGTTTAGCGCGCTAACGGCTTCCTCTGAATCGATTTTCTGGCCGATTCTTCGATCTCTGGAATACAGCTCGTCTCCGCCACGACTCACCAATAAGATGCGATCTACAAGACCACTATCAAGCAAAGCTTTCACCGTGCCTGGCACGGCAGCAGCGGCCACATCATGCGCAGCCGAAGGTGTCCACCGGCCAGCACCTTGATCCCGGACTTGTCCGGCATATCGATTGACAGTGCCTATGCGTGAGATCTCCGCTGGAACGGCAACAACATGCAGCTCGACCTCATAGCCGGCCTTTTTGAAGTCGCTCATTGTGCGTTCTACTACGTTCGGCTGGCGCAACGTTGTTTCTAATAACGTGTCCATGCCTTGACTACGTGTGTAATCGGCAGACATGCCCACCCAGCGCCCCGAGGCCTGAGCCGTATAGTCCGGCATCGCCAGCGGATCATCTCGCATGAGTCGTTGATAGTCGGGATGGTGAGCGCGAAAGTCATCACCCACGATTTCAACCAAGTTCGGCCGATCATATTTCGCCCTGGCATTCGCATTACTTTTCCCAGCGCCTGGCTGTCCACCAGTAAAAATAATGACCGGGCGCTCTCCCCCGATCATTGATCCTGGACTTATCTGCCCGTCGAGTTCGCCCTTGATCTTGTTCTCGAACAACGCTCTCAGCGTGTTCTCGTCAAGCTCTCCTGGCTTCATGCGAGCGTAGGCGCGTGGGCTGGCAGACCCCGCAAAACTTTCCGCAGCTCGGCGGTTTTGGATTCGATGGCCACCTTGCTGCGCGGGTTGACCTCGCGTGCTTCGCGTCTAACTCGCAGCCACTCCGCACGCCAGTGCTCTGCTTCTCTCTCCGTCGCAGCTTCGCTTTCCCAAGCCGAGTATGTTCCAACGATTTGCGTAGTCAGCTCGCGCATCACGTCGTAAATCATCGGATCGAAATTCTGGTCTTCGTTCTGATTCACAGTTTCCCCTTCCCTCCATCATCAATTGTACCAAAAACGTTACAATTTAGGTTTCGGTTGAAAAAGTTTCGGTTGCGAGTTTCGGTACAAAAAAACCCGGCGTGTCGCCGGGTTTCCGAATTGCCTTACCTTCCAGCCAAAAACGATCGTTATTGACAAGTCGATTATCTACGGCCGTCGCGGATCTGGTGAAGGTAGAGTTTCCATCCAGCAAGTTGCGTTGATAGCAACCTGTAGCGCTGCTAACGCTTGAGAAACTGCTTGCTTGGTCTCTGGATATTCTTTGTTCCATGAGTCTGTACTCATGGTTATACGACCAGTCTCGGCAAGATCTTCCAGCTCATTAGCCAGTGCTTTAAGGTCATCGTAGATATCTGACGCGTTTCGTGCCATGCTCTCTCCCTTTTGTTTCTGATTATTAGATACCTGGTTACGTTCCTGGCCTCCTGCCCACATGGGCACGAAAAAAGCCCTCCCGCTCCGCTGCTTTTTTCGCACACATGGTGGACAGCAGGAACCAATCGACCGACCGCACACAGCCCAAAAGTTGCGGTACCTGAGTTCTCTCACGTTATGTGATCTTGGGTCGTGCACGGATCTCTGAGGCCATGATCGCGAGTTACAACCAGGCATAAACAGCTGATACCAGGCAAATGATTGCCCCGGCAAGCATCACGTACACCCATCGTTTATCGTGGATCTCTGGCTTTAGTTGCTTATTTGCTAAGGCCACAACGGCAGCCCCGACAACAAAGAACAAAATCGGCAACAGTGGCAAGTCGCTCAGACGCATAAGCCATTCCTTCTATCGAACTAGCCGGTTAGGTAGTCTCGCTGGCGGCGTAGGCAGCTCTCCTCCGTTGCACTCACGTGCCGTACTAATCGCAGCATCAACAGCCTCCGCACACCATGAGCTATCACTTAGCCACCGTTCCTCGGCCTGTTCTTGGCTAATGGCAGCTCGCATAAGCTCAATCGCTGATGTAGGAACATTAAAAGATCGTGAGCTGCCGGTACGGACTTCTGCTCTTGCTGGCTTATTCGCAGCAAACCGCAAACGAGCCTTAAGTGAACGTGCAGCGTGACGCGTGATAGCTTCACCAATCCATAGCGTGAAAGTGTTAGCTTCTCCCCCGTTCTTCCAGTCGGCCAGATATGCGGCTTTAGCATTGTTGAACTGCTCAGGAGTTAGGTAGATACCTTGACGAGTAACTGCCACGGTGCGCGCTGGCCTACCGCTCTTAGCTTGCTTCTTAGGCTCCTGCACCGCTGCTGCCGGCGTTGTCACTTCCTCGCGCGCAGGTACCGCCGCGACGGCTGGCGCAGCGGCAGCTGCGGTCTCCGGCGCTTGCTCAATTGCTGTCTTGTTTCGATCCCGAAGACTTCTACGGGCTGGCTTGCTTGGAGTCTTTTTCTGTTCCATCATTTCCTCTTAGTCTGATCTGTCTTTATAGGTCAGCTAGTCTAGTTAGTCCAGTTATTCACGCGTCCAGCGACAACCGAAGCTAATGCAGCCTTGTAGTCTTCCGCGATAGGCGAGCCTGGATAGTAGACACCAACCGGCATTCCTGCCGTATACGAGTCTTTGACCGCTACAGCTTCGCGCACAGTGCTAGTCACACGCCCTGGGTATAGCTCGTGAAGCGTCTGCACAACCTCCCGATCCAATAGTCGGCGGCCGTCATGCTTAGTCGGTATGATCCAGTGCAGCGCCTGTCCGGGGCGCAGTCGCTTGGCTATGCGATTCTGGATCACTTCTTCAAGCCTTGGCAGCTGCTCATACGATTCCGTTTCACATGAGACTGAGGATACGATCACATCAGCGGCCGCTAAAGCACCTAGCGTTAGTGTGCCTAGAGCTGGCGGGGTGTCTATCACTACGTCATCCCATACAGTCGCAAGACTTGGCAGGTAGTCGCGTAGAGCGGTCATAATTTCAGGTTTGGTGCTGATTTCTTCCAAATCAAAAGTGCCGCAAAGTATGTCCACACCGGGAACGGTTGGGCTAGGGAACGCGGCTTCCTCGGCGGTTGCATCACCTATGAGTACATCAGCAGCTACGCCGGAGACTTCTGCATCCTCGGTGACACCTAAGCGCGTGGTTAGATTACCCTGCTCGTCAAGGTCAATCGCTAGTACGCGGCGGCCAGCGGCGGCGAGAGTGGCGGCTAGTTCTGCTGCCGTGGTGGTCTTCGTTGATCCACCTTTAGACAGCGCGATGGCATAAATGGTCATGAGATGCTCCTTTGTAACCAGGTCGGTAATTAGTCCTGCATGGTTTCCGTGTCGATACTTTAATTCTAGTCTAGTTGGTCATTCTATGCAATGATTATGAGACTTGATAAGATGCTTTTGTGCTCCGGGGTGGTTCCCGGTTGCCGTGTTGAAACAGCCCCGCAGCGCCTTGCGCTTGCGGGGCTGTTCTTATCTAGCTTTCCAGCGCTTTAGGGCCGCGCCATGTCGTGCTCGTGGTTCCCGCGTGGAGCGTGTCGAACACAAGGCATACTCTCCGGCCGTCGATGCGATCCTTGAAATCCTTATGGATCTTCCCCCATGCTCTGAAGACACTCGAGTCTCGGCCGTATCGTTCAATGTCTGCCCTCACCGCTCCTGATGCCGTGTTTGCATCCCTGAAGTCCTTCTCTGCCTTGTCTCGGTCCTTGCGCTCTGGGCCGCTGGTTCCATCGTCGTAAATGGCAAAGAATAGCGTTTGCTTCGTGCGGTCGAACTGGTTGATGGCATGAACTCCTGGCTTCATTGGGTTCTCCATGTTGTACTCCTTGCGGTTGGCCGGTGGTCAGTCCGGCATGGTTTCCGTGTTGATACTTTAATTCTAGTCTAGTTGGTCATTAAATGCAATCCGTCATGGTTGTTTTTCGCTTAAATAAAGAAGTGCCCCGCTGCTCGCGGGGCACTTTCCTTTTAGAGAACTCGGGCGTTTAGGACTTCCTGCCCGTCGTAGTCGAGTGCTAGCAAGATTCTTGATAGTTGCCATGCGTCAATGTTGCTTGACTCGTGGTGGGCAATGAGGGGTCGTTTGCGGGAGAGGGCGAAATCCTACGCTAAGGCTTTGGCCAACGATATTCTCCGGTAAGATTGATGTGTTCCCAGGGGATAGGAGAAGTCGCTTGATATCTAGTATGACGTCTGTCGCACCTGCTTGATCGCGGCCGCGATAGCTAGATCGCGTTGCTCCTCTTCTCCATCCGCGTTCCAAGCTGCGGAAAGGCACCCATAAGCGTACGCCTGGTCGAGCAGGCGACGCGGATCGACGTCCAGCGCACGAGAGAATGCGTCCGCCATCTGTGCAATGCGTCTAGGATCGAGACAAAGGTCGTCTCTGTCAGCCGGATCGTAGAACATATTGGCGGCGCCAAAGCCCACTTCACCGACCAGACCGACGGGATCTATCACCAGCCAGCCGCGACTGGAGAACATGATGTTTTCATGATGCAGATCGCCATGTAGCCCACGCAGTTCCGAGGCATTGCTCATCATTTGATCGGCTATAATCGCCGCGTGGACGTAGTCAGTTTGACAACCTGCGTTTTGATCATCGCGCGCCCGCTGAAACAAAGCTGCAAAGCGATCCCGGATCGGGAGAAGGGCAGAAGGCAGGGGTTCCTCAGATGCGGCATACAGCTTCGCCATTAGTTCCGCTGCAATTTCGGTCGCCTGGTAGTCGCCGTGCTCGGCAACGATGTGAGAGAGCATTCGCTCCCCGGCATATTCGAGCAACATCAGATTGTTCTCACGACCGAGCAACCGGACTGCTCCCCTCCCATTGCGCCATACCAGATAGTCGGCCCCGCGCAGTTCATCAGCAATGTCTTCTATAGGTTTCAATCCCTTGACGATTGCAGGAGTCCCGTCTGGCAATGAAACTTTCCAAACGAGGCTGGAAAAGGTGTCCGCAATGAGAACAGGTTGCGAAACGTGCCAATGAGCAGGAAAAACAGGCGGCATGAACATCAACCCCAAGTCAGAGGGTCCAATCGCAGATAGAAGGCAAGGCGTTCGCGGTCGGGGGCTTCGATCCCCAATACATTGAATAGGACAGCGAAGGCGCGCTCTGCTTCATCTGGCGCTGCCCAGTTCTCTTCGGCGTTAGCAATCATGAGTGCCAAATCGGCATAGCGATCTGCTGTTCCGAGCCGCCCAAGGTCGATCAGACCCGTGCATTGAAGAGTTTTAGGGTCCACCATGAAGTTCGGCATGCAGGGATCACCATGGCAAACAACCATATCGGTGCGCTCTTGGTCGAGCCGCACCGGTAGCTCTCGTTCGACACGAGCCAAAAGATCGAGCTGCGGCGTACTCTTGTCCTCGTCCGGTAAGAAGTCGGGATTGACGGCATTGCGGGACACCACATCAACGGCGCGTCCGAACATTCGCGACAGCCTGCGCTCAAACGGACATTGATCAACCGATAGGCTGTGAACAGCGCCAAGTTGCTGCCCCATTGACGGCCACGCTTTGAGCAAATCCGCTCCAGACAGATCAGCCGCCGGTACTCCCGGAATTGCCGTTATCACCAAGCATGCACCCTCCTGTTCCTCCTGCCAGTTGATCACCTCGGGGCAAGCCACACCTCGACCTTTGAGCCAAATGAGGCGGTCACGCTCTCCAGCGAGCTCACCGCGGCGGGAAGCAGGTGCGATTTTCGCGAAGGCATGCCCGTCACCACGTCGAAAAACAAAATCACCAGATTCTCCGCCTCTGACAGGCAACCAGTCAGAATGCGATTCACCAAAAAAAATATTAGTTCGATTCAATGGAGGTTCCTTCAGTTTTCTGATGAAGCGCGGAGGTGGCTCAACCTGCGAAAAGAAACGAGTTGCTATGGACTTGCACCGGTTGTGTTCCGGTCTATCTCTCATTTTAAGCGGCTTTTTTCTCAAATGCCACCGGCGATTTCCAGCCGAGTGTTGAATGTCTTCGGCGTGGATTATAAAAGCCATTTATATATTCGAAGATTGCAATCTCAATATCTCGCCTTGTTTGCCAGTGTCTGCGCCAAATCAACTCAGCCTTTAATGATTTAAAGAAGCTTTCTACTGCGGAGTTATCAAAACAATTGCCTTTCCCGCTCATGGACGGCAGCAATTGATGTTTGAGCAGTAGCTTTTGATATTCATGAGCGCAATATTGGCTCCCACGGTCTGTGTGTTGAATACAACCCGGTGGTGGTTTGCGTAAAGCCAACGCCATATTCAGTGCCCTTAATGCAAGATCCTGCTTTAATCGATCACCTGTTGCCCAGCCACTCACGCGACGGGAATACAGGTCAAGGATAACAGCAAGATAGACCCATCCTTCTCTGGTCCAAACATAAGTGATATCGCCTGCCCATTTCTGGTTGGGTGCGCTTGCGCTAAAGTCTTGTTTTAATAGGTTCGGTGCAATGTTGAAGGTATGATGACTATCCGTTGTCCGTTTGAATTTACGCGTTCGAACAACTGTAATGTTATTCTGGCGCATCAAACGTCCAACCCGACGCTGCCCAACCTGCAGGCCCAGCGCTTTCAACTCTTCTGTCATACGCGGCCTACCATAGCTCCCCAAACACAACCGATGCTGCTCACGTATATGCGCTAGAAGTATAAGATCACGACGCTGGCGCAGTGATGGAGGACGGCGTTTCCATGCACGTAAACCACGATCTGTTACGCCCATCAAACGACATATGCGTGAACGTGAGAGAGAGCCACGGTAATCCGTAATAAACTGAAATCTCACAGCTTTTGTACTGCGAAAAATATTGCTGCCTTTTTTAATATCTCCCTCTCCTCCCGAAGGATACGGTTCTCTTTGCGTAAACGTTCATTCTCACGCAGAAGATCAGTGTCTTGGGTAGGAATTTTAGTTTCATCGGAAATTGATGCGATCCATTTCCCAAGCGTGGAAAGCCCAATACTTAAATCTGACGCAACTTGACGGCGTGTTAAGCCACTAGTGAGTGCTATGCGAACTGCATCACGCTTAAATTCATCACTATGCTTTAATGACATATATGGTCTCCTTGATAACAAATAATGCTCTCAAAAAGACCGGAACGAAACCGAGGCAAGTCCACTACGTAAGTCCGAGAACATGCTTTCCATGGTCTCTGAGCTCGCCTTTGGGACCGACATATCGGTAGAGAGTGACGCGCTCGATGCCGAGTTCCTTGCAGAGATCGGAAACTGAAGTATCGCGCTGGGCCATGGCGGCTTGCGCGAGACGCACCTGAGCTTTGGTGAGCGCGAATTTTCGTCCGCCCTTGCGACCGCGCGCTCTCGCGGAGGCGAGACCCGCCATGGTGCGCTCTCGGATCAGATCCCGCTCGAACTCGGCCAAGGTGGCGAAGATTCCGAACACCATGCGACCGGACGCAGTCGTGGTGTCGATCTGAGCGCCCTTTCCAGTCAGAACCCGCAGGCCGATCTTGCGGTCTGACAGCTCCTTCACCGTGTTGACCAGATGGGCAAGCGATCGTCCGAGGCGATCGAGCTTCCAGACCACCAGCACATCGCCGTCACGCAATGACTTGAGGCAGGCAGTCAAGCCAGGGCGATCATCACGACCGCCGGAAGCAAGATCATCATAGATATTGTCCCGTTCGACACCTGCGGCGCGCAAGGCGTCGTGCTGCAGGTCGAGAGACTGCGAGCCATCGGCTTTGGAGACGCGGGCATATCCGATCAGCATGTATCACAAACGTTGGTTTGAGGCGGCGCTTCGGCCACGATTGCATTGACCTCTGGAAATGTATCTCAACCAGCTTCATAAACAAAGCGTCTTGAACGCTATCAGATTTTGAAAAAGGAACATGTATGCCGCGTCGCGTCACTCTAACCGATCGGCAGAAAGACGCGCTGTTGCGCTTGCCGACTTCACAGACGGATTTGCTCAAGCACTATACGCTGAGTGATGAAGACCTTGGGCATATCAGGCTGCGTCGGCGCGCTCACAACAGGTTCGGCTTCGCCCTGCAATTGTGTGTCCTGCGCTATCCCGGCCGGGTGCTGGCTCCAGGCGAACTGATCCCTGCAGAGGTCATCGAATTTATCGGAGCGCAGCTTGGCCTGGGTGCCGACGATCTCGTAGACTATGCTGCCCGCGAGGAAACACGGCACGAGCATCTTGCCGAGTTACGGGGGCTCTACGGCTTCCGCACCTTCTCCGGACGTGGTGCGAGCGAGCTGAAGGAATGGTTGTTCCGAGAAGCCGAGATGGCGGTGTCGAACGAGGATATCGCCCGTCGCTTCGTAGCCGAGTGCCGACGCACCCGCACTGTCCTTCCCGCGACATCCACGATCGAGCGGCTTTGTGCCGCGGCTCTCGTCGATGCCGAGCGACGCATCGAGACGAGGATCGCCAGTCGGCTGCCTATGTCGATCCGAGAACAGTTGCTGGCATTGCTCGAGGAGACGGCTGATGATCGGGTGACCCGTTTTGTGTGGCTGCGCCAGTTCGAGCCTGGCTCGAACTCTTCGTCGGCCAACCGGCTGCTCGACCGGCTCGAATATCTGCAACGCATCGATCTCCCCGAGGATCTGCTTGCCGGCGTTCCTGCCCATCGGGTGACTCGTCTGCGCAGGCAGGGTGAACGGTATTATGCCGACGGCATGCGCGATCTCCCGGAGGACAGGCGGCTTGCGATCTTGGCTGTTTGCGTCTCGGAATGGCAGGCGATGTTGGCCGACGCAGTGGTCGAAACCCACGACCGGATCGTCGGCCGTCTCTACCGTGCTTCGGAGCGTATTTGCCATGCAAAGGTCGCAGACGAAGCGGGGGTGGTGCGTGACACCCTGAAATCCTTCGCCGAGATCGGGGGCGCCCTGGTCGATGCACAGGATGATGGCCAGCCGCTGGGCGATGTCATCGCGAGTGGGTCAGGGTGGGACGGCTTAAAAACCCTTGTTGCAATGGCAACCAGGCTGACCGCCACCATGGCCGACGATCCGCTCAATCATGTGCTCGACGGTTATCACCGCTTCCGCCGATACGCTCCACGCATGTTGCGCCTGCTCGATCTGCGAGCTGCGCCCGTTGCACTGCCGCTTCTGGAAGCGGTGACGGCCCTTCGTACCGGTTTGAACGATGCCGCGATGACCAGCTTCTTGCGGCCCAGCTCGAAATGGCATCGCCACCTTCGGGCCCAGAGGGCTGGCGACGCTCGCCTATGGGAGATCGCGGTGCTGTTCCATCTGCGCGATGCGTTCCGCTCCGGAGATGTCTGGCTTACTAGGTCCCGGCGCTATGGCGATCTGAAACACGCACTCGTTCCGGCACAATCCATCGCGGAAGGCGGTCGTCTCGCTGTGCCATTGCGGCCGGAGGAATGGCTGGCAGACCGGCAAGCTCGCCTCGACATGCGGTTGCGCGAGCTTGGCCGTGCCGCTCGCGCAGGCACGATCCCGGGCGGGTCGATTGAAAACGGCGTTCTGCATATCGAGAAACTCGAAGCCGCCGCGCCGACAGGCGCCGAAGATCTGGTGCTCGATCTCTACAAGCAGATCCCGCCCACGCGCATCACCGATCTCCTGCTGGAGGTGGATGCGGCGACCGGCTTCACCGAAGCGTTCACCCATCTGCGCACAGGAGCACCCTGCGCTGACCGGATCGGGCTAATGAACGTTATCTTGGCGGAAGGGATCAACCTCGGCTTGCGCAAAATGGCGGATGCGACAAACACCCACACCTTCTGGGAATTGATCCGCATTGGACGGTGGCATGTCGAGGGCGAAGCCTATGACCGGGCGCTGGCCATGGTGGTCGAGGCACAGGCAGCGTTACCCATGGCCCGGTTCTGGGGCATGGGCACGTCGGCTTCGAGCGACGGACAGTTCTTCGTCGCTACAGAGCAAGGTGAGGCCATGAACCTGGTCAACGCGAAATATGGCAATACCCCGGGCCTGAAAGCCTATAGCCACGTCTCCGACCAATATGCGCCGTTCGCAACCCAGGTGATTCCTGCAACGGCAAGCGAAGCGCCTTACATCCTCGATGGCCTGCTGATGAACGATGCTGGACGCCATATCCGCGAGCAGTTCACCGACACGGGCGGCTTCACCGATCACGTCTTTGCCGCATGTGCCATTCTCGGCTACCGGTTCGCTCCGCGCATCCGCGACCTGCCATCCAAACGGCTCTACGCGTTCAATCCGTCGGCCGCCCCGGCGCACCTGCGAGCGTTGATCGGCGGAAAGGTCAACCAAGCCATGATCGAGCGCAATTGGCCCGACATCCTGCGCATCGCCGCCACCATTGCTGCCGGGACCGTCGCGCCAAGCCAGATTCTGCGGAAACTCGCCTCCTATCCGCGGCAGAACGAGCTCGCGACAGCCCTGCGGGAAGTCGGTCGCGTCGAGCGCACCCTGTTCATGATCGACTGGATTCTGGATGCCGAACTCCAACGGCGTGCCCAGATCGGGCTCAACAAAGGCGAAGCTCATCATGCGCTGAAGCGGGCAATCAGCTTCCACCGCCGCGGTGAAATCCGCGACCGTTCCGCCGAAGGCCAGCATTACCGCATCGCCGGCATGAATCTGCTCGCCGCCATCATCATCTTCTGGAACACCATGAAGCTCGGCGAGGTCGTTGCAAACCAGAAACGCGATGGAAAGCTGCTATCGCCCGATCTCTTGGCCCATGTTTCGCCGCTCGGATGGGAACACATCAATCTCACCGGAGAATATCGCTGGCCAAAGCCTTAGCGTAGGATTCCGCCCCCTCCCGCAAACGACCCCAATGAGCTGGCCACGGGCTGTGTAGAGAACTCGCACGTCGTAGTAATCCAGGTGATTGAGTTCTACGGTCACTCGCATGATTCGCGGCCGTGGTGAGCGCGTACCGGCCTTGGTGAAGGGGAGGATTCGAGCCTTGAAGGTTAGTCCGATTTCGCGGCCTTCGCTGGTTAGCCTTGCGAACTCGTGCGCTCCTAGGCTCATGAAGATGCCTAGTTGTGATGTCCAGGGACGTTGTTCTGGCCCCCGCCCGTAATGACACCGTGCCGATTCAAGAAGTATCTGTCCAGACCGCTTGCCATTGAAGGCATGTTAGAGTTTGGGGCATGTCGAGTCCCGAATCAGACAGGTCAGGGGTTGTCGGTCACACCGCCAGCCCCTTGAACCACTAGTTACGACGCCCACGATCTGTGTGGGCGTATGTCTGGCGTACCCGGGGCGCTGGCCGTGGTGACAAGAAGAACCATTTCTTGATCTCACACCTCGGAGTACTCGATGCCTTTTGCCCTCTACATGCTTGCCCTGGCGGTCTTCGTCATGGGCACTTCAGAATTCATGCTCGCGGGATTGCTCCCCGCGATCGCGACCGAACTTGACGTCTCGGTCGGCACTGCGGGCCTGCTGACCTCCGCATTCGCAGTCGGTATGGTCGTCGGCGCGCCAGTGATGGCGGCATTCGCTCGCCGTTGGCCACCGCGGCTCACATTGATCGTTTGCCTTCTCGTGTTCGCGGGAAGCCACGTCATCGGAGCGATGACACCAGTGTTCTCTCTCCTGCTCATCACCCGGGTGCTCAGCGCTCTCGCAAACGCAGGATTCCTCGCCGTAGCACTGAGCACGGCCACTACCCTCGTGCCAGCGAACCAGAAGGGGCGTGCACTGTCGATCCTGCTCTCCGGCACGACGATCGCAACCGTCGTGGGCGTCCCCGCCGGGGCACTGCTCGGCACAGCGCTGGGCTGGCGAACGACGTTCTGGGCGATCGCCATCCTCTGTATTCCCGCGGCCGTTGGAGTCATTCGTGGCGTCACGAACAATGTTGGTCGGAGCGAGACTAGCGCGACCTCACCAAGGCTCCGTGTCGAGCTCAGCCAGTTGGCGACGCCGCGGCTCATCCTGGCCATGGCACTCGGAGCGCTGATCAACGGAGGGACCTTTGCGGCATTCACCTTCCTGGCACCCATCGTGACCGAGACCGCGGGCTTGGCCGAAGCGTGGGTGTCCGTCGCGCTGGTGATGTTCGGCATCGGATCGTTCCTTGGCGTCACGATCGCAGGACGACTATCAGATCAACGACCTGGCCTCGTGCTCGCAGTCGGCGGACCGCTATTGCTGACAGGCTGGATCGTGTTGGCAGTGGTCGCATCTCATCCCGTTGCGCTTATCGTCCTCGTCCTCGTTCAGGGATTCCTGTCGTTCGGCGTCGGCAGTACTCTGATCACGCGTGTGCTGTATGCAGCATCGGGTGCGCCAACGATGGGCGGTTCGTACGCAACCGCAGCATTGAATATCGGAGCTGCAGCGGGGCCCGTGCTTGGTGCGCTCGGGCTCGCGACCGGGCTGGGGCTGCTCGCGCCGGTTTGGGTCGCTTCGGTGCTGACAGCGATCGCTCTCGTCATCATGCTTCTCACCAGACGCGCGCTTACGAAGACCGCGGCGGAGGCCAATTGATGACCCATCCGAACGCTCTTCTCACTCCTCGTGCCCGTCTCCGGTTAGCTCGGCTGATTGTCGAAGACGGCTATCCGGCCACGATCGCCGCAAAGATGTTCATGGTCTCCCCGATCACTGCCCGGAAATGGGCAGGCCGCTACCGGGAAGAGGGTGAGTTTGGGATGCAGGATCGCTCCAGCAAGCCGCACCGGATCCCAGGCAGGACGCCCGAGCATGTCAAGAAGAAGATCATCAACCTGCGCTGGCGGCTTCGACTGGGGCCAGCCCAGATCGCTGCGCGACTTGGTCTCTCGACGTCGACTGTTCACGCGGTCCTCGTCCGTTGCCGCGTGAACCGCCTCTCGCATATCGATCGTGTCACTGGCGAGCCATTGCGGCGATATGAGCATCCTCATCCGGGATCGTTGATTCATGTCGATGTCACGAAGTTCGGCAACATCCCCGACGGCGGTGGACATCGTTACGTAGGTCGGCAGCAAGGCGCACGGAACAAGCTCGCGACTCCGGGATTACCACGAGGAAAAGATCACAAGCCGCGCACCGGGACGGCGTTCGTTCACACAGTCATCGACGACCACTCCCGCGTCGCATACGCAGAAATCTGGTCGGATGAGCAGGCGAGCACAGCGGTGGGAGTTCTCGAACGCGCCGTGGCCTGGTTCGCCGAACGAGGCGTGACCGTCGAGCGAGTCCTATCCGACAACGGGTCGGCATACAGATCCCACGCATGGAGGGACTTCTGCGCTCGGCTCGGCATCCGACACAAGCGGACACGCCCCTACCGGCCGCAGACGAACGGGAAGATCGAGCGATTCCACCGCACGCTCGGGGACGGCTGGGCCTATGCCAGGTTTTACGGTTCAGAGGCCGAACGACGCCTGGCGCTGCCCGGCTGGCTCCACTTCTACAACCACCACCGACACCACTCTGCGATTGGCGGCGTACCCTTCGACCGACTCAACAACGTCCCTGGACATCACACCTAGTCCTACCTGCTGTCGGATAGTGTCTGCAACATTCATTTGGTGCTCCTTGCGGTTGGCTGGTGGTTAGTCCAGCGAGGTTTCCGTGTTGATACTTTAATTCTAGTCTAGTTGGTCATTAAATACAAGTCAGAGATGTTCCTTTTGGGTAAGAAAAGCCCCTCCCGGCTTCTAGGCTGGGAGGGGCTTTGAGCTAGTCTTCGATGGTGGCCAGCTGGTGACGCGCGGCCACGTTCTGCATTATGTCGGAAATGCTGTTAGGTTCCGCGTCCACGATGCCGCATTTTGCGAGGTCTTCCATCGTGAAGTGCAAGAGTGTTTCGCGGTGGTCTGGGTGAATGCCGAGATAGGTTTCTTCGGCGGCTTCTTTCACTTCGTCACTGGTTAGGACTTGCACCGGCAAGCGGAAGGCTTCTGCGATCTCATAGATGATTTCAGTGACTCGTTCTTCGCAGATTTGGTCTACGTGAATGCCGAGGTGTTCCAGGGTAATTGAATCGTATTGGCAGCTCATATTGTGCTCCTTGTGGTTGGCTGGTGGTTAGTCCAGCGTGGTTTCCGTGTTGATACTTTAATTCTAGTCTAGTTGGTCATTAAACACAAGGTGACTAGAGCCTATTTGCTGTAATCTCGGAATTTCTAGTATGTCTAGTTAGTCCTTTATATCGTGCCGATTGCGAAAGCTGGCGCAGGTTGGTGGCTCGTTCCTGATAAGCGGAGCAGTGCCGGTGAAGGTATGCAGAGTCAACCCGTAGGGCGGTGGAGGAGAAAAATTTTTGCAAGGAGCTTGCGACGAAGACAAAAAATTTTCGGGGGAGCCGGGGCGCAGCCCTTGCGCGGAATACCGTTCCGGCAATGATGGAGCATCAGGGGCGAGACTCCACAGTTAGGCGAAGGGCAGAACGTAAATACAGCGGATCTTTTTGTCAGTGTCAGGGCGTAGCCTTGGCACGTTATGCCAGAGGAATTTGTAGACGTTAGTTTTACGGCAGCCGGTGCGCCCTGGAAGATCCGACGTGGCGGCCGTGTCTGGCAAGTCGTGGTGGAGCCGACCTGCCATTTTGAGCGGGTCAATTGGTGGGAAGACCTGACCTTCAAGGTCAGGAAGGGTGCTGCCGACAGAATTGACTATGCCGTATGGCTGGTGCAAGTACGGTTAGGCGCTAATCCGAGGTCGGATATTTTGACCTGGGAGCTGGTGGAGCATCCACGCATTGATTCCTGGTCTGTGCGCGAGGTGGCATAAGTTTGTAAGATCTAGGTGATATTTCGACCTATCGCGGCGGCAAAAGCTACTAAGAATCCGAGCATGACTGCTGCATACAACCAACGTAGTTCGGTTGTTTGTGGTTGGTTTTCTTGGCTGAATCGGTAGTGGCCGCGCGCGGCCGCGCCCATCACGAGGATTGTTCCTGCGGCGCTGGTGTAGATCCAGCCGTCACGTCCTGGTGTGATGAAAAGAAATACCAGGTAGATAAGTCCAAAGATTATTGCTGCGCGCGCCTGGGTTAGATGGTGCGTTGCTTGTTCTGGGTTTTGTGTCATGAGTGCTGCTTTCTCAGAGATCCGTGCACATGCCATGCTCGCATGTCGTGTGCTAACTCGAGTACTAAACGTGTGGCTTGTGTGCGGGTGGTCGATTGGTTCCTGCTGTCCAGCATGTGTGCGAAAAAAGCAGCGGAGCGGGAGGGCTTTTTTCGTGCCCATGTGGGCAGGAGGCTAGGAACATGATCCGGCTCGGCGTGCAGCTGCCAGGGCGGCTCGTGCGGCCGCCGCACCTCGGGAGGCTGTGGTGCGCAGTTGTGGGCGTTGGGCGGCCTGCTGGGCGTGGCGTTCGGCTGCGGCTCGTGCTGCTGCGCGTGCCTGGTTGCTGGCGGCTGCTGCGCGCTGGGAGCGGCTGAGCATGATTTCGCCGGTGGCGGTACGCCACTGGTTGAGCCGGTGCAGGATCGCTGCGCGCAGGATGCGGCAGTAGTCGATGTAGGACTGAGTTTCATGGTTGTGCTGGGGGAGTGCTCCCCAGGATTCCTTGCCGTGCAGGCCTGGTGTGGTTCGCCATTCCAAGGCGTGCTGGAAATCTGAGATTGTCCATCCGGCATCGAAGAATGGCTTGGCGATGTGGAGGATATTTTTCTTGGAAAAACGGGCAAAATCTGGCATCCGACGCAAGATTTCAGCGGCAGCCGATAGCCCCTGTCCTCTAGAGCTGATCGTTCTGTGAGCTGGCCACAGCTCAACTGGTCGATGCCCGGTTTGGTGAGTTCGCACGGCGGAGCCGTGCCCAAAAAGTTTTTCAGTGCCGCGTAGCGGCTCATTGTGAGTGTTTTCTTCGCGCGTGCGCGTGTAGGAACTTACTTCGTAAGTGGTTAACCCCCCTACGGGGAGGGGTTCTAAGTTATTTCCACAGGCCGCGCGGTTTGGGGTTTGCTGGGCTGGCCGGGTAGCGGTGGTATCTTCGGCGTCCTGGGGGCGCAAGCCTAGCCCGATAGGGCGGCAAACGACGTATACCGGGGCTTCGTTTTGTGCTTGCTGGCCAGCTTTGGCGGCGTATTCGGCGCTGCGGCCGGAGGCGACGATGCCGAGGATTCCGTGGGTGCGCAGGAAACGCAGCGCGTTGCCTACGGTGGCGCGGGATACGCGGGCTTTGGTGGCCACGGTATCCCAGGTGATGCGCACCGTCATGCTGTCGTGGTCGGTGTAGCGCAGGAGGACCCAGAGCACGGCCAGGATGTTTCGTTTGCAGTCGGCACGGCGTGCCAGTAGCTCGTCGAGGGATCGGGTGGCGCGCCATGCTTGGGCGGTGTGGTCGATCTTCTTGCTGCCGGTGGGGATTGCCCAGGCTATGGCTCGGTCGGAGGTTTCCTGGGCGCGTGAGACACGCCGGATGCGTACCGGGGCAGCGGTGTGAGCGTGCTTGGTGGCCATTGCTTCTTTGGCCGCGTTGAACTGCGTCTTGCCCTTGGTGGTGAACCCTTCGGGTGTTTCTGCCTTGGCGAATGGGCGGTGGCCTTTGGCCGTGTGAGCCAGGATTGCGGCTACTCGGCCGTCTTTAGGACGCGTGCAGCGAGGTGCAGGTGTGAGGATATTCGCGTGACTTTCACGCATATCTAGGGTTTCTACAGTTGTTTTGTCGCGCGCGGACGCTACTATAGACATATAACGTCTTTCCTGTAAGAGGGTAAAGAAAGGGGAGCGTCCGGCTTGGTAACCGGAAGCTTCTGGTCAATCTGGTCTGCGGTACTCGCCAAAGTTATGGCAGATCAGATTCGAATTCTTAGAAAAGGCCGCGCACTGCGTGGCCTTTTTCTTTTAAGGCTTATCCACTGGCAGCTGCTCCTGTTTATCCACGTCAAGCAAATAAGACAGATCCGGCAGCTCGCCGTTCCCATCTTCCCTGAGAACAGTAATCAAGCTATCGAGATACCGCGCTGCGCTCATTCGGCTAGTTTTGGCCGCGCGAGTGACCGCCTCCCGGCTCTCAGGTGCCACACGGCCCTGTAGAAGCACCGTTGGCGCGTTATCTTCTCTGCGCGTTCTCATGTTTCCAACCTATACGGTATGCATACAACTGTGAAGTCTTTGGCCTGTGTGTCGCAAAAAAGCTGTGGCGCGTTTCTTGAACGCGCCACAGCTTTTTCTATAAGCCTCTGGCTACCGCAGCGGCCGCAGCGAGCCACGCGCGCTGTGTAGCTGGGCGCAGCGCCTCGTAACGGATACGTCCGGCTTTCAATGCCGGGTCGTAGGGAACAATCACGACAGCACGAACCAGTGGCTCAAAGAGCTTGGCAATACGCTGCGCCTCGGTGCGGTCTTCTGCCTTCCATTGGGAAATAATCACCACGGCTTCCCTAGCCAACTTCTCCCCGTGTTCGTCACGCGCTGCAAGAGTTTGGAGGGTCAGCCGCGCAGCTTCGGCGCGGTCTTCCATGGTGGTAGTTGGAATGACCAGCTGGTCGGTATGTTCCATCATTGCGCGCCAGTTGGCAGCTCGTGCGGTGTTGCCTGAGTCCATTACGATCATGCGGAAGTAGCGTGATGCTACTGCGTGGGCTTCGTGGACTTCGGAGGCCTGGATCTCGTGATCGCCTTCGTCGTTCTCGTCGGATCGCAGAACATCGTATTTGTCTTCGGTCTGGTGGTGTACGTATCCGGCCATGAGGCCTTGCGTAGCCGTTGGAGACATGAGAAGTTCTTGATCTCGGAGTACATCAAGCACGCTGGCTCCGTGCGTGCCTTGCTCTGTTCGCCAGCCTAGAGTTCCTTGGTTTTCATTGTTATCCCATGCGAGCACCCCGCCGCCGCCATACCTGGCGTATACCGCCGCAAGGCACGCTACGGTTGGAGTTTTGTTGCTGCCGCCCTTTCGATTGGCTACGGCGATGGTGCGGATACCTGGCCAATGCTGAGACACGGCTTGAATGTCTTCCCGTTCCGAGAGTTCAGCAGCCGAAGGCTGCGGCCGGATGCCCAGGAATTTGAACCAGGAACGCACGCCCTTTGTCGCGGGGGCAATAGGGTCATCATTCGTGAGGAATGACGTTTCCCGGAGGCTACGCCGTGACGGGTAGGTGTCTTCGTCCTTCGGTGTTTCCTTGGCCGGTGCGCTCACTGGTTCCTCTTTTACCTTGGGGGCGGGGGCTGCTGGCTCGGCCTTTTCAATGGCCTCGACTTCCTGGCCGGCTACTACCTGTTCAACAGATTCTTCGGTTGCTTCTTCCATATGGCCATTTGGGTGGATCAGCATAGTGAACTCGCCGCTAGGGTCAACGGAAGTGAAGGTCACGGGCTTATCCAGGCGTGCAGCATGGTTTAGGGCAACATCGCGGATTATCATCCGTGCATCTTCCAGGCTCTTGCCTTTGATCTTCTGGCTGCGGCCGTCAATGGTGATGAGCGCCGAGCCATCCTTTTCGGTTTGTGCGTGAATTGACATGCTGATCGCTCCCTTTACTTGCTGAGATCTATGTTGAGTTCGCTCTTGGTCGGCTGGTCAATCTTGGTGACTTTGCCGCTCTTTTCATCCATCGTTACCCACCAGGTAGCCTGTGCCTCGGGTTGGCCGGATGCTCCACCGCTACGCAGCATCCAGTCCACGTTGTAATTGACAAGCACGCCTACACGGTAGGTGTGCTTGCTTTCTTCGCCGGTAGCATCGTTGAGCCACACCCGTTCGGCGTTAGCTTCCACGGTTAGCGAAGTAACTTGTTCGGGGTCGTAAATGTCTGCCCATACTGGTGCAAATGACTTGGCCAGTTCAGGTGAAAATTCTGCGCTCAGATATCCTTGCTGCCTTGCTTCATCTGAAACTGGGCTGCTCCATTTAGCGGCCGCGACCGCCGCATTTGATGCCGCTTGCTCACGGTCTTTGTCGAATGACATCAGCCCATCGAATTTTCCATCACTGGGGCTGGGCGTGATCGATGGTGTTGGGGTAGCTGACTGGCTCGGCTCATTGGCAGTCGGGGCAGTTGTTGGTTCAGCTGCTGGTTCTGAGTTGTTGGCAGCCCAGACAATGCCGCCGATGATTGCCGCAACGATGACAGCTGCCAATGCGCCGAATATTATGAGCTTCTTCTTATCAATCATGGGGTTATGCCTTTCGCTTCAAGATATGGAAGTGGGTCGATACTCTTGCCATTTTGTATTGTCGGCCCGGAAACGTCTGTTCCTGGCTTGTTGATCTGGAAATGTAGATGGCGGCCGCTGCTATTGCCTGTAGCTCCTGGCTGGCCTAGTGGCGTACCTGCTGGCACTACGTCGCCAACGTTGCTGCTGTTGACTGTCAGGCTTCCTGCTGCCGCTTCGTGGAACTCAAAGACCAGATGTGGTTCTTCAACTTGCACTGCGTAGATGTATTCACCATATGAATCCCAGAGAGGATCTGATGTTCCTTTGCCAACATAGGTAATTTTCATCTCCGTGGGTGCATAGAAGAATTTGCTGATTCCTCCTGCCAGGTCGATGCCTTCGTGGAATAGAAGGAACGGCATTCCCGCACAGGACACGAGCGGACATGGCCGAGGGCCATAGTCAGATGTAAGGCGGCTTCCAGGCATGGGGTTTGTCCATTCGCCTGGGCCGAGTTCAAGTGGCATAGGCAATGGGTTTTCGCACTGCACCTTGGCTGCGGACATGATGATCTTGACGTAATCGACGGTTTCAGGAAATGGCGGGATTCCGGCGTAGTGCTGTACTGCACCCGGTCCAGCGTTGTACCCGGCGAGACTGAGCTTCAAGATTTCTTCTTCGTTGTCGCTGAGGTAGCTCACCATTTCACGAATATCGGCCATGTATCGGCCTTGAGCGTCGATTCCAGCTTGCCCATCGAATGGGTCTTTGCCGTTGCCGTACTGTTCCCAAGTGCCGGGCATGAACTGGGCTATGCCTCGCGCGCCAACGGGTGAAACAGCTTTTGGATTCCAGTTGGATTCTTGCTGGATCTGGGCTGCAATGAGGCTAGTTGGCATTTGTGCGGTCTTGGCTGCTTTCTCCACGGCGTCCTTGTATTCGGCCGGGATTGACACTGCTTGGCCATTTATGCCGTTGTCACACGAAATCGGGGATTCCAGCCTTTTGCGTTCTTCTTCTACTCCTGGCAAGAACCAGCCGATGGTGGCGATTACAACAATCACGATGGCCACGATAGCCACCACAGTAAGCAGCACGGGAGACGAACTGGCGATGGCGCTGACCGCTGTTACTGCCGCGCGGATAGCGTGGGCAACGGCGGCTGTAGCTCGTGAGATAGCCATAGATCCGCGGCTAATTTGCGAGCCTACCTGTGTGGCCGCTTGGCCTGTTTTCCGCGCCGTTGCTGCCCCTTGCTTGGCCTTGGCGCGTTGGCGAACAGCTGCCCCGGCTGTGCGCAAGTTGCGGCCGCCTTTGCCGACTTCTTGTGCTGCTTCCTTGACTCGCTTGCCAGCGTTGGCCATATCTCCTGCAGCACGCTTGGTGCTTTGGGCAGCTTTCCCGGTTTCCTGGACTGCCGCTTTAATATCTCCGGCCGCAGCACCGAATTTCTTGGGTAAATGGGCGGCGTTTTTTAGCGTTTTTGGCGCCTTTTTCAGAAGGCCGCTGGCTTGGTCATAGCTGTCTTCTTCGTTGGTGGCCTGCGAATATGCGTTCTTTCCCGCACTTCCCGCACCTTTCCCAAACCGCGAACCGGCACGGGTGGTGTGGAATGAGGATTTCCCGGCGTGCAATCCAGCTTTCGCGGCATTGCCTGTGGCTTTAGCCGAGTCGCCAGCCGCGCGCGCTCCGCTGGATCCCGCTTTGCGCGCGTTTTTCCCCGCGCCGCTGAGCGCTTCCTTCACTCCTTTTGCCGGTGCAGCGTCGCTGTCACGGCCACCGTTGACTAGTCGTTCATTCCTAGTGTTCAGGTTGAGCCGTGACAACTTCTGACTGGCATCAGAACCGTTGTCTTTGCGGCGCAGATTCCGCATGGCTTACTCCTGGAAGGTCGTTTGGTACAGCCCGTAGAGAAGGGAGGATTCTGGGATGATGCTGTCGAATCCGACAATATGGCCACCGCTCTTAAGCAGTCCTTGGCCAGCCCGTACATTCTCGAACTTGTTGCGCTGTTCTGAGCTGAAATTCATCAGATCGCACAGGCTCGTTGCGTCAGTTTCTTTCTGTCCAAGGATGGCCAGGAAATCGCAGTTCGCCAGCATGATGCGTGCGTGCTCGTTGTTAAGTACTGACTCGATGTTCTGGGTGATGCCGGTTGGATACATGCCCCATTTACGCGCACGAGCGTAGAAGGTCTGGAAGACTTCTGCCGTGTGGTCATCGTTGAAAAGCATATGGAACTCGTCAATGTAGACCCAGGTACGGATTCCCTTGGAACGGTTGCGCACTACCCGGTTCCAGATCTGATCGAGAACAACCATCATGCCAAAGCTCTTTAGCTGGTTACCCAGCTTGGAGATATCCCAGACAATCAAACGATTCTGAATATCAACGTTGGTCGGCTTGGAGAATCCACTGAGTGACCCCTCCGTGTAGATTTCCAGCGCTCGTGCCAGTGCCTTGCCATCGTTTTCTTCGCTGCCCATCAGGCCATTGCGCAAATCATGCAGGGTTGGCATGTTGGCGGTTGCCGGATCTTCGCGGTATTCGTTCTCATACCTCGAGTACATGGCAATCGTCACCCGGTCAATCAACGAGCGCGCTTCTGGGCTTAGCCCGACTGCGCCGCCGATAAGAGTCTCAAGCATCGATAGCACGAATTCGCTCTTGGCCTTGATCGGGTCATCTTCGGTATTTCCCTCGAACTCAATGTCGAAGGGGTTCACTCGGTCTTCGCTACCTGCATGGATGCGAACAATCGCGCCGCCCAGGGCGGTGGCCAGTGGTTCGTATTCATGTTCAGGGTCAATGATGATGATTTCATCGTTCGGCCGGTCAATCACGGTTCCCGTGATTTCGGATTTGGCGAACACGCCCTTGCCAGATCCAGATGTACCAAGGATGAAGCCGTTGCCGTTGGGGGTCTTGGTTCGGTCAGCCACCACAGGGTTGGAAGAATCAGTGTTAATGCCGTACCAGTGGCCACCTGGCATGAAAAGTTCTTGGGTCGTGAATGGCACGAGGATTGCTGCCGATGCGCTGGTCATTGCTCGACGCATGGGCACGGCACGCCGACCAATAGGCAACTGGGTAGTAATCCCCTCGTACTGCATGTAGCGCAGTTCCTCGGCAGTAACCGACTGTTTGCGCAGCGCTCTTTTCGCACGCTTGATGTTCTGGTCTAGTTCTTCTGCTGATGGTGCGGAGATTCCGATAACCATTACTGTCGAGAAGATTTTTTGGCTTGAATCCGAGATTTCCTTGCGGAGATCCCGTGCTTCTTCGAGGTTGTCTTTGAGCGTTTGCGGCAGGTATTCCTCGCCTAGCCCTTGCTTCTGCAGTTTCTTGCTTTCGGCAATCTTCTGCATTTCAAGTTCCGCAATCTGGCGTTCGACCAAGCTTTTTCCTTCAAGCTGCTCGAAAGCTTCCAGATGCAAACTCACTGTCAGATCGCACTTGATTTCGGTTAGCTCGGTGATCACCCGGTCAGAGAGCCAGGTCGGGTAGTCGCGTACCCACAACACCGAGTGGTAGGTGTCAGCGCTCGCGTTGCGGAAGACTACCGGGCCGCTGCGTTCGGCATTTTCCAAGGCGTAGGGAGCAATGTAGTCATGCGTTGCTCGCCGTGGCTGGTCTGCAAATTCTTCTTCGGAGAAAGCAAACAATTCGTAGGGGCGCAGAATATGCGACATTACAGCCAATCGCTCGGTGCGAGTCAGCCTAGTTGCCTTGCAGTCCTTCATGCCCCGCAGTTCAGCTTGTACGGCATGTTCCAGGCGTGTCAGCGTGGATTCTGCCTTCTGCTGGTCAGGTTCCTGGACGGTGATCGTCAGATACTTTTCGGTCACTGTGTTGCCGCTAGAGGTGGCCAGCTTTCCGCGTACGATCTTGTTGTGGTCTTCGCGGTACTCGTCGTACTGGTCGCCCCGGTAAGCCTTCTGTACCAGGCGTGCTACGTCTGCATCGTCCAGAACTCGGTTGATCACTGTTTCCTGAATACGCGAACCTGCATCGAACGAATTCAGAAATCGTGCCCACTTATCAAGGATGACTTCTTGGTCGTTCTGCGCCGCAGAAACGTAGTTGATATCCGAGATTTTGAGGGTCATTGACCATTCGTCAGATCCTAGATACGCCACGCCGCTGGGGAGCATCGTGTGATACCCCAGTACGTCGCGGGTTTTTTTCGGTGCGGCTTTGAACGCACCTTTTGCGGCTGCATTGTCGATGCCTGTCTTGCCAGCAGCGGCGCGTTTACCGGCTTCGGCGGGTTCTGCGTCCTTGCTCTTGCGAATGCTCGCTAAGACTCCTGGCAAGCCGCGTTTCTTTGAACTCCGGCTGCCGGTGTCGCTTCGACCGCTTGGCAGGCTGGCCATGTCCGTGTTCAGATACGGATTGGTAGTTTCGTTTGATGCTGGTGTGTTGGTAGGTGTCTTCATAGGTAATGACCTTCGTGGTAAGAGCATGTCGGAAGAAGTACTGAATGTAGACCTCGGGTGTCAGCCCCATTGGTCTCCACCACGCCCAGAAAGCTACGGGAACGATAAAGGGGAACATGGCGTACATTCCCACGGTGGTGGCAGCGTTGAGAGATTCTTGCGTGTCCGGGTTATTGAGCGCCCCGGCAGCTAGGTATTGATCCCAGCTACCCCCGTTGGATATAAGCACAGCTGTTGTCACTACTGCGAATACCCCGCCACCGCCAAAAACCATGATGGCTAAGGCTCCGATACGCCGCCAGGTAAGGCCGAACATGGGCTTTGCTTCGTATGCTGCAATGTCCTTATGGACTTTCATTTCCAATGCCATGTTTAGCCCTCACCCAGAACGGATTTGGCCAGTGAGTTGGCTTGGAATAGGAGGAATATCAGCACAAGCGGAGCAATGATAAAGGTTCCAAAGTTCCCAGCGACGAAGCCCAGTGCATCTCCGTCGTAGTTGATCTCTTTGGCAATCCACCCGCTCATAAGTGCCTGGTAAAGCTTGACGGCTAGAACCAGCACTGCGCCGGTAATGGCTACAACGCCGTAGCGTTTCAGGTAGCCGATGCCTATTTGCTTGGTGTCTTCATGAGAAAGGAAAGCGATAGGCAATGAGGCAAATGCGTTCATGATGTACATCTGCAAGAAGCGCATGAACACGAGAACTGTTGCCACGACAGTTCCGAAAGCAGACACCACGTATGGAATGAGAAGAACCATCACCATTCCTGCTTGGTTCATGGTTCCTGCGTCTTCAACGTCTTTGCGCATCTGGTCGCCCAATTTGATGGTTTCCCCGCTGCCACCTATCGATACGTTGTTGGCGGTGGTTGCAATCCATTGCGCGACACCTGCAATGCCGTCCAAGATGACAATGGCACTCTGGCAAACCATCAGTACCATTGCCACCTTGAACATGCTTGCAGCAACAATCTTGATACCTAGTTCGCGGTCGGATTCGATCTTGGTCGAGTTGGTGGCCAACATCATCGAAGCAATGATGGCCAGCACAATCGACGTGACCGGCTTAACCGCTGTGTTATGGATCAACACGGCCGCGTTATACATCGCTGGTTGGTATTCGGCTGGCGACAGCAACACGTTTCCTACGCCCCCGCTGGCGGCGCTGGATATCGTGTTGAGCATTGAAACGATAATGTCATCCATGATTTAAATTGCGAGGGTCTTGAACAGCGCTGCGGCGGCAAGAATCAGGCCGCCGCCGACAACCTGCCACACGCCGGTTTGAATCTGAGGGCCGTTATGGTCTTTGAGGCCACCGCCGAGGACGATAGCTCCCCAGAGAAGCCACAAGCCGCCGCCAAGCATGGCGAACCCCGAAATGAGGTCTAGAACTGACTGGAGTAGTGGAGGCATGAGATAATCCTTTCAAGGAGTTTGAACTATTACGTAATCTATCATAGGGAGTGTGGATATGACTACAAAATCGACTAATGGGCGGCGACAGTGACCGAGCATCTACTTAACGACCGTGAACGCGCGGTTCTAGAACACCTAACACCACGCCGATTCGAGCTACTTTTGCTGGCTTGCCAGCTACCACAACCGTTCACTGCACCAGAGCTAAAAGCCCTATACAGCGAGGTAAACCCCCGCACCATATCTCTCGATCTGGAAAGCCTGGAACGGGGGAAAATTGTGAAGGCAACACCCCCAGCGGATCAACCGCGCCGGGGGCAGCCAATTTACTTCGAGTTAGTACCAGATATACCGGAAGTTCTTGAACGCTTAGCTTCTACTGCCGGTAACGCCTGGGCATCTATACGCCCAGCTTCCGAGACTTAAACGGGTGCAGCCCACGGATTTTGACTATGGCTAGTTCGTCAGCGAGGCCGCCAACTTCATCTGGCTCCATGAGCGGCCGTTTCATCGTCCGGTCGCTCTTTGTCCATGATCCTGTTGCACCGTAGCTCCGGGAATTATCCTGGGAGATAACGGTCTCGTTGCCCAACCGCTTAGACATCCACTCGGCCGTTTGCTGATCATTCGTTCCCAGGAACAGCGTTGTATCGCAGTTACCCACGATGCCATCCCATTCATCCTTGAACAGGGCTTTGCCCTGGCTATAGGACTGCATCACGATGCTTGCGCTGATTCCG
>NZ_JBFREO010000014.1:0-30297 GCF_052114325.1 Glutamicibacter sp. MCAF14
ACCAAATAAAATAAATATTCGGTATCAACAAACTTGGCACACTATTGAGTTCTCAAACAACAAACACTCTCGACACCACAACCACCAGACCTTCGATGGCTGCTTCGCTCCGGAGCAACTTTACAAGCTTACCACCAAGTTGACCGTTGTCAACTCGACGTTTCCGTCTTGTTCACCCCGCCGACTCCTTCGCGCCTTTTCAGGCCGTCCGGATCAGCGGTGCGAGATAAAACTGTACACGGATTCCAGAGGCACGCAAAATCGGCCAATTGCCGCTCTCCCATGCTCAAAAACCCCGTGATCACGCGGAAATTCTGTGTTCAAACCTTAATTCCCGTCAAAAACAACGGAAACTTGTTGTTATGAAGCGGGTCACGTTAATAAAAAGGGTCGTGACTTGCTATAGCAAGCCACGACCCTTCCTCTGCCTCTAAAGGCTACTTCGCCTGTTCGGCACGCAAACGCGAAACCTCGTAAAGCGAAATGCCTACGGCCATCGACGCGTTCAGCGATTCCATGGCTGAGTCGATAGGAATCGAAACAATGGCATCGCAGTTTTCGCGAACCAGGCGGGATAGGCCCTTGCCTTCGGAACCGACCACGATGCATAGCGGGCCAGTTGCCAACTCGAAGTTCGGAAGATCCATGTCGCCACCGGCATCCAGGCCAATAACGAAAATGCCTGCAGCCTTGATTTCCTTCAGGGCGCTGGTCAGGTTGTTGCACTTGGCTACTGGTACGCGAACCGCTGCACCGGCACTGGTCTTCCAGGCTGAAGCGGTCATGCCCACGCTGCGACGTTCTGGAATGATGACGCCGTCAGCACCGAAGGCCGAAGCCGAACGGACAATGGCACCCAGGTTACGCGGGTCGGTGATTCCGTCCAGCGCCAAGAAGAGTGGCTGGGTTTTGGTGTAACCCTTGTCGAAGTCCTTGATGGCCTTGGTTGCCAGCTGAACTGCGTCCTTGTACTCATATGGCGGAATCTGCAAGGCCATGCCCTGGTGAATCGCGGCATCAGTCATGCGGTCAAGCTCAGGCTTGGAAGCTTCCATCAGCGGAATGCCCTGTTCTGCAGCCAGCTTCAGGGATTCGCGAACGCGGTCATCAACATCGATGCGGATGGCTACGTGCAATGCCTTGGCAGGGATGCCAGCGCGCAGTGCTTCCACCACGGAGTTACGGCCCGTAACGAATTCAGCGTTCACCTTGATGCGGTCTGCTTGGCGACCGGTGCTGCGCTTGGCGGCCGAGCGCTCGGAAAGCTGCTTGGCACGGTAAGCCTTGTGGTACGGGCGGTCCTCCGCTTTGGGGGTCGGGCCCTTGCCCTCGAGGGAACGACGTCCCTTGCCACCACTACCCTTGGTTGGGCCCTTTTTGTTCATTGGTTCATGTCCTTTAGTTTTGAGTTCGTTGGTGCCGCGCGTGTTCGCGACTAGTCGTCCAGAGTCCAGCGAGCGCCGTCGGCCGAGTCCGCCACGGTAATGCCAGCGGAGGCCAGTGCGTCGCGGATGGCATCGGAGCGTGCCCAGTCCTTTGCAGCGCGCGCTTTCGCGCGTTCAGCCAACTGGGCCTGGACCAGCTGGTCCAGGGCTGCGTGCTCTGCGGAAGAATCCTGGGATTCGTGGCTACCGGCATCATCCAAGCCAAGCACCTGGGTCATGGCCAGAACCTGGCCCAATGCCTTGGCCGCGGCTGCGTCATCACGGCTATCCAGTGACGCATTGCCCAGTCGCACGGTTTCGTGCAGTGCGGCCAATGCCATTGGCACGTTCAGATCATCGTCCATCGCGGTGCCGAAAGCTTCTGGAACTCCGGTGGCTGCGATCGCTTCGGCGGCAGCGCCCAGTCGGTAGCGCGCGTTGGAAATGAAGGTGTCGATGCGCTCTACTGCGGCCCCTGCTTCAGTCAGCGAATCCGGACGGTAGTCGAGCATCGAACGGTACTGGGCCTGGCCCAGGAAGTAGCGCACCACGCGGGCATCGGCCAGCGCAAGCATTTCCTCAGGAGAAATAGTGTTGCCAATGGACTTGGACATCTTTTCACCCTCGTAGGTGACCATGCCGTTGTGCATCCAGAAATTGGCGAAGCCGTGGCCGGCTGCGTTGGACTGGGCCATCTCGTTCTCGTGGTGCGGGAAGCGCAGGTCCAGTCCGCCACCATGGATGTCGAATTCGCTGCCCAGGTACTTGCCGGCCATCGCCGAGCACTCAAGGTGCCAGCCTGGACGGCCTCGGCCCCATGGGCTTGGCCAGGAAGCGGTGAGTGGATCGATGTCCTTGTGGCCCTTCCACAACGCGAAGTCACGGGGGTCCTTCTTGCCGCGCGGATCCGAGTCCGGAGCGTCCTGCATGTCATCGATCTTCTGGCGGGTCAGTGCACCGTACTGCTCGTAGGAGCGAACATCGAAGTACACGTCTCCCGAATCGTCGGCCGCCGGGTAGGCGTGGCCGCGCTCAATGAGCTGGGAAATCAGCTCATGCATTTCGGTGATGTGCCCGGTTGCCCGTGGTTCGTAGGTGGGACGGCGTACTCCCAGTGCTTCGTATGCCCGGGCGAACTCCTGCTCGAAGCGGTAGGCCAGGGCGTACCATTCTTCGCGAGGCCGGTAATGCGCGTCCGCTTCAAAGTCCTCGGCAAAGGAATTCGCCGACTTCTCCAAGATCTTGTCGTCAATGTCGGTGACATTGCGGACGGTGGTTACCGCGAAGCCGCGGTATTCGAGCCAGCGCACCAGTACGTCGAAGACGATGGCGCTGCGAACATGGCCCACGTGCGGCATGCCCTGCACGGTGGCGCCACAGTAGTACAGCTTGACTTCGCCTTCAGCCAATGGCTGGAAGTCGCGTACAGATGCTGTTTTGGTGTCATAGAATCGCAGGCTCACGCCTTTAAGGTTATCCGATGGATGCACCCTTTGTGCTTCACTTGTGACGCTCTCGTTGATCCGGGCTCCAGAGCACCGTGTGCCGGGTCAGTGCGAAACCGGATAGACCAGGGCGGTGGCGTAGGCAGTCACGCCCTTGCCTTCCCCCTCATAGCCCAGTCCATCACTGGTGGTCGCAGTGACGCTGACTGGGGCACCGATAGCGTCGCTGAGCACTTTATTGGCTTCTTCGCGGCGTGCGGCGAAGCGCGGTCGGCGTCCGACAAATTGCACTGCGACGTTGCCGATCTCGAACCCGGCCTCCCGCACCAGGCGGGCGGCTTCTGCAATCAGGCTCACACCGCTGGCCCCGGCAAATTCCGGTCGATCCACCCCGAAGTGGGTACCCAAGTCTCCAATTCCGGCTGCGGAGAAGAGTGCATCGCAGGCCGCGTGGGCTACCGCGTCACCGTCGGAGTGGCCGGACAGGCCGATGTCTTCAGGGAAGTGCAGGCCAGCTAGCCACATCTGGCGGCTTGGGTCTTCGCTGACTGCGTGAACATCGATTCCATTGCCGACTCGTGGCAGGATCATATTTTCTTCCTTGGCTGCTCCGTTGGCCTCAGCTTCAGGCCTGGCAAGTTTGCTGGCGGCGTCCAGATCTTCAGGGTGGGTGACTTTCATTGCTTGCTGCGATCCGGGCACCACCTGCACTCGGGCTCCGAAGGCGCGCACGATCGAGGCGTCATCGGTGACCTTATCCAGTTCGGCTTCGGTATAGGTGTCGAGCTGGGCGTGCGCATCGCGCAATAACTGCGCGTCAAAACCCTGCGGGGTTTGTACCGCACGCAGGGTGGAACGATCCGGGGTTTGCGTGATGATCTCGTGTCCCCCGGCCGCATCACGTTCAACTACGGAAATGGTGTCGGTGACCTTCAGTGCCGGGATGACCGCGCTGCATTCTTTGGCAGACAGTGCTTCAAGCACCTGGGCAAATATTTGGGCTGGGGTAAATGCCCGCGCAGCGTCGTGGACCAGGATATTGGCGGCTGCCAAGCTGGCTTCAGCTAGGCCGGCTCGGACAGAAGCAACCCGGCTTGCACCGCCGGGGACAGTACGCACCTTGGCTCCGTACTGTTCCATGGTGGCTGCCAAGCGGTTGTCGTTCGGCGGGGTCACCACGATGATTTCGGTGATCTGCGGGACCTGGAGGACTCGCTCCACAGCGTGTTCGGCCAGGGATTTTCCGGCCACATGAACCATTGCCTTAGGGATGCCGGCCCCCAGTCGGGTCCCCATTCCCGCGGCCACGAGGATCAGGCTCGAATTTTGCGCTTCGCTTTGCTTCACAGCGTCCAGCTTAGCGTGCCAGCCAGTTGGCCAAGAGTCTGCGTTAACGCCAAAAGCCGTGAAACGCTTGGGAGCGTTTCACGGCGATGCGTAATTAGAAGGGGCTAGGCCGAAGCCAGTACCTCGTCCAAGAGGCCTTCAGCCTTGGCCTCGTCCAGATCCTTGGCCAAAGCCAATTCACTGATCAATACCTGGCGAGCCTTAGCCAGCATGCGCTTTTCGCCTGCTGACAAACCGCGGTCGTTTTCTCGACGCCACAGATCGCGAACTACTTCTGCAACCTTGATGACATCGCCGGAAGCAAGCTTCTCGACATTTGCCTTGTAGCGGCGCGACCAGTTGGTCGGCTCTTCAGTAAATTCAGCACGAAGGACATCGAACACATGGTCCAAGCCTTCCTGACCTACCACGTCACGTACGCCGACAAGATCAACGTTCTCAGCTGGAACCTCGATAGTCAGGTCTCCCTGAGCCACCTTGAGCTTGAGATACATTTTCTCTTCGCCCTTGATCTTGCGCATCTTGATCTCTTCGATCATTGCGGCACCGTGATGCGGGTAGACAACAGTCTCGCCAACCTCAAAAACCATGTGGATAAACCCCTTTCCCACCTCCCAGTCTACCATGTCTACCGTTCGGAACCTTGCGCCTGTGCCCCATATAACCCCGAATTCATGCGGAAATACCTCTTCCACTTGCAAGAGAAACATGCTATGAAGAAGGTAGGGCAACCAACTGCACACCTCACCCTTTCCCAGCGGTGGTTGTCTACAAGTTGTCGAAATGTGTGTGTTGCACGTCGCTAAATCGCGTCTTTGAGCGAAAAACGGCTAGGCTTAGAGGTAATCGTGGTCCAGCTTTCGCGATCGTCCCTGCCCTAGGGTCATCCGGTTCAACAGACCACGAACCGAAGCAACTCATTTTTCTCACCGAGGAGTTAGTGTCGTGATCACCGCACGCATGACCGCTGGACGTCGCATTGCCGCGTCCCTCGCTGTGGCTGCCCTGGCATTCGGTGTCACCAGCTGTGGCGCCATCAACGAGCAGGCCACCAACACCGACTACGCCGCCAGCGATGGCGTCAACGTCGATGTCGCAGACGCAAAGGTTCGCAACCTGATGTTCGTTACCAACAGCGACGACACTCAAGCTCGCTTGATCGGCACCGTAGTGAACGCCGGAGATTCCGCGCTGACCCTGTCGGTCAAGGCTGACAGTGCCTCGCCTGTTTCAATCCCGGTTCCTGCAGATGGCACCGTCAAGCTTGA
Source organism: Glutamicibacter sp. MCAF14 (assembly GCF_052114325.1). Lineage (NCBI taxonomy): Bacteria > Bacillati > Actinomycetota > Actinomycetes > Micrococcales > Micrococcaceae > Glutamicibacter > Glutamicibacter sp. MCAF14. The sequence goes on from NZ_JBFREO010000014.1 coordinate 5,485, forward strand.
AGACGACGAGAACGAACAGATCATCAAGAACCTGGGCATTCGCGCTGGCGAACATGCTGATTCCGTCTTCACCGTTTCCGGTGAAGAGGTAGAGTTCAGCGTTCCAGTTGTAGACGGCACCCTGGCTGAGTACCGCGACTTCGTACCAGGCGGTGCAGATGCTTCGGTTACCGAGCACCTGACTCCAGAAGAGACCCACTCCACCTCGGGTCACTAAGCTTCATACGAACCAAAACAAAAGCCTCGGCGAGAATCTAAAGATTCTCACCGAGGCTTTTGCCGTACCAGCGTTGGTGTGGTCCTAGACCACGAACTTGTAGCCCAGACCGCGCACGGTCACCAAGCGTTCGGGGACGGCCGGGTCGGCCTCGATCTTGGAGCGCAGGCGCTTGACGTGCACGTCCAAGGTCTTGGTATCCCCCACATAGTCGCTGCCCCAGACACGGTCGATCAGCTGCCCACGGGTGAGCACGCGACCGGCGTTGCGCAGCAGCATTTCCAGCAGCTCGAATTCCTTCAGCGGCATGGAGACCTCGGTGTTCTCCACCGAGACCACGTGGCGTTCCACGTCCATGCGAACCGGACCGGCAGTGACCACATTGCTGATCAGCTCCTCGCCTTCACCCTGGCGGCGCAGCACCGCGCGGATGCGCGCAAGCAGTTCGCGTGAAGAGTACGGCTTGGTGACGTAGTCATCGGCGCCCAGCTCCAGCCCGACCACCTTGTCGATCTCCGAGTCCTTGGCGGTGAGCATGATGACCGGAACTTGGCTGTTGAGGCGGATCTGGCGGATCACCTCGGTGCCTGGTTGCCCGGGCAGCATCAAGTCCAGCAGCACCAGGTCGGCGCCATGGCGTTCGAACTCGGTCACGGCCTTGAGTCCGTCGTCGGCAATCCGAACCTCGAACCCCTCGCGTTCTAGCAGGTAGGACAACGGGTCAGAGAGCGATTCCTCGTCCTCAACGATCAATATGCGGGTCATCGGCGTCCTCCTTCACGATCGGAGGCCGAGCCCTCGATCGTTCGTTCCTTCATCTTCGGGCCGGCAGGCGCATTGCTGGTCGCCGGTTCTTCATCCGCTAGGGGAAGTCTTATGGTGAATGTGGATCCGTGGCCTGGCTGCGACCACAGCGACACTTCGCCGCCGTGGTTGGCCAGCACGTGCTTGACGATGCTCAGCCCCAACCCGGTTCCGCCGGTCTGCCGCGAGCGTGCAGAGTCCACCCGGTAGAAGCGCTCAAAGACGCGTTCTTGCTCTTCAGCCGAAATGCCAGGTCCCTGGTCAGTGACTGAAATCTGGGCGTAGCCATCGCGCTGGCGGATGCCTACTCCCACCGTGGTGTTCTCCGGCGAGTAGCGCACGGCGTTATCGATCAGGTTGCGTATGGCCGTCATCAGCAGGTCCGCATCTCCCAGGATCGGCTCGTCAAGATGGCCGCCCACGGTAATGGTGATGCCTTTTTCTTCGGCAATAAGGTGGTTGCGGTCCACCGCTTCGGCCACGACACTATCGACATTCACTTCCTGGCCCTGCACGATGGCATCGGATGCCTGCAGGCGCGAAAGTTCGATGATGTCCTGGACCAGTGCGGCCAGCCGCCGAGATTCCTTGTCCATCCGGGTGGAGAAGCGGCGCACGGCCTTGGGATCGTCGGCCGCTTCGGTGATGGCTTCGGCCAGCAGCCCGATCGCGCCAACCGGCGTCTTCAGCTCATGGGAGACGTTGGCAACGAAGTCGTTGCGCATTGCTTCGGTACGGGTGATTTCGGTGCGGTCATCGGCCAGCAGCAAGATGTATTCATCGCCCAGCGGTGCCACACGCACGTGGACAATCAGCTGTCCAGCGCCCAGCGTGGAACGTTGCAGCTCGTACTGGCTCTCGGCGATCACCCCGTCCGCACGAACCTGCCGGACCAGCGTGAGCAGCTCGTTGTGCACCAGCGTGTGCCCGCGCACCAGCCCATAGGCATAGGAGGCCGGGTTGGCCCGCACTACCCCGTCGACGTCATCGAGGATCACGAATGCGCGCCCGATGACCGAGAGCACGGCGGCCGCTCCTTCGGGGAGCACCGGCTCGTCGACCTGCGGCAGCCGGGAAGAACGGGCTTGGGAGAGTCGGAAGGCAATAATGCCAACGATCCCCAGAGCCAGGCCGAGGATGCCGGCTATAAGAGTCGAGATCACTTCGTTCACACCTTTAGACTAGCTTCACCTGCGGGTGCCTTCAGCCCTAAATGACGTGTTTTAGTCGTTTTCGGCGCGCTGTTCACCAAACGTTCACTTTCCGTGGCATATTCGTTAATCACCCGCTGACAGGCTGGAGTAAGACCCTCCACCATGCCACAAAACTGTTTTGGGCAGCTGGCTGCCTTGGCGGCCGGCGATCCGGCATGGAAACAGAAAACTCGAAAGGAACTGCTGTGCGTAAGGTATTTCAGGCAGATCTACAGCAAATTGGCGAAGAACTTATTGAGATGGCCAACCAGGTCGCAGTCGCAATGGATCGCGCGTGGGATTCGCTAGCCACTGTTGACGTTGATTTAGCTCAGGAAGTTATCGCGGCGGACGCGAAGATCGACTTCTTGCAGAACCAGCTCGATGAACGAGCTATCGATACCTTGGCCTTGCAGGGCCCGGTAGCCAGCGACCTGCGCATGATCGTCGGCTCGCTGCGCATGAGCGCGTCGCTGGAGCGCATGGGCGATTTGGCACGGCACTTAGCGCAGCTGACCCGCTTGCGGTTCCCTAACCCAGCCATCCCGGAAAAAATTTCCGGCACCTTTGCACAGATGGCAAAGATCGATATTGATATCGCCAAGGCCGTTGCGCGGTTGCTGGACACCCGCGATCTGCAGATCGCGACCGAAATCATCGAGCTGAACCATGAGCTGGATCGTTTGCACTCCAGCGTTTTCACCCAGGTTGCAGCCGACGATTGGGACTCCAACGCGCCGACCACCGTGGATGTTTCGTTGACCAGCCGCTACCTGGAGCGCTTCGGCGATCACGGCGTGTCCGTGGCTCGCAAGGTCACCTACTTGGTAACCGGCGAATGGGATCCAACCGAGATCTAATTCTCCGGCTCCCAGGCCCCGTACTCCAGCTTTGGCGCCTGCCATCCGGTACTCGCCGGATGGCAGGCGCTTTTTGCATTTCCCAAAGATGAGAAGCGCGCGCAGTTCTCCGATGCCCCTGGCACCGTCTGGGAAGCAGGAACCAGGCTGGAAGCTCGTTAAACCTGCAGAGGGCAGTTCACCGATCGGTGAACTGCCCTCGCAGGTTGTTGGCGCGCTCATGGCGCCAGCGTCTAGCGGGCTTTTAGCCTTCGCACTCGACGCAGAATCCTACATTGCCTTCTTCGCGTACCAGCTGCGAACGGTGGCGAATCAAGAAGCACGAGCCGCAAATGAACTCGTCGTCTTTCTGCGGAACGACCGTTACGGTCAGTTCCTCGTTGGACAGATCTGCGCCTGGCAGGTCCATGCCATCGGTGTGGTCGGTCTCGTCGAGCTCGCGCACCACCGACTTGGCGTCCGGTGCGTTTGCGGACTTAACCGCATCCAGAGAAGCCTTACGTGCCTCAGCAACGTCTGGGCGGACTTCATCGTAATCAGTTGCCACGAATTGCATTCCTAACGTGAGCCATTGAGCCTATTCGAAATAGGAGATTACAGCATACTAATGCCAAAAATACAATCGAGCGCAGTTGTTTCGCTCACAGCCAGATGCTTGGCGTTACCTCAGGGTTAATGAGAAAACGGCGGTACCGAAATCTACTGAATGGTAGCCAGTAGCTTCGGTACCGCCGAAAAGCGTGTCTTACTTGCGTCCCTGGTTGGCGACGGCCTTAATAGCGTCGGCAGCAGCCTCTGGATCCAAGTAGGTTCCGCCCCTGGTGATTGGCTGGAAGTTGTCATCCAACTCATAGACCAGCGGAATGCCGGTAGGGATGTTCAGACCAGCAATGTCTTCATCGCTGATGCCATCCAAATGCTTGACCAGCGCACGCAGCGAGTTGCCGTGGGCGGTGACCATCACGGTCTTGCCTGCCGACAGATCAGCCTTGATGTTGTTCTCCCAGTACGGAAGCATGCGGTCCAGTACATCCTTGAGGCACTCGGTGCGTGGAGCGGAATCGCCCAACGCTGCATAGCGCTCATCGTTGATCTGGCTGAATTCCGAGGAATCATCCAGTGCTGGTGGCGGGGTGTCGTAGCTGCGGCGCCATTCCATGAACTGCTCTTCGCCGAATTCGGCCAAGGTCTGCGCTTTGTCCTTGCCCTGCAGCGCACCGTAGTGGCGCTCGTTCAGGCGCCAGTCGCGGTTCACTGGGATCCACGATCGGCCAGCGGCCTCCAATGCCAGGTTTGCGGTAACAATCGCGCGGGTCAGCAACGAGGTGTGAAGCACCTCAGGCTTGTAGCCCGCTTCGGTCAGCAGCTGGCCGCCGCGTGCAGCTTCGGCACGGCCCTTCTCGGTCAGCGATACGTCGTACCAACCGGTAAACAGGTTCTTTTCGTTCCATTCGCTCTGTCCGTGGCGAAGCAAAATCAAAGTGTGGCTCATGTAATACATCCTAACCAATGCGCAAGCCTGCTCGTACGAAAGTTAAGGCCCGAGGTCAAAGTGCGAAGACCTGCAATCGGACCAGTGGCGGATTGCAGGTCTTCGTTCAAACCCAGGTGAGTTGGCTGACGGCTAGTAGTTGTACCAGCCGCCGCCCTTGCCGCTGACAGCAGGCTTGACGTCGGCAAGGTATACGCAGGCGATGCAGGCACCGATCAGCTGCAGGAAGCCGATGCCGCCCTGGCTGAACACGCCGAGCAGGGCCACCGCGGTGCTGGCGACGGTCATCCCCAGCCAGAATCCCTTGGTGCGCTTGCCTTCCTGGGCGAAGCGGTCCGCGCCACGGCGCAGGCAATCAACCAGGGCCCAGACGGCGAGCGCAACAATGACGACGCTCAGAGCGATCATCAAGTAGTACTCAATCAATTGGGCCGCGTACATCATGTTCATGCTTTCACTCTACCTTTTTGGCGCAATTGATAAACACTGTGCCACGCGCGGGAAATACGAACCGATGCGCCTTAGAGCTGTTCCAGTGCCTGATCCAGATCAGCCCAGAGGTCTTCCACATCTTCAATGCCCACCGAGAGCCGAATCAGGCTGGCTGGCACGCTGGCTGGTTCCGAGGCATGGCGGGCGCGTCGCTCGGCCAGGGATTCCACACCGCCAAGCGAGGTGGCGCCGGTGATCAGCTTGAGCGCGTCCAGTACACGGTCGGCCTCCTGCGCGGTGCTTCCGGCTTCAAGGGCGATCACCGAACCGAAACCGCCCATGAGCTTCGCAGCCCGCTCATGGCCCGGATCGCTGGGCAGACCCGGGTAGCGTACTGCCTGCACCTTGGGATGGTCCGCGAGCCTTTCGGCCAGCACCTGGCTGTTGGCCTGCGAACGATCAATGCGTACCGACATGGTGCGCACACCGCGCAATGCGAGGAAGGTATCCATCGGCCCGGCAATGGCCCCATGCAGGGTCCGGTACCCGTGCAGGCGGCTGTGCAGTTGCTCGTCGCTGGTGACCAGCGCGCCCATGATCACATCCGAGTGCCCTGAAAGGTATTTGGTTACCGAATGCACCACCAGGTCGGCCCCGTGGTTCAGCGGCTGCTGGAGCAGCGGAGTGGCAAAGGTGTTATCCACGATGCTCACGATGTTCTTAGCTTTCGCTGCCGCCAGCAAGGCAGGCAGGTCGGCAACTTCGAGCATGGGGTTGGTGGGAGATTCGACCCAGAGCACATCGGCGCCATCCAAGGCGGCGAGTACTTCTTCGGTATTGGCGATGTCCACCGGGCGAATGCTGAGCCGTCCGGCCTCCTGCAGCTCAGAACTCAACGCCAGTGATCCGTTGTAGGAGTGCCGGGGCATGACCAGCACGCCAGCTTCCGGCACGATGCTCAGTGCGGCGGCGATAGCCGCCATCCCCGAGGAGAACACCAAAGCGGGAAGAGTTGCTGCTTCGAGCTCGCCGAGCACCTGCTCAAAAGGATCCCAGGTGGGGTTTGAGAAGCGGGCATAGACGCGTTCGCCAGGTGCGGCTTGGCCTTTGGAATGATAGGTGGAGGTGAAGGTCACTGGATGGTTGACCGGAGCGTCATAGCCGTGGGCTGGACGCCCTCCGGCAACGAGCAAAGTTTTCGGATCCCAGGCGGGAGTGCTGGCTGAATCTGCGGTGCGGGGGTTCATGGAAAAAACTTTACGCTTGTACCCGCGACGCTCGCCGATGGATTTCACTACATTTCATTTAATTGAATTCATCACACTGGGCGCTTTTCACTGTCCAAACAGCCGTTGCAGCGCACATCTTGATATGTCCTTGGATAGGCTAGTGGGGTGAGTATCGAATCTAGTGCCCCGACCCGTGGCTTATTCATCGTTTTCGAAGGTGGCGACGGCGCTGGGAAAACCACGCAGGTTGCCATGGCCCAGCAGTGGCTGGAGTCCCGTGGAGCCACGGTGCGCACTACTCGCGAACCGGGCGGAACCCAGATCAGTGAAGAGCTGCGTTCCCTGGTGCTTGAACATGGCCACGGCGAAATCGATGCCCGTACCGAGGCGTTGATCTATTCTGCCGCGCGCGCCGCGCACGTCCAGCAGGTAATCCGCCCGTCCTTGGAGGCTGGCACCCACATCATCTGCGACCGCTTTGTTGATTCCTCCTTGGCCTACCAGGGCATGGGCCGCGAACTCGGGTTTGCGGCCGTTGCCTCGATCAATGACTTTGCCACCGGCGGGTTGAAGCCCGATGTCACCATCATTCTTGATATTTCTGCCGAGCACGGACGTGCCCGGCGGATCGCCGCGAGCGGTGGCGTGGAAGACTCCGACCGCTTAGAGGCTGAGCCCGATGATTTCCATGAGCGCATCCGCAACGCCTTCCTGGAACTAGCGGCACAAGATCCGCAGCGCTACCTGGTTTTGGACGCCACCGCGAGCGTGGAACAACTCCACCAGTCGATTGTCGAGCATTTGGCAGGTCTGCTGTGATTCGGCCGGTATTCGCAGACCTCGCCGGCCAGGAGCGTGTTATCTCCACGTTGACCGCTGAGGTTGACCGAGGCAATCCGACGCATGCCTGGTTGGTTACCGGCCCTCCCGGTTCCGGACGCACCACCGCTGCGCGGGCCTTTGCGGCAGCCTTGCAATGCACGCAGACCCCGGCAGGTTGCGGGCAGTGCGCCAACTGCAAGATGGTGATGAACTCCGAACACCCGGATGTCTCCTTCGTCTCCACCGACAAATTCGAATACCAGATCGCTGATGTGCGCCATCTGATCACCCGCGCCCAGGAAAGTGCAGGCACCGGCCGCTGGCGCATCATCATCATTGAAGACGCTGACCGCATGTCCGAGCGCAGCACCAACGTGCTGCTCAAGGCCATTGAAGAGCCTCCAGCCAAGATGATCTGGATCCTGTGCGCTCCTTCCCCTGCCGATGTGCTGGTGACCATCCGCTCGCGTTGCCGCGCGGTCAACCTCTCGGTTCCTGCTGCACAGGACGTCGCCGACCTCTTGGTGCGCCGCGATGCCTTGGAACCGGAACAGGCGATGTTTGCCGCACGCGTTTCCCAGTCCCACATTGGCGTGGCCCGCCTGCTGGCCCGTGACGAACAGGCACGCATCCAGCGTGAAAAGGTCGTCACCTTGCCCTTGCGCACCACGACCCTGCCCCAGGCCATGGCCGCCGCGGCAGAAATTTCAAAGCTGGCCAGCGAACGCGCGGAAAACATCACCGGCACCGACCTGCAGAACAAGATTGCCCAGCTGCGCCATGCCAACGGCTTGGGCCCGGAGGAGAACATCCCTGCTGGCCTGCGCGGACAATTCAAGGCGCTGGAAGATGATGCCAAGCGTTTTGCCCGTCGTGCTGCTTTCGACGCCTTGGACCGGACCCTCACGGATCTCACCACGTTCTTCCGCGATGTCTTGAGCATCCAGCTGCATGCCGATATTGAACTGATCAACGAGCACCTTCGTGAGAAGCTCGAGCGTTTCGCTGCGGCGCAGTCCAGCGAAAAGTCCCTGGCCCAGCTCGATGCCATTAATGAAACCCGCAGCCGCCTGGCTGCAAACGTCAACCAGCTCATGGCGCTGGAAGCACTCATGACACGTTTGCTTCCACAGCCTGGACGCCGCTAAACCCTCTCAAGGAGACACTAAAAGTGCCTGCACGCTCACCAATGATGCGCTTGGCCGCAGTGGGAACTGCTCTGGCCATGGGCCTGGCTGGTTGCTCCTCGAGCACCGCGGATTCGCAGCCCGAAGACGCCAAGTCCTCGCAGCCAGAGGCAAACTCGAGTGCGCCCGAAGGGCTGGAATCCTTCTACACCCAGGAGCTCGACTGGGAAATGTGCGGCAGCATCATCGAATGCGCCACCATCAAGGTCCCGATGGACTACGCCAACCCGGAAGGCCAGAGCATCGACCTTGCGTTGAACCGCCGCAGCGTCGAGGGCGCAGCAGGCAATCTTCTGGTGAACCCGGGCGGTCCCGGAGGATCGGGACTGGATATGGTAGCCGAGTCGGTGCCAAGCATGTTCAGCACCGATTTGCAGCGCGCCTACAACGTCATTGGGTTTGATCCGCGAGGGGTGGGCGAAAGCTCACCGGTCACCTGCCAAAGCGACGCTGAGATCGATGAGGGGCGCCAGGGGAACCTGCGGGCCTGGGTTCCTGAGGACCAAGAAGAAATTGTCGACGACACCGAAGACTATGCAGCAGAGTGCTCCGCCAATACAGGCGACCTTCTTGGCCATGTTGATACCGTCTCGGCGGCTAAGGACATGGACGTGATCCGCGCTGTTCTTGGTGATGCCCAGCTGGATTACCTCGGCTTCTCCTACGGAACGTTCTTGGGCGCAACCTATGCCGATCTTTTCCCGCAGAATGTGGGGCGGTTTGTGCTGGACGGGGCCATGGACCCAACAAGCACGGCTTCAGAGCTCGCGTTGGCCCAAGCCGTTGGCTTTGAAAAGGAAATCGACGCATGGCTCGCCAGCTGTCTGGAAAGCGATGCGTGCCCATTCACGGGAACTGTTGAAGAAGCCAAGGTCCAGTTGCAGCAGTTCTTCGCCCAGGTGGAGAACGAACCCATGATTTCCAGCGACGGCCGCGCCGTTCCGATCATCGATTTCATCAACGGGTTCATTTTGCCGCTGTATGACGATTCCAGCTGGTCCTATCTCACCGATGCGATGAATGCCGCCATCAATGACGCTGATGTGGATATGATCCTCGGCTTTGCAGACCTTTCTGCAGACCGCCAGAGCGATGGCACGTACGCTTCGAATTCGTCCGATGCTTTCACTGCCATCAATTGCTTGGACCGCCCAATGGATTCCAGCGCAGAAACGATGCAGGACGAAGCAACGGAGCTGATGCGCATGGCTCCGACCTTAGGCAAGTATTTGGCCTACGGCAGTATCACTTGCGAGGCTTGGGATTACGATTCCACCGGCACTCCTGAGACCCTCGATGCCCCGGGCTCTAATGAGATTCTGGTCATCGGCACCGTAGGCGATCCGGCGACCCCTTATGCATGGTCAGAGGCGCTGGCGAAGCAGTTGGATAACGCTACCCTGCTGACCTATGAAGGCCATGGTCACACCGCATATGGACGGTCCAATGAGTGCATCACCAAATCGGTGGATGAGTACCTGATTGAAGGCAAGGTTCCCGAAGCCAATACCCGGTGCTGATTGGGCTTGTTGATGTCGTCGTCGTTTTGACGTTCAGACAATTCCTCGGATAAAGTGACGTGGTGCCTGTTTGCAGGTACAGGCCTCCTTAGCTCAGGGGTAGAGCAGCTCCCTCGTAAAGAGCAGGTCGCCGGTTCAAATCCGGCAGGGGGCTCGTTGTGAAAAACCCCGGATTCATTTTCCTAATGATTCCGGGGTTTTCGCAATTTAACACGGAATTTCAGGACCGCGTTCCACGCTCATCAATGCCTTACCGGTCATCTTTTCTCCCATTTTTTGCCCAGCCACGCATTAAATTGTTCAATGGGAACAGATACGGCAACGGGCATGAGCTGTGGGTAAAACAGGTCCCTGGAGCTCAGCTCGGTGTCCGCATAAGCGGCTTGGACCTTGGCAGCAATTTTTGAGGAATTCCTAACTGATGCAATCCGTGCAGTACTCCCCCGAACCACCACCGCTAGGCAGCAAGCCGGTCATGCGCCAACGGTGGAGCGAAGTCTCATTCCTGCACTGGCGGATCAGTCCAGAACAGGTGTCCGCGTACATGCCTGCTGGCTGCCGGCCAGAGATTGTCGATGGCAGCTCCTAGGTGGGCCTGATTGCTTTCCAAATGTCGCGCAGCGCCTTCTTCTCCGGCCCCGCCATCCCATGGTTTGGCGATTTCCCCGAAGTCAATGTGCGTCTGTATTCCATTGATAGCCATGGACGGCACGGAGTAGTCTTCCTGAGCCTTGAAGGCTTCGCGCCTGCTCCCAGTGCTCATGGCCGGTCCATCTTCGGGCTGAAATACCGGTGGTCCTCCATGAAGATCCTGAAAAAGGCGGGCACCCTCAGCTACGCAACACGACGCTTCGGAAATCCGAAGGCCAGTTTTCGAATCGTGGTGCGTCCGGTAGACGCGGATGACTGCTCCGATCCCATTGCTGCGGATTCGCAGATTGCCATCGCGCTCTCGGCGCAGTGGGCCTTCCATCAACGGCATCTCGGACGGACCTTGTACTGCTGGAACCATCATGAACCGTGGCGTTTGCAGCCGGCTCAACTCCTTGAATTCGACGATGGCCTGCTGCGTGCCGCCGGTTTCGGAGATCTCGCTGATCGCGCACCGGATTCCGTGCTGTATGCCGAGGCTGTAGATACGCTTTTCGCCGCGCCCACCGTACTGGACCCGCTAGGCACCACGCGCACATGAACGAAGGCCCCTGGTTTCTGAGGAAACCAAGGGCCTTCGTTGCCGGGCAGAGCTTTATTCGAAGTCTGAAGTTGCAGGATCAGCCGAGATGCGGCCTTCTGCGCCGCGATCCAAGGTGGCGATCGCTGCCAAGTCTTCACCGTCCAGCTTCACGTTCAGCGATGCGAAGTTCTCCACGATGCGCGATTCGGTCGTCGACTTCGGGATGACTACGTTGCCTACGGCCAGGTGCCATGCGATGACTACCTGCGCTACCGACGCATCATGCTTCTTGGCGATTTCCACCAGCACTGGGTCGCTCAGGAGTTCTCCGCCATGGCCCAGCGGGGACCATGACTGGTGCAGGATGCCGTGCTCGGCTTCGTAGGCACGCAATTCGTTTTGCGGGAAGTAGGGGTGGGTTTCGACCTGGTTGATGACCGGGCGGACGCCGGTTTCGGTGTAAAGCTCTTCGAGTGCTTCCTTGGTGAAGTTGCAAACACCAATGGACTTGGCCTTTCCGTCCTTCTGGAGCTGGATCAGCGCCTTCCAGGTGTCCACGTAAGTGCCGCGCTTGGGCTGCAGCCAGTGGATCAGGTACAGGTCAACGTAGTCCAAGCCCAGACGCTCCAGGGATGCATCCGCTGCGGCAAGAGTCTTTTCAAAGCCCTGGTCAGAGTTCCAAACCTTGGTGGTGATAAACAGATCTTCACGCGGCACATCGCTGGCGGCTACGGCACGGCCGACACCTGCTTCGTTGCCATAGATTCGGGCGGTGTCGATATGGCGGTAGCCAGCGTCGATTGCCTTGCCTACGACTACCTCGGCTTGTTCGTCGGAAACTTTCCAGACGCCGTAGCCCAGCTGGTCAATGGTGTTTCCGTCAAGGAATGAAAGTTCGGGAATTGTTTGGTTCATGCAACTAATTTAGATGACCGATACCGCCTTCATGGTGAATCACCACGCTACTGATCGGTAAAACTCAATTATTCTCTAGAAGCGAGCAACTGCGCGGCCCGTTCCAGGTCTTCCTTCACCAGCTGCGCGCGATGGCGCACGGCCTCGATATCGATTGGCTCGCCGGCTTCTGCCTGCATGCGCATCATCGCAATAACCTGTGCAGTCGTTGCCAGATCATTGGCTGATTTGGTCAGTGAACGGTGCGCCGCGGAGGTCAACTGCGGAATGGTGTCGTCATTGCTCGGGGTCATCCGATGCGCTGCACAGCACAGCTGGCGCACGGTTGGCAAAAGCACAGCCATCTCGTTGGCTTCCTTCACCAGCTGGTTGTAAACCTGATCATCGCTGACGCCCTCGACCACCTGGAAGACACGATCCAAGGATCGCTGGAAGCGATCATGGGCACGACGCCATACGCCCTCGCCAAGTTCGCGAGTAGCGGCACGCTCAGCGCGCAATCGTGAAAAGAACGCCATTACACTTCTCTGCCGGTAGTTTCCAAAGATTTACTGGTTCTACCCTACCGGGATCCCCTCGTTGTTCCTGACACCGGGGACGACATAAAACGAAACCGGCCGCGAGTCCCATCCACTTTCGCAAATGGTGCCTCACGGCCGGTATCAGTGGCGCTTAGCAGCAACGCCCTTCAGGGTTCTTTTCCTGCCAATCGGTGTAGTCTTTCCAGAACTCACGTTCGGTCATCGGCTTGACGCCAGGATGGTTGCGTTCGTGATGTTCCAGATAGTGCTGATACTTGTCAGCTCCGAGTACTCCGTCGACAAATTTCTTGGCTTGCCCAAGGCGCTCCAAAAGCGTAGCCATGGCTAGTAGCTGTTCCGCTGGACTTGAGCTTCGGCAGGAACCTGCTTCCACGCCTTTTCAAGTTCCTTTTCAGCAGGCGAGGAGATCAGACCGGATGGAGCGTACATCTTCGATGGCACCGCAGGGTCTTCGGTGTTGTTGCCGCCACCATTCCGCTTGGCCTTGATGGTTGCCATCACTGCAGAGACAATCACGATTGCGGTGAGCAGCAGGAAGATAACCGAGAGCCAACCCTGGACACCGGTGTTGCGCACTACTGCTTCCATGGCTTCAACGGTTCCCGCTGAGCCCAGGGAAGTCTCGCCGTTGGCCAGCGCTTCCTTGTAGGCGTTGTGGTTGGCGAAGTAGCCCACCCGGGTGTCAGCGGAGAAAATCTTCTGCCAGCTGGCAACAAAGGTGATGACCACGGTGAAGGCCAATGGGAGTGCAACGACCCACAGATACTTGAAGTTGTTCTGCTTGGCGATGATGGTCATCACCACGGCCAGCGCAATCGCAGCGAGCAGCTGGTTAGCGATGCCGAACAGCGGGAAGAAGGTGTTGATGCCGCCCAGTGGATCGGTCACGCCGAGGATCAGGATGTAACCCCAGCCGGCCACCATGATCAACGTGCACAGCCATACGCCCGGACGCCACGAGGTGTCCTTGAACTTCGGGAAGAAGTTGCCGATGGTGTCCTGCAGCATGAAGCGTGCAACACGGGTGCCAGCGTCAACTGCAGTCAGGATGAACAGCGCTTCGAACATGATGGCGAAGTGGTACCAGAAGCCCATCATCGCGGTGCCGCCGAACCACTGGTGCATGATGTGCGCGATGCCTACCGCCAGGGTCGGTGCACCACCGGTACGCGATACGACTGATTCTTCGCCCACGTTGTTGGCCAGTTCAGTGAGCTGGCTTGGATCCAGGTTGACTCCGGCCAGGCCCAGCGAGTTCACGAAGGCTGCCGCGGTCTCAACGGTGCCGCCGGTAGCGCCAGCGGAAGAGTTCATCGCGAAGTAGATGCCGCGGTCAATGGAGATCGCTGCAACCAGAGCCATGATGGCAACCATGGATTCCATGAGCATGCCGCCATAGCCCAAGAAGCGGGTCTGCTTTTCCTTCTCAACCAGCTTCGGGGTGGTACCCGAGGAAATCAGTGCGTGGAAGCCCGAGAGCGCACCGCAGGCAATGGTCACGAACAGGAATGGGAAGATGTGGCCGGAGACCACTGGGCCATCGGCACGACCTGCAAATTCGGAGAAGGCAGGAACGTCAATTTCCGGACGAACCACGATAATTGCCACTGCCAGCAGGGCGATCACGCCGATCTTCATGAACGTGGACAGGTAGTCACGAGGTGCCAGCAGCAGCCATACCGGAAGTACCGCGGCAATGATGCCGTAGATGATGATGGCCCAAGCGATGGTGGTGCGATCCAAGTGGAAGAATTCAGCACCCCATGCCGACTCGGCAATCCAGCGACCGGAGATGATCGCGAACATCAACAGGACAAAACCGATAATGGAGATTTCCAGGACCTTGCCCGGGCGGATGAAGCGCAAGTAGACGCCCATGAACAAAGCGATCGGGATCGTCAGGCCTACCGAGTAGACGCCCCATGCGGACTCGCCCAGTGCGTTGACAACCACCAGCGCCAGGATGGCGGTAATGATGATCATGATGGCCAAGGTTGCGATCAGCGCAGCGGTGCCGCCGATCAGGCCCAGCTCTTCGCGGGCCATCTGGCCCAGCGAACGGCCGCCACGGCGCATGGAGAAGAACATGACCAAGTAGTCCTGGACCGCGCCGGCGAGCACTACGCCTACGATGATCCAGATGGTGCCAGGCAAGTAGCCCATCTGCACTGCAAGAATCGGTCCGACTAGCGGTCCGGCGCCTGCGATAGCAGCGAAGTGGTGGCCGAAGAGCACTCGGCGGTCAGTTGGTACGAAGTCGCGTCCGTTGTTCACGGACTCTGCAGGAGTCGCACGGAAGTCATCAGGCTTGGTGATCTTGCGCTCGATGAACTTCGAGTAGAAGCGGTAGGCGATCAGGTAGGTCGCCACCGCAGCGAAGACGAACCAAATGGCGTTGATGGTTTCTCCACGTGAGAAGGCGAGGAACGTCCAAGCGATACCACCGATCAGCGCGATGGCAACCCAGATGGCGATCTTCGCAGGGGTCCAACGCTTTTCTTCGCGTTCGACTGCCTCGGGATCGACGCCAGCAGGCGGCAAGGTATTTTGGGCACTCAAAAGAGCAACCTCCTAGGGAACAGTGCGGGTGATGTGCGTAACCAGTAATTATTGGATGGCTCACGCATGGAGGACTATTCAGTCACTTTACAACTGGTTGCCCTGAAGCATTAAACTTTAATGACGATTTTCCCAGTGTGCTTTCCCGAATCGAAGTATTCATGAGCACTACTTACTTCGGAATAGTCAAAGGTTTTAGTTACGTTCAGGGCCAGCTGACCCTTCTCCAGCAGCGGTATCACCCGGGTAATGGTCTGCCGGATAATCTCTTCCTTTTCGTGCACCGGACGGGCACGCAAGGTAGTACCAATGATCCGGGCGCGTTTGGCAAGCAGCAGTCCCAGATTCGCTTCGGCCTTCGCGCCGCCTTGCAACCCGATCACCACCAGCCGCCCGCCTACCGCAAGCGATTTGAGGTTCTGCGCCAGATACTTGGCACCCACGACGTCCATGATCAGGTCTGCGCCTTGGCCCTCAGTGATCTCCTTAACGCGCTCGGCAAAGTCCTCTTCGCGATAATTAATGCCTTCATCGGCACCCAGAGCACGGCAATACTCCAGTTTCTGCGCAGATGAAGCAGTGACGATAACGCGAGCTCCGGCTGTCTTGGCAAGCTGTATCGCCATGGACCCGATACCCCCGGCACCCCCGTGGAGCAACAGAGTTTGCCCTTGCGCCAGCTCGCCTTCGACAAAGAGATTCGAGACTACTGTGGCAGCGGCTTCTGGCAAGGCCGCGGCATCGATATCCGAAACGGATTGCGGAACCTCAATGAGCAGCTCTGCGGGAACATTTACGTATTGTGCGTATCCGCCGGCAGCAAGCAGAGCCGCTACACGCGCCCCGGTTTTCCACCCGTTTACGCCGTCACCGATTTCTACGATGCGCCCGGAAACTTCCAATCCGGGGATGTCGCTAGCTCCAGGAGGTGGCGGGTACACCCCCTTGCGTTGCTGCACATCGGCACGGTTCAATCCGAAAGCTTCAACTTTGATCAGCACTTCCCCAGAGGCCAGGCTCGGCACTGGACGGTCCACTAATTCAAGGACTTCCGGCCCACCGGATCCGTTGTAAATATAGGCCTTCATAACGTCGTTCATGGCGTTCAATTCCTTTCAACCGGGGTTCATGCCGTATACTTTTTGGGGTTGGATGGTTGTCCGAGCGGCCGAAGGAGCTGGTCTTGAAAACCAGTAGGCGGTAACCCCGTCTCATGGGTTCAAATCCCATACCATCCGCGTTTCAAGTTTGGCGGGCTGATCCATGGATCGGCCCGCCAAATTGTTTAATCCTGTGCCGCGCTCAACGCTTCTTTGCCCTGCAGCCCGGCTAAACGTGCCACTTCATTGACCACGTTGGCCGCATCGTGCAAGGTTTGAGCTGCCGCATTCTTCATATTTCCCGCCTGCGCGGCAATAGCGGTCCCCCATTGAGCCGAGGAAAGCTGCAACCCCAGGACAAAAATGCCACGATGTGCCAATCCTTCATTGTTTACAAGACGATATGGCTCACCGACAACGTCGAAACCGGAACCTGGCAGGCTTTCGCCTTCTTCGTTACGCCAAGTATGGGCTCGCGCTACATGGTCCTTCAACAGCTGCCTGATCAACTGCGTATCATTCTGCAACACTCGATTACTTGGCATCATCGCTTCGCACATCGTTCGCGCGGTGTATACCTCTGAATCGACCCACGGCGAGGAGGCCGTGAACATTTGCGAGACTTCGTCAAAGCCGAATTCCGGCTCGGGGCCGATAAAGCTGACCAGCCCAGCACGGGATAATGCCAGCAGCTGTTCAATGCGTTCCAGGGGCGGCCCGGAGGACAATCCCTCAACCAGTGGTTCGAAGTGCGCTTGGATCTCTTCGATGCGCGATTGCTCGTCGATTACCCCGGTGACAACGAGCTCTTTGATCAGCATGCGTCCAGCGTTCATCGTCATGATCGCGCAGGACAGCGGGTCCTTGAGTCCACCAACACTGTGCCGGGCATTATCAACGAGATAGTCTCGCACTGCCTGCTGGTACTCGGCATCCGACCCGAAGCCCACCTCGTCGAATGGCTTGGCGAGCTTTGGCACGTCCAGCCATTCGCATTCTGGAATCTGCGCGATGAACTTTCGCAATTCACCCAACCAGACTTGGCTGCCTTCACGGTGCTCCGCAGTCAGCAGCTCATCGAGCTGCTCAATGAACTCTTCTGCTGAGAACCCCTCGGGCGCACCGCAGGATTCAGCCCACGTGCTGTAGTACGCGAAGAGGATGTCACGGTGCAGCTTCGGCCAGATATGGCGAGAGAAGACCAACGTGGCCGCAGGATTCGTGGCACGCGCTTCAGCCAGCTGGCCAATCAGTTCTGGAACATCGAAATACCGCAAGGAGATTTCTTCCGGAATGAACTGCTCAACAACAGGTTTACCCCAGTACGGGGTACCGCGCCGCGAGGCAACAACCAATTCTGGTTCACGGCCCGAAGCGATGTATTCCAAACGGTGCCCCGGGTCCTTGCCAGTTTCGCGGAACAATCCCCCGCGCCCCAGAGTCAGCTCCGCCATGCCATCGAAGAAGTTCAACCCCAAGCCGCGAATCAGTGCTGGCTGGCCTTCAGCGAACAGGCTGTAATCCAAATCTGCCGGCACGTTCGGCGGCAGGTACGTTGCATCGGCTTGTTGCGCGGCTTCTTGCAGCTGTTTTTGCCATGGGTTGAGTTCCGCGCTTTGGTGCCCGAGTGCCAACACCACTGCGTCAAAAGTCTTCTGCGCAGCTTCGCCCTCACCCTGTGCAGTGCGGTAGTCCAGCTGGTAGCCGTTGCCCAACGGCCTGACACCGATGACCTCGGCAGCAAGATGCTCAACACTGAAGCTCTCATGTGCAGCGAGCACCGCCACGCTGCTGTCATACACGTGTTCCAGATACTCGCCATAGAGCGCCCGTGAAGGATATGTGCCCGCCTCAACCTGGGAAAGCATCCTGGCATGCTCCTCGCTTAGGCGACGCCCGTCTCCGTGCAGGGCAACAAACTGCCGGAAACTCAGTCCCGGTTCATCACTCGTGCGCTCGGGTGCCACAGTGGGGAAAGAAGCAGGAGTATTCATCAAGAAATGCTCGGACTGCTTCGGGCTCCACACATGCCCGGATCCCGGACGGTACGGGTCGAAAACAGTGATATTGATTCGGTTGGCGGTCCGTTCAAGGTTGTTCGCCAGATGAGCCAAGCGCTCCACCGTGCTCGTGCCACGCGGACCGGCCCCGACAATAGCCAGGTTGAATTCATTCTTGGGATTCTGCGTCGAGGTACTCACTGTCCTAGGGTATTACCTTTCGGGCAGGGCAAACGCGAGGCGCATAGACTAAGCCCATGACTGAGCATGTTTCTGATACTGCGACCACTGACGCATATTCCTGGCTTGAAGGAACTCACGACGAGAAGGCACTGGCGTGGGTACGCCAGCACACCGAACGCACCGAGGCTGAACTTTACGACGACACTTTCCGTCAAAGCGTCCAACAGATCAAGACTGTACTCGACGCGCAAGATCGCATTCCCATGGTGAATAAGCGAGGTGAGCACTACTACAATTTCTGGCGCGATTCACAGCACCGATTGGGTTTGTGGCGCCGCACCGATTGGGAGTCTTACCTCACCGACGAACCTCAGTGGGAGATCCTGCTCGACCTCGATGCGCTTGCCCTAGCCGAGGGCCGCGAATGGCACTTTGCCGGTTCAGCTTTGCTTCGCCCGGACAATAACGAGCCGTACCGCCGTGCGTTGGTTCGGTTGAGCCCCGATGGTGGCGACCAAGTGCGGATTCGCGAATTCGACTTGGAATCCAAAACATTTGTGCAAGACGGTTTCGACTTGCCCGTCGCCAAGACCCAAGCTTCATGGATTGACCCGGACACGCTGTTGGTCGGCACGGCCAGCAGCGATCAATTCACCACTCGTTCCACCTATGCCAGCACGTTGCGCAAGGTAGGCCGCGGCATGGACATTGAAGCTGCTCCAATCATCTTTGAAGTCGGCAAAGAGCATGTCGCAGCGTTCGGCTACTATGATTCAACGCCTGGCTACCAGCGAATCGTCACCACCGATGCAATTGATTTCTACAATTCGAAGACCGGTGTGTTCATCGATGGCGTGCATCGGGAGCTGCAGGTACCCACTGACGTATCGGTGAGCTTGCACCGCCAATGGGTCCTGTTTGCCCCGCGGACCGATTGGGAGCACCAGGGCCAGCTCATCCCCGCTGGCGCGTTGGCCATCGCCTCCTTGGAAGTGTTCCTGGATACCGGAGCAGTGGACCAGGTGGTCTTCACGCCGGATGCGCATACGGCTTTGGAATCTTTGAGTTTCACCGCCAACTACCTGTTGCTTACTGTGTTGCACGATGTCGCGTCTCAGGTACGCATCATTGACCTGAATGCCGGTTTCGCGCAGTCCGAGATGCCTTTGGAAGACCGGATGCTCAGTGTCTCGGTAGCCGCTGTCGATGACGAAGACCAAGCGCATGGCGATGACTATTGGATGACGATCACCGGCTTCACCACTCCCACGACCTTATTGCGCGGAGAAGTTGGAAAACAGGCGGTAGCGATCAAGAAGTCACCAGATCGCTTTGATGCTCAAGGCTTCGAGGTCACCCAGCATTTCGCGACTTCCGCAGATGGCACCCGGGTTCCCTACTTCCAGGTCGCAGACCGCGACTTGGAATTCGATGGCATGAATCCCGTCCTGATGGACGGCTACGGCGGTTTCCAACACAGCATGACCCCGGGGTACGCGGCGGCTATGGGCACAGGATGGCTCTCTCATCGCACAAGCGACGGACGCAAGCCGGTCTACGTCATGACCAACATCCGCGGCGGAGGCGAATATGGTCCAGATTGGCATCGTGCCGCACTGCGCGCAAACCGTCACCGAGCGTACGAAGATTTTGCCGCCATTGCCCAAGATCTTGTCGCCCGCGGGGTTACCACCCGCGCGCATCTCGCGGCGACGGGACGGTCAAACGGCGGATTGCTGATGGGCAACATGATTGCCGGCTACCCGCAGCTCTTTGGCGCTATCTCCTGCGGCGTTCCACTGTTGGATATGAAACGGTACACCCAGCTCGCTGCCGGACATTCATGGATTGCAGAATACGGCGACCCTGATGTGCCAGAAGATTGGAAGTTCCTGCGCACATTCTCCCCAGTCCACCGGTTAAGCGACCAGCACCATGCTGCTGATGACTATCCAGCGTCATTGATTTGGACGACAACATCTGATGACCGGGTGGGACCATCCCAAGCGCGCATCATGGCGGCCAAGATGATGGACATGGGCATTGAAAATGTGCGGTATCACGAGCCAGAAAGCGGTGGGCATGCCGGTTCAACCGACAACGAGTCAACTGCAAAAATGCTGGCCACCAGCTACGAATTCCTGTGGCGACAGGTGCGTTAGCAGTCTCGTTTTGGAACACGCGCCTGTCTTCAGGTAAGCTAGAACCTGCTGGAAACAGCGGATGGACACGTGCCAGAGCGGCCGAATGGACTTCACTGCTAATGAAGGGTCGGGCTAAAACTCGACCGGGGGTTCAAATCCCCCCGTGTCCGCCAAAAAACCCCTAGTCAACTAGGGGTTTTTTATTTGCATGGTCATGGAATCGGCACAAATGGTCATAGCGATGCTCCATACTAATCCCATGGCAAGCCTCGACCAGTACCAAACCCCCTCCAAAGCCACTCGATACCGAGTCCGATGGATCACCAACGGCACCCGCGAATCGCAATCATTCGACACCGAAAAAGATGCCCTACGCTGGAAAGCCGTCATCGAAGCCGCCCAAGGCGACACCGACCGGGCCCTAGAATCCATCGAGAACCAACTCGAACAAGGCCCCACCGTCACCGAACTCCTAATACGCCACATCGACCAGCTCACCGACGTAGGCGACTACCAGCTCAGCCGATACCGCAAAGCCGCGGAACAGCACTTCGCCGGAGACCTCGGGGCCATGAAGATCCGCCGCGTCACCTCCGAGCACATCGTGGACTGGCAACGCTACATGGCCGAAAAAGGGCTGCAGACAAAAAGTATCGCCAACCACCGCGGCCTGCTGTCCGCCGCGTTCTCCACGGGCATCCGACTCCGCATCCTCGACCACAACCCCTGCGCCGGCGTACGCCTACCCAAAGACAACCGGCCCACCGAACAGATGCAGATCATCCCGCTCGACCAATGGAACGACCTCATGGGAGTCATGCACGCCCACTACGTCCCGTTCTCCCGGATGCTCCTCTACTCTGGGGCGCGGTTCGGTGAACTGACTGCCGTGCAGAAACCCGACTTCGGGTTCATCGGTGCCACATCCGTCCTGCGCATCACCAAAGCGTGGAAGGAAGATGACAAGTACAAGTACTACCTTGGCGCTCCCAAGACAAGGAAGGGCAAGCGGTCCGTTTCGCTGTCCCGGCAGGCGGACAAGATGATGCGGCCTGTACTCGCGAATCGTACAGATGAAGAACTCGTATTCAAGACCGTGTATGGTCGGCAGATCCGTTCGTCCGCGTATCACAAGGTTTGGGGCCAGGCTTGGGCGGAACTGGGGGTGCCGAAGGAACGGCGGCCACGGCCTCACGACATACGGCACACGCATGCCTCGATGATGCTGGCCAACGGAATGGATATGTACGAACTGTCCAGGCGGTTAGGTCATGAATCAGTCAAGACGACGGTGGACCGATACAGCCACTTGGTGGAGGGTGCTCACGCTCGTGGCGCGTCCATCGCCGACTCCGCATTTGGGTGAAAAGTATGCCCCGCAAATTGAACTCTGCGGGGCTATGCTTATTCTTCGTCGTCTTGCTTCTCAACTTCTAGCTCGTCCCACCATTGCCTGATCTGAGGGTCTTGGTAGGGTCCGAGGTTTCCGTATTGATCCATAAGGCGAATTCTAGTCGGATGCCGGGAGGCTGGATGTCCACGGGTCTGGTCGGAAGCTGATCTTCTGGTCTTCGCGTTGGTGCCATGTGTGATTGTCTTCAGTGCTTCGCCAGAGGCTGTCGCTCTGCCGGATGCGAGTGGCCGCAGTGGTTGGTACCCACTTCACGTACAACGGCCCGTTGTACACCCAGCGCGCACCATTGGACGGGTACTCGATAAACAGTTCGCCTGGTATCCAACCGCGCACGCGGGCATGGATCTTGCCGAGCTCCGGGTCTATCACCTGCACGTAAGGGTATTCCCGGACCATGTACGTACGCATTTGCTCGAAGCGAGGGTCGGAGAACTCAGCCATGCTTCGATTGTCTCTTAACGCAGAAAACTGCCCCACCCTCGTTTGAGGATGGGGCGGATCTGTTTGAGAAGCGTTTGGGGTGGGTGACAATTTGTACACGCCCCAAAAACTTGCCCAAAAAGCTATTCAGATACGTGCTTTTCGGACAAGTCAGTTGGGCTGCCCACTTCGATATTACCTGCGGGTGGTTCGTCGGTCTTGGTTCCGGCTGCCAGCCAAGGCAGGAAGCGCTGGAAGAACGCCTCCACACCGGGCAGGGCCATGATGCGGGTGATCGCCGCAGCGATACCCAGTGCCAGCGCCGCGGCGCCTGTAGCTGCTTCTGGGCTGCCCATCGTGGCCGCTCCGTAAATCGACGGGGCCATGGCGGCCAGAGCGACGATGACCGCGAGGATCGTGCGGACGGTAGCTCGCCAAGGGTGCTGGGACTGGGTGGTGACGGCTGTATGCTTAGCCATGGTTTCTCCTTAGTTGTTGTCGTTGAGCCACCGCTGGATGGCCTTGCCGGTTTCCTTCAACGGCTTGCCGTCCAGACGCCACTTGCGGGTGTCGTAGTAGACCTTGCCGCGGTGGCCCAGGTCGTCGGCCAGCATCCGCTGGAACTCGACCCAGAACCAGTAACCGTCCTTGCCGTCCTTCTTGAGCGGGGTGCCCTTCTTGACACCACGCGCAGTGAACGGGGTCTTCAGGTAGTAGCCGTTGCGCTGCATCAGCGTCATCGTGTCGGTGATGGTCAGCTTCTCGAACTTGCCATCCCAGCGCTGGTTGAGCCCGCCGATGACGTTCTTCAGCAGGATCTGCAGGGCGCCGATCTCCCACGACTTGAAGTTGCCGTTGATCTTCAGATCGGCGTAGTTGTCCGGGAAGTTCGTGGAACCGTTCGGCACGTTGTACGGCGACTGGTCCTTGACCTTCGGACGCGAAGCCACGGGCACCGTCTCACCGGTGACCTTGCCGCCCAGTTCCTTCTCCCACAGGGCCACGGTGTCCTCGACGCTGCGGTTAGCGGCCGTCCAGGAGAACTCGACGTGCAGGTGGTCGGTGTGCGGATTGACGCCGGTGTACTTGTACCAGCCGGTGTACTTGTATCCGCCGGAGAAGATCTTCCGGTTGAAGATGATGCACTGGATACCCAACTCCTTCGAGTTCAGGCGCAGCTGCTCGGCCAGCTCCTGGAACACCTCGATCTTGTCGTACCACTTCAGCCCAAGGTCGAAGGCACGGCCTTCACCATGCAACGAGGTGGTGCGAGTGGAGCCGCGCACGGGCCGGCAGTTGTAGATGCCGGAATTGCGGCCGCCCTGCTCCTTGTACTTGGCGAGGAACCAAGCCATTGCACCCTTCGCGCCAGTAGTCGGGCCCTTGGTGCAGGTCTTGGCGCCTGCATAGCCTCGGTAGATCGCCATGCTTACTTACCTCCTAGCGGCTTGATGCCCGACGCGGGCTCGACGTAGTCAGAGTGGTTCGGGTCGGTGACTTCCTCGGGGTTGGGGTCGTCGTATTCTTCTTGGTCGATCGCTTCGAGCGGGTCAAGATCAGGCATGCTTGCCACCTTTCGGGCATGAGAAAGCCCCGCCACACACCATGACGGGGCATAAAAAATGGACTAGCGGTTTGCTAGTCCTTGTTGTGTTTCTGTTGGTCTCGGTGTTTGCGTTGTTCTCGGATGATCGTGTATCCGAGCCATCCGACCACGAATATCAAGATCGAATACAACCCGAGGTAGATGAAAGGCCTGCCGGGGAAAGCAGGGAAGAACCCTGACAGTGTTGCCAGCAGGAGGATTGCCGACTGCACACCCAACAAAGCCATGAGCACACGACCAGCAGGAAAATCAGTCCACGCGCCCTTAGTGATCCAGTTCCACCCGAACATCACAATGATCGTCTCCACCAGAACTATCGCCATGAGGATTGCTGTGGTTGGTTGAACTGTCATGCTGGCTTCCCCCTGAACGAGCGTGTAAGCCCCTCGCTGAAATGATTTTGCCGGTTGATTTCGCGTAGCTTCTCCGAGTGCTGAGTCACTTCGCGTTTAGTTTCGTGTGCGGCCGCCAACTCAATATCAGCTTCAATCTTTGCTGCTAACGCTTCGTCTGCTTCGGCTTGCGCTTTCTTGCGTCGCCCCCAGATCATTGGCCATCACCTGGCTTGTTCGCGTCCTGCACGGCGGTCATGATCTTTGCGACGGTCTCATTCACTACCTGCTGTTCGCGTACCGTTTCAGACAGTGTGTGGATGATCTCTTGCTTTTTCTGGGCTGTTTCCTGCCAGGAGTCTCTACCTTTGACCATTACGTCATAGGTGGATTTTGGCACTATGCGGCCGGTGAGGATTAGCCAGACTGCGAGCATCAGCATCGCAGCCGGGCTAAGCCCACCAATCGCCGCCCACGGAATCGACTCAACCATCAGTGCTCCTTGATGCCTTACCTTTTCGCGTATAACGCTTATAGGCCTCCAGCCGAGCCCTAACTCTTGCCTCCGCGCATTCACGTGTTGGTGCCACCGGCTTATCCGAACCCAGGGCGAATACGGAGGACGCCCCATCAAGGAACATCGAAGCCTTCTCTCGAAAAGATATTTC
>NZ_JBFREO010000015.1:0-29445 GCF_052114325.1 Glutamicibacter sp. MCAF14
TCCGCGCATTCACGTGTTGGTGCCACCGGCTTATCCGAACCCAGGGCGAATACGGAGGACGCCCCATCAAGGAACATCGAAGCCTTCTCTCGAAAAGATATTTCACCCTTCGGCGGGTTACGGGACGGCTGAAAAACATGAGTAGGCATCATTTACCTCAAATCTTGGGGGTGCAACGCTCACAGGAGGGCATAAAAAATGCGCCCCTGTGAGCGCTTGGCTTTTTATACGAGCGCCTTCAATGCAGCCACTTCGACCTGCGTTAGCACCTGCGGGTTCACGGGGCGCTCGCTCAGTTTCGCCGCCATTTTCGTGTGCCCGCTGGTCAGCATGTGCACCCCGTCGAAGTTATCTGCTGTTCTGATCGTCGCATCATCGTCTGACACCGCACCCGAGAAATCAAAGGTGTCCTTGATCCCCAGGGGCTTGGCACCAAGCCACGCGTTATATGCCTTGCGGACATCGTTCACCGCTGCGGCCTTAGCGTTGGCCGGGGTGACTGTCGCCGCATACACGTCGCCGGACAGCTTGTCCCTGACAATCGGCAGCACCGTTTCCAGATTCGTTTGCATCGTCGACAGAGTAGTGCCGTCCTGAAGGTCGTTCTGCCCCAGGAAATACACCACGGAATCCGGTTTTGCTGTGTCCCCGTAATGCGTCCAGGCAGGGATGTCGGGATCGTCCCACAAGCCGCTGTTGCTGCCATGAATCGCCATGAAGTACGGCAGGGCACGCGTGGAACGGCAATACTGGGACAACCATGAATCGTAGACCGGGAACGTGGTGCCTGTGCCGACAGTGTTTGAGTCACCGAACCCACCAACAATGGGGGTGTCTGCGGGAACTTCAACTTCGAGCCACACATCGAATGGTGACATCGTGTTCGCAGTCCCGGTGAATCCAGACGCTAGCCCTGCATCAGCAGAGTTCGCCGACCGGTAGCAACCGGAACGCGACTGAGCGTTGCTCTGTCCCGCAGCAGTGGTGAAGCCTACGCTGAGCAGCTGTTCGCGGTCTTCTTCAATGTTGATGCTGAACCATGACGAAACGTACTCTGAACCATCCGCTGGTGTGGTGAATTCAGTCAGGAGTCGGGTGGGTGTTCCGGTGAAGTTCGCGCCCGAGGATGGCCCGAACCATGCCCCAGTGAACGACACAGCGCCGCTAAAGTTCAGCCCTAGCGCGTAGTTCCAGTTGCGCACGTGCAACCGGGCCCGCTTCGCCCCCACACTGTAGCGGACAGGCCAGCGTACCGTGGCGTTCTCTGCTACTTCGGTTCCGCCAGACGACTGTTGCGTGAGCGGCAAGGCAACGTTCTTGAACCCTGACTTCGTCCCGGAGTCGATGGCAGTTGGAGCAGGAGCGCTCGATGGGTGACGCTTAACAAAAGGCCCCCACCCGGTCGAACCCTTCGCACGAACAAACTCACTCGGGCCGGCACCCGTTGGAGTGATGGAACGCCAGGTCTGCAAGATCAAGTTGCCGACAACTTCAGTGCGGATCTTGCCAACTGCGCCTTCTGGTGCGCCCATGTCCGTCGCCACGGTGCCATTCCACACCGAGAAGTCGGAGTCGAAGTCGATCTGATCGAAGTGGGTCAGCAGCGTCAAGGCGATGTTTCCGTAATGCGCTGCGGAGGATAGCTCTTTCCACGGCGACAGGCGCTGGCCGTTGCTCACCGAGCCGGTCCAAACACGTCCAGACTGCCCGTATTCCTCCCAACGCTGGATCGAAGCGGTCGAACCGACCGGCATGATCGACACCACACCTGGCTTAGCGCCTGGTGGACGACCCGCAGTGGAATCGACAATAGCTTGCGTGGGCACACCCCATGAACCAACCTTGGACAGCCCATACCAAGTCAGGAGATTCGTTGCGGATGGCAGGTCACCCATGTAGGTGTTGCCGGTGTCGCCCTTGTCGCCCTTACCACCTTTGAGGTTGGCGATTAGAATCCATGCCACTGTTTACTCCCATCGGGAAAGATTGTTGGTTGATGGCTGGAACCACCATTGGCCGCGTTGCGGATTGGTAGGTGGGTTTTCGTCCACCCAGACGAGCAGCTGATTACCGCCACCACCGCCACCACCACCACCACCGTGATAGAGCAAGTCACCGAACGTTCCGCCAGCGTTGGGAACTTGGATTTTTAGACCGAAGTCCCAGAAGGCACCTTCGGCTTCATTCCAGACAATGCCGACGTCATACCAGGCGTCGTAGGCGAGCTGATCCGTGGCATTCAGGTTGACACTGAATGAGCCGTCAGTGATCGGGGTGACTGGGTGTTCTTTTGTGGGGAGTACAAAGTCTTTGGAAAACCCCGACACTCCGACATTGGGTCGGTTGAGCCGAAAAACCAGTTGTCCGATCTCGTCGGCAAGTGTTCCGCCAGCTATGTCCCGCAGGTGGCCGGTAACCGTGGGCATGTCGCCTCCTTAAGTAGAAAAACCCACCGACTACGCGGTGGGTTGGTTTGCGAGTTTTAGTTGCCCGTTGAGTTGGGCTTGAGCGACTTGCGCCGCAGATAAGGCTTGCCGTAATTCATCAATCATTGACTTAGCGATGAACACTTGCCGGTGAAGTTCGGAGTTTTCATCTTCGAGCCGGGTAATCTTTGCCTCGGAAGTTTCCTCGTCATGCTCTGCCAATTGTCGGCTCCTTAGATTAATATGTGGGTATGCGCCCAAAACTTTTATCCGTACTCGCTGTATCCGCTGTTGCACTTGTAGGGTGCGTGAGTGGTGAATCCACCAACGGCCAGGAACCCGACGCGCCCTCGGCTTCTCCTAAGGTTGAAGCCGCCCCACTCACCATGAGCGAAGAGCAAGCGACCGTGGAAGAATCCGTTGAGCCGACCCCGGAAAGCTCTGAAACAGACTTCATCGTGTTCATGCAGCCCGACTTCTCAGGGTGGAAGGGTGAGCTTCCCGCAGATGACGAACTGCTCGCAGCCGGCTACCTCGCATGCGAAAAGCTTGACGATGGCGAGCCGGAGATTGACGTGGAAGTGATCCCCGGCAGTTTCGAAGACCCGAGTAGCGCGCTGTACTCGAATAATCAAAAGATCGTAAGTGCAGCGGTAAGTGCGCTCTGCAAAGAACATCTTCCGGACTAACGTGTTAGGGTGTCCACGAAGTTCGGTACAGCCACCCATTTGCGTCCATATAGACATTAGGGGCATTGCCAGTCGGGTACGGTGCTATGATCCGGACTCTTGTTCCAATGGTTTGCAATCCGGGTGAGGTTAACGCCCCCGTATATTCCAAGTTTCCAGTCAACTTGACATCGGCACCAATTGATTCAAGATTGGCCCCGCCTACCAATGACCAATCGCCCAAATCATCCACCGAGATGAACCCTGCGCCAGCACTGATGTTCGCGGAGTTCAAACCTGCCGTGATGCTACCGGCACCAGACGATTTAGATTGAACTGTCCCGCCAACTGATGTGACCTTGGAACCATCCTGAAACAGGATCGAGCCACCATCAGTAGAAGGTGTGAGCGTCATGTTCGTGCCCACGTTAATCTCGCCAAAGTTAGTCACGTTCAGGTCATTGTTCAACGTCGTTACGCCGTCAATATCGAGCGTGCCCGAAATAGTGGTCGGACCGTCAACAGCCAACAACCCGGTGATCGTGGTGTCGCCATTGATAGTCAGCACACCGTCAAGGCTAGTCGGTCCCGTAACTTTCAACGAACCGCCGATAGTTGTTGCACCCGTAATATCCAACGGGCCAGTCACAGAAGTCGAACCAGACAAATTGATCTGACCGGACGCATTCAACGTACCTGTTACTGATAAGACACCAGAGACCGTCGCCGTACCAGCAACGCCCAACAACCCATCAATATGAACATTCGAACCTTCAGCCCAATGCGTAGAACCACGCTCAACCACAGTCGAAGCAAGGTCTGTCTTGGTGCCGTAGGTGCGTTCCTTGCGCCGCTGCCGGGTGACGTTCTCTCCGGTTAGGTCAACAACTCTTGCCACGCCTAGCCTCCCTTCGGCTGGAACTCAATATCAACGAAGTCACTGGTAATATCTCCGGAGTACTTGAGTACGCGCCATTCACGCCAACCAGTAGTGAAGTACGGGTCATCGCGGATATACCAGCGGACGATCGTTCCGGGGCGCAGTTCCCACAGGTTGCCCAGGATAGGCGAATCAAGTTTGAGCCGGAACCCCGCCTGCCGTACCGCGCCGTTTGTGGCAACGAGCGCGGAGGCTGCTTGGTCGTAAAGCTCGGCGCCCTTCTTGATGTTCTTGAACTGCTCCACACGTTCCAACGCCGGATAGTCAGCGATATTTGCCGAAGCTGATTCACGAACCAACATGCCGGGGCTCTTGGTGGTCTTCTTGCCGGATCCTTCACCGACCGCGAACATCTGTGTTGCCACGTCGCGTGCGTCAGTCTTGATCCACAAACCCTCAGCGGGTGTCTCCGGTGCTGAGAAGTTCACCTCGATAGTGTTCAAGGAAAGATCACCAGTACGCAGGGTGAACCGGACACCACCAGCACCGTCCCATTCGGGACGGAAATCAATGTCAGGCCCATCCGTAAGATCCATGATTTCTTCCATCGCAGACAACGCGGTGTCCATGTTGTACCCGTTGTAAGTACGGGAACGACCACCGGTGTAGTCGTCCTCGTAAACCATCGGCACACCACGACCAGTGCCAGCTACAGCGAGTTGGATGATGCGTTTGACGATGGTGTCGTACTCCAACCCGGAGTACGTTTTCTCCCAGTTGGTAATATCCTCAGTGCGCACCTCACTGATCAGGCGCGCATCCCACAAAGACCAAATATCCTCATGCGTCAGATCCAACGTCTGCGAGTCACGGTCATAATCTGCTTCCCAAATGATCCCGGCATAGACCACGACGTTGTCGTAGTCCACGACTATGGCACGCTGTCCAGGGTACGAATCATTCAACCCAGCGACCGCAGCCACATCAGGATCAGACAAGACCAACGACGTTGACCCGCCGGCGCTATGGTTGAACGTCCGCTCCCACGACGTGGACTGCGGTCTAAGCTCAACCCGGTCACCCCACGTCTTCGTTGAAACACTCCACACCCGGTAACCCAAACTGGCCTCCTAAATGTAAGTGTCGGAATAGCGGACGGTGATACTGCCAGCAGTCGTACTCATGTTCTGCGGCAGGCCCGGATTGATCGGCGAGAAGTTCGCAGTAGACAACCCGCCACGAACTACCGATGACCCAGCGCGGATAATGCCAGTCTTGAAATCGACGGTGTGCGACGTTCCAGAAACAAGTGCCTGGGTGACCACCACCGTCTTGCCGTTCAGGGTCAGCGTGTAGCCGCCCGCCGAAGTGCCAGTCACCGTGACAACGGGCCACGCAGGAACCGTGCCACGGTGGAACAGCGATGCCGGCGTACTGGAAGACCCAGCAACCGCATACGACTCCCCATACTTGAACGGGTCAATCGCTTCCAACGCGATCTGGAAACGCAAGTACCGGTCAGTCATGAACTCTGCTGTAGTGTCGTCGCGAGGTTGAACCGTAGCCCACTGCGCCGGGCCATGCCCTGACACCAGAAGCTTCGCACCGCCACGCAACCCCAAAGAGTTGAGCTTCCCCATAGCTTGATGCAAATACTCATGATTCTTAGAAATGACCCGGCCAGTGATGCTAATCAGCCGGTTGCCATACTGAATCGGGGTGGCGTAGCTGCCGTCACCGTTAGCGCGTGACTCACCGCCACGTTTGGGTGCCGGCCTATCCCACCACCCCGACAGTTCAGTGACCCGCCAAATACCATCACGAGTCACACCGGTCAGCGGGTGCCCATCAAGAGTTATCAACTCACTCAAATTCGTGTCCCCACTTTCGCGAACATAGTCCGAACAACCTCCTGCATATCGGCACGAGTTCTGGCAGGGTCGTTCGAGTCGTAAATCGGGATTGAGAAGTTGAATACGTTGCCAGCAGAAGCCCCATAGGAACCACTGCCAGCCACACCGCCGCCAGCAAGCCCAGCCAAATGCTGAACACTCGGAGAATCAGAATTGATCGCAGACAAAACACCGTTGTACTTGCTAGCCGACGACTCACGGACAACCCACTCACCATCGTCAACACGAACCAACGGCATCCCATAAGAACTAACGCCGAGCATCATGTCAGTGCCCAACCCCGTATAAGGAAGCCGACCACCAGATGCTTTCTTGCCGAACCGACCAGCAATAGCCCCATTGTCAGGTGAGGACTGCTGACGCTGCCGAACAATCGGATTCATCGGCGCATACGGAGAACCATGCGTCTCAAACGTCTGAACAATCCTCACGTCCTTGCGCGAAGGAATGTTCTCAACAGCGGTCTTAGTCTGCTCAGCCGTTTTCTTCGCCTGGTCATCCATCCACGACTTGATAGACACATCATCAGGAACACCCAGCACCTCACGCGCCAACGCCTCAGCAGCCTCAGCCGACAAACCGAACGCTTCACCAGCAGCGATCAAATCACTGTAAGTGCCCTCAAGTTTCGCTTGGATCTCATCCTGCCCAAGACCCTCCTCAGCCATCGCCTTAACCTCAGCCATGCCACCCTGCGCAAGATCATGGAAACTTTCCTGAGCTAAACGGCCAGCCTCAGTCGTCAGATCGAAATCGTCCTTAGCCTTGTTGAGAGCATTGCCCAACTCGCCCTCAGCGATCTTCTCAGCGGCCTTATACGTCTCATCCAACTGCTCCTCGTAAGCAGCAGCAGCCTCACGCGTGGACATAGTTGCCATGCCAGTCGCAAAGAGAATATCTAGGAACTCACTCATGGAAGCCACAGCCCCATCAGCAGTAACCCCAACTTCTTCCAAAGCTGAAGCAACCTCAGCCGAGTTAGAAGCAGCACCCGCAGATTCAGCCTCAACCGAAGCCAGCGAATCAATATAGCCAGGGAACAGCCCTTCAAGCTTCTCCAACGGCATGCCCTGATCGCGGGCAGCCTGTGTCACCTGATCCCAAGCAACCGCAGCTTTCTCCGCATTACCACTAGACACAGCAGAGGCAAGAGCACTGTCTAGCCCTGCAACATTTTCACGGAGAATAGCAACATGGTTTCGCGCTCCAAGATCTGCCCCGAGGTGACCAAGCCCGCCGCGATTCAGCTCCTTGAGAGCATCCCCGATGCCGTGAATCCGGTCCTCATACGCGGTAGAATCACCAAAATCCAAGTTGCTGAAAATGCTGTTGACGGTCGCACCGCCAGCAGCGATCTTCTCCAACTGCAACGCGAACTGCCCTGGACCCTTAGCCGCTTCAAGCGACTTGTTATGGAACGTGATCGCCGTCGTCAGCGCACCAACACCGATAGTCGCAATACCGGCAGCCTTGCCAATACCCACGACAGTCTTGCCAGCACGCCGGCTGATCCTGTCAGTCTTCTCAGCGTTGAAACCGAGATCCTTGAATGCCTGCGCCGCATCGTTGATCTTCGGAATTGCCTTGATTAGGCCGCCTGCAACAAGCGCACCACCGCCGGCGACACCAGCAAGGATCGTTCCCACACCAAGTACCGGTGCCGGGATCTTGCCGATAATGTCAACGAAAGTCTCAGCAACCTGCACCAGCCCGCGCAACACTTCGTTAGCGGATCCACCCGACTGGATGAACACCGTATCGAACGCGCCACCCAGCTTCTCCAAATCACCAGCAAGATTATCCTGCATGATCGATGCAGTCTCAGCCGCATAACCAGCATCGTCAACCTGCTCAATCCACTTCTGGATACCCTCAGCACCCTCGTTATAGAGGATGTTGGAAGCACGAACAGCGTCGGAGCCGAACATGATCCCCATTGCCGCATTCCTGGCTTGTGGGGTCAGGCCGGCCATTTTCTCTTGCAGTACGCCAGCGAACTCAGACAACCCAATGAACTCGCCATTAGCGTCATACGCCGAGATGCCCAGCTCATCGAACTGCTTCTGAGCTTCCTTCGACTGAGGAGTAAGACGCTGAAGCATCGACTTGAAGCTAGTACCCGCATCCGAACCCATAAGGCCAGCAGACGCGAACGCAGTCAAACCGCCAACAGTTTCCTCAATGGAAAGCCCGGTAGACGAAGCGACAAGACCAGCCTGCGACAGAGCCGCGCCCAAGTCCTGCACACCGCCCTGAGCCTTGCCAGCACCAGCCGCCAACAGGTCAGCGATATGCGTTACTTCGCCACCCTTGAGGTTGAACTGAGTCATAGCGCTCGATGCGATCTCCGCCGCATCAGCGACAGCCAGCTCACCAGCAGCCGCCAAAGCCAAAGCTCCATCCAAGCCACCGCCAAGGATGTCCTGAACGCTCACACCAGCCTTAGCCAGCTCCTCGATGCCCTGCGCTGCTTCCTCCGCCGAAAACGCAGTGTCAGCACCAGTACGGATCGCCGCCTCACGCAGCAACTCCATGTTCTCGGTAGTCTCATGCGTTGCCGCCTGAACCGAAGACATAGCCTTATCGAAGTCAGCATACTTCTTAACAGCGACACCGACACCAGCAACAACAGCCGCACCAGCAACCGTCGCACCCGTGCCGACTTCCTGCCAAGCGTCCTTCTGCCTCTGCGCAGCCTGCTCAGCCTCACGAGCCAATTCCTTCGAAGACTTCTTGACCTTCTCAGTCTCATCACCCATCTTGCGGGTGGACTGAGAAGCATCTTCGAGGCTCCGCTTGTAGTTCTGAATAACAGCCTCAAACAGGACTGTTACGCGACGATCCGCCAAGGAAACCCCCTAAAAACAAAAGCCCCCGATAAGATCGGAGGCATGGCTCAAAACACGAAACGCAAAATAGGTTCCGCAATCATGTACATCGGGTTAGGCTTCACAGCCCTCGTAGCGCTATGGCTGATCATCGTCCTATCAGGCGGAGGCGACGCACGCACATGGCCAGGACTCGTTATAGGGCTCGTACTAGCCTCCATTGGATTCGGGATACGCGTCCTTGCAGCTCTTGAAAACAAGCCCGCTGCCCGCGATTAGGTCCTCATCGATTGGACGGGCAAACATCATTTCGCCCGGTTCCGGCTTGTACTTCTCCTGATTACGACGCTCATCAACAGCCGCCTGAGCAGCACAAATCGTCGTATCCGCTTCCCACAAACCAAGATTGTCGTCATTGCGACAAACGAACACTGAACGCCCGCACTGGGGGCACTTGTTATCCATGTACAGCTCGTAAGCGAACGTCAGCAGGTGGTCACGATGCCCCCACTCAATACCGCCTAGGTACGACGAAGGCGGCCTCTGAAAACGAGAGGCCGCCTTCAACGCGGAAACTATTCGCCGGTTTCTTGGTGAGTGGAGGGCTTCGGCAAAAAATCTGCGTCCGGCTCATTGATCGACGCCGAAGCAAGTTTGTAATCCTGCACAATCTTGTTGAACTGCGCGTCGCCAATCACCTTGTGCAACTCACGCAACTGCTGCTCATCAAGCTTCGGAGAAACAATCGACTCCGCCAACAGCCGATAAGTCAACGTCTTACGCGCCTCAGAGAAAGCAACCAACGCCTCATCAGACTGGTCACCCTTCTCATACTTCGAGAAAGTTCCCTTGTCTAGCTCGTTGGAAATCTTCACCTGCTCATCGGGAGTTAGGCCAGCCATCTTCACAAACAAGCCCGACTTGTAGAACTCATCCGACAACGCCGCATACTCCTCTCGAAGCTTCTGCGGCGAAACATCAGTCAGTGAACGTTCCTCCACGGGTATCAGCTCAGCGACCTGGATCTTCTCTTGAATACGATCAAGATCCGCCATCAGATCGCCACGCTGGAACACGGTCGAACCGCGAGTCGGCTTATGCGCCCCTGCCAACCAGTCAGCAAACACAAAATCTTCCGGGGTGAACTCAGTCTTATCAGACATAATTTAGGCTCCTTCTGGATCGATCAGCGGAATGTGGACTTCGTTCTTCGCGTAGCCCGAGCCATCCTTCAAAAGGTGACGCGTCCCGTCTTCTCTGAAGTCAAAGACCACCGCGTGCACGCCCGTGGCATCAAGACGAAGTTCTTTCAGGCGAGTCGGCTCAAACCCGAAAGAACGAATGATCTGTGTGAACTGTTCACGAGTCAGCGACTCAGGAACACCGTCAATTACCTTGCTCAATTTAGGCTCCTAAAAGTTTGGGAAGGCTCAAAGGAATACTGTGTGGGCGGGGAGCCTAACACCCGCCCACACAGGGTCTAACTAAGCGCCGGCAGCGACCTCGATATTCTCGTAAAGACGCTGAGCCTCCATCGGAATACGACGCTTGATGAAACCAGTACCATCAGTGCGCTGAGGCGCATCAGTAGCAACCTCGCCACCCAGATAGATCTCATCACCAGCAGCCCAATCCTCAACGGAATCCTTGCCAGTCTCACGGGCATAAGCCCACACGGTTGCGCCCTTTTCCTTCAACGCAGCCCAACCAGTCTCATCAGCCGGATCCGGGGCGCCGGTCGAAGGATCAAACTTGCGCCACAAAGTGATGCCCGTGGTGTAGTTCGAAGCACCAATAGCGTTCGAATTACCCTTAGCGCACAACGCCTTCTCAGCGATCTTGTCCGAATCAGCATTCGACCAGTTGAAGTCAGACGTCAGAATGTCACATGACAAATCAATGCCAGCATTCAACTCAGTCGCAGTAGGCGCGGCAGGATCCGCCGGCGCAGTAGTAAGAACAGTGAACTTAGTCTTGCCGTCAGCAAGTACGCGAGCACCCATTTACTTAGCCTCTTTCTGTACTGTCTCGGCCTTAACAGCACGAGATTTAGGGGTGAGAGCGAAGTCAGTAAACGGGGCATCTTCCCGCTCCAACCACGCCTCGGGGATGATTTGCTTCTTGCCGGTGGACTTCGAAAAAGCCTCAACAAACTTCGGCATCGGGCACCTCGATTCAGGGCATGAAAAAAGGCCCCACACCAAACGGTGTGAAGCCTCAAAAAACGAATATTTGATTAGATGCGGGAACCCACAAAAGTGAACTGATCAACCGCATAACGTGGCCGATAATTACCAACCAACACCGCAGTCTCATCAGCCTGAGCATCCAACAACCCAGACTGCTTCAACCGCGACGGCGCGAAACCAGGAACCACAAGATTCACTCGATCCCACACCTCACGGAAGCGCGCCATGGCAATCTGCAACGACTCATCAGTAAGACCAACATAAGTAGCCTTTACCTCAACCCGCTCAGCCGCATAAGAATCACATAACGAATCAGTGAAATCCTCACCCGACAAACGATCACCAGGATTCCCCCACAAGAAAACATAAGGGTAATCAGCCAGTACAGGAGGCTTCGACAGCTTCGGCTCAAACAAATAACACTTGAAACCGGGCGGGGCAAGCGCCTGCATCGCCTTAGCAACACTAATCACAACAACCCCTCCGCCGCCATCTCCATAAACCCAAAGAACTTCGGAGCTTCCAAACGCATCGGCACCACAGGATCCGGCACAGTACCACCGCCAGCCTTGGAGGAACCAAAGTAAGCGATGCCAGCCAGAGACGCGGACGTGTCCCGATTCTTGTTGGGTCCGATTTCGACTTGAATCACCGAATCGCCGCCAAACCCGAGACGTTTCACTTCATAATCAACCGACTTGGCCACCTGCTTGAAATGCCTCGACTTACGAAAATCGGCTTGCATGCGTTTCTTCATCTCAAGCCCAGTCTTCGGAATGACCTTCTCAACATTGCGGGCAAGCTCCCCAGGGACCTGCCCAAGATCGCGTGCCAACTCATGAATCTCGTTCACCCGGTCACCGCCTCAACGTTCCAACGGTCCGCAGTGCGGTAAGTGCCACGCGCCAACTCAGTAAGCCGGAACGTCGCACCCACCAGATCAGGATCCATAGTCGCGGTCACAATAGTCACCCGATCACCCAACCTGGACTGAGCCAACACCGGAAGGTGAATCATTAGCTGTTCAACCGTGTACACATGCCCACCAGCCACAGGAGACGAAGCCTGAGCCTGCCTCCCCTGCACCTTGCAAACACCCTCATACACGGTTTCCCAACCCTCAGAAACAACGCCAGTCACCGGGTCAGTGACCTCACCTGCATAACGCTCAACAAGACAGGCGTCGATCATCAACGCCTCAGCAGCCAACCGACCACGCAACGTCACAGCCTCAGCACTAATCATGGGTACGGCACCCACTGATCAGGATGAACCCACCAACCCGACAAACGATCAGGCGCACCATACGAACGAATCGTAAACGCATCCCCAGTAGCACCAGGAATAATCAACGCCCACTCATCATCCGACAAGTACAACAACCCAGCAGAACTAGACGAATCAATCGTCTCAGTCACCGAATAGTCATCAATCGACTCGGTACGTTGACGCAAACCACCCGGATTCCTAAGAACCCTAATGATCGCAGAACAAAACACCGACTTCACAACCGCCGCCGAAATCTCCCCAGCATCAATCCGCGACTGAAGATCCGGGACCCGCTGCAAAACAACAGCTTCCAAATCCTCAATCCATGCCTCAACCTGGGCAGCCTCAGTGACAGTCAGGGAGCGCCCCATACGCGCCTCAACATCAGACACCACGACAAACGCCACGGCTCACCCCCTAACTACTCAGCAGACTTGCGAGGACGACCCTTACGAGCCGGGGCAGAAACTTTAGCCTCTACCACTTCTGATTCCTGCTTCTTGAAACCAGCACCGAGAAGCTGATCAACGTGCTCTTTAGGAGCATCAACCAGCTTCCCGGTAAACGGATTCACCAACAGCATTAGTCAGCCGAAGTAGCTCCGGTCAGCTTCACGAAGTGAGCACCGTTGCGAACAATGAAGCCCACCTCAACCTCAGCACGGATCGCAAACATGTTGCGCTGCCAGAGGTTGATCTGAGTTCCGCCCTTGTTCACGGTGGCCTGGTTGCTGATGTCAACCTTGATACCCTCAACCGAACCCCAGATAGCGGAGTTGGCGAAGTCGCCGGCGAAACCAACAGTGTCCGGCGCCGGGTCAGTCGGGTTCGCGTACACCGCGTTGGACTTCAGCACCGGACGACCGTAGATGGAGCCGATAGCTCCACGGTCAGTACGTGCATCACGCAGGAACGCGTAATTGCCAGCACCGTCCTTGGCGGTCATCACGGTGCCCTCAGCCTGTGGCGAGATCAGCCAGTGCGACAGGTCGCCACCAGCAGCGCCAACGGTAGTCAGCGCGGTTGCCAGATCACCAATGGTGTCGGTGCTATCCAGTGCAACAGCGGTCGAGCCGGTCAGAACATCGAAATTCGAACCTGGCGCAGTGCCATGCAGAATAGTCGAGTCGAACTTGCGACCCAGTGCAGACGGAAGACGGCGAGCCAGCTCAGCGTACAGCCCCGGAAGGTCACGGCGGAACTCATCAGAGAACAGCTCAATGACAGCCAGCTTGTACGGGGTGATCGACTTATTACCGACAGTCGCCTGAGATACAGGCTTCTCATCGGTCTCATTCACCCAGTCAGCCTCAGCATCACCAGTGATAATCGGGATAGTTACACCCGACCCTGGAAGGTTGATGCGGCGTGCAGCCTGCATGATCACCGAATCGTTGACAGCGTTGCTCCAAATCTCCTGCGAGATTTCCTTTGGAAGCAGCGCCGCAACGTTAGTGGACGTACGGTTCAGGTCAATACCTGCCATAGC
This sequence comes from Glutamicibacter sp. MCAF14, assembly GCF_052114325.1. Classification (NCBI taxonomy): domain Bacteria; kingdom Bacillati; phylum Actinomycetota; class Actinomycetes; order Micrococcales; family Micrococcaceae; genus Glutamicibacter; species Glutamicibacter sp. MCAF14. The sequence goes on from NZ_JBFREO010000015.1 coordinate 13,662, forward strand.
TTTTCAGCTCCTTATTTTGCGAGATTGCTATTGAAGAAGTCCTCGAACTGCTGACCAGTCGAAGCTTTCTTGTCCGAACCCTTCGCGCCCTGCGAAAGATCCGGCTTCGGGGTTGATGCCACACCCGCCTTGGCGATACGTTCCGCAGTGCGTTCACGAGTCGCCTCATCAGGGATAGCTAGAAGAATTTCCATGTCAGCTTCATCAGTGATGCCGAGCTTCGCGGCCAGCTTGTAAGTAGACAGCTCACTCGCCGCCTTGACACTGGCCTCCAAAGCGTCCTTAGCCTCAGCCTGAGCGCGTTCAACCTCAGACAAGTTAGCCTTCGCAGCTTCCTTCTCCTTGGCTTCAAACTCAGCTAGACGAGCCTCAGCAGCTTTGCGTGCTTCACGCTCAGCCTTCAACGCTTTCTCACCGTTCTCACCGAGTGGCTTGTCATCTTGCGACTGCACCTGTTCAGTGGCCGCAGTATCAGCATCAGTGTTTTCACTGGCTTCAGTAGTCACAGCATCAGACATGGATTACTCCTTATTGGTAGCCGCATCGCACGGCAGATAACCCCGGCGCATCGCACGCAAGGGAAGAACAAAAAAACTTGATTAGAAAACCTGGCCACCAGTAGACAGCCAACGCCGGAAGTCTTTCTCAACTTTCGCGGCAATCTCCGGGGTTAGTTTCTCTTTTGAGCTGTACGGGTTACGTCCCTCGCGTACAGCGTCCCAACGCAACTGAGCATCGAACAAGCGACGTTCAGCCTGGGTCATGTTGTAACGGTCATTCGGTCTACGCTGACCCGTCCTGCGAGCTTCCAGTACAGCCTCACGAGCACCAACACGAGTACCACCACGACCCAAAGCGCCAAAACCATCACGCTGACCACGAATCGAACCCAAAGGATCCTGACCACCCGGCAGGATATACCCGTTACGCTCAAGAGCTTTCAGAGTGTCAGCGCGAGAAAGGTTCTGCGAATAGATACCTTCGGGGGTCAATCGTGGACCGTTACCCCGTCCAAAGTTGCCACGCCGGCTAGTTCCCTCAGTGGTAACCAAACCACCCGGCTTCATGCCACGGCGACTATTGACCACCTGGAATAGGTCGCCACCATCGCGGATAGCCTGTGCGCCAGCCTTCGTGTAGAGCTTGTCCTGCTCAGCCTCAGAAAGGCCTTGGAAGTACTCATAAGGGTCATGAATCAGCCCCTCAGACTGACCACCGTTCACAGCCTTATCAGTCGAAGCCACATGCACACAGTCACAACCAGGATGCCGGCGAAAACCAGCATTCCAACGGTAGAACTTGCCCGCCAATACCGAACATCGAGAGCACGACGGCGGATTCAACATGCGGACATAACCAACACCACGACGAGAAGCAATATCCACGCCAGCAGCACCACGCCCAGCATCAGCAACAGTAGTCTTCGCCAACATCTGCACATGCTTCGCGCCAGCACCCATAGCCGTCGCAACGTCCATGCCGCCGCCGATAAGCGTCTTTACATAAGGAGCCGTCGAATACAACAGCCCCTCAAGCGAACGCCCATCAGCAGCAATGCCAGCGAAGCCGGCAGGATCCACAAACGCTTCAGGCGGCTCATACAAGCCCTGCTGAGCCAAACTGTCAGCCGAATAGCTAGCACCCGCCGTAGCGTTCGCCAGCTGTCCAGCAGACACCGCAGCAATCAATCCCGAAGCCCTGAGAATCGCTCCCCAAGACTCCGAGATAGACCCCGATTGAACCTGACCCCAAGCCCTACGAGCCGCGAGCGCCGCCTGAGACTGCAACCGCTGACTAGCCTTGTACTGAGAAACAACCGCAGCAGGAACCGACATTACAGCTCCTCGCTAACGTCCTTCTCCATCATGCCCAGGCTCATGCGCGACTCACGCTCACGACGATCCCACTCACGCTTCTTCTGAGCCTCAGACCAACCCAAAGAATCCCAAGCAGACTCCAAAGACAACAGACCATTACCACCGGCATACATCTTCGTCACCGCATCAGCTGTCTGCGCCTGAGTCGGCGTAGCAGGGTTGTACCACTCCGTAGCAATCCGGTTCCCATTGACCCATTCGCCAGTACGGAAACGCTCATACAATCCCATAACCCAGCCCCAAGAATCGCCATCCTCAGCGTTCTTAGCCTCAACATTCTGGATCAGACGCGACTCATCAGCGATCAACGCACCCTCAGCCGGAGGATTCGCCGAATTCTGCCCAAAATAACGCACCGGCAAACCAGTAATGCCCGAAATCAACTGCATATAATGGTTCGTCGTCTCATGGAAATTCTTCAGATCCGACGCCGCGAACTGGCCAACCTTCGCATCCTTGTTAGCATTCGCCCAAATCGCATTGAAATAGGCCTCCCACGCCGGGATAGGCTTCCCATCCTTGTCCACAAAATCGCCCTTGGACATGCCAAGAACATACTTCTGAGGCACAGAATGAGTCTCGCCGGCCAACTGCAAGTTCGTCAGTGTACGAGCGACCGCATCAACCAGCGGGATAACGTCCGCCATCTCCGAAACACCGTTCCAACGGCCAAGGCGACGACGATTCAAGAACATCACCAACGGCACACGGCCAAGCTTATGATCATCCCGATCAACAACATTCCAACCACCAGAACCACGCTCTAACCAAAGCGTCTGATTCGGCAGATACAACGTCGCAAACTCAGCACGCCCAGGCTCCACAGAATCACCGTAGAACCGCGCAGCAGCATTCATCCGACGATGACGCACATCAACATCAACAGCGATCTCACGCGGCGACTCAACACGAATCAGAGGATGATCCTTGTCCTCCTCATTCGTGCCCACAGACACGAACCCACGCCCAAGAATCAGCTTCTCCTTGCTAAGCAACTGCGACTCAGAATCAAGATTGTTCGCATCCCAACCATCACGCAACTCAGCCGAAGCCTCATCCGAATCAGGCAAATAGAACGTCTTCAACTTCTGACGATTCGCCACCGAATCCACCGTGATACGACACGCATTCGCCGAAGTCTCAAAACGACGAAGCTCAGGCGGCACAGCCAACCCAATATGCTCCAAACGCTGAGCACCCTCGTAATACCTGTCATTCAGCAAATCCTTGCCAGACAAAGCAGAAAGCTTATCCTCAAGCCCCTGGACAAGAGAGGTCATCTCATTGGTCAACGCCAAAACGGCCCCCTATCCAAAACACCACATACGGTTATCGGTTTCTTCGCCCCAACCAGCGGTGTGAGCGTCCGCCGCAGCGGTATGAGCAAGAATGGAAGACATCGCCACATCAATCTTTTGATGCTGCGTAGGCTTCCCAAGAATGTACTTCTGACCCGGCTTAGCGATCTTCCTGGCATTCGCAAACGCCATCGCCGCATACGGGCAACCATCATGAGTCATGCGCTTCTCACGCAAATCAGTTTGGAACCGCACAATCTCCTCGAACATGCGAGAAATACGTGAACAGTTCCATTCAAAAACCACGTCATCGCCATACGTGACCGACCAGTTGCCGATCTCCGTATACCAACCGTGAGGGTCGCAATACATGCGCTTCACCTTGAACCGGGTCATCAGCTCATCAACACAAGCATCAACCTCACCACGCGGGATCTCTCCACCCCACTCGGCAGGATTCCACACGGCAGGACGCTTATCCGGCCCATAACGCGGCGTGAACTGATGCCCGTCAATAGTTTCGGCTCTTATTGCCGACCAATCATCATTTTCTGAACCGTCGATCTAAATCCGATGCATATTTGGGTTCCATCGGCTGGGTTTTCCAGCCATGTGACCTGATTGAGTTGCATCGGATTCCTCCTAACTAGCCCATGCGGGCTTTCGATCAAGAATTCGATCACGCTTCGAAATGTTGCAGCGCAGGTGACTCAGAGCAATATTGCCCATCGTGTGCGAACCGCCAAGAGAAATTGGCACGATGTGATCCCAAGACCTGTATCCCGGGTTTGGGTATTCGAGCGATTGATCAACCGGCTCACCGCAAATCCAACAGCATCCGTTGTCGCGTTCCCAAACCGATCCATAGTCGATCTTTTCGTGAGCACTGCCCCGCAGCGCTGCGCGTCGCCTATGGTCGGAATCCTTTGCGCGATCTCGGTTGTCAATCTTCCAGCGCTTGGCCTGGGCCTTAGTCTTGTCAGGATTAGCCTCGAACCAAGCTCGCCTTTGGCAAGTCTCGGAGCAGTATTGAGCGTCGTTCCTTTGGGTGTGAGATATGGATCCACCGCACCCAGAGCAAGGCCTAGTCAGGTCTTTCACGCGGGATTCTTCGCGGCGTTTAGCCACTCCATCTCGCTGGCACTTGGTTGAACAGTATGAAACCTTGCCATTCTTACCGCCAGTCAAGAACTCGCGTCCACAATGGCCACATGTTCGAGGCGGTGCCGTGAATGATTCGATGATCCCTGCGCGAGAAGCCCGCTTGACGCATCGGGCGCATAACCCACGGGAAACTAATTTAGTGTTTTCGCAGTCGGGCCATTGGCATGAAATAATAGGCATATCAGCACTTCCTTAGAGTGTTGGTCGCGCCCCCGGATTGTTCCACCAATCGCGGGGGTTTCATATACCAATTTTACCGGAAAACGCACTAATCAGCTAGCTTTTTCAAGTGCGTCGCCAAGGTAAGCTGCATCCCACAGACCATCCTTCAACCAAGCACCAGAACCAGACACCAAACGATTCCCGAAGAATCGTTCAGCCTGCGCCGGATCCGTCTCCAAAAGCTCCACGGCTTCCGCTTCAATGTCATCCAGGTTCACCCAAGGCGACCCGTCATAAACATGAGCATGAATCCGCTTACGCTCACGCTTATTCCGATACGACAAATCCGCCGGCGGCTGACGATAAAACTTGAAAATATCCGGCGCCTGAGACTCAAAAGTCTGCTGCGCCAACGAAGCCTCAGCAGGATCCCAAGCATTCGTAGTCTCAATCGAACGACCACCCATACCAGCAAGACCACGACGCTGAGTCTGAGCAACCCTGATCAGCTTGTTCGTCTTCGTATAAGTACCCGTCTCATCCTGCAAAGCAAAACTAATCGGGTTACCCAGGCGAGAAGCAGCCGACGACGAAACAGCTTCGATCTTGTCGAAATCCTCGCCACCCTCGCCGCCAAGGATACGAATGAAACCCTCACGGACTTTCATCAACGAACCAAGCGGACCCAAAAGGATCATCGCCTTCAACGGGCCATAAACGTTATCCACCTGATCCTCAGACGTAGCAAGCATCTGAATCAAAGGCGACGGCTGCCGAATACCCATAGGCTCACCAGGCTCATACTCCCAATACCAGCCACAAGGACAACCAAAGTCCTCGCAACGGTACACGTCGCCCTTCTCAGCCCAGCCACCAAAGAACGTAGGCCCAACAGCCTCAGCCGCAACAATCGAAGCCGACCAAGGACCCTTACCCGTCTTCTGAGGGGCAACAATCTGAGAACGCCGATAATGGAAAGCCTGAGCACGCAACGGCTTCACAGGATCCCACTGCGCAGTGTCCTTCACACGGTAATGATTCGCCGTGCACCAGAACTGCCAATCAGACTCCACAAACGAAGCGCCACGATCAAAACCATTCGGAACCTTGCAATGCTGAGCAATCCAAGCATCAACAACGTCCCCCAAGGTCGGGAAATCAACCTTGAAATCAGACACGAGATCACCCCCTCAAACGACGCTGGGGGCGCTCCTGCTCCGTTTCGTCAATAACCGACAAGCTAGGCTTCTCAGAACGCTTCATATCAACCTCGCTACGAGCAATAGCCCAACCGTTCTCCTTCAAACCAGCAGGAGTAAGACCAAGCTGATCACCAAAACGATGCAACGAAGCCTTATCAGCCGCCTTAGCCTCCGGACCAGCACAAACAAGGAACGTACGGACATAAAGAGCAACGATATTCCAACGCCACCGATCCAACTCCCAAGCGCAAGCTTGAGGGTAAGTCCAAACCTCATCCCAAAGAGACAGCTCAGCTTGGCGACGTTCCTCGGTAGCCATCTCATCCAGCTCACGAGACGGCTTACCATTCACAACCACGTCAATATAAACAGCCGGCGACCCAAGAGGCCACGCCAACGGAGGCTCACCTTTACGGCCCTCATTAGGCAAAGCATCCAACTTGATGCCACGAGAATCAGACCGACCAGACGAAGGATCCGGCTGTGGTCCAGAGCGGTTTCTAGCACCACCACGAGACAAAACAACCACCTCCAAAATGGCCTAGTCAGGAATGTTTGAACCCTCCGCGCATCAGAGCCACCTCACCGGCGGTCTGGTCTGACCACGTCTTAGGTGCCCCCGGGTGGGGGTTGTCCACAGGTTTTTCCACAGGTTCAAGCCTGTTGTGAACGTCCTCTGCGTCCGCCTTCTGAACGGTTGCAGTGGACGTGTTCTGCGCCTTTGTAGGCGGTTCGGTCGTCGGTGTGGCCGAGGTCGAACGGTGCTTGAGGGTGGATTGGTAGTCCGCATGATGCGCAGCTGACTCCGCCTCGGTCGATGCGTTGTCGCCATTGCTTGCGTAGGCTTTGGTGTTTGGAGTCGTATCCGCGTTGCGTGCTGTTGCCTCGTGCGCGTTCGTATTCGCGTTCGTGCTCAGGGCAGTAGCGTTTGGTTGCGGGTTGTGGGCATCCTGGCTTTGGGCAGATGCGCTTGGCTCTTGCCATCTTCATCACCACCTCTTGTTGCTACCCGCGTTGGTTGTCCGGTTCCAACGCGGGCGGCGTTGTGAGTGTCGTTAGTCAGCACTCACGCTGGCCCCATCTTTGGGCTATCAAATAGTGTCGGGCAGGTCATCCTCGGGTTGTTGGAAGATTAAGCATGTGCTTACTCGCAACCGTCGTGGGCGCCTTCACTCATTGGAGTGTTGACCCGTCGTGCGCTGCCGGGTAATGCTCCCGGTCACTTGCCTGGCAGGTGAAGCTTTGTCAGCGCTCCCGGTGTCGTGTGCACCGGGCTATTCAGTTATAAGCCCACGCTTCCAAGGAAGGTCTGAGCTTGGCGTGTGTCGGGTTGTTTATGGGCGGTTCTCCCGACGGCCGCCACGATGCCACTTTTGGGCATAAAAATAACCTCACCGGCATCGGTAAGGTTTCTGACTTTGGATATGGTTATCCGCAGCTGGTATCAGTTTAAACGTTCTTTGCGGTTAGTGCAACTAGTATCCATTTGATTTCGTTTGTGCCTGTCCAGTGTGTTTCGCAGGCTTTACAAATCACTGTCCAATCTTGGTGTGGTCGCAGGTTTTCGTGGTCTGCCCAGCAGTCTACGTAGAGCGCGGTTAGCCTGTCGTCACCATAGGTTGCTTGTCCGCAGGATGGGCAATCAATGCCATCTAGCCGGCGCATCTTCTTTGGTCGCAGGTAGGTTTCAATCCTGCTTTTAATGCCGTCGAACATTCCGGTGAACCATTGATCCCAGTTATCTGGGTGCTCGCCCTTGCCGATGAGTTCGATGCATGCTTCAAGTGTTGGTGCGCTCTCTCCGTAGCGGTCGCTGAATACTGAGCGTACTTCACTGTCGATCTGGTTCAGTAGATCCAGCGCGGATGCGTCTACGAGGATGCGTGCTTTGCTTGTTGTTCCTCCTGTTCCGGTGTCGCTTGATCCTGCCACGGCAGCACGCAGTTCGGATAGTAGTGACGGCACTTTACCTATGCGCCCACCGATTGATTTGAGGTGTGGTTCGGTGAGTTCTTGCGCGAGTGATCGCAGGGTCATTAGTCGTCCCATCCCGGGTAGGTGGACGCCATGATTCCGAAGAACGCGACGAAGAGCGCAGCGAAGGCTGTTAGTGACCATCGCTCGTCGCTTGTCCAGATGGCTGCGGTGAATCCGGCGATCATGGCTAGGACTGCGAGTAGCACTATGATGCCTGTGGCGATGCGTGCTGCTTTTTTCACTGCCCCTCCTGGGTGGTGGTTTGGGTGTTGTGTGGTACTAGTGCTGTTCCGTTGATGTTCATTTCTTGGCCTCTCGACTGCTGACAATATGGAGCACCTGCGGATCAGACTTGCAGGTGACGATGGTGAATGTTCCGCCTCTTGCTTTTTTGGCGTGCCAGCAGAGTTGTTTGACGGCTTGTTCTCTGGTGCGGTATTGCGCTTTCTTGCCGCCCATATGGTTTGTGCAGAAACACGAACTAGTCATCGTCCACTTCCACGTATTCACCGTTTGCGACAGCGCTTAGCATGCCGTCGAAGATGATGCCGGTGGTTGAGTCGGTGGATGAGACTAGTACTGCGTCTTCCATGCGCCCGTCTTTGCCGGTTCTGAGTGAGCGTGCGATAACGACAACATCGACAATGATCGCGTCGTCGTCTGGTGTTTCGAGGTCGATGTGATTTCCGTAGATGTTCATCGGTTTTCCTTTGTCATCTCGTTTACAAGGTTTGCTTCATGTGCGTGTGGGAGTGTGGCGAAGCGTTTGAGGGTTGCGACTTGGGCTTGTGCGCGTAGTTCGTCGTTGCGGGTGAATTGGGTCTCGCCTCCGAACCATTCGACTCGGTAGCCTTCGGTTCCTGCGTTGAATTCACCTGATGCGAACCAGAATTCGGATGCTAGTTCGGCGTCGCTGAATCGCTGGCTCATAGTCCACGCTCTTTTCGCCATTGTTCGTTGCGTTCTACGAGTTCTCTCATTTCGCGAGTAACTTTCTCTTGGCGCTCCCGCTTCCGTGCTTGTTCTGTTCGGTGTCCGAGGTAGTAGATGGTTGCGCCGACGATGATGTATAACCACCAGAGTCCCAAGTTTGGCGTGTGTCCGATGAGAGTCCAGAACGCGTACATTGCTCCGACCGTGATGGTGAATGATCCTGCGTCTTTCATCGTTTGGCCTTTCCGTTGTGGATGAGTGGTTTCATGCGTGGGTTGCGGATTACTGCGTGGTCTTGGTACGCATTCATCGGCTGGTATCGGGTGCGCCTATTGGAGAAGCTTGCCTGAATGAATCGGCGCATATGGTTGTCGCTGTGGAGGTGGCGTACGAATCGGCCTCGGTGTTGTTTCCAGATCGTTTTCCTAGGCATTGTTTTTCCTGTCTGGGTGGCGGTGTTCTAGCCCGGTCTTGACTCGCACGCATTCGGCGCGACTCGTAGCCTGCATGATCAACTGCGTGCCGAGCATGAGCGTGTAGGTGCCGAGTGGTGACTCTTGAATCGTGTAGGTGGTCATGCCCAGTCCTTGATTGAGGCGAAGTTTGCGCAGGCTTGGCGCATGTTGTAGATCATGTTGTTGATCTGCTCTTGGAAGCTGGCGAAGTGCGGTGAGATTTCGAGGTAGGCAGTGTCCGCCCGGTGTAGTCCGTTCACGTATGATTCGTCGGATAGTTCGCTGATGAGTCGGTCTGCGCGTTCGAGGGGTGTTTCTGGTTTGGCGTGCTTGCTCAATTGCTGATCCTTAGTTGCAAGTAGGTTCCTGGGATGTCGGAGTTTGCGAGCTGTACCGCGTCTGCTAGTCCGTAGGCAACAAGTACGGACGGCGCACCGCTATTAGCTTTAGCGCGAGTTCCGTCTGGGTAATGGAAGTGGAGTCGCCCGTGCAGGAATTTGACTGCCGTTGCTTTGCTCCAGACTTGTTCTACGAATCCCGCAGTTTCGGTTCTGGCGAAGATTAGCGCTGTGCCTTGCCCGTGATCTGCAAGCTTGTCTAGCCAAGTCCATGCCTCCATCCCATACGGAGGATTGAGCCACACACGCCCATGCCAATCAGCGGCCAACCCATCCTCGGGAAGGATGATGTGTCGTTTGGCGGTTGGCCAGTTGGGTGCAGCGCATGGGTCAAGGTCGAACTCTCCGAGACTCTGGTGAACATGGGGAGGGGTTAACCATGTTGTTGTTTCAGCTCGCGCTGAGTGGTGCGATCCCATTGCTCTTGTGCTCATTTCCGTTCCTTTCGTTTGCGGGCTTGGAGCCGGCGGGTGTGATTGATTTGGTGGTGGAGTGCTTGCCGGAATATGTCGTGTGTGGGTTGGCCGGCGGTTTCGGTAACCCACCCGATTTTGATGCGTTCCATTTGGAGTGACCGTCGGATCGCGTGCCGGTACGTGCGAGAAGTGAAGATCATCGGTCATCATTCCCAAGCAACCGGATGTAGGCATCGAGCAGTTTGCGTGATTCCAGTGCGGTTTGAAGTTCCGTTAGATCCCTGTCTGGCCGATTCACTGATTCTCGGAATAGGAATCGCGCTTCCTGGATGCGAGCTGTTTGGATGAGCAGCTGGGCTTCTTCAGAGTTGGCAGGGATGATTTCGGTTCGTCCGCTCCATGCGTCACGGGCGGCGTGCTCTTGATGGTCTTTCTTTCGGAACTTTTCGCCGTTGACGATGAACAGCGTTTTGGTTTGGCGTTCGATTTCGTGCTGGCCCCGGATGGTCGTTTCGCCGTATTTGGTGAACGTGATGAGTACTTGGTCGCCAACTTTGAGGCCTGGGAGGTTGTTCATGGTCTTGCCTTTCGTTGCATAAAAAATGCGCCCGGTTAGGAGCGCTCAAGTTGCGGGTTTTGTTTATAGGTTGCTGAAGTCTAGGACTCCTTGAGACAGTCGTTTCGCGATGTATTCGCACCAGCGTTCGTCCTGCTCGATACCGATGGCGCGCCTTCCTAGCCCGCGTGCTGCATCGAGCGTTGACCCTGATCCGGCGAACGGGTCAAGGATGAGATCGCCGGGTCTGCTGCTTGTTTCGATCATGTGGCGCAGCATGGCTTGAGGCTTTTCGCATGGGTGTTTTCCGGGGCTGGGTGGCACTGTTCCGAAGGTCCATACGTCGGTTGAATTCGTGCGTGAATTAATTTTGAATGGCCTGCGTAGGTCTTCGTACTCACGCCGTAGGTCTTCGTACTCACGCCGTAGGTATTCGCCACCATGCCCGTTCAGCAGTGCCCGCATTCGCTCATAGGCATCCCTCGTGGGAAGTGATGATCCTTCAGCCCAGCGAGTCGGCAGTGCCGAGTCGTATCCGAGGGCAACGCCAAGCTTTCCGGCTTTCCACCCTGCTCTTTCCCATTCGGTTTGCATGTAGCGTCCGATGGGCGCGAACACTTCTCTATGTAGAGCTTTTGCCGCGTCTCCGTATGCGTCATCGAACTGTTCAGCGAACACGATGCCCTCCCACGGTGTTAGGTAGGACCGGAGGGTGGCAACTTCGGCCTTCTGGTGCCACCCTTGTTCCTTGACCCATCGGATGCTATTGAGGACACGGAAGCGTTCGCCTACCAGTCGTTCGACGCTGGATGTCATGGCGGGTGATGCGAACACCCATACTGAGGAGTTTGCGGTCAGTAGCGGCTTAGTTCGGTCGAGGAATTCCCCCATCCATTCCAGGAATTCATGTGCTTTATCCCATTGGTTGTCCCATTCTTCTTGCTTGACTTTGAAGTAAGGCGGGTCGGTTAGAAGGACGTTTGCTTGGAGGCCTAGTGTTGGCAGGATTTCTAATGAGTCTCCGTGGTAGAGGCTTACGTGGTCGTCTTGGTAGTACGGTTTCATTAGTTTTCTTTCTGAGACGAGAAAAGCGCCCGGTGTTTGGGGCGCTGCGCGTTAATTTGCGGGGCGTTCGTGAGCGTGAACGTCCACGGGTAGCTTTAGGGGCTGTGAGGCGCTCAGAATTAAACTGGCAGCCGTTCAATGGTGATTTCAGCGCCGGGAGTATTCAGCGCCCAATGCTTATGAGCGATCAGGCTGACGATCCGGGCATCGTCTTTGATGAGCTTCGACTGAGTGAGCGCGTCACCGACAGCCCTCACGAGCTTGTCCAGGTCGGGGGTGCCGGCTGGACGTGAACCAAACCGGGTTTTGGCTGGTGCGGGTAGGTAGAAGTTCACGATCAACCGCAGATGCCCATCCAGTGGCTCATCCAACACGAGGGTCTTGGCTATAGCGGTCACACGGTCACGCCACGGCTTCAACTTCCTCGACGACTCGACCATGCGTCCCTTGCCATAAGACACCTTCGACCCCTGCGGCGCCGGAACGCCTGACACAAAAAACGTGATCACTGGTAGAGCCTTTCTGCTACGTCACGGACAACGTTCGTCGTTACCGCGTTGCCGAGTTGCTTGTATCGCTGGGTGTCGCTGCCGATCGTCCAGCCGTCAGGGAATCCTTGGAGGCGCTCAAACTCGGTCGGGGTAAGCCGCCTAATGCGAGGCGGTACATGAATCTTGGGAACTTCTGAACCGCCAGTTGACGCTCCACCAGTGGAGATCGTCGGAGACAGCCCTTCCGGGTCGTAGAGCCGCTGAGACTGGCTTCGTGCGCCCGTGAGCTCCAGAATCGTCATTCCCGAGTGGTTTCCGCCTGAGTTACCGCCCGCTGTGAGTGTTCGAGCAACTGCGGTTTCTGTTGACTGGCCGACTGTAGAATGCGGGTCACTCGGTCCGACGGGAAAAAATACTTCTCGTTCGGGTGGTCCTCCAAAATGTCCGACAAGGTACACGCGTTCTCGGTTTTGGGGTACGCCGTAATTTTTGCTGTTGAGTAGCGCCCATTCCACGCAATACCCCAGCTCATCAAGCGTGGTGATGATGGTTCGGAAAGTTGCCCCTCCTGCATGGCTAAGGAGCCCTTTGACGTTTTCGAGGATGAAATGCTTCGGCTTGTGATGGTTGAGGATTCGGGCGATGTCGAAGAAGAGCGTTCCTCTGGTGTCTGCGAATCCTTTTCGTTTGCCGGCGATGCTGAATGCCTGGCAGGGAAATCCACCAACGAGAAGATCGAAGTCTGGGACGGTGGCGGGGTTGATGATGGTTGCGTCGCCGAACTGGTCATGGTCGTAGTGCCTTTCGTAGGTTTGGATTGCGTGCTTATCAATTTCTGAGTATCCGACGCATTCGAAGTTGGTGTTGGTTCGCTGGCCGGCAGATTCGAGGCCTAGTTCGAAACCGCCGATCCCGCTGAACATGGAAAAGTATTTGACGGTCACTGTCCGCCTCCTTGGGCATAAAGAGAGCCACCCTCGTTGAGAGTGGCTTGGTAGTTTCGGCAGGTGCTTTCGAGTTCTTGCAGGTACTCGGCCATCACTTCACTGATGTGCATCGGTTCGTCTAACTTTTCTCTCATTGGGTTACCTCCGGGTCGTGGGCGTTCGAGAAGTGGCCTTGGAAGACCAGCTCGATTGCTCCTGTCCTGCCTCGCCGGTTCTTTGCAATAGCGATCTTCATGTCCACGCTGGCTTCTCCATAGGGCTCGCGGTGCAACAGCATGACAACATCTGCGTCCTGTTCGATGGACCCGGACTCTCGCAGGTCTGACATTTGCGGTAGAGCGTCAGTTCGGTTCGTACTGTTTCGGTTGAGCTGAGACAGGACAATCACGGGCACGTTGTATTCCATCGCTAGGATCTTGAGTTCGCGTGACATGTCGGATACGAACTCGTGGCGTGGTCGCCGGTCGCCGTTTGGTTGCGACATGAGCTGCAGGTAGTCCACAACGATTCCGGCGAGTGGTTTGCGCCGGTGCGTGGATCTGATGAACCGTTTGATTTCGGTGATGCTGGATGATGGGCGGTCGAGCACTGCGAGTGGTCGAGTGGTTTGCGCGTTGGTCCAGGTGGCGATCTTCTGCCAATCCGCATCATCCAGGTTTCTTTCCATGAACTTGTTCATTGGGATCTTCAGCTCGTTCGCCATGATGCGCAGGTTCAGGTCGTTGCGGCTCATCTCTAGGCTGATGAACGCTACCGAACCATGACTGAGCATGGCTTGTGCGAGCTGGACAGCGACAACGGATTTGCCGACTGCCGGTCTAGCGCCTACGACGTACACGGCGCCGGGTTGCAGACCGGTGATGAGGTTGTTCATCTGAGGCCACGGCGTGAGGATCGCCCGCACATCGGATTCGAGCAGGTCGATTGTTTCTTCCAGTGTCTCGGCAAGGAACGTGACTGGCGCGCTGGTTTCCTTAGCTGAAGCATCATCAAGGGTTTTGCGTGCTTCTTCGACAACCTCCGGTGACCCGCCGTTCGTTTGTGCGAGCTGGTGGATCTTCTGCCCAGCGGTCATGAGCCGTCGAGCAATAGCGGCTTGGGTGACGATGTTTGCGTAGTGCCCAACGTTCGCCACGGTCGGCGTGGTTTCCATTGCTTTCGGCAACAGTGCTGGGTCTACACGTTCACCGATGCTTTTGAGGTGCCCTGCGAGGGTGACCATGTCCACGGGTTGCCCAGCGGTTTTCATGGTCATTGCTGCGCGGTGGATTTTCTCGTATACGGGTTGCGTGTAGTCGGCTGGGTCGAACTCAAGGTCTTCGAGTACTCGGCCTTGAGACAGCAGCAGTGATCCGATGATGGATAGTTCGGCGTGGTCGAGGTCGGACATGTGGCCTCCTTTGGGTATAAGAAAACCGCTTGGGTGTTATCCCCAGGCGGTTGCTTGTTTGGGTTGTGCTTTGGTGATCCACATTGTGAAGGCTGAGTTCCAGTTGGCTGCTCGGCGGTCGTGGGTTTCGGCGTGAAGTTTGAAGTGTTCTGCGAGTTGGTTTACGTCGAGGTTTTTTGCTCTCGCTCGTTTCGCGTGTTCTTCAGTGGGTTTCCAGTTGTCTGGAATTTTGGTTGAGGGTTTCTTTCTTGGCTTCTTTTCTTCTTCGAAAAGGGTTTGGGTTTCGGGAGTCGGGAAAGAAGTATTTGTCTCTGTCTCTGTCTCTGTCTTAGCTAGGGTGTTGCTAGGCAGGTGCTTAGCATCTGCTGTAGCACCTGCTAGCACTTTGCTAGCTTTTGCTAGGCCGCCAAGCCGCCCAGCCTCCCTTTTCGCTTGAATATCCGCGGTTGTTGTCTGATGCTCGCCAAAGTCGCGAATCTGCCAACCACCGTCAACTTTCACCCATGAAGGCTTGGCAGGATCGTTGGAAGAAAGCTCATTGGCTACCTTTTCACCCCACTTGCGAAGGACTATACGTTCGTCCAAGAACCCATCAGTGAGTTGCCGGCGTGCGTAAAACGTCGATTCAAACAGTGCTCGAAACGCCTCATCTGACAGCATGATGACCTTCGCGTGTTCGTCCATGTTGATGTCGAACTTCGCGTATAGGCGACGATCCTTAGCCACTTGTGGTTACTTCCTTTCTCTGTTTATGAGTTGTTGGATGTGTCCGGTGATGGTTTGTTCTTGGCTGTCCAGGTGGTCTTGTAGGACTTCCTTGTAGCCGTCGTCTTCGGGCATGTAGTCGTCTTGCGTTTCGTCGTCCCAAAGGCTGCGGGTGTGGGTTTGTGCCCGCCAGTTGATGAGTCCGAGGATGTTCATGCACGACGTGTCTGATGGTCGCTGGTTAGCGAGCCGCCAGATCCTTCCTTGCAGGATGAGGAACTCTGGTCTGCAATCATCGTTACCGTGCTCCCGGTAGTAGTCCTGAAACAGGTTGTCGATGTAAGTAACCCGGTCTTTGAATGACAGGTCACGCGGCGTTACGGGTTGAATACTCATGACTGCTCCTTGTATGGGTTGGCGGGCTTGGTTGTGGCGTACCACGATTGCTCACCCTCATCCCACGCGCTCGCCTTGGCTTTCTTTACTTCGGCGCGGAGTAGCATTTCGGTGGCATTGTTGTTGCGGACGATGATGTTAGCGAGTCGCTGGCAACGCAGGACAAGCTCTTCATAGGTCGGATGGTCACTCATTTTTGGTCGTCCTTGTACTGGTTAGCGCGGGCACGGAGCCAGACGGCGGTTCGATTTGCTGCGACGAGAGCAAGTTGGAGACTCATGGTGCTGTCACCGCCAGCGGGTCTAATCGGCTGGCTTAGTGCTTCCATTGCGTCGCGTCGGTAGTTGATCAG
>NZ_JBFREO010000016.1:0-26791 GCF_052114325.1 Glutamicibacter sp. MCAF14
GCGTCACAAGATAGTCGCACCCAGGCCCGGCAGCGCCTCACCAGGTACACGCGCACCGAGGCAGCGGCAGCACCGAGGCAGCGCCCCGGCCAACGCCCGGCGATAAAGTGTCATGTCCCCTCTACCCAGGCAAAGAAAAACCCGGCCCCCAGGACAGGGGGCCGGGCCAAAAACTACGGGCTAGGCAAGCATCCGAAAGCTTGCAAAATGCTTGCAGTGAAAAGCTGCTAAGTAGACCACTTAGACCAGCGAGAAGGGCCAACGGGCAGCACACCGCCGTTCGCTTGCTTTGCAGCCCTCATTGCTGAAGTGCGAGACATTCCCGATGCTTCAGCAATGGTTTCCCAGTCGAAGCCCTTTGCACGCGCATCACATAGAAGTTTGCCTCTATCCAAGTCTCTAAGGAGCCGCAATTGCTTCAACGGATCGCTTGGTTTACTTCTAGTCATGTCTCTAAGTGTAACGTGATAAACCACTTACCCCTTTGGAGAAATTCAATCTTTAGTGTCCCCTTCGGACATGTCCAAAGCGAAGAGCTAGACGTATCCACAAACTAACAGGCGCACGAGCGCCCATAGCTGATATTTAACTGGGTCTATTAACTGGTAAATTTCGTTTTCGGCCTACTTCCCCGGTATCTCAGGGATGCAGCTGCGTTTAGAACGCGTTAAGTTGCTACACTTTATCAGTGTTTAGCGCTACACTTTATCAGTCAGGCCTATTCGTATATTGATGAGGTGCTACACTTTATCAGCCTCTCTAGCCCCTAGAATTCAAGGATTCTACGATTATCCACAGCCAGAAAAGCTAATCAACCCAAAACGCTACACTTTATCAGTGGATAACTCAGAAGTTAGGACTAACCTGTTGAAAAAAGTGGTAGTGTCAAACGCTAGATGATCTTAAAAAGATGACCCCCGCAGTATGCAACTACTGCGAGGGTCGTTCGCCAAACAACTATTGCCCGATCAAGACATTTTCGAAAGGCGATCATTCAACATGGTACGCGATAACACCCCAGACAACTACAGCGATACAGAGCCTTCCCATGATGAAGATGCTCACGATTCGTTAAAACTTTCTGATCCGACTTCAGACATTGCCATAGTCTTTCCACCAAGACAGAAGAAGCTGCTAGACGCTGGCAACGCTATCTGGCTGGATGCACCCGACGAACTATGCTTTGCTACCGATGTTCTAACCCAAGCTTCTCTCCCCATTCGTGAACCGACTACGCGGGTTTACACCAGAAGAAACGGCAAGTTCCGCATGGATATCATGCCTGTGCCAATCACGAATGCAGACGGCGATCTAGAGCTGGTATTTCCCTATGGTGTCTATCCGCGCAGAGCGCTTATATGGATCATCACGGAAGCTTTGCGAACTGACAGCCGCAGAGTTGAACTTGGGTCTACGCTTCACGAATTTATGACGAAGAAGCTCGGCTTGACAGGATCTGGCGGCCAGCGAATGCAAGCAATTCGCAAGCAACTGTTAGCGCTACTTGGAGCGCAAATCCGCGTCAGCAGCACTAGCGCCAACAAAAACGGGAAGTTGCATGACAAAGTAAGCACGTTGGTTATCTCCAACTATCACGAGCTTTGGACTGACTTAGGCAAACCAGACCACGAATCAAATACAACTAGCTTTGTAGAGTTGAGCGAAGAGTTCTTCTCACGGCTACAGAGCAACAGGGCTGTCCCGCTCGACATGAGAGCGGTAGATGCCCTGGGAAACGACGCCCTGGCCCTCGATATTTACGCTTGGGTTGTTTGGCGTGTTCATGCAGCCAGGGGGCGAGAATTTACGATTCGCTGGCACACGCTGAAAGAACAATTTGGAAGTGAAATCAAAGAAGTCCGCAACTTCAGAGCAAAGTTTTTGAGAGCTCTAGAGCGGAAAGTTGGGCTTGTGTATAACGGTCTAGAGTTCGAGAGCACTCCTACGGCCCTAACGATTAAACCAAGCCCCTTGGCGATCCCACCTAAACGGAAAACTACTAAGTCCAGGTGGAGCTAACTATAAAGCCGTACTTGCAAAATGCTTGCAAGTACGGCTTTATTTCTACCTAACGACACGCAAGCAAAATGCTTGCAAAATAGCTTGCAAAATAACTTGCAGTTGGTAAGCTGGACATAGTTACTTCGGAAGGGGAGGCTATGCGCCCGTTTACTTTTAAGCCCAAAGAGCACCGAGTCGTTTTCTTTGATTTCAAAACCGGCAAGGGATTCACAAGTGCCGGCCAGCCGGTGACAGCTCACATTGATTCTCGCCGCAAAACACCGGCACTCCATGACCTGCTGAATGCAGCGGGAAACATCGAGGCAACTTGGATCATGCTCACCGGCACGGAACCAAAAGTTGCCGACGGCCAGCCTCATTACCTCATGACTGAAACCCCTGAATGGGAACATGGAACCCACTACCTGAGCGACGAGCCAACAGGCCGATATGTTCGCATTCTGACAGGTCAGAAAATCCTCGTGACCTATGCTTCTGGCTGGTTCGGAACGATGGACTATAACCCGTACACCCTGGCTAAAGCATGGGGCGGCATAACCTGGTACATCAAGAAGCACACGCCAGGTTTAGGAACCCCCATGGAAAGCCCCGCGGCGACCGGTGCAAACATGTGGGCGCAGTTGGTCGGAAAGAACCTGGATGACGTGCCACCGCTGGACAACTTCATTGCGGAACAACTGCACTCAACGAGCGGCCAGCACCACATTGACCACCTTGTTTCGGGGCCAGCATTTAGCAAGCATAATGATTGCATTCCGTTGATTGACTCAAACGAAGTGAAAACACTTTCCAAGTTCTCCGTGATTGACGGACGCTTCATGTATGCCTCGCTGTGCCGGGAACTCGGAGTAGGGCCAGTGCAAGAACTACGCCGGGATGCAGCGGCAGACCTTCTGCGCGAAAATCCCTACGCTAAGGCCCGATACCGTGTGAAATTCAAAGTCCCTGACAACTGGGAACACATCGGAATCTTCGGTGTGCAAGACACCTCGGACAAGAAGATTTGGCACTACCCTAACCGGCCAGGAGCAACGGGCGAGACGTGGGCAGACCATAGGGAAATCTTGGTTGCACAAGAGCACGGCTGGATCATTGACCCGCAAGAAGCTATCCGCTTCACCGAAGGTCACAAGCCGCTTGATTCCTATGCAAGCCGCATCGACAAGATTAGGGCAGACGTTGACAGAGCTGTAGAAGGCGGCAGTGACCCAGTGGTAGGCAAAGCTATTTCAGCAGCTTTCCGCAACGTCCTGATCCACAGCATCGGAAGGTTCGCCAAGCGAGGCCGTGAAATCACCAAAACGGCAAGCAGCTTCAATGACATTCCCGAAGAATGCCGCTCGACGGCGCTGCGACAAGGAAACGAATTTTCCTACGTCCAACGCCAAAAACTGAATGACCGTGACATGGCTTATTACCATCCCGAGCTAGCGGCCCAGGTATGGGGACTATCTCGCGCCCGGTTGCTTGAATCGCCCTCAGCTTTCGGCCAAAAAACCGCAGGTGTTTTGCACCTAGACCCGCGAACGGTAATAGCCGTTCAAGGTGACGCGGTATACACAACGGACGTTCCATTATGGTCGCTGCCGGAAAGCCTGGGCGGTGGAGATGACGGAAGAACCGGACGTTTGCGCCTCAAAGGTGTTCTTGAAGGAACAGCAATGAGGACACCGCGCACATTCAAGCAGCGCGTAGACCTAGGGAAGAAAGCCGAAAGAGCAGGGCTTGAAGCACTCTACAGGGGGAAGCAATGAGCAGCACTGAGAATGAATCAGTTGCGGATATCGTGCGAGCTATCCAGGAAGAGAAGAGCTTAAGCCAGCGCGAAATTGCTGAAGAGCTGCGCCGCAACCCGCGTATGGTCAGCAAGATTCTCAGAGGCGAAACCTCGGGGGAGTGGTATCGAGAAGCGCTAACGGAGCTACGCGATAGGGGCGAAGTAACCAAGCATCCAGGCCGACGCAGGAGCAAGTCTGGAAACATCGTTCCGGTGCGCGCCAAGGTTGACGAGAAGCACCCGCTAACCAAAGACGATAAAGGACGAATCAAAGCGCCTGTAGCAGTCCCAGAAGAGACAGCAGAAGGGCGTTGGACTAAGAAGCCGCCAAAGCGATTCTCGAACCGCAGAGCCTACGGATCGGGCGGCGACCGCCACTATTCGACCACCATGCACCCCACGAACGCAGATAGCCGCTCACGCGGTATCAGCGCCATACACGACAACGTAAGGTCTGTGGCGAAAAGCCAGAAAAACGTAGACAAGCGAATCAGCTTGAACGTGACTCTATCCAATGGCCGCATGGTGGAAGTCGGAAGCAAGTCAGGTTATTTCAGCTCAGACATTCTCCGCACTGTAAAAGAGAAATTTGGCGGCGACATGCACAAATTTCTCATTGACCAAATCGGCAAGACCTATGCCGCCGATGATTTCGAGAAGTCCAAGATAACGGGCGTAGATATGACCGTATTCGATGCCAAGAGAACACCAGCGCGAAGCCGTAAGCGTCGCTAGAAGGGGACATGACACTATGAAAAACGAAACTGTTTACCGGCTCACTGTAGGAAACCTCAAAGGCGGCGTAGGGCGCAGCACGTCCGCAGTCCTCATAGCTTTGGAGCTTGCCAGGATCACAAACGAGCAAGTCACCTTGATTGATGCAGACCCGCGAAACGGCACTACCTATGGATGGTACGAAGAAGCGCAGGATGAATGGCCCGATAACCTCACGGTGCAAAATATCCCAGGAACCAGCCTGGCCCGAGACGCTGCAAAGATTCCAGGGCATCTAGTCATAGACACCGGCAACGACGCAACGATTCTGAAACAGGCGCTACGAGTTACCGATCATTTGCTAGTCCCGATAGCGCCCACGAATAACGAAGCGGCACGCCTTACGCCAACGCTTGAAGTGGCTGCGCAGGTGTTGGACATTCACGAATTTGGCCTATCAATTTTGATCACGCGAGCCGATACGCGAAGCAAGGAATGGAGCGATATGCGAAGCGCTCTACGCACCGAACTAGAGCTGCCGGTGATGGATGCAGTAGTGACCTACAGAGCCTCAATGTACGGCAAGGCCTACGGAACTGTCCCCAAGAAAACTGGCGCTTATGCACAAGTAACAACCGAACTCATGGAGGCCATGAAATGAGCAACAAAAATAGCAACGTATCGAGCTGGGCAAAGAAGATTCAAGCTCAGGAAACGGCCCCAAAAACCAAGAGGAAAGTGGAGCTTGCAGCCGACAACGCAGACATTCCCGAAATTATCCCGGTGCAGAAAAAGGCCGGTACTTTTAGAATTTCGATCAAGTCTCACAGGCTGATAGCTCTAGCCCTAAACGAAGCAAGAAGGAACGGCGAAAAAGGATCCAAAGATTCAATCGTCGATGAAGCAATTCAGAGAATGTATGGACACCTAGACGAGAAGTAGAGATAAAAATATCCCCCAGGCAACTTGCCTGGGGGATATTCTTTTATACGCTATTGTGCGACTTTGGCAGTCTGCATTTTTCCTGCATTAGAAAAAATCCAGCGAACAATAGAAACAGTTAGAATCTGACCAAGAATGAACGCAACATAGAGATTCAGACCAAGAGCGCCAATCATGTTTACCAGGATCGCAACAACACAGCCAGCAACGATTATCAGAGCAGCCCTGAGAATTGATGACTTGGCGACGATAGCTGAAACAAGCTCAAACACTCCGGCCACAACCAGGGCTGAAGAAACATACGACGCGAGGTAAGGGCCAAACGGGTTCCCTCCAAGCGACAGTAGGAATGGCGTAACGGTAATGAGGGACAAGACAATAATAAATCGCTTCATGGTGTGCTCATTTTCTGCTTGATCGGGCAGCGGGATTGGAACTTATCGACCGGCGCAACGACTCTAGAAGTTCATCCTCGTTTGCTCCGGTGAGGTTGTCCGCATGAGCTAGAACGACTTCTAGACCGAGGCGGACAAACGTGTTTAAAGTGATCCTCCGGCGTTCGGCTGAAGGGATGGATTTGGCTTCCATCGTGAGGCGCGTTTCCAGCTCTACGAGCTTCACGATTTGTTCCGGGTAGGCCTTGCCCTCAAACCGTTTGGTTGGCCGGTCAGTGATAGGTTTCGGCCCCCGTCGCGCAGAACGGCCAGAAGGCTCAATGCTCGTTTGGCCTTCAGGCGAAACACTGGCCGCATGTTCTTCTGTGCCGTGGGCGGTTGAAAATTGAGTGTCATTGTCTGTGGCCGATGATGTGTCTAGATGTATGTCCATCCATCGGCTAGGTTGCCCTGCGGCAGAGTCGCTGGGTAAATGATCCATGAGATAGCCCCCTGGTGTTTCGGTTCTGCAAAAGTTTCAAGAATTACTAACAGAATACGTGGTTACGCTTGAGTTGTCTTGTCCCCTTGGTAGACTTGCACTAGCACGTAATCTGTTCATATTTGCAGTTTGAAATTTGCACGTAACCTGTTCTTAGGGGTTTAGGTTCGCGTGTACTCTCACTTACGGAGGGGGATACCGCTCAGTCTGCTTACGCAAGCGACTCAGTCTGAGCGTATCACACGTAGTCAAGTGGGGGAGGGGCTAAAACGCCGTGAAAGGGAATCATGAAAGAGAATCATAAGGAACCTGAAGGGCTGCACACAGACAGTGGGGCAGTCATTCGGACAGTGACCACTCTCGGCGTTCTGCTATGCGCCGCTGGCGTGTGGCTAGGCATGGAAAAGGGGATTGCCTGGGCCTGGTGGGTCGCTTGGATCGCTGGTGGGTTGGCGGTAGCACTGACTCTGATTTCGGCGCTAGTTTCACGTCGCACAACGAGACGTGATCGACTATCCCAGTTTGTTGAAGCCAGCTATGCGGGGATGAAGCTTGAAAGTGCTTCCTCCTACAAAAAGGGCGTTCCCCAAAAGGTAGTTCTGAACGTTCCTGGCACGTTACCGGATCACGATTCGCTATGGCGCTCTGAAGTGGAAAAGAAGTTTGCAGCGCGCATGGGAGCAAAGAAAGTACGCGCTAAGTGGGACACCAAAAAAGGCCGCGTTACCCTTGCCGCTGTTGATGCCTCTAAGCCAACTGACCGTGACCGCCAAGAAGATGCATTGCAGCGCATCGAGCGCGTATTTCGCCCCCTGTTCCGAGGCACGGAACTATCTGTCAATGTTCCAGAATGGCAACCTATCGTCACCGATGAACGACCGGCGCCAAATCGGATCGTGCTGAAATACGGGGTCATCCTGAACGACGGTTCGGAGATGTGGCAACGGAAGATTGAAGTCACCGCTGGGCTGAAGCTCGGCGGCAGGTGGAGAGGAAAGTTCGACCCGATCAACGACCGGGCAGAACTAGAGCCACGCCCGGAACTGCCGGAAATGGTGCGGCATCCAGGCGGTTCTATCTATGAGAATGTAGATATCAATAACAACCCTAGGCCGATTCTTTATTACGGAATCAACGAAGATTCAAAGCCTATCGGTTGGCGTATCGGCCAGAAAACGAATATGCCTCATAGCCTGTGCGTAGGCGCGACCGGCGGCGGTAAGACGAACTTCCTTAGAAACGTAATCTATGGCGCTGTTGCCCAGGGAATAACCGTTTTTGGTTGTGATCCTAAAGAGTTCGAGCTATCACCATTTATCGGTTTCCCAGGCGTTTATATTGCATCCGATCCCGAAGATATGGCTGCGATGCTCGATGACATGTTGCAGCTCATGTATGACCGCAATAACCAGATCAAACAAGATCCAACTTCGGTCGCAAATATGCGCCCAGTTCTGTTTATTCTTGACGAATTGCTGATTTTGCGAATGCGCCTAAAGAAGCTTTGGAAAACCCCATATGTTGACGAGGACGGCAAAACTAAAAAGCGTACTGGCAACCCCGAATGGCTGGACAACATCACCATGCTTTTGGCCCTGGCACGCTCGGCAATGATTAATGTTGTCATTGGTGTTCAGCGACCAGATGCAACGCTTTTCGAGGATGGAGCGCGAGACAATTTGCAGCACCGCGTAGCCATGATGCGGCTCTCTCCACAAGGGGCGCAGATGGTCTGGGACAGCACTTATGTTGGTGTTGACCTACCGCTCTTGCAGGGCCGCGCAATGGCTTCGCCAGACGGTAAAACACCGATTGAGGCGCAGACCTATTGGGTAGATGATCCGTACTCTGCCACCGGCGAAGATTTAGAAGTCGTAGAGTCGATTCGCGCATTAGGCGAGAAACATTTTGCGGATTACGTACCGCCCATTGACGTGTCCAGGTACGAGCAATTTACCCCGCCAGCTCGCACGAAAAATGATACTGCGCAGATGCCGCAGCCGGTCTCTGATTTCGAGGATTCCGAAACTGTTGAAGGGCAGCAGACAGCCACGGCTACCCATAAGGACAGCGTGTTAGTTGAAACGCTGGTAGAGGGCGACACTATCTTGCTTGATGATGAACGCCTGGTTGAGGTGGTCAACATTGAGCAGGATTATGCGTCAGATGACGATTCGCTCATTGTGACGATCAGTGAAAATGGTGCTGAAGAAGATATTTCATTCAGTGAAACAGAAAGAGTCGTGCGCGTGCTAGAAATGGCCCTAGCTGGGTAAATCCGACTCGGGCATTTCCCCACCCGTAACGTACTGCCGCAATTGCTTCACGGCGTTGCGGGTGGGAGCCGCATGATAAGTCCAAGTCACTACCGATCCTGTGCGATCACCCGCGCCAGGGTAGCCCGACACCACGCCATGATTTTCAAGCATGGTCAGTGCCCGTAGCGCTGTGAGCTGCCGACGCTGCAAAGCATCGGCAATCTTGGAGGTTGTAGCTGGGCCGTGAGTAGCCAACCAGCGAGTTATCTCTCTGGCTATTGCAGATGAGAAGATATCTAAAACGGCTGGTTGATTCATAGCTTGGGCGCTTACTCTAGGCATGGCATCCATCATCTCAGTTTTCATTCAAAAAGTCTTCGCAATACTACTACTACCTAATCTTTAAATGATAAGGTTAGTATGTAGTTAGGGGACAAGACAACAATCTGTCGCCTTACATGAGGTTGACGCTAGAAAGGTATAAATCATGGGTTTTTCAGGTTCAGATGTAGGCCAGTGGATCATTGACAACATCGTTTTTGTCATGATCGTTGTTGCTGGTATTTCGATCCTTTGGGCAGCAAATACTAAGAAGGTTCGAGACGCAATGTTGGTCTTTGGCCTCTCCCTCCTGGGGCTGCTCGTCATCACCTTGGCTTCTTTCCATCAGGAACTTGGCGAATGGGTGCGTACAACGTTCTTCAACGCATAGGCCTTACTGGTCATGTACCTCTACACAGACGATGATCTAACGCGAGTAAATAGGGATTATCTCGGCCCAAAGGGTAAGCGTCTGCCCTGGACGGCTCAGTATCGAACCTATGGCGTTTTTATCGTTGTCGCTTTCCTCGTGTTTTTCGGCTTCCTCATGCTGGGCATCCCCGCTACCAAATGGTCTTTTGCGGCCTACGGCTTCATTCTCTACTTCTCCATGAAGGCAATTGTTCGAAAGCTGGATGGGCAAGTTTCGTTGTGGGCTTCATTCAAAACAGGCTGGCAAGAAATGGCCGTTCCCCGGCAACCTCATGAGACAACTCAAAGAGTGGGGGCAGTCATCAAGCGATACGGAAAAGACGAAGAGCCAGACCTGAAATGGTGGCAGCGAATCGGTAGGAGGAAAAATAAGTGAGTAACAAATGGCAGGAAGCCATGCAGCAGGGCGAGGCTGAGAAGCTGAACGATGCTCAGGCAAAACCGAAAAAAGAAGGCCTGGCAGATCGCGCTTCAGCCGGTCTTGGGCGTTTGCTGAGTATGAAACGCTCGGAGGCGAAGGAACGCCGCGCAGGGGTGAAGGCAGCGCTGAAGCAGCAGGGCGTTACCGACAAGGAACTTGCACGCGACCTTAAGCCAGGTAAAAGCTCCAAGGCTGCATTGGAAAGCAAGAGCAGCTTGAAAATGGAAGCCACGATTGGAAACGTGGTTTTCACCGACACAGACACCTGGTGCTGGTTTTCTGTCATGCCGACCTCGCATGGATTCAGCCCCATCAAAGATATCGAAGAGGCAATCCGGGAGGACGCGAAAGCATACGCAAAACTTGTTGGGCGGCGGCTTCATGTCCGGTCAACTACTCGGCCCTATCCTGTAGCTTCATGGGCCAAAGACACCTACGACGATGCAGTAGCCGCAAACGGCGACCGCATCCCCGAAGGGTATGGGGATTTTCTAACCCGCTCACAGACACACATGCAGGGATCAAATTTCTCTGAAAAGTGGGTGCATCTAGGGGTCAAGATTTCGTCATTCCGACGCTTCAAAGACCCAAAGCGCGAATACCGGCATCACCGCGAAACCATTGATGACATGGGCCGTGTGCTTGGTGCAAGCTCGCTCAACGCTGTTGAAGCCACCAACGAAGATATGGAATGGCTTATCCGGCGCTCTATCGCCCTGGGCGTGAATTTGCCTCGAATCGGCGTTGTCTCGGACTACACCGAGGACGATATTCCATCGTTGGAAGATGCTGCCGTTTGGACTGCCGACCCACTAACTAAGCACCTGACGGTGAGTGCCATGCC
The DNA here is from genome assembly GCF_052114325.1 of Glutamicibacter sp. MCAF14. Lineage (NCBI taxonomy): Bacteria > Bacillati > Actinomycetota > Actinomycetes > Micrococcales > Micrococcaceae > Glutamicibacter > Glutamicibacter sp. MCAF14. The sequence continues at coordinate 10,608 of NZ_JBFREO010000016.1, forward strand.
AGAAGGCGTAACAACGGAGATTGAACGCAAGGTCAGTGTCTTAACTCTGTCACGCCTTGGGGACATGACATTTCCCGAAGAAACTCAATCAGGCTGGATGCAGCGCACAGATCGCTTGAACTTCCCTGTTGAGTGGTCGGCGTTTATCGACGTGATTCCAGAAGAAAAAACGAAAGGCTGGCTGCGTGGCCGTCTTGATCTGATTGCTGACCAGGTGAAGCACTATAACGAGGATCATGCGATCAAGGCCCCTAAGTCGCTACTTCGCCAGGATGCAATGGCAATGCAGATTCAAGAACAGATGGACTCTGATCATGGTGGTTTGGCCGTGCGCACTAATGGCTGGTATCGCGTCGCGGTTTCAGGCGCGAACGAAGAAGAATTGAACCAACGTGTGCAAGCCCTACGCAAGGCATACGGCACGCGAGCGGAGTTTGCGCAAACTCGAAATCAGTACCATCACGCACGAGAATTTATCCCCGGTGAACCTCTGGCCACACCGGCATATCAGCGGCGCATGAGCACCGCTATGTTAGCCGCTGCTGTTCCTCACGGAACCGCAGAAATTGGGGACCGCACAGGTATCCATATGGGCTACACCGCAGGTACAGCCATTCGCTCGGTGGCTTGGCACACTCATTGGGATATGGAACGCCGCGACGTGTCGGGACTCATGATGATTCTTGGTGGCCTCGGATCGGGTAAGACCTTTGCCCTGGGAGGCATCACCTATGGGGCAGTCATGAACGGAGTTCGCGCAAATGTTCTTGACCCATCAGACCGCCTGGGCCGTCTTTGCGATCCCGCATATGTTCCTGAGCTGGAAGGCAGGGCGCGCTATGTGAACCTGATGAAAGGTCGCAATGGCGAATTGAACCCATACCGGGTTGTTGCTGATCCACGCAAAGAGCACTTCATGAAAAATGGAGTGTTCCAAGAAGAAGAATATTTGCGTGAAGTCAGCTTTGCTGAAGGTACGCGCGGATCGCTGATGAATGACGTATTGCGCTCGTTCTTGTCCAAGAACAACCAGACCTCAGACGAGGTTGAAACTGTCCTTTCACGGGCCATGAGTGAAGTGAAGCCAGTGCGCACAGCTTCGCCAACAACAATCTTGATTGCTCTGGAAAAAATCGCTGACGCGAAGATTCACACCGATTTGCAGCAAGAGCACCGGATCAAGGCTCGTGACCTGGTGAACGAGTACAGCCGCTTAGCCAAGACCTCTATCGGCAAGTTGATTTTCCCTGACCCTGATGCAGCCCCGCTTGCTGATGATGACGATGACGATATGCTGCTGACCGTCTACACACTAAACGGCATGTCAATTCCTTCGGCTGAAGTAATTGCTTCTGGAAATATCCCAGAATCGGCTCGTATGGCAATGGCCGTGATGACCCTGGCAGCTTGGCTGGTGCAGTCAAGGATCTACATGGGCGATATCAATGAGCGCAAGCTGTTGGCTATTGATGAAGGCAAAGTACTCAATCAAATTGATTCAGGACGAAACCTTCTCACCAAATCCGCAACGGACTCACGAAAGTTCAACCTGCGCGCCCTGTACGCAGCACAGAACGCCACGCACTTTGATCTTGATGGGGATTCTGAAGATTCATTGGGCAACCTGGTTGGCGCGGCCCTGGTTGGCGACACCCAGGAAGCGACAGCTCAAAAAGCGGCCCTGAAGATTCTTGGAGCGCCGACTGACGTTGGATACGAAGGCATCCTGGGCCAGTTGCGGCCACGCTCTACGAAGCGCGGTGAGCGCGTGCATCGTGACGCTGATGGAAAGATCATTGGTCGCTCGGCGGTGGAAGATACCAACAAAAAGCGTCACTTCATTTTCAGCGTTCGTGACGATACGGCAGTAGGCAATCAGCGCCGAATAGAACGAATCGTTTACGACCTGGACGCACACCCACACGTCATGAAGGCGCTAGCTTCCGCACCGGCCCCTTATGACCGTACAGCCGGTTTGAAAGAGCAAAAGGAAGAAGCCGAGATAGGGGGACATGATGAAAACGTTGCGTGATTTCTCCCAGAAATATGTTCTTGCACCTCTGCTGCTTGTCCTGGCCTTCTTTACTTTGAATCCAGCTACGGCGGCATTCGCCGCTGACTGCAAACCAAGCACCGTCCCCGACACAGCCGGTAGCGGCGTGCCTGGAATGCTCGATGGCCAAGTCTCCGAAATCAGCGGGGGCAACTACTACGGCGAATATGGCTGGGGAGGCCTGAAATGGGGCACATGCGACCTTCCGGGCGGTTTGGGGGCGTTCCCCGCAACAATTGATACCTGGGCCGGAAATGCCTTTCTAGGGCTTGCTAAGTGGCTAGCTGCGGCAATGACCGGATTCCAGAAATGGGCTGCTGATCCGGCGCAATTGCTAGGGCCGTTGGACAAGAAAATAACGGACATGTCCAAAGCTGTCATTGAAGTGGTTTATGACGATTGGGTTTTGACTGCTGCGGTTGTGGCCGGTGTTTTCATCATCACCTACGCGATGCGCAAGCAAGTCCGATTAGCTCTTATGGCAACTGGCGCTTTCGCCGCTGCTGTGGGATTCGTGGCCCTGGTGGGGGTCTACCCCGTAACTATCGCTCAGTCGATGGATGGTGTGGCTACGTCGATCACTTCGGTTGCTGACCAAAAGACATTGGAAGTAGCGGCAATTCCCACTGAAGGTGAAGGCCTGACCGTCTATGCCAATTCCGCTGAGGCTACGGGAGCGGTTTTGAATGACGGAATTTTGCACCCTCTGTGGCGACAAGGTGCAGTTGGTAGCGCTGAGCTGAATGAAAAAGTAGATACGCTCTTTCGAGCCGGGGCAGCATCCTGGGCTGAAAAAGCTGAGGGCGTAGACGCGGATAAAAAGAAACTCACCTATGACCGGGCTTCTCGTGCTTATAAAAACGACAAATCGGTTTCTTGGCAATACAACTACATCAAGGGCGAAGCGCAGAACCGCGCCGGTATGGGGTTTTTGGCAACGGTTTTGATGGTGATTGTTGCGATTGTTCGAATTCCCGCGATTATCCTTGTTTTCCTTGGCGTGATGGTGCTGCGCATGTTGCCTATCCTGGGGCCGATTTTCGCGCTGCTGGCGATCATTCCGGCAATGCGTTCGGCAGGAACAGCGGCTATCAAGGTGGTTATGGCCTCGGTAGTCAACGTGATTGTCTATGGCGTTATGGCAGCGGTGCATACGGCACTTACGGCAATCTTGTTCATGAGCGGCACTAACCTCATTGCATCAGCTCTAATCCTGCTAGTGCTCACTGTTCTTTTCATGAAACTAGCTAAGCCGTTCAAATCGGTCACGAGCTTGGCGACCGGCAAAAAGATTGAGCAGTCGCTTAGCGAATCTGACCCGAGCGGATTGGGCGGAAAGCTAATGGGCGGCGTTGGCAGCTTCTTGCTGGGCCAACGAATGGGCAAGAGTGGCGGCGGCGGTGCTGATGGTACGGAAAGCCTTGAATTTGAAGAGTCCAAGCCTAAGCGCAAGCTGCGCCCTGACACCGTACCGGATGACCATACGACCGCTGCGCCGATATACCAGGCGTTGACGGGTCAAGGAGTGCAGCCCGAATATGTAGTGGTCGATATCGACCAGGCCGAGCAGCCTGAAGCGCGGCCAGCTAATGCAGCTTCACATTCCCCAGCTATCGAGGCTCAGCGCGTCAACTCATATGACAGCGAAATCGTTGATGCTGAAGTTAGCGGCCAGGTAGATATCGAAGATCAAGACCACGATATCGCCGATACTGTGACCGCCGCACAGCGCTATAAGTTGTCGGGTGTACCAATGCCGGCCGCTTTGCCAGCCGGGGACGATATGCAGCAGCCGGCCTCTGATAGCAACAGTGGAAATACGTTCATTTCGGTGAACGAAGGCGACGAAATCACTTACGGCAATTCCGATGGATCGTATGGCGCAAGCTCAGATGAAATTCACCAGGATTGGAAGCACGCACCAAAAATTTCCACTTCCTGGATGCGTCCTGCAGGAGAAAATATTGAGCGAGGAATGCGTCAAATTGGCCGCGGTGGTGGTTCATACGAAACCAACGGAAACGGGCAAACAATGTTCGTGCCCGAAGGGGCCAGCGGTCACCATTCACGAATGCGAGCAGACAAGCTAGTAGAACCTGAGATTATCAACGGCGAAGTTGTGACCGAATTGTTTGTGGCCCCAGCGGTGCATAAGACAACCGAAAAAAAGGTGGTGATTGAGCATGCTTCAGACACTAGCGAATCTGGTATTTGAGTCTGCCCGACTTGTCGCGGCTATCTGGTCTAAGACTTGGCGCAAGATTTTCCGCACCCGCAAGACGTTCTTCACGTCTGTAGCCGTGCTAATTCTCGGTGTAATCGTATGGGGCGTTGCAAGCTCTGCAATGAATCCTGAAGCGGAACGCCCCGTTGCAGACGTAAGCCCTACCGATAAGCCAATTACCTATACCGAGGTCAAAGTGAGATACGCCGACGAAGAAGGCAGCTCACTACCTGAGCCACAAGAAGGTGAAGCAAACCCAACAGCGGGGGACATTGGGAAAATCGACGTGGAGAAACCTAAATTTGATAAGGATTCTGCCGAGTCGGTGGCTAAAGGCGTGGTGCAGTCCTATGTAACGCGACCTAGCGAGCAATGGAGCGAGTGGGAGAAGTGGACTGAGCCGCACATTCAAAGCCAGCTCCTAGCCCAGCTAAAAGGGACTATCGCTAGTGGCAGCGCCTCGCATGACTATCCCGTAACTGCGGCCAAAATCCACGTAGAAAATGCGGCAGCATCGGCCCAGCGGGATACTCCGATCCGATGGAGCCGAACGCTGCGAGTGGAAACAGCCGGGAAAAGCGGCAGCGGAGAAATCACTTTCAACGTAGCCGCCGCACTAGGTGAAAAAGGATGGATAGTAACTGAAATGATCCAGGTGGAGGACTGACTAATGAAGAAAATTTTGGCTGTAGCTGCTGCGGCAGCAATGACAATCGGGCTATCGAGCTGCGGGGGACAACCTGAAGAGCCAGCGCCAACCCAGACCGAAAAAGCCGATCCCGCATTGCTAGTTCCAGACATGACCTATGGGCAGTCCGCAAAGCTCAAAATTAATACGGGAAACCTAGAGCGCGGGACTGTTCTAACCGTTTATGCATTCCCGGTCGGATGGGACAAGGACAAGGAAGTTGATTGCTCCAACCCGGATGCAGAAAAAACTCAGTACACGGTCGCCGGGGAAGGCGTCGAATCAATGGTTAGTTTGCGCGTCAACATGGGCCACAACGCATTTGTTATGGCCGGGCCAGGGTTCACCACCGAATGCGGGGGAGAAGGCTCAATGACGCTGCGAAAGATTGAACCGGATCTAGGCATTACCCTTTCAGACGGCGGCGAAGATAACACTGTGAAGCCAGGGAAGGAAACGGAAGTAACCGTTTTGGCAAGCGGCCTTTATGAGTCCGAAGGCGCAACCAAATTCCCTGCGGAAGTGCATGTTAACGGCCCTTATGATTCGATCCCCGAAGCAACAGCGGCTACCTGCGAAAATCCAAAGGTAGCTATGCGCGAAGAGGTCGAAATCAAGCCTGGCATTCGCTCAAACAACGTGCGAACCAAGATCAAAATCCCTCAGACAGGCGTGTATTTCCTCAGTGTTTCCACTGATGAAACCGATGTAACTACAGCGTATGACTCTTGCCAGACCCAAGAGAAAAAATACATCACGGTCAAATAATGACGTATCCGATTGAAACATGACCTAATCTTTTTTAGAATAGGTTCATGGGTGGAGTATCAATGACAGCAGAGCAGCGCACTACGGTATATGCAACCGGCGAGCATATGCGCTCAAACGATGCCTACGAAATTGCGCATGGGCGACTTTGGGAGCGGTTGGCTGAGATTGAAGGTGCGCGCTTGCTGTCTATTGACCAGCAGATAACCACGCGTCCGGCAATCGAATCAACGCTAGACCCTGAATCTTTCACGGTGACACCGAAAGCAACATCGACGGTCATCGTTGCGCTATTGGCGGTAGTCGCATATCCAGCATCTAACGATTCAAAGGGGACATGACACATGGGAAAGAAGCTTATTGAATCTGATTTCTGTGGATTGTTTGAGCCTGGCACGCAGTACAGCGAGCACCTGATCACGGTGACGGTTGACGGTCAAGTAGTTGGCTTTGGTCATCAAACCCCAGCAATGTTCCTGCCAGTGGCATTGCATATCTACCGGGCCGAGCTGGAAGGCGAGGAAGAGCCTAACGCTGTAGAAATGCAGCACTTATGGGGTGTTCCCGCTAAATATGAGTCCCCGAGCTGCTGGGGGATCACTACGGACAATATTCAGGCCGATACGCCCAATGCGGTGGCCGTGACAGTTCTGGACGCATAGAAAGAGAAGGTCATGAAGTACGAAATTTCAGCCGAGCTTTCAAAGGGCTTAGCAACTATCGAAATCGAAGGCAAAAAGCAGGATTTCAAGTCTGAAGATGAAAACGAGCTGCGCCGTCTGATCGTCCAACGCACATCAGAATACGCAGTAGAGATCAACGCTTCCTATGTTGTCCTGAATACGCTTGATTCTGAAGGTGAAGACCGTTTTGGGGTCACACCCGATGGGAAGATTGTCCAGGTTCCAACGGGAGACGATGCAGAAGAAAAAGCGGCAGAGCCTCTTGCCGACAGTTCGGGCGCTGCGCCGGTAGACAACGCTTATGAGGCTAAAGAAGCAGCGACTGAGGCTAAAGAAGCAGCGGCCCCTACCGTGGCTGACTTTCTTACTACGGCCCCGCCTGTTGCAGAAGGCCCAGCGGAAGAAGGATGGCGCGGCGCTGTAGCCCAGCTAACCGGGCTGAAAATCAGTCCGTCGAAAGTTGAACTACGCCACCGCGAAGCTAAACGAGAAGTTCAACGTAGCCACGGTGAACCTAAAACAATCGTTGTCTTGAATCCCAAGGGCGGCACTGAGAAAACAACTACGTGCCTGTCCCTGGGCGAAGTTTTTGGAACCTTGCGCGGTGGCAGCGTCCTAACCTGGGACGTAAACGAGACGCGGGGAACGCTTGGTTGGCGCGCGCCAATGCCAGGGCATGACCGAACTTCAGTTGACTTGCTGAATAACTTAGAGCACTTTGACGGGTCGGGCCGCGTTGGTGATCTTGACCGATACGTGCGTTCTCAGGGTGATGCCCGGTTTGATGTGCTGGCCTCGGATGAAAAGCCGGGCGGCGAATTTATGATTGGCGGCACTGAATTCAATTCTCTTCACTCGATGCTGCAAAAGTATTACCGTCTGATCGTTGTAGACACTGGCAACAACATGAGGGCTTCTAACTGGCGTGCCGCCGTTGAAAAAGCAGATCAGATTGTCATTGTTTCGCCAGTGCGCGAGGATGCGGCAGCGTCGGCAGCATGGCTCATTGATGGGTTGCGAGAGCTGGGCTATGCAAACAAAATAGCGAATGCCGTAACCATTATTCGCACGCCTGACCCTGGCGTTGAAAAAGATAAGTACAAGCAACTTCAACGCCGGTTGCGCGGTCACTTCGAGGCTCTGACTCGTGAAGTTGTCGAAGTGCCTTTTGACAAAACTTTGGCCTCCGGTGAGCGTATGAATTTTAGTGCGGTATCGAAGGAAACTAAGGAAGCCTGGCTATACGTGGCCGAAGCGATTTCTAAGGGGTTGTAATCTCGATGCTCCAACGATTGCTGACCTTCAAGCTGCGGTTGATCGTGGTGGCGGTTGCGCTCGTTCTTGCCCTGGTGTTCGGCTTGCTGGTGGTCGTTGGAGCTTTCCTGGGCGCTGATGTTGAAGAGAGCGGCAGCGAGTCAGAGCAGTGTTCGGCTGTGCCTCCACCGGGTGCGCCCGGGCCGGTTCCCAAAGCTCCTAAAGAGATTCGGAAACAGCAGGTTCAAAACGCGAAGCTGATTGATGAAGCGGCTCAGGATTTAGGCCTTTCGGGGACGGCTTCACGATTGGCGATTATTACCGCGCACGGCGAAAGTACCTTGATAAACCTCGGCTATGGCGACGATATTCAAGGGGTTAAAAATCCTGATGGATCGGCAACAACTTCATTAGGTCTTTTTCAGCAGCAGACCTCGATGGGGTGGGGTACTCGTGAGCAAGTGATGAACCCTAAATATGCTGCAACATCGTTTTTCCGTGGCCCTGGGCACAAAGATAACGGCGGTCTTTTGAATATTGAGGGGTGGGAAACTCGCGGGGATATCTCCCAGGTGATTCATGAAGTGCAGATCAACAAAGATCCAAATCATTACACCAAGAGCATTCAGCCAGCCGATGATGTGATAGATGAAGCTGGAATTGACGTGAATCGCGGCATGGATTTAAGCAAGTTCCCCAAGGCGCACGGTGAAGATCATGAGCACGGAAACGCAGAAGATGATAACGAATACTTCCCGCTTCGTAATTGCCTGACTGAAGACAACAAGAACACACCTGAAGTAATCAATCCTGAGTTGCTTGGTTCGGGCGAGTGGGGGAATCCGTTGCCAGCATCCAGCGTGACAAGCAAGTTTGGATATCGCGGGTGCTTTATTGGTGTCGTATGCAATGAAGGCGTGAAGTTCCACAAAGGTCTAGACCTGGATAGCGGCACACCTGGTGCGCCTGTCTATGCGCCAACGGATATGACCGTGACAAAGGTTGTTGGCCCTGGCGGTTATTGGTCGGAATACTATGGAACACATATTTTTGCGCGCATGGTTGATTCTCCTGGTTATGTGTTTGAGTTCCACCATTTGGTGCATGGCTCGGCGGTGGTAAAAGACGGCCAGGTTATCCCGAAGGGAACCAAGATAGGAACTGAAGGATCAACGGGAAATTCGACCGGCCCACACCTGCATTTCCAGATCAATGACCCCTCAGCACCGGATAAAAAGCCGTCTCCGCAATTGTCAATTGACCCGGCCCCGATTCTGAAGGGTGCAGGGATTAGCGATATTGCCTGGTAATGAAAGCGTGGCCCTACTTCCTTTTGAGGTAGGGCCACGCCATTATTGTTTCTATGGGGACAAGACAAGTTTGGAAGGGGTGTGGCAATGTGTAGAGACGTGGCGCATGGTGGCCGTCGTTGCCCGTACCATAGCAACCCGCATGTAATAGCACTCGCAAACGCTAGAACATGCGCTAATCGCATGGCAAAAAGACTGGAAGCAAGAGAAAACGATCTGTCAGAAGATCAGTATCAAAAGCGCTTCCAGCGGCTCATGAACTCGTATGAGAACCTGACAACTCATATGCAGAGTGCAGCCGGTATCAAAGCGGCTCCTAGTGAGTCTGAAGGGGTACAGCAGCAGCCTTTAGGGCCAGCCGTACCCACAGTTGCCGAGACAATCACTCCTGAGCTAGTAGATTCCCTATCATGGGACGAATTAGCAGAGTTGGCCGGGGAGCTTGGGGATGACCCTGAAGCAGCCGAAAAAATGGAATTGTTGATTAACCAGCGCGAAGAGCGAGAGCTGAAGACGTTGGAATATGAGGACTATTCAACAGGCTATGAAGTTGAGATTGATAACGAGCCGGTAGTGAATCTATCAGCGCGTCCAGCCCGTAAGCTGACAGCTCACGAACGCGCCCGAGAAGAATATGATTACTACGTTTACGCGCAGTATAAGAAATGCACTGACGAACTTTCATTCATGGTCAATGAAGAAGGCGCACGCAAGGGAATTGATGATTTCTCCCTATTCAGCGGCCCCGTATCTCGCGTGAAAAAGTACGGCAGCGAAGAGCTGCAATCGTGGTTCGCAAATAATGGGCGGCATACGTTGGCTTCATACCGACACCAAATGTACGGTTGGGCGCAAGACGCCAAAGCAGCCAACAATTCCCGAATGGAGGAATTCGAAAATGTCCCGAACAGCTGGTAGCGTCCTGATTTTCCAGGCACAAACTGAGGGATATCAAGCCTATCTAGAGGGCAAACATCCTAGAGATAATCCCTATGAAAGTGGCAGCGACGAAAGCGAAACTAAGCAGAAAGCTTGGTTTCGGGGATACGCTGCAAGCCGCACAGACAGAGCCAGAGCTAACCGAGCTGCGGCAGAAGAAACTGAATAGGTTGCAGAACTGAAAAGGGGCCGGGTCAAACACATTTTCGTGTTTAGCCCGGCCCCTTGCTTGAAGCGGCTTTTACCTCCGAGAGGTGGCCGCTGCATAAATGAAGAAGATGATAATCCCGATGGTGGCGAGGCTGACAATGCCCATTAGCCCCGCTACTGATGTAGGAATCTGACCGGCAAACTTGGTAAACGCTTCATTAATCGCGGCAATGATTCCCAGCACCGGCAGCAGCACCGCCACGGCCCACGGCGCTACAGCTAAGCGACGGTCATAATCGAGGACAATCTCAAATGCGCGAGCGAAAAAGACCACCGCGGCGAGCGCCACAAGGGCAACTAAGAGCAGCCAGAATGAGGCCCAGGTTTCAGTGTGTCGGAACATCGTGAATGGAAGCGTGAATAAGGCGTATAGGGCCGCGAGAGTGACGATGACAGCGCCGCCTTTGGCTGCGGCTGCGGGGACTCCGTAGAGCGAATCTGACATTGCCCACCAATCCTGGGCGCGGGATGCGACGAAGGCAGACAGGGCCAACAGTGCCCAAAGCCCTAGCCATATCCAGATGTTCCAGCCGGGTTCAAAGAATGGGGGGATATCCGCTTGGGAAGGATTGAGAAATTCGTCTAGAAGATCAGGGATCATGGATGCCTCGCGTTAGCTACTGGTGGACAAGGGGAACCAGCGAAAATGCTGTGTCTTGGTTATCGACTAGTTCGGCAAACTCGGCGGCAAGCTGCGGTGATTGAAGGTCAATATGACCCGAGCCGACCACAAGCGCGAGGACATGATCATTCATTTTTGAAACGGCATCCCACCAACCAGCGGGAGCGGCTGGGTTCACTGAATCTTTAATGAAGTCCAGGCCGTTGACGGACAAAACAAAGCCATCCGTGATTGTGAGCTGAGCGCCTGGCACTTTGCATTCGTTTCCATAGGTTTTCCAACCCACGCTGTGAAGTGCGTCAACGGTTGTTTTGTCAGTCGCGGGAAGAACCGCAATCACGAGGGGAAGGGAAAGACCATTTGCGGAGGGGATAAGGGCTTTTGCGAACAAGGGATTCTCCTAATAGTTAGATAATTCAACGCTACAGGCCAACCCGGACAAAACCCCTGAACGCTATATGTCGGAAGCGTGTTCTAACCTAATGGACTAGAATTTATGTTCTAGCCAATGGGGAAGTAATGATAATTGATCGAATACGCGTATATGGGGCCGAGTCGCAGCCACACCACCAAATAACCGAATTTGCCGGAGCTGTACCAGCAGGATTCCCGCTACCTTCAGATGGTTACTCAGCCACAAAAATTAGTTTGGACGAAATTCTCATACGCGACCCGGCTAGCACCTATATCATGCGCGTTTCCGGGGACTCGATGACCGGGGCCGGAATCTACAGCGGCGACGAAATCATTATTGATCGCGGCATCGAGCCGAAAGACGGCCATATCGTCGTAGCAACCTTAGACGGACAAAGCACCGTCAAGCGCCTACTAGTCACGCCAACCGGTGTAACCCTCAAAGCAGAGAACAGCGAGCACCCAGATATCACCGTTCCTGAACTGTCTGAACTGTCTATTTTCGGCGTAGTTACCCGCTCACTGCATAAACTCATTTAGGCGGCATCATGACTTCATATGTGGCGCACGTAGATATCAATAACGCCTATGTGAGCATGGCCCGACTTTTTGAGCCTGAGCTACGCGATAAAGCCGTTATTATCCTTTCCAATAATGACGGCGCAGTAGTCGCACGCTCTCAAGAAGCTAAAGACCTGGGGATAGCTATGGGCACGCCCTGGTTCCAGTTAGCGGCCAATGCTGACCGCTGGGGGCTGATCGCCAGATCATCCAATTACGAGCACATAGGCAACATGCACGAGCGTGTTATGAGCATTCTGGGCCGCTATACCGACCGGCTAGGAATCTACAGCGTGGACGAAGCATTTCTTGAAGTCCACGGCACGCCAGACAAGCTGCAACAACTCGGCCAAAACATCAAAAACGAAATTCTTAAGCTCACCGGCCTACCGGTCAGCGTCGGCATAGCTAAAACAAAAGTCCTGGCAAAACTCAGCACCAACGCCGCAAAGCATATTCACGAGCTGCACGGCGTATGCGTATGGGATCGCGCCGACCAAGCCACCACCGAAGCCCTGATATCCCGACTCCCGGCAAAAGAAATATGGGGTATCGGCGAGCGCACCGCCAAGCGGTTAGAGGGCATTGGGATTTGGACTATCAAGGATCTACGGGACTCGGACGAAATCATGATCCGAGATAAGTTCTCTATCGTTCAGATGCGAATTGTTTTAGAGCTTCGCGGGGTGCGCTGCATTCCCTTGGAAGAGCCGCAGGAGGTGAAGGGGCAGCTTATTTTTTCGCGTGCTTTCGCTCAGCCGGTGACGAGTCGAACGGGGATGGAGCAAGTTTTAGGCATGTACGCGCAGCAAGCAGCAGCCAAGCTGCACCGTCACCAGAAGCAAGCGCGGTTGCTCACGGCGTGGGCTATGACGAGTTTTCACAGCACCAAGCAGCAGCATCAGCCGACTATCACCGTGAGATTGCCCGGCGCTAGTGCTGATCCGGTGGTGTTGGCTAAGGCCGCTAAAGAGCTTTTGCCGCAAATCCTGGCAGGGGTGAATTATGTTCGGGCGGGGATCATGCTTACAGACCTCCGTAAACGGGGCCAGCAGCCGTTTTTAGAGCCTTTTGTGTCTGCGCATGAGGAAAAGGCCATTGGGCCGTTGATCGAGGAAATTAAGCACCGTCACGGGCCGCACAGTCTAGGGCTTGGCTTGGCGGGGTTGCGCACGGCTCCTGAATGGCAGATGCGCCGCAACATGCTTAGTCCGAGGTACACAACGCACTGGGACGAACTAGCGACTGCCCACGCATAGAACTAGAGCGCTTACCGTTACCGGCGAGCGCTCTAGTTTTGGGTTTTGGTTGTGCCGGATTTTGGGGGACGTGACACTTTATTTTTTACCCTCGGGCATTTATTTGGTGTTGAGGATTTGATAAACGCGAGAGCTTGAAACGTCGAGTACTTCGGCTATGGCGGCATGGCTCCAACCGGCGGCCAGTAGCGCGGCGGCGGTGTCGTGCTGTAGTTGAGTGATCTTTGCGTGTATCTCTTTGAACTGTTCTTTAGCTTCGGTGAGCTGGTCTAGATGTTCGTGGGCTTTTGTGGGTAGTTCGAATTTGAGGTTGATTTGAACTTTGGCCGGTGTGGTTTTGAATCTTTCCGCTATTTTTTGTTGTGCGAGTGCTTCAAGCTCGGTAGCGGTTCGGGCGCTCACGGTGAGGTCAATCTCTGCGAAGTGTGCGGAAATTTGGTGACCTGAGCGGGTGGCTGTTGCGGTGTAGGTAGTGGCATTTTTGGCGGTTGGCCGAGGTGCGTTTTTTGGGCCTGTTTTGGTGGGCATTCCGTCCGCGATCCATTGTGTAACTTTTTTAGCGTCGTAGCTCCGGGCGCGCTCTCCGGGCTTTTTGGGTGCTCTTAGATCGTTGGGTGTGTCGTTGAGTCTGGTCATGCGCTGGCGAAATGAGGTGACCGGGATATTTGCTAGCTCTGCGGCTTCTTCGGGAGTTATTCGGGTGTTCATGGTGGTTAGATCCTTTTCGGGAAGGTGAGACTATCTTGTGACGGCGCTAGGGGGCGTGGGGGAGTCGCAGGAAGCGGCGGCAGGTTTCGGCCATTTCCGCGTAGGCTATGGCGGCGCAAGAAGGCCATTCGGGGTCGCGGCCCTTCAGTTCTTCTTCAACGTTCTTTTCGGCCTCGGCTATGAGCGCTAGCAGGTGGGCATCTTCGATGATGTGCGGCGTTTCCATGTTTCCTACTTCCTAGAATCGGTGGGGCCAGCTAGGGCCGGTTTCCCGGCCCTAGCTGTTTGTTCCTACTTGCCTTCGTAGCGGTTGAACCATAGGTGATGATTTCCGTCTAGCCTCGATCCGAAGGTTCGGATTCCGTCCGCTAGGTCGATTTCCGTTTCGGTCACTGCCTCGCCCAAGTCGCCTAGGTCAAGCTCTACGGGGAAGAAGCTAAACGGGGTGGACAGCTCGACCGCGATTTTTCCGGTTTCGGTTTCGATGTGTCCAATGCCTTCGCCGTTCACGACTGCCGCCGTTTTCAGATCAACCGTGAAGATCATCTGAGGCGTTGGGCCGGGGCCGATTTGCATTGCTTCGGCTTCCTCCGCGCCGTACTTCTCAGCCAGTGCCTTGCGTCCTAGGTTGACTAGAACCTCTGGGTTTAGAACCTTTGCGATTGCTCCGCGTTCACGAGTCATTTTCGTGTCCTTTCGGTTGTTGTTTGATCGGGCATAACCATTATAGGCAGACTTGAAAGAATATTGCAAGTGGGGTTGCAATATTCTTTCAAGTCTGCCTATAATAATATTGTCCGATCAAGACAACCGAACGAAAGGGGCGCTCACCATGAGCACCGAAAACGAACTGAACACGGATGACTGGGAAGTTATTCACTCCTACACTCGCGCACAGGCCTACCAGGACGGCGCACTAGTCGATGTGACCGAGACGGCGCGAGAGGCTGGCCTACTGCGCAACACCGCACTAACCGCCGCTGCATGGGCCGAAGCCGTGGCATGGAACCACGGCGGGGGACAAGACGAGCGGGGCCGCTTGTGGGATGTGGTTTTCATGGCCTATATGAAGATCCGCACCACCCGCGTTCCAGCCTCGGAACTGACTTACGAGCTGTACCGAGTGCCGAACGTAGAGGGCGCGGAAGAGCCGGAACTACTCACCCTAAAAATGGTGATCGGCCCCGGCGACACCCTCGAACCAGTGCTAACGATCATGTTGCCTAACGAGGACTAGCCAAGCCCGGCACTGTGGGCGGCAGAAATGCCGCCCACAGTGCCACCACAAGCGCAGAAAGCGAGAAAACAATGAGTGACCACTCAGAAGGATTTACCGCCACGCTTAGCACCGGGCAAACGGTCAAGGCTCCGACTCAGTTAGTCCTAGCCCGAAGAATCGTAGAAGCTGAGCGCACCCCCGAAGCGTGGGCCGCGCTGTCGTTCCCTGAACGCCTTATCGAGATTCAAGCTACATTCACCCGCATTAAGGAAGAGAGCACGCCATGAACAGCCAGCCAGAAGAGCTAACCCTCACCCTTGATAACGGGGTAACTCTCACCGCCCAAACTTTCCTAGGGCTTGCGCGCCAATGGGCCGAAAGCCAGCACACCCCCGAAGAATGGGCCGCGCTCACGCTCACCCATAGAAGCGTAGAAATTGCCGCCGCGCAGGAAGCGCTAGAACAGGCCTACGGGAGGGGAACTAGCAATGAGTGAACGCATCCCAAGCCAAGAAGAGCTAGAGGCGCTGGCGGGATTCAAAAAGGGTGATTTTGTGCGAATCGGCAACGGTGAAAATACTTGGTGCGTGTTGCAGGTATGCGCAGACGGAAACACGATCCTACGGGCCGCAGGGCGCAACGTTGACGGAACCTATGAGCGAAGCCGGTATATTCCGGGCCGCGTCATGAGGAAAACCGCGAAAACCGCGAAGCTTTCTAAGCTTGACTAGCCGAGGGTAGGAAAATGGAATCCGTAGTTCTTGCCGCATGTGCCGGAATATTCTGCACCGTAGCCGGGCTGTCAGTCATCAGAAGTCACCCGCGAACTAGCGTTGGTTTGCAAGTGCTCGCAACGGCCCTAATAATCACCGCGATTATTCTGCATCTGGCTTAGTCCGGTGTGCGGCCCCGTTCCCCCACCACAGGGAAACGGGGCCTCTCTTTACTCCATCCAGCACCGAGAGAAAATGACTGTAACCCCCCGGTGAAACTACGTGAACCCCAGGGCAGGAGCCACGTAGTCAGACATTGAGAGAGTATCAAGAAATATAGACTCTGACAAGGCGGTTTAGAGTAAACTATAGGTAGAGAGCGCCCTTCGTTTTGACCCGGCCCCAGGAACGGGGCCGGGTTTTTCTTTGCCTGGGTAGAGGGGACATGACACTTTATCGCCGGGCGTTGGCCGGGGCGCTGCCTCGGTGCTGCCGCTGCCTCGGTGCGCGTGTACCTGGTGAGGCGCTGCCGGGCCTGGGTGCGACTATCTTGTGACGC
>NZ_JBFREO010000017.1:0-22647 GCF_052114325.1 Glutamicibacter sp. MCAF14
TCCGCGCATTCACGTGTTGGTGCCACCGGCTTATCCGAACCCAGGGCGAATACGGAGGACGCCCCATCAAGGAACATCGAAGCCTTCTCTCGAAAAGATATTTCACCCTTCGGCGGGTTACGGGACGGCTGAAAAACATGAGTAGGCATGAAGCCTCCTAAAAGTTTCGGGAATGCAAAAGGCCCACACCGTCCGGTGAGGGCCTTGCGCGTGTTTCGGTTATTCAAAAATGTTGGCGGTGTTTCTTCGAGCTGCCCGGTTCAGCTCGTCCAGCTGCTTCAGTAGTTGTGCGGCTTGGTTGGTGATTTCCGTGTTCCGGTCCCAAGTTTTCGTGTTGCCGGTCGAAGGCGCAGTGCGAGCGTGTTCCCGCCATTCTTCGAACCGGGCATCGTTGATGCCGAAGTCTGCCCGGGCGGCCGCGGTGAACACCCTTGTTGTGGGGTCATCGTGGATTGCCCGGCGCACGGCCCCGAAGGTGGAGTCAGATTGTTTGTGCCGGGAGTAGATGTACACCTTTTCTGGGGTGGATATTTGGGCGGTTGGTAGCTTGTGTTTGTCGGCCCATTCTTGGATGCGGTGGTGTCCCATCCTCACGTATTCTTCTACCAGTTGCCCGGGCCCTTGGTAGATGGTGTTGAGGGATAGGAAGGGGCGGCGGGTGAGCCTCATTTGTCGTCCTGCGAGGTCTACTTCGTAGCCGAGCGGGAAGGTGTGTATTCCGTCGGTTTCGGGTGCGAGGTCGAGGAAGTTGTGGCTGATCGCGTCGTCATCGTCTACCCGGATGACTCGCACCGTGTGGTAGTGGGCGAGCATAGCCCCGAGCATTCGTGGGGCGTGCGCGTAGGCGAGGACTGGTGTGATGTTGATGTGCCCAGCTTTCCCGGTTTCCTGCACTATGCGGTGTAGTTCTCGGGAGAGTTTGGGGTTCATCATCCCGTCTACCATGATCACCCACCGGGTTTCGTGGTTGAGGTGGGTGGTGATGGATGGGAGTGTGACGGATTGGAATAGGCGCATCCGGTATTCCCACCATTGTGGGTCGGATACGCCAATTCCGAACCGAGTGTAGAAGTAGGTGATCATAGACGAATCTTACCGCCTACTTTCTACCACGAGAACTTTTCCTGGGGTGCCCCCCTGTAAAAAAAGTCAAGCAACTTTCAGCTCAGGAACGTCATAAGGCGAGCCGTCTCGGATCATGGCGTACAGGACGATGAGACGCCGATGAGCCAGCGCGATGAGCGCTTAGCTGTGGCGTTTGCCTTGCTCCCGTTTCCGGGTGTAGGCCGACAATTCAGATCGGCGTGGATGTTTTCCTGGCACCGATTGAGGATGTCGTCGGTGAACTCAGCGACGGCCATTGGGTCGCTCAATTCTGCCGGAGCCCGGACTGGCATTTCGACGATGCTCAGAGTCTCATTGAGGAGACTGTATAGATCTTCGCACATGGTCTCAGTTAGTCCACATCTTAGGGATACGCTCACAGGAGGGCATAAAAAATGCGCCCCCTGTGAGCGCTTGGCTTTTTATACGAGCGCCTTCAATGCAGCCACTTCGACCTGCGTCAGCACCTGCGGATTCACGGGGCGCTCACTCAACTTCGCCGCCATTTTCGTGTGCCCGCTGGTCAACATGTGCACCCCGTCGAAGTTATCTGCTGTTCGGATCGTCACATCGTCATCTGACACCGCGCCCGAGAAATCAAAGGTGTCCTTGATCCCCAGAGGCTTGGTGCCAAGCCACGCGTTGTAGGCCTTGCGGACATCGTTCACCGCTGCTGCCTTAGCGTTGGCCGGGGTGACTGTCGCCGCATACACATCGCCAGACAGCTTTTCCCTGACAATCGGCAGCACCGTTTCCAGATTCGTTTGCATCGTCGCCAGAGTGACGCCGTCCTGAAGGTCGTTCTGCCCCAGGAAATACACCACGGAATCCGGTTTTGCTGTGTCCCCGTAATGCGTCCAGGCTGGTATTTCCGGATCGTCCCACAAGCCGCTGTTGCTGCCGTGAATCGCCATGAAGTGCGGCAGGGCACGCGTGGACCGGCAATACTGGGACAACCATGAATCGTAGACCGGGAACGTGGTACCTGTTCCGACAGTGTTTGAATCACCGAACCCACCAACAATGGGGGTTTCTGCGGGCACTTCAACTTCGAGCCACACATCGAATGGTGACATCGTGTTCACAGTACCGGCGAAGCCAGACGCTAGCCCTGCATCAGCAGAGTTCGCCGACCGGTAGCACCCGGAACGCGACTGAGCGTTGCTTTGCCCCGCAGCAGTGGTGAACCCTACGCTGAGCAGCTGTTCACGGTCTTCCTCGATGTTGATGCTGAACCACGACGAAACGTACTCTGAACCATCTGCCGGTGTGGTGAACCCGGCCAGGAGTCGGTTGGGTGTTCCGGTGAAGTTCGCGCCCGAGGATGGCCCGAACCATGCCCCAGTGAACGACACGGCGCCGCTAAAGTTCATCCCCAACGCGTAGTTCCAGTTGCGCACGTGCAACCGGGCCCGCTTCGCCCCCACACTGTAGCGGACAGGCCAGCGTACCGTGGCGTTCTCTGCTACTTCGGTTCCGCCAGACGACTGTTGAGTGAGCGGCAAGGCAACGTTCTTGAACCCTGACTTCGTCCCGGAATCGACGGCAGTTGGAGTAGGAGCGCTCGATGGGTGACGCTTGATGAAAGGTCCCCAGGCGGTCGAACCCTTTGCCCGCACGTATTCGCTCGGGCCTGCACCCGTTGGAGTGATGGAACGCCAGGTCTGCAAGGTCAAGTTGCCGACAACTTCAGTGCGGATCTTGCCCACGGCACCTTCTGGTGCGCCCATGTCCGTCGCCACGGTGCCGCTCCACACCGAGAAGTCGGAGTCGAAGTCGATCTGATCGAAGTGGGTCAGCAGCGTCAAGGCGATGTTTCCGTAATGCGCTGCGGAAGATAGTTCTTTCCACGGCGACAGACGCTGGCCATTGCTCACCGAGCCGGTCCAGACACGTCCAGTCTGCCCGTATTCCTCCCAACGCTGGATCGAAGCGGTCGAACCGACAGGCATGATCGACACCACGCCTGGCTTAGCACCTGGTGGACGACCCGCAGTGGAATCGACAATAGCTTGCGTGGGCACACCCCATGAACCAACCTTGGACAGCCCGTACCAAGTCAGGAGATTCGTTGCGGATGGCAGGTCACCCATGTAGGTGTTGCCGGTGTCGCCCTTGTCGCCCTTACCGCCCTTGAGGTTGGCGATTAGAATCCATGCCACTGTTTACTCCCATCGGGAAAGATTGTTGGTTGATGGCTGGAACCACCATTGGCCTCGTTGCGGATTGGTAGGTGGCGCCTCGTCCACCCAGACAAGAAGCTGATTCCCGCCACCACCGCCACCACCTCCGCCGTGATAGAGCAATTCGCCGAACGTCCCGCCAGCGTTAGGAACTTGGATTTTTAGACCGAAGTCCCAAAAAGTCCCTTCTGATTCATTCCAGACAATGCCGACGTCATACCAGCCTTCGTAGGCGAGCTGATCCGTGGCATTCAGGTTGACGCTGAACGAACCATCCGAGCTTGGCGCTACTGGATGCTCTTTCGTGGGGAGTACAAAGTCTTTGGAAAACCCCGACACTCCGACATTGGGGCGGTTGAGCCGGAAAACCAGTTGTCCGATCTCGTCGGAAAGTGTTCCGCCAGCTATTTCCCGCAGGTGACCGGTAACCGTGGGCATGTCGCCTCCTTAAGTAGAAAACCCACCGTGCTAAGCGGTGGGTTGAGCGAGTTGTGCTTGAAGTTTGAGTTCGGCCCTGAGCTTCTTCAAATCGAAGCCCTGATCGTTTTGCTCTTGCCGGTACTCTTCAATAATGGATTCAGCTCTGAATACTTGGCGGCGCAAGTTCTCATTCTCGGCTTGGAGTTCTTCGACCCATGCGAGCGCTTCAGTCAAAGCTTCATCATCGGCTGGTTGTGCCATTTTCAGTCCTTCTAAGAAATAATTCGGTAGAAGTATCCGTTGGAGTCGCAATGTACGTTCGCTGTTGCCGACGTTTTTGTTGGCAAGGTGCCAATTTTCAATCGTGTCGGGGAAATTTCAGTGTCAAAGCCACTCCCAATAAAAATCCTTGGGAAACGGGAAATTCCTGTGGCTTCCAACTCGCCATTTACCCACACCTTTGGAGCGTTCAAATCGATTGCGTTAGCCCGTGCCGTCACGGTAGACCCGCCAGCAGTGAGTTGAGCTTTCCCGGACGCGCTGGTGCTTTCCACTACGGCATCCTTCGTAGTTGCCGTAAACCGGAATCCTAATAGCCCCGAGGTGATGCCGGCACCGTCAAAACCGATGTTCCCGCCTGGGCTGGACTGATCAATGACCAGATCACCAACGGTGATGCGCCCCTCGGCGGTGACGTTCAGATCGTTCTTGATCGTGGTCACGCCCTCAACCGACAGGGTGCCCTTGGTGGCCATAGGTCCGGTCACATCGAGCTTGCCCGAAACCGTGGTGTCTCCCTCGACTTTCAAGAGACCGGTGATCGTCGTGTCCCCACCAATCGTGGTCACGCCGTCCAATGCTGTAGGCCCGGTGACGTTCAGCTGCCCGGTAATGTCCGTGACACCCTGGATCGTCAGATTGCCGGTGATCCCGGTCGGGCCGGCAATCGTAAGAACCCCCGAAATCGTGGTTACACCAGAAACGTTAAACGTTCCGGCCACTGCCAGGATGCCGTCGATCTGCACGTTCGATCCAGCTAGCCACCTGGTAGATCCACGCTCCACTGCTGTACTGGACAGCGGCGTTTGTGTGCCGTAAGTACTGACCTGCTGTTTGCGTTCCTGAACCTTGTTCTTTCGGAGATTGATTTCCTTAGGCATCAGACCTCCTACTGAACTTCAAGATGCACCCAGTTGGACGCGATATCGCCGGAATACTCCATGATTTTCTGGGTGCGCCACCCAGCGGGGACCATCGGATCGCCGTTCAGAACCCAGCGCAGGAATGCGCCAGGCTTCAACGCCCACAAGTTCCGGATATTAGGCTTCGTGATGTTCAGATCCATCGAGTACTGGGTAATCAAGGAATTACGCGGAGCAAGCTCCCCATCTGCGAATTCCTGAAGATCGCTTAGTGTCTTGATGTTCTTGGCTTGCTCCACACGCTCCAAAGCAAGGGGCCCGGAGCCGGCGGCAGCACGAACCTTTATGTCCTTGCCGGATCCCTCCCCAACGCCCATCACACGCGTTGCCCGTTCACGGCCTGATCGCTTCTGCTTCAATCCCCTCACCGCGGAGTCATCAGCGGACAGGTTTGCCTCTATCATTTGTCCGTCCGGGTTCAAATCGCCGGTGCGTAGAGTCCATCGCACTCCGTCGCGTTCGTCGTTCCACTCGGGCCTGAAGTCAATGTATGGCCCGTTGGGCAAGTTCATGATTTCAGTGATTGCTTGATCCACTGTTTCGAGGTTGTACCCGTTGTAGGTTCGCGCCCTGCCGCCGGTGTAGTCATCCTCATAGTTGATGGGGATGGTTCTGCCCGCTCCAGTAGTCCCAAGCTGGACGAGCCGTTTCACAATAGTGTCGTACTCCATCCCAGTGAAGGTTGTCACCCATGCCGGAATGTTGCCTGTCCGATCTTCAGCAATAAGCCGTAGCGCCCACAGGGACCAGATGTCCTCGTGGCTGACGGTCAAAGTTTGGGAGTCTCGGTCGTAGTCGTCTTCCCAAATAATTCCGCCATACATCAGTACCCCGTCGTGCTCCACGAGGAGGCACCGTGAGACTGGGGTCAATGCACCTGCTGTTGATGTTGCACGAACAGCGGAGTCGGAGAGCTTGAACGTGGATTGCAGGCCCCCGGCGGAACCGTTATAGGTTCGCTTCCATGCACATGCTGCAGGGTCCACTAACGCCAGATCACGCCAAGTGGAAGTTGAAACGGTGTAGACCTTGTACACGCCGCCTCCTTACATGTAGGTGTCGTAGTAATCCAGCCGGACGGTCCCCGCCCCAGAAGCTGCCACAGCGTAGAAGCTTTGCGCCGTGCCGGGCTTGACCTTGAGCAGTTCGGAATAACTGAACCCACCGGCGATGACTGCACCGTTCTGCCGAAGAATGCCTGTACGCATGTCGATTGTGTGGGTTGATCCGGAGGCGAGGCTCTTGGTGATTGACACCAGCCGTCCATTCAGCTGCAGGTCATACCCTGAGGCGAACGACCCCGTTACGGTCACTACAGGGGTGGCCTCGAATGTTCCACGCTGGTACACGTCGAATGCTGAGCCCACCGGCCCGGAGAATGATTGGGCACCCCCGAACTTCCGAGGATCGATGAACCGCAATTCCATTTGGAACGGCAAGTACCGGCCTTTGATCTGTCCGGGCTTGATGCGTCCGCGACGTGCGGTGGCCCAGCGCGGCAAGCCCATCTGATCCACCTGGAACTTTCCGGGTGCGTGCAGGAGGGCCGTCAGTCGTTCGCGAGCATCGAAAGCGAGGTTTGGGTTACGGGCAAACAAACGACCATTTAGCGTGACCATGCGGGGACCATAAAACACTTCAGCTTCATAGTCCCCGTCATCGAGAGGTCGCGCTTCCGAGTTCGTTTTCTCTGCTGGGGTCTCGTTCCATCCCTCCACGCCGCTCAGCACACGCCATGAACCGAAGCGGTCTATCCCGTGGATGACCTGACCATCAAGGGTTACTGATTTACTCATGCGCCCTCCTTAGAGCAGAACATCGGCGCCTTGGGCGCGTAAGGATTCGTTGGCGCGGGATTTGAAGATCTGCCATGTAGCTTCTGGATCTTCTTGCCCCTCGATGGTCACGTTGAAAGTATTGCCACCGGCCTCGACTGGTGCGGTGACACCGTTCGAGGTCGGTACGCCGACTTCAGGATCGATACCGTTGGCGACCATCCACGACACGTCGCCCAGCGTTGCGCCGAGCGAAGGCATGGACGCTTCGATACCATCTTCAAGGCCGTCCATGATCCAGCCGCCGGCGGGAACCAGAAGGTTCAAGTCGTACTGCTTCGGGCCTTTATGATCAGCTATCCAAGTACCAATACCGCCTACGAAATCCTTGACAGCGTTGAATCCGTTGGTCAGGCCTTCAAGGAACCCATCGAGGATGTTCTTTCCTGCGTCAACGAGCAGGTTTCCAAGGTCGCCGAGTGCTGCCAGGATGTTGCCTGGCAGGTCAGTGAACCACTGAATCGCACCGTCGATGAATCCTTGGATGCCGGCGCTTGCGGTTTCCCAGACTCCGGTGAAGAAGTCGAGGATGCCCTGCCAGACACCGTTCCACCACGCGGCGAAGGTTTCAATGACACCGGTAATCCAGGTGATGAACCCGCCCCACACTTCGGTGATCCATGCCGTGACGGTTTCCCAGTTGGCGACGAGCAGCAGAATCACGCCGATTAGGAGCATGATGCCCAGCACGATCCATGTGACCGGGTTCGCGAGCATTGCCGCGTTCAACAGCCACTGCACGCCAGTCCAGACCATGATCGCCGCTGACACGAGCGCGATGATTGCAACCAGTGGGCCAAGGATAGGGGCGAACTGGTTCAGCAAGTCCAAGAGAGGTTGCAGGACTGGCAATGCTGATTCCATCATGTCGCCGAACGTGGACTGCAGCTGGTTCTTGAACGTTTGCAGGCTTGCCCCGGGGCCGGACTGCAGTTCGTCGGTGACTCGTTGGGATGCGCCAGCGAAGTCGCCCAGCCCGCCCTCGGCATTCTTCAGGGAGGTAATGAATTCAGGAATCTCAGACGTGTTCAAGTCCTCCAACGGAGTGCCGAACAACGCCATGGCCGCCTGGGACTGTTCGACAGGATCCTTGATGGAGTCCAAGCCGGTAACAATCTTCTGGAACGCCTCCGCGCCCTCGTCGCCACCCTTCAGCAGGGCCGCGGTCATCTTCTCCTGATCCATGCCCAGAATGGCGTACGCTTCACCGGTCGCCTTGGACATGTCCGTAGCCAGAATGCCGAATTCCTTGACCGCGTCACCGGTCTTGTCGATGCCGTACATGCCCTTTTCAGAGCCCTTGACCAGCAACGCCATGGCTTCTTCACCGCTGATGCCGAGCTGTTGGAAGCTTGGCCCGTACTCGTCTACCGCATCCAGCAGGTCCCCGCGGAGTTCCTTGGGGACTTTCTGCAGGGATGCGGTGAGCAGGTCAGCTGCTTCGGTACCGTCCTTGGCCAGACCGGTGTTGATCATCTGGCCGACTACCTGGGCGGCACGTCCTGCGTCCTGTTCGAACGCTGCCGCGAGGTCGGACACCTTCGCAGTCATGGCAACAATCTCGCCCTCGGACGCGTCACGCATGCCCTTGATGGACGTTACGACCGCGCCGGTAGCAGCAGTAACTTCATCGATGGACTGGCCGTAGCCTCGGGAGAACAATTCACCTGCAGCGTTGCCAGCACGTTCAGCTTCCGCCGATGCTGGATCCAACGACGCTTTCAACGCACGAACAGCTGTGTCTTCCTGAATGGCCGAAGCCAACCCGGCAGCCATAGCAGCACCAGCGAGGGCACCGCCAGCCATTGCAGCCTTCTGCAACTTCGGTGACTTCAAGCTTTTCTGGAACCCGTCCAAGTTCTTCTCAGCCTTGGAAGTGTCCAAGCCTACGTAGCCGACCAGTTCGCCAATGCTCAAAGCCATGTGCCCTCCTAGGGTTATCGTCGCCGGCGGGGCCTGCCAGGTTGCTTGTTCTTCTCCGGCGGGTAGATCTTCAACCGAAGCCGTGAATGCTCGACCGCGAACAGGCCAGCGACACGGGCGATCAGCCACCGATACGAACGTGTTCTGAGGACACCGGACTCAATGTCGATTCCGTAGAACTGGTGCAAGTCCACTTCGATCAGGTTCCAGTGGGTGAACAGGTCAACCCACTGCAAACCCGAATTGGGGGCTTTACCGTCCGGGTACTCGTACCGTTCGCTTAGGCCCGTTTCCGGGTTGTACTTGCCGCGGCCGTACGGGTCCGGGTCGCCGTTCGGCGCGCCGACCTGTTCGGCGCTTGTGCTTTTCCCCCCGAAGTCCAGAACCGGTCTGCGACTTCTTCGCCCTGGGTGGCGTGAATGAGTGCGTACATGGACGCGATGCGCATGTGCTCGAATGTGAGCCCGTCCTCAACCATTTCTTCCCACAGGCCGCCTGTGAGAACGTCACGGACCATGTCGTGTTCCTGCTGGTCGTTGAGGATCTGCATGTCATCTTCGTCGGGAACGAATTCTTGTTCCTTCTGCTTCGCTTGCTGTGCACGGAATGCGACCGAGACGAAACTGTTGAACGCCAAACCTACTTCGGCGGTCACTGCCGGCACATGGTACGTCTTGCCGTTGATCGGCAGGTCATGGCCGGGCTTGATGATTTGGGAGAGGTCTTTGAGCTTACCCATGGTGTGCTCCTTGTCGAGGTTTAACCGGTAGGCGTGCACCTCGACGCGACACGCCTACCGGAGATCAGGGGAAGGTTACGGGGTGACTGGGACGGTGAACTCGGTGAGAGCTCCACGGCCGGTCAGGGTGAGAGTTGCCGTGGTGAGGTCGGTCTTAGGACCGCCGTTGGCATTCCACTGAATATCGGCAATGCCCTGGTCGCCGGTAGTGGCGCCGTCCTGCCAGAAGCGGACATGCGCCATGCCTTCTTCAAGGACTCCGCGGGAAGCAGCCTTAAGGATTTCCTGACCCGGGTCGGCAGCCATGCCAGCCCGCGGGGTTTTCAAGGTGCCCTCACCAGTCCAGCCGATTGCAGTAGCAATCTGCGAAGTCCAGTGAGTACCGTCGAACTCGGAATCATCTTCCAAGTTCTTCTCGGTCTGCGGTGGGGTGAACTCGGTAATGCCGAATACACGGGTCCAGGTGGTTGGTTCGGTGCCGTCTGTGTACGGGGCAGCTTCCATTGCCCAGTCTCCGAGCACGCCGGGGGTGATCGTCATGATCTAGTCCTTTCGATGTGTGCCAGACCGGGTGATCTGGGCGTAATAGTTTTGGGTGGCTTCTTGCCGGTTGTTGGCATCAGCGGGGAGGTTCGCTCCGCTGTTCCTGTACACGCGTACGACCGGGGTTGTCCCCCATGTGGTGTGTTTCAGGTCGTGGAATGCATCGAAGATCCGGTCCGTGGTGTCTTTGACGAACCGTCGATCGTTGCGGGGACCGCGAATCCGGAACTGGATGCCTTGAATGCTGTCCGTGGTTCCTTCATCAGCTACCGGGTAGAGCGCGATGGCGATTGCCCGGTCAGGGTCAGGTGGCAGCTGGTCGAAGCTGATCGCTGTTTCGGTACTGGTATAGGTTCCGCTGGTGCGGAACGTGCCGATACCCAAATCATGGAGAAGTGTCGCGATGGCGGTCATGAAGTCGGTTTGGAACATCACAACTCCCCTCGTGTCGCCTTGGCGATAATCTCGCCTACGGTGTCTTTCTCCGCGTTGAGGGCGTTCTCCAAGTACTTCGCTTCGCGCCCGTTGTCGTGGCGCAGGCTCATGTCCTCGTGCTGGACCGCTGCATAAGGTGTGTTGTAGCTGATTGCCGCACGGAGCTTGCCACTCTCATAGGAGACACTGCCCGTGTCTTCCAGAATTCCTTCTTCGTGAGGAACACGCTTGTTGGACTCCCCCAGGACGTGCTCAGCGCCAAGGACAAGCCCCTTCTCCAACGCACCGTTGAGGGTCTGCATCAAGTTGCGGTTCGGGTTATAAGACCACGAGCCAACACTCTTGCCTTTTGGCCTAGCCATTACGTCAACGCCACTTCAACGTGCGCGGGAAGATCCAGCAAGCCCGGATCCGCGACACCGGCTTTGATGACGTTCGCGGTCCGGTTTGGCAGGATGACTTCCGAACCGGGCGTGTACAGGCCGGCGGTGTCTGGTGGGCCGGTAAGCGTTGTTTCTGAAATGACTTCGGCGCCGGCCCCGTCACGCACGAGTGTGCGTGTTTCATCGAGGAAGCACCGCACGTTCGAAGTTTCTTCCCATTGGTCGCCCCACGCGTCGGAGCCGAGTAGGGTTCGGACGGTTACGGTCTTGTCGTAGAAGTCTTCCAGCTCGTCTGCAGAGCTCATTTGCTTGGCCCCACTAACGCATAGTCTGACTTCTTGCCGAGTGGTTCACCTGGGGCTGGGGCAATACCGAGTAGCGCCTTGACCAGCTTCTCTAAATCGATCTGCACGGTCATCGGTTCACCACCGTGCTGATCAGACCAGCATTGCGGAGGATCGAGAATGCCGAAGTGCAGAGAGCCCGTAAGGCGTCCACCCTGGCTTGCTTGGCACGGGCCGCGTCCGCCGTATCGTAGGACACCGAAGCGCCCTTGATGCTCTTGGACGATGCCACACGCTTGCCAGTCTCTACGAGCTCACCCGTTGCGGGGTCCAGATCGTTGGCGGCCCAGAACGCTACCTGCGCGCATGTCGCGTCGCGGAAGGCAGCGGCAGTCTTGGTGTGCCGTGGCATCCCGTCGGAATCGACCGAATAAACGGCCAACATCGTCGCTTCCTCCACCAGAGCGGAGGCAAAGCGGAGAAGGGGCACCACGTTATCCGGCGGCGCCTGGCCAGTCCATTCCTGAACGTCAGCAGCTGTTGCATAGATTCGCATGATGCCCCTCCTTCGTTATGCCCAGGTCACGGTTCCATCGACACCAGAGCCGGTCGGCTCCGCGGTGCCCGAGGTTCCTGCTACGGATGCGGTGAGGATCGCACCGCTGGCGATCGTTACACGGTCTCCCACCACGTAGGCCGTCGATGCAGCCCACGCGGTGATAGCGCCGGCGGTCTGATGCCACTCGGCCAGATGCGCGGTCTCGGCCGCTTCCTGAACTGCTGGGTCACTGGATACGAGACCCGCAAGCACAGGGCGGTTGCCCTCCACAGCGTGAATCTCCGGAGATACGACGTTAGGGCCGTGCGGGTTGCCGGCTTCGCCTTCCAGACCAGCGTTGGTCGGCGGTAGGAAGTCGGTTGGCCGTGGATCTACGGCAGCATCGCGGAGGGTGGTGCCGTCGAAAACTTCGCCTACTACTCGTGGATCAGCTCCCATTACTTGTCACCACCCTCGGTGTTCTCATTGGTTCCGGTGTTCACGGCATCCCACTCGGCCTTCTTGTCCGCTGCAGCGGTGAGCAGGGTCGAACGGTTCTTGCCAGCTTCTTCCGCCTGGATGACGCGCTCGTACTCACCCGCGGTCACGGGGTCATTGCCTTCAGTTACGCCAAGGTAGGCCAGAACGTCGTCAACCGAATGCTTCGACGGGTCGAACGGACCGTCATCGTTGGAGTCGTTGGCCTGTGCACGCGAACCAGACACTTTGAAGCCGAGCTTCTTGAAGTACGCCTTATGACCAGCCGACAGAGTCTCGTCAGTGGTCGCCACACCGTCCTCGAAATCCAAGGTCAGCGGACCGTACGTGTCAGTACCGTTGTATCCCTCTTGTGGGGACTTGATGGTTGTTGCCATGGTCGTTCCTTTCCGAAATGGGAAAGGCGGGACACCCGTAAGCGTCCCGCCTTTCACAAGGGGGTTGGTTAGGCTGCTGCGACCTTGACGCCGCGAGCAACCGCGGCAGCCTTGGTAGCCTTCAGCGCGACACCGACCGGGCCCATCTCCACTTCGCCGGTCTTCACAGCGCCGGCCTTGGTGAAGTCAGGCAACCAGGTCTCGACCAGCTGGCCACCCGCGGTGGACACGCCGTGGAATCCGTCCAGGCCGATACGCACCGCGTACAGGTCAGTAGCGCCAGCGGTCACGGGGATAATGTCCTGGTTGGTGCCGGCCTTCTTGCCAGCGTCGAACAGGAGCACGTTGCCGTAACGCTCCAAGCTGGACTTGCCCGGGCCCGGCTCCTTGACGTACATCGAGGAGCGACGAGCTGCTGCACGGATCTTCGCCAGCGCCTTAGCGTTGGAGATCAGCAGGGTTGGGTCGCCGTCCAGCAGGGCCAACAGTTCGTCCAGTGCGTCAAGCACCTTGAAGCTGTTGTCCTCGTTCATGACTGCTGACCAGTCGAACGCGGTGTTTCCGGCGGCCACCTCAGTGGTGGAGCCGGTCAGCGCCTTGGACAGGCCATCGAAGCTGTCTTCGTTCACGGCGGAGTCGCCGTTGATCGCAGCATCCGAGAAGGTAGCCTTCGCAGCACGGATCTTCTGATCCATCTGCAACTGCACCTCACCGGTAGCAGCTGGACCGACCTTCGCCAGGACACGGTCGATCTGGAACGAACCGCCCAAGATCTTCAGGTCCGAGCTGTGGCGAGTGGTGGTCGCCTCGGTCGGGGTGTACTCGCTGTTCACCGCACGGAACTGAGCGTCACCCATGGTGGCCAGTCGGCGGTACGAGTAGGTCAGGGTAGCTCCGCCACCAGCTGGGTTCACAACATCATCGAAAATGAGCTGGTCCAGCAGTGCGGAGGTACGGAATTCGTCGATTACCGCAGTATCGACGGCGGTCGCGGCGTTCTGAGACGCCTGCGCAAGAGTTACGGGCATGGTGCCGTCCCTTTCTAGTTAGTGGCGTAGTGACCGGCTAGGGCGTCGCCCAGACCGGCATTCTTCTTGGCCTTTTCGCCGGACCCGCCAGCGCCGTCGGCCGTGCTCGATCCCGCCACCCGGACGGACTTGAGCTTGGGATTGCTTTCGACTGCTTCCTTGATCGCCTTCTCAACGTCGGCGGTCTTGGTGTGGTCGAGTTCCGCGATCTTCGCCAGGAAGGCGCGGGAGTCTAGGAGCGCGTCAGCGTCGGCACCATGCTTGCCAGCGAGCTTATAGACCGCGAGTTCGGTCTGTGCTTGCTTGGTAGCGGTGTCGCGTTCTGCGAGCTGTTTGGTGAGTTGTTCTGCGGTGGGCTTTTCGTCGCCCTTCGCGTCAGGGTTGAGGGCTTTGGCGATGGCTTCGAGTTGCTTTTTCGCTACTCGTTCGTCACCGTCAGCCTTGCGCAGGTCTGCGATCATCTTCTGCGCTGCAGCTGGCAGGGATTCAACCTTGCCGTCCCAGTCATCACCCTTCGGAGCTTCGCTGCCCTTTGGTGCCGGTGGCGTGACCGGCGGAGTGCTGCCAGCTGGTGGCTCGTTGCCTGCAGGGGTGCCGGCAGGTTCGCCCGCTGGTTCTCCCGCGGGCGCGCCGTCGGCGTTCATCTGCATGTTGCCCCATAGTCCGCGGTTGAACTCGATTAGAGCTTCAACACCACCTGGTGCGTATGGGTCGATCCCGTGGATAGTGCGTCGAGGCATGACAAATAACCCCTTTCAAGGGCTTGGAATTCTTCCGATATGATTTGCGTTACTGGCAAAATGCCAGCAATTACGAAGGGGAAAAATGAGCTACGAAGTAACTCTTGTTGAAAACGAATCGCATGTATCCGAGAACCTTGGCGACGCTTACCACATCACAGATGCTGGTGTGTTGCAGTTGATCACCGAGGCTGACACGAAAGACCGATTCATTAGCATCGAGTTCTCGCCGGCAGCGTGGATTTCAGTGATCGGCACTCGCTACATCGGTGATACTGAGGTACTGGCATCTGTAGATAGCAAGATCGTCAACGGAACTCGATTCACCGCGTCCTAGGGTTCGTCCGGTAGGACAGGTTCTTCCGGTCGTTTGCTTCGCGCCAGGCTTCGAATTCGTCCTGCTTGGCGCGGAGCTTCACCCCAGCCTGTTTCGCGGCTGCCGGGTCAACTTCCTGCATGAGGATCTTCTCGCGCTTCAGCTCGCGCACACGTCGCTCGTATGCGCGCTGTTGTTGCCGGAGCCGGTCACCCTCAGGGTTCGCCGTCACACGGCCGGGCCCGCGGGTGATGCCTGGTAGGTACACCGAATAGGAGTGTGTGCAACCAGGATGGAACAAGCCCTTCCCAGTAGCTTCACGCAACGACGCAACAACGGTATTGCCGTCTTTGAGCCGCCCCGTGGTCTTGCCGGTCAGCGAGAGCACTTTCCCCTCGAATGGCCGGCAGAGCTTGCACTCCTCCGGGCTGTCAGACACGATGACCGTATCCACCCCGTAATGCAACAGCCGGTCGCCGTGGCCCTCACGCAACGCTTGGGAGGTTGCAGTGCGGGTCGCCATTTCAGCGTATGCACCCATCTCCCACTGACGGCCAGAACGATCGGTGAAACCCTTCACGCCCTGCCCTGCCAAGGTTCGCAGCAGTCGTGCTGATGCTTCACGCCGGGTAACGTTGCCCGTGATAACTTCGGACGCGGCCTGCAATGTCACTCGGTTGAAAACATCGGACACCCACCGGCGCACGTTCAACCGCATACCGCCAAGCGGTTCGATGGCCGCCCGGGCGATCACGGTTTCAGCGCCGGTGTTAGCTACACGCCCGAACAAGTCACCCTCAATACCGGCCCTCTCCGCGTCGTTGACCGCATAAGCGATCCCACGGTTATAAGCCAGCCCGACAACCTGCTCAACAGCGCCCGGAACTCTGCGGTCAAGATCAGCAAGGATCCTGTCCAACTGCCTCAACAAAGCACGCTGTTCCATTAGTCGAGTAGTCAACCAGTCCGGACTATCACCAGTATTGGCAACAGCCCGGGCCAGCTTCTCCAAGATCAGCGACTCAGCAGCAACATAAATGTCACGCACACGCTCAGCGAGGTCACGTGCTTCATTCGGTCGCATCGCCATTCTCTACCCCAAACTGTTCAGACAAGCCTTCACCGTCGATGCCTAGAGTATCGGGATCAGCTAATGAATCGAGCTGGTTTTCCGCTTTGATCTTTTCAACCTCAGCGTCAATCCATTTCTCGTCCTTGTTCGGGTTGACCATGCGAACACGGGTATCAATAGACGCGGCCAGCGCGGTGCCAAGGAGTTGTGCGGTGCGTGCCAACGCTTCAGGGTCATCCTTCACGCCGTCTGCAAGCTCAACCTCAACCGGTTTGGTGAGGTCGTTACCCGAGTTGAACACAAGGTTATCCACAGCCAACAGTTTCTTCACGATGGCTTCCAACACGGGGCGAACAGCACGACCCTTACGGCCCTGCGTCAGCCCGGAACGGCGTTCCTTCGCGAACACCTCCGTCGCGGTCACAGCAACGTCGCCACCATCACCGAACGTCTGTGCACTGTAGCCGGCGGACTTGATGATCTGATCCCACAGGATCTTGATCGTCTGCTCATGCTCCTGCACACGGATGTCGAACTGGATCTGCTCGATACTAAGTTTGGAGTCAGCTGCCGAACCAGGGGGCGCGTTCACGCCCGAGTAGATTTCATCTTGCCCGAAGCTTGCGCCGGCGCCGGGCCCGTTGTTGTTCAACAGCGAGTTGGGGACAACCAGCATGGCCTTGCCCAGGCGAACGTCACGCAACAATGATGTGTACGCTTCGTCCAGTGCGTCGAAGAGCGGTTCGAGGCCGTCCAAGTCCGAACGGCCAAGATACTGTCCTAGCGGGTCTTTGCGCCATGACCGGTTCGGTCCCATGTTCGGCCAGTGGAACACTGCGAGGCCTTCGGACTCGGTACTGATCTTGCCTTCGTCATCCACTTCAAGACCAGCAGTTGACGCATGGTCGGCTAGTGGGACGATCTGCCCTAGGTTCGTTGATGTGCCTTGGTACAGGCCGTGGAAGATCACACCGATACCGTCGATGGTTTCGTGCCGTTCCAAATGCCGGTAGACGATCTGACCGTCAGTTTGCACTACCCGCCAGAACGTCACCGCAACGAGTCGTCCGAACCGGAATTCAGGCAGAGCCGCGTCGTAGTCCACGTGAGTGAGGAACGGGTGATCTTCAAGATCCACGTCCCACGTGATGCGGAGGAACGAACCGCCGAGCGCTGCAGTGGTTTCGGCAGCGTTCGCGAGGGCATCGTGGAAGTCCGGACCGGTAAGGTCTTCAATCCGGCCCTGAGTTTTCTCGTGGTCAACGGTCACAGTTGGTGGCTCGTTGAACAGAAGATCGCTCGATGCTTTGCACAAGTCTGCTGCAGCAGGCACGTGAAGCTTACGCTCAGCAGGCTTCGTCAGATCAGTGCGAGTATCACCCCAGAAGAACCGCTTCACCGCACCAATAACACCACGGCGTACGTTTGCAGGTTGCTTCGTGTACACAGTGGTGAGACTGTCGGTGTTGGATTCGTACCAGGCGGCCCATTCGTTGAGCTTTGGTGTGATCGCTTCGAGTTGTTTGGGTGGCCACACGGTGTTGTTGGCTGGCAACGGCAAGGCGGCCTCCTAGGTTATCGAGCTGGCCAAGACCAGTAGTACTCGGTGAGTTGTTCGGCTTGCCTAACGTTTCGGCGGGGAATCGTTGATCCGTCTGCTTCGAAAACTGTGAGGTTCACGTACTGTTCGTCATCTTCGATGAATACAGAGGTGATGATCGCGGCAAGTGGCTGTTCAGACCTGTAGTCCTTGTACTGGACGATGCGTCCTACTGTGGGTAGCTGGCTCATACTGCCTCATAGGTCTGCTCGAAAATGTCCGGCTTGCACGGGTAGAACTCACCCTGCACGCCACGAATGACCCAGTCGCCACCGGAATAGGTCTGCCCATTCCAAGTAGAAGCGTGGAAAGACTCAGCGCGCATAGTTCCCTCAAGCGTGGGAATATCCAAAGCCAGATATGCGTCCGTTGGATCGCTTGGCTTCACCAGCTCTACGACTTGCCCTCCGCACCAAAGGGCAACCTCATGAGCATTTTCACGAGTAAGCTGCATCGCTTCGATGGTTACGGGCTTCTTGCGGAACTGCTGGGCCATGATGCTCTCCTATGCTGCCAAGGCAACATATGGTCGCCAGTTAGTTTCAGTCGTGATCAGGCTGTACCGCAACGCGTCCAACGTGTGATCAGCAACCTTGATCGGCTTATCATTGCCCTTCTCCGATTCCTTCGAATCCCACGCATACCCGGGGAACTCAACAATCAAAGACTTGCAACGATCGGAAACACGGATCTTGTCAGCCGCCAACAGCGAGGACACCGTACGAATCCCGTACAGCACATCATTGTTCGCTTCGATCACGTTCCGCACGCCGAGGTTCGCAGCGGCCACACGGAACGACAACGCTGCAGGGTCAATGCAAACCCATTCCGGGTGACGTCCAGCGTCAGTATGCGTTTGCAACCAGGCGTTGAATCGCTCAGCTACCTGCTGTTCGGATAGCACGACTTCCGCTTGCTTGGAGTCGTACCGGAACTCGTCCACCACATACAAACGATGGTCGATGCCGAGGCCTAGCAGGACAGCAGCCGAAGCGTTCCTGGTGCCGTAGTCAGCGCCCACAGAAAGATAGCGGACCATCTGTGGAAGATCCTCATACTTGACCACGTGCTTGTCCGGGTCCCATGCGTCATAGATCGCACCGTCAGCAGCAACCCATTCGGCGTAAACGTACCGGCGACGGAACAGGCCAGTGTACGAGCGCTTCGTGCGCTCAACGTACTCAGGTGAAAGCGAGTCGTTGTCATCGAGCAGGAACGTGTACCGGTGCAAGTCCAGAACGTCGTCACTCGTGTTGCGGTGGAAGTTCCCTTGCCCGTCGATCCATAACGATGCCCGGTCCAACCAGTTCACTTTCAACCAGTGCGCTGGCCCTTCTGGGTTGGCTGTCAGCCAGAGCTTAGCTCCAGGCACCGACAAGCGGGTGTAGAGCATGTTGAAGAAGCTCTCGGGCATGGTGGATGCTTCGTCCGCGTATGCGCCGGCTAGTGTTGCGCCCTGGATCTTGGTGCGGGATTGTTCGTTGTTCGCGCCGTAGATGTGTACGTCGCGGCCGCAGATGTTTACCACACCGGTTCCGTAGTTCACCTGTACTCGCTGCTTCCCGAGCATTTCCTGCAAGGGGAGTATCAGGTTATTGATGACGGTTCGTTCGGTGCGGCCGCACATTGCGAGTGCGCCAGC
This sequence comes from Glutamicibacter sp. MCAF14, assembly GCF_052114325.1. Lineage (NCBI taxonomy): Bacteria > Bacillati > Actinomycetota > Actinomycetes > Micrococcales > Micrococcaceae > Glutamicibacter > Glutamicibacter sp. MCAF14. The sequence goes on from NZ_JBFREO010000017.1 coordinate 18,863, forward strand.
TGGGCCGGTGCGGATGTATCTGACCCAGTCGATCAGCGTGGTGATGGTTTTGCCGCTACGCACTGACCCTTCGTAGGCTTCGATCGACGTCGAGGGGTTGGACAGCGCGAGTTTCGCTTTCCCGTTGAGGGGTCGCACCTGCACTGCCGCTCACCTCCAAGGTGTAAGGCCATGTGTCACGCTTGCTGAGGTTGCAAGGTGCGCAGGCAGGGCGAAGATTTGCTGGCCAGTTCGAACCGCCCTTGGCGAGCGGCTTCACGTGGTCGATGTGCTCGGCTGGTGCGCCACAGATCCAGCACTTACCGCCGTAGTATTCCCAGCGGGCGAGGATCTGGGCTGTCGTTGCGCTGCCTGGCGCGTTCCGTTCGCGTGCGCGCCGGTTGTTCTCGCCTGTCTTGGCAATCGCGGCATACAGCTCAGGGTTATTGGCCCTGAGCCGTGCGCGCAACTCCTTGCGCTTCTTCGGGTTAGCTTGCGCGTACCGTCGCGAGTACTCTGTTCGCTTACCCGGGTTAGCATCCAACCATCTGCGCTGTTGAGTGTTGAGCGTGTCCCTATACCGGGTGCTGCGCAGTGATGATGTGCAAGAACGGCAATAGGATGCCACGCCCCTGTGCCGGTCGGATGCTTTGGGGAAGTCTTCGAGGGGCTTCACCGTCTGGCAAGCAGCGCACCATGAGTATCCGTCCTGGATCTTCGTGAGCACCGGCTTAGACACGTTCGCTGTGCCATGCTTACGCATCCTGCGGTAGTGCGCTTGGCACATGCCCTTCGCGTGAATCTTTGCACTGCATCTGTCTACTGAGCATGCAACAATAGTCATTGTCGGATACCGTCCTAATCGGTAGTCGATCAGCCCCAGAGAGTTGCACCTCTTTGGGGCTTATTCATTTGGCAGGCCCGTGATGTGTTCCAGCCACGAGTCAACAGCAGAGTGATTTTCGTTCGACTGGTCCATCTTCACCAGCGCGCCGTGCTTGTCTACGAGGATGCCAAGGACTGTCGCCAGGTCCTTCATGCCTTCGTCGGCGTCCATCCTTTCGATGCTTTCAAGCTTCTTCATGATCAGGTCTGAAGCTTTGTCTGCTGCTGAAAGCGTCTTCGATGCGATGGTGGCGCGTAGTGCTTTGTTGTCTGCTGAAATTGCTTCGGACGCCTCACGCGTTTTTTGTGTTCGGACCGTCCGAATGCCAGACTGTTTGGCCCAATGAGCTACGGTCTGCTTCGGGATGCCGAGCTGTTCAGTTACAGCGCTAGGACCGTCTGATTCGTAAAGCTTGAGGGCTGTTTGCCGTTCTTCTTCGGTGTAGCTGCGTTTTGCCACATTCTCAGCCCTCCTTCCATGAAGTGTGTGACGGCGGCTGGCCTACTCGCATCAAGTTTTGGTTAGGGGTCGCGCCGTCAAGTATGTGTGGGGCAGGTCTGGATCCCCGTTCGAACTCTGTGAGTTTCGGATCTTGTCCAGCCTTAGCGTCCGTCGCGACTATTGGAGTCGTGCGGGTTAGCAGGAACCCCTCGTGCCGATGCCGTGATTCGAACACGGAACCTACCGCTTACAAGGCGGTTGCTCTGCCAGTTGAGCTACAAAGGCGCAGTGTACCCGCGCTGTTGAGTCAGACTCTCAGGCGCGGGTGCACGCAATGCGGCTACCCTTTCGGATACCTGCTTGTCGAGTTAGCCAGCCATACGGTGACACCCTCAAACCAGTCCATGCGTTTCCGTTTAGGACTCGATAGTGTGCAGACGTTCCTTTGCTTTGCCCTTGCCCAATCGCTTACTGGGAAACACGCGCTCCGATGTTCGGCGGTCAGTCTGCCCCAGGTTTACGCTGCCCGGGTGGTGGTCCGCTTCAATTCGGCGGGGAACCATGCCGACCCGTCCATGGGGGTGACGGGTTTCTACTGGCCATGAGCAAACCAGCATCGTGCGCGTCTCGGTCGTGAACCGGCGGGGACATACCCGGACGCGCTCCCCACCTCGTGTGTGGGGCTATACAGTTATGCCCCGCGGAGTGACCTCAACGCGGGGCTTCCGGGTGGGGAGATGCGCTAACAAGACCCACCCAGACTGGGCATGGTTATCCGCAGTCAAGCCAATTTTAACAAACTTTCCCGCATATTCCAACACTAAACAGACGCAGAACTACGCAGAAGCCTTAGAGGTATGCAAAGCGGCAACATGGAAGTTCAACTGCTCACCCTTCCACTCAGCACCACACGCACCACACGCCACGTCCCACAGCCCAGGCGGCATGATCTTCTCGTGCTCGTCCCAGATGTTCGCCGTCAACGCGACAGTGCGTTCCTCACCGAAATACTTCTCATTGCACGCTGGGCACGGTGCATGGATTTTCCGGCGGGGCTTCGACGGTCGGAGGAGGTTCTCTATCGAGTCCACCCACCCTTGCAGGAGCTTGGTGAAGTATTCGATGTTCTCCCCCGGGTCGTCGCCTTCCCCTGCGTAAGCGAACGCTTGGATGACTTCTTCCAACGTCCCTGAGCAGAGTATGTGTTTCCACTTCCACAGGTTGTCGTACGCTTCTTTGCGGATCCGCTGGTACAGGTCGATGGTGCCGGCGGCTACGGGGAGTTTCAGTTCGTCTTTGGGGCTGTTGCCGCTGGTGTTCCTGCCGGGTGTGGTTTCGCCTTGGAGTTCTGCGAGGAGTGATACCCGGTAGTTGCCGTCTCGGACGTGCTCGCGGGTGAGCTGGTGGATCAAGTCACGCACTGACCCGTAGCCAGGTGTGGCGCAGGCGGTCATTTGGTTTCCTCCCAGTAGATGATGATGTTTTCGTCGTCGCTGGTGATGGATGCGGCATCGTCGTAACTGGGGTCTTTGCCAGCGTCTTCAATGTCGCGCTTCGCCATTGCATAGGCCTTGCCGATTTCCACCCACACAGATCCGTTGGGGATCAGGTATTCGTGGCGGATGGTTTCTTTGGTTCGGCGCTCTACTAAGCTCACGGCCCCTCCTGGATGGTGATTGATTTGTGTAGGTTCAGCCCGGACGGGGTTGGCAGCCCGGTAATGGTGACGTGGGTGATGGGCGGTACATGGTCCCATTCGATCCGACCATCAGCGCTTCGAATGACGATCGTTGTCCAGCCGTCTCCCAGGTGCTTCACCTGCAGTAGCGTCCCCTCATAGACCAGGTACCGTGGGCCGGCGCTGGTGAACTTCACATGCTTCCCTCGGTCAACACCCGACAGCCGTTGAGCTTCTATCATGGTCGGCATCAGCTTTTATCCTTGTTTCTCACAGGACAAGGTTTCTGAGTTGTCGCAACGGTGTGCCGCCTATTCTTCTCGCACGGGTGCTTTGAACGACCATTCGTTGCCCTTCCACCCACACGCACAGGATGCTTGGAAGATTGGTAACGGGTCGCGTTCGAAACTCCGAGACTTACCACTGCTCATTTCTTCTCCTTATAGGGGTTGTAGTCCTCGACAGTAGAATCGGTTCGACCATCACCCCAGCCGTTGTTGTAGCCTTCATCCCATGCTTCGGCCTTAGCTTTCTTCACCTCGGCGCGTAGCAGTTCCTCGGTTCCACGGTTGTTGCGGACGATGATGTTAGCGAGTCGCTGGCAACGCAGGACAAGCTCTTCATAGGTCGGCTGGTCACTCATTTTTGGTTCTCCTTGTACTGGTTAGCGCGGGCACGGAGCCAGACGGCGGTTCGATTTGCTGCGACGAGAGCAAGTTGGAGACTCATGGTGCTGTCACCGCCAGCGGGTCTAATCGGCTGGCTTAGTGCTTCCATTGCGTCGCGTCGGTAGTTGATCAG
>NZ_JBFREO010000018.1:0-35905 GCF_052114325.1 Glutamicibacter sp. MCAF14
AAACCGAATTCGACTCCGGAGCTTATGACCAAATAAGCAAAGCCTTCACCTTGATTCTGGCCGGGGTAGCAATTTTGTTCGCGGGCGGAAGCCTCGCTGGCGTGGCTCCCAGTATTTGGGTTTTGGTGCTGTGGTCAGGGCTGGTTGTTGTGCTAGGGGTACTGGGCTTCATGGGACTCGGCGCAAGTATCAGTGCAAAGAGCGCGGCCATAGCCGTCTATAAGCATCGCTACCCTTAGGCAGCTTTCACTGTTAGCAGTTCCTTCCAGTGCGTGGTGTAGCGCGGACTCATCATCCCCCGCCGCATCTCCCACGCCGGCCCCCGCTGTAGCCCAGCACGACCTAAACCGATGGACTTCACACCGTGTTCAGAACGGATCTGCTGAATCAACGGGCCAATCTGTTTCGCCTCATGCGCTGACACGAACGGATCAAAAGTTTCCTGCATGGCTAACGGTTGAAGATCCATAACCACCACCCCCGCCCGCGCATATTTCACCCCGACCAATATCTGGGGGAGCAGCTGCTTCGCTGCGCGGGTGAGCACCACCGGATCAGCCGTTGGCCCTGGCAGTTTCACCGTGATCGCTGGCTGGTGATCCTGGTGCTGGTTGTAATAGCTGGTCATCGCCCACGCAGAGAGGACCTTGGCCTGTTTCTGGTGCTTATGCAGCCGTGCCGAGGCTTGCTGCGCATAAATCCCCATCACCTGCTCCATCCCCACCCGATCAGTGATCGGATCGGAGAAGCTACGGGAGAAGATCAACTGATCCTTGATCACCCGTTCTTCCTCCATCGGAATGCAGGGAATCCCGCGCAGCTCTAGCACGGTGCGCATCTGCACAATGGAGAACTTATCCCTGATCCGCACCTCATTCGCATCGCGCAGGTCTTTAGCCGTCCAGATGCCCAACCCGCGCAGCCGCTTGGTCAGCCGCAGGCCGATACCCCACACCTCCACCACCGGCAGACGCGCCAAAAGGTTCTCAGTGGTCTGCGCTGGCGCGCGATCCCACACGCACACCCCACCCAGTTCCTTGAGGTGCTTGGCGGTCTTGTTCGCCATCTTCGCCAACGTCTTGGACTTGGCGATCCCCACGCACACCGGCAACCCGGTCAGCCGGAACACCTCCGCTTTGATCCGCTCACCGAGGGCTTGCAGCTCATCCATCGTGCCGGACACGCCCAGGAACGCCTCGTCAATGGAATAGACCTCCACCCACGCAGAGAAACGGTCTAAAAGCTTCATGACGCGGGCCGACATTTCCCCATACAGCTCGTAATTAGAGGACTTCGCAACCAGCCCGAGGCGCTCAGCGTCGGCCGCGAGCTTGAACCACGGCGCACCCATCTCAACGCCCAGGGATTTGGCTTCGCTGCTGCGCGCGACCGCGCAGCCATCATTATTGGACAGCACGATCACCGGGCGGGCATCGAGTTTCGGGTCAAAGACCCGTTCGCAGGAGACATAGAAGCTATTCACATCCACATGAGCGATGTATTCGCCCCGCAGCTGTGGGTTGGGGGAGTCTATGTTGGTAACCATCGGTATCACTTTCGTTGATATTCGCTAAGAAGAGTTGACCCAATGACACCTATATTGAACCCATGATCTATCTAAGCGAATTGGTTTCTTAAAATATAGAACATAGGTTTGACAGTTTGGCTAAATAAATGGGTAGCCACCTCGAACTCTTCGCGAGGTGCCTACCCATAAGGTGGTTGTTATTTCGTGCTTGAGATTCGGTGAATCCATGGAGGAATCCGAGGGGGACCGGCTGTGGTTCACCGCAGCATCTTCGGGTAACCATCACAGCGACTCGGCCATATCTGGACGGCTCTGGCCTCATCGGAAAAGATTAGTAACCAATACTTTGTCGCCGATTCTGGGTTTACCAAGTGCCGGAGAAGAACTATGCCTAGCTACAGCGACGGTTCAGCAGCAGAATGTCGGTATACACGCTGGTGGGCTGTGTTCAGAGCGAGTGCCACATGCCTGTCCAGGCAGTAGCTGTGGCCATTACATCTTTTGTGCCATTAGATGGGCAACCTGATCTCATTGGCGAACCAGTCCTGCAATTGCGTCACCCAGGAGCCCCACAGGCCGGTGGCCATCAGAATTCCAAGAAGAATCAAGATGCCGCCGCCCGCGCGCATGATCGATAGCTGGTGCCGACGCAGGAACTTCATGGCACCCATTCCGCGTCGCAACCCCACTGCGATGAAAAGGAATGGCAGCCCCAGCCCCATGCAATAGAAGAATGTCAGTAAGGCGCCCTTCGCAGGGTTGGGGTCAAGGCCGGTACTCATTGCCAACACTGCGGCAAGTGTGGGTCCGATACAAGGTGCCCAACCAAGCCCGAAGGTCACACCCAATACCGGGGCACCCCACAAGCCAGCCGGTGGTTTGCGGTGCATCTTCGCGTCGCGTTGCATGAAAGAAAATCCACCCATGAACACAATGCCCATGAAAATCACCAGCACACCGAGAAGCTGAGTGACCCAGGCACCTTCGAACCGCATCCATGCGGCGATTTGAGAAAAGACCACTCCGGCGAGCACGAAGACGGCAGTGAATCCGAGGATGAACAGAGCAATACCCGCGACCATGCGGCCACGTTTCTGCTCGACGAGATCAGCACCAGATAGCCCAGTCACGTAGCCAAGATAACCCGGAACCAAAGGAAGAACGCACGGCGACAGAAACGAGACGAGGCCGGCAAGGACCGCCACGGGAACCGCAAGCAGCAAGGATCCATCTTGGATAACCTCAGCAAAAGGGTTGCTCTGGACCGAAATTGCCAAGGTGGTGGTGAGCGGCAAATTCATCACAGCGACTCCTGAAGGGAGGTATCTATCAGGGCCTTAAGCGTGGCCTTTTCGGCCGCTCCAAGGACACGTGACGCGACCCGTCCCTGTTTGTCGAGCACCAGCGTGGTGGGCACTGCCTGCAATGGGACATATTGGGTCATAGCCAGCCGGATTTCACCTTGGGTGTCTTGCACCGATGGGTATGAGATCCCAAAAATGCGCTCGAAGGCTTGTGCGGCTTCTTTCTCGTCACGGATATTGATGCCGATAAATTCGGCCTTCACTTTAACTAAGGCAGCAAGCATGCCGGCGCGCAAGCAGGTACGCCGTCCCAAGCGCTGTGCTTGGGACTCGCTGAGGGTTTTCATGTTGTCAGACTCCTGAGAGGTTTGCAGAGACGGTTTGTGAGATCGGCGCCGGTTTATACATGGTTGTAGAACTGGATTTATGCACATGCCCATGGTTTCGTGAGCTACTTGACGTAGGAGAATACTCCCATCATGCCGCGTTCCGCATGATAAGCATTGTGGCAATGTGTGAGCCATTGGCCCGGGTTATCGGCATCAAATTGGACGGTGACAGTTTCCCGTGGACGGACAATCACGGTGTCCTTTCGTGCCCCGGACTGCCCGATTTGGAAGGTATGGCCGTGGATGTGCATCGGGTGCCACATGTCGGTGTCGTTGATGAATTTCACTTCCACGCGCTGTCCTTCTTTCAGATCAAAGGTATGCTCAAATGGCTTGGCCATGTCGAAACGATGGCCGTTGATGCCCCAGTCGTAGTTCTCCATTCCGCCGGTCAACCGCAGCTCGTGGACTTGGTCCGGCGTCTTGACCGCAAGATTCACGGAAGGGTCGGCGGTGAGCTGTCCACCGTCAACGATCTCTCCGGTCAAGGCCGTCGGGAGATCACCCTTTCTTGGGGCCGTACCTGTCCCGGTTGCAATGAGACCGTAGGCCATTTGGGCTTTCCCTTCGGCCAAGGCCAACAACGGTGTGAAACCATCTTGGATCGTCAAAAGCGCGTCGATGCGCTCTCCCATGCCCAAGACGACGGCGTCAACCTCAGCGTGAACGACCGGGAATCCATCGGTATGGGTCACGATAAGTTTCTGTTTCGGAACTCCGACCCGGTAGGCAGTGTCGCCCGCGGCGTTGACAATACGCAATCGAACTCGATCCCCGGGTTGTGCCATAAAAACCTCGGGTTTTTCGATGGTGGTGCCGTTGAACAAATGCAACGGATAGGCCACGTCACCGGCATCTCCGCCCAAAAAATCGCTGGTTGCACCCATGAGCATATGGCCCATCACCATGCCGCCGTCTTCGCTACCGTGGCTCATTCCACTCATCGGTGCCATCCCCTTAGCGAGCTCCTTCATCGCTTCATCAGGCGTTCCGGTGACACCATCAAGCCAGTCATCCAAGACGATCACCCACTCCTTGTCGTACTGCAATGGTTCTTGTGGATCATCAATGATCAGAGCGCCATAGAGGGCGCGTTCGCGCTGCATCTCGACGTGGGAGTGATACCAATACGTGCCGGGATGTGCCAGCTTGAAGTCATAGGAATAACTGGTCGCAGTCTCCACTGCCTCCTGTGTGAGTCCAGGCACGCCGTCGGCGTTGTTGCGTAAGGCAAGACCGTGCCAGTGGATGCTGGTGGATTCAGGAAGCTCATTGGTGAGGTTCAGGTTGAGCTGGTCACCGACCATGCCACGTAGTGTGGGGGCGACCAGCTTCTTGTCGTATCCCCATGTAGTGATCTTCTCTCCGGCCATTGCCGTGCTTATCGACTCTGCCTTCAGCGTTTTCGTGACCGTCTTTCCGGTACTGGGGCGCAAGTTTTCGACTTCTGCGATGAGCGGGTCGGTGGGCAGGACTCGGGACACCCCGGTGGAGTTCTGGGCCTTGGGTGCGCAGGCGCTTAGGGCAGCAGCTGCGGTCGTGGCAATGGACAGTCCAAGGAAGGAACGTCGGTTGAATTGGTAAGTCATGAAGCAGTCCTTTATGAAGTGTGAGTCTTGGGGGAGCATAGGAAAATAGAGGATGGCGGCCAGCTCGTGGCACGCAGTCAATCCAACGGATTACGGTTTTTACGCAGCCTCATGCCGCTTTGGTGGTCCGCCGTGTCTGCAATGCCGCTGGCCGCCGTCTGGTATTTCGACTCCTAGCTCTCTGATCTTGGAGGAACACGGTGCCTAAGAGCTAACCTGCGGTGATTAGAGATCGTGACCGACGTTCGGCGGGTCGTTGATCTGGCCGAAGCCTACATTTCCGGTTACTGAAGATAGCGGTGGTAGATACTGGTTGCCATTCCATCCTTGGAGAATCGCTGCTCGACGCATGTCCAACCGTGCTTCTCATAGAATTTACCTGCCCCGTTGGCACCGGCCGCGGTGGCGAGCTCGGCCAACCTAGCATGGTCCGCTGTTGCACGTTTAAGGAATGCGTCCATCAGAAAAACGCCTATTCCTTCACCACGCCGATCTGGCAACACCACAAGTGATGTAATGACAGCAGGCGACGGTATCACTCTGTCGCTGGATACCGGGCTAGCGGTGCGTCCTAGCAGACGACGGGCATAGGGACGTGCGCGGGTGCCCAGAAAATGAAGAAGTACACGTGGCCGGATGGAGAGCGCCGCGAGACCCGAGAGGAGAAGTCCCCACTTCTGGTTGGCAAGTACGTCAGCGATGTGGCGGACTTGGTTGGTCGAGCCAATTAGGAAGCCTATTGGCTGTTCATCGTCACTCACGGCGACAAGGGCAATCCCGAATCGTTCGGTGAGGAACGTTTTCATCCAACGACGTACGAAGTGGTTTCCTAAGTGGGGGAATAATCCATCTGGAAGGTAGCGGATCATGTCCGAGGCCATCCTGCTCAGGTCTTGTTCTGTGGCATCTCTGATGACGACAGGTGAGCCGGTGCCGGGATTCTTTGAGGTTATTCGGCTCATGGGGTTTTCTCGGTGAAAGTCGCTCCGTCGTCCGTGGAGTGTGAGATACCCGTACTGGTGGCCACCCAGATCCGCACCTGTCCGCCATCGTCGCCGGTGGCGGCAATGGCAGCCGGTTGCCCGGTGACGACTCCACCAGTCTCTTGCCAAGTGCGTCCGGCATCGCGGCTGAGCTGCACCGCACCATCCGGTTCCACTCCGACGGCGACCGATTTGCTGGCAACAGCGGTCAGCAGCAGGACCGGAGCGTCTTGGGGTAAGGTCCAGGTTTTCCCGCCATCTTCAGAACGGTGTACTCCTTGTTCGGTGGTGGCCAGCACGACTTGGGACAGCGGGCTTCCGGCGAGATGATAGGGCTGGATGCCGGCATCTATGGTGTTCCATGTGACCGTGTCATCGGTCACCCGCAGTGTGCCGTCAAAACCGATGACGCTCTCGCCGGTGACGGCCAAGGCGTGGAAATCGGATTTGCCTTGAAGAGAGAGCGGTTCCCACGTGGACCCGCCATCAGTTGATCGGATCAAACCCGCCGGGTCGGGCAGACCGGTCTCAGTCGACGGGTGCCCGGAAGCGTAATACTCGTCTTTTCCGGCGGTGGCGAATCCCATCAGGTCAATGGTGGGCCCGATTTTCTGCGGTTCGTCAGCTGTGGCATCGAAGAGTCCCTCATGGGTGGCCAAAAGGATGCGCCCGGAATCCGGGTCAACGCTCATGCCGTGGACGTGGCTGAAGACTGCGACGCTGGCAGCTTCTTGCGCAGCGGGTCCTTCGCTGATTGACTGCGTGCAGCCCGTGAGTAGGGCCATAGAGAGCGCGGCGACGGACAAGACTGCGCGTTTTTGAGCGCGCAAAAGTGAGCTCTGTGTAAGCATGGTGGTTCCTTGAATCAATCAGAAGTGCTGGTCAGATGGGTCAGGGGAGTCGGCACCCTAGGCAGCAGCGGCAACGTGGAGTCTTTAGAGGTCGGCTAGCAGGGTCTTCATGGCCTGAATTTCGGTTCCCTGGCTGGAGACAACATCCTTAGCCAGCTCGACGGCTGCAGGATTCGATCCGTTGGCGACTTCGTCCTCAGCCATAGTGATGGCCCCCTCATGGTGGGCGATCATTTGGGTCAGGAACAACCGCGAAGCTTCGGTGCCCTGGGTGGCCTCGAGGTTGGAAAGGTCCTCCGGGGTCATCATCCCGTCCATCTCATGGCTTCCGGACATCTTCATAGGCTCGCCCCAGGTCTGGAGCCAGTCGTTCATTTTCTTGATTTCCGGCCCCTGGGCGGCTTTGATGTCCTGGGCAAGCTCGGTAACCCGGGGATCCAGGTTTTTCTTGGCCAGCATGATGTCGCTCATCTGGACAGCCTGTTCGTGATGAGGCGTCATCATCTGCGCGAACATGGCATCGGCACTATTGTGGTCGGCTGCAGCATCGGAGGCCGACGGCGGCATGCTGCCATGATCCATGCCGGACATAGTGCTTTCAGGTTCGGTGGTGCCAGCGTCCGTGGAGCATCCGGACAGGACGAGCGCTGCTGCAAGAGCGGTTGCCGAAATGGAAGTCAGGCGTTTCATGTGGGTATTCCTTCAAAGTGTTCTCAAACGGGGTATCCATCAATACCCGGCCAAGACGGCACACAAGGGTGAGCACGAATAGCCGGAGCTCTCCCCGGTATGGGGAAAGCGGCCGGCGTTTTTATGTGCGACTGATAGAGAGTTCGATGAGTGAGGGAGTCCACGGCAACCGGTTTGCCGGTGCAGGCATGACTGGCGGGGCGCGCAGCCCCTTGCCAGGAATAATGAACCAACGCTTAGGAAGAAACCACAAGACGGCCAGGACAATGACCATGAGTACGCACATGGCAGCCATGAGATGATGCTCGCCATTGCATGGCCCGTAGCAGGTACTATCTGCCTCGCCACCGACCGTCCCATCTGTGGCCATTACGGGTGGACCGTGATCGTGGGAGACTGCTTGGTGCGCAGAGGTCGCGCTCAGACCAGCAGTATCTGGCGCTTGGTGGGACGCTCCTAAGACATGCATCCCCAAGATTCCGAGGATGATTCCGGCCAAACCCAGCATAAGAATAACCGGGCGGCGGCCAGCAGGATTGCCCGGCGCAGGGACAAGCAGAGACAGGAAACGACGAGGCGTCATAACCTGATTCATCGCATCCTGCCTTTCCACCAGAGTGAAGGTTTTCATCTCAAGGGTACTGGCGCATCCTGTGCCCGGCAAAAGAAAGCGCTTGAAACTGGTCTAGTGTGATTAATGTATGGTGTCTGGATCGAGATTGATGCGTCGCAGCAATTGGGCGTTGAGCGCGACCACGATGGTGGACAGGGACATCAGGATCGCTGCGATGGCCGGAGAGATCGACACCCCAGCAAACGCCAGTGCTCCGGCAGCCAGCGGGACCGCAATCACGTTATAGCCGGTGGCCCACGCCAGGTTCTGGATCATCTTGCGGTAGCTGGCTCTGGATAGTTCCAGCATAGACATCACCGCCCGCGGGTCGTTGCCGGCCAAGACAACCCCCGCCGATTCTATTGCCACATCGGTGCCGGCACCGATGGCAATGCCAACCTCGGCCCGAGCCAGTGCTGGGGAGTCGTTGACCCCGTCCCCGACCATGGCCACTTTCAGGCCGCGGGCCTGCAGCTCGGCAACCTTCTTATCCTTGTCCTGGGGCAGAACTTGGGCGAAGACCTCGTCGATGCCCAGCTTTCCAGCCACTGCTTCGGCGACCTGCTGCGCATCACCGGTGATCATCGCGACTTTGAGGCCCCGGGACTGCAACGCGGCAACGGCCTGGCGGGAATCGGCGCGGATCTCATCTTCCAAACTCAGGGCACCAATCACTTGCCCAGCACGAACCACGTGGAGTACGGAGGCGCCTCGCTCGACCCAAGGCTGAGTCTGCTCCTGCAGTTCTCGCGGGATCGTCAGGGCTTGGGAGTCAAGCAAGTTCGGTCCGCCGATCATGATGTCGGCTCCATCGACGTTGGCGGTCACGCCACGCCCGGTCAGCGAGGTAAATTCGGTTGCAGTCGGAATCCGGATGTCTCGGGCCCGGGCAGCTGCGACGATAGCCCGGGCCGAGGGATGTTCGCTGTCCGCCTCAACTGCGGCCGCCAGTGCCAGCAAGTCGTTATCGCTGAGACCAGGGGCTGTGGCAATGCCGGTCAGAGCAGGCTGGCCCAGAGTTAGAGTGCCGGTTTTGTCGAAGAGGACCACATCGATGGTGCGCATCCGTTCCAAGGCCATGCGGTTCTTGATCAGCACTCCAGCCCGTGCCGCCCGTTCGGTGGAGATCGCGATGACCAGTGGAATGGCAAGGCCCAGTGCGTGCGGGCAGGCGATGACCAGAACGGTGACGGTGCGGATCACCGCCTCGTTGGGACTGCCCAGGAGCACCCAGGTGAGGAAGGTGATGATGCCGGCGCCCACAGCGAAGTAGAACAGAAAAGCCGCTGCACGGTCCGCTAGCGCTTGGGCTTTCGAGGAGGAGGCCTGGGCCTCAGAGACCAGACGCTGGATTCCGGCTAGAGCGGTATCTGACCCGACGGCTGCCACCTTGATGCGCAGGGAGCTGTCCGTGGCCACAGTGCCGGCCACTACGCTGTCTCCGGGACCTCGCGGTACGGTCTTGGATTCGCCGGTGATCATCGATTCGTCCAGTTCCGCTTGGCCTTCGGTGATTTCCCCGTCAGCAGGCAGCCGGCTACCGGAGCGGACCAGTACGATATCGCCGACGGATAGATCGCTGATTCGTACTGTGTCCGTGCCCTCTGCGGTGACGCGTTCGGCTTCATCAGGTAGCAGTTCTGCCAGAGCATCTAGTGCGCCGCGCGCCGAGCCTAGGGCGCGCATCTCGATCCAGTGGCCCAGAAGCATGATCACTACCAGCAGGGCCAGTTCCCACCAGAAGTCGAGGTTGAAGTTGCCGATGCCTAGCGTGGTGATCCACGAGGAGAGAAAGGCGATAGTGATTGCCAGCGTGATCAGCAGCATCATTCCAGGCTGCTTGCTGCGCAGTTCTTTCCAGCCGCCCTTCAGGAAGGGCAGTCCTCCGTAGAAGAAGATCACCGATCCGAGCACCGGAGCGATCCAGGCGGCGCCGGGGAAGTCCGGGATCTGATAGCCGAAGAGGTGGGCGAACATCGGGCTGAAAATTACCACCGGGATTGAGAGTGCCAGGCTCAGCCAGAACTTATTCTTGAACATCGCGGTACTGTGTCCTGCGTGCTCGCCGTGGCTGTGGACGGCGTGTTCATCGTCAACTGCCGAATGCGCATGGCCAGCCGGCGTCGCCTGGCCATGAGTCGGCTGTTCAGACATCGGGTGTCCCGTGTGACTGTCTTTGGATGCGAGAGTGCGACCCCCGTGTCCAGGGGAGACTGAGTGGCCGTGTTCCCGGTTCTCCGGTGCGTGGTTCATGATGGCTTCCCTCCTGGACCCCCGAGGGCGGCCTCGAATTCTCGTCTGAATACGCCGGCCCTAACACTGGGGGCAACCGCCCGTTAAGTCCCGCGTAGGTTCAGAATATACCCCAAGGGGGTATAAATCGAGTTTTCTGGCAAGACTCATCTGTCCACTCGTGCCCAACAACAGACGATTAGCCGATGGCCGCCAACAGCAGGGCACAAGCTTTTTCGCACCGGCGGCAAGCTTCAGCGCAGACCTGGCAATGCTCGTGCATGCCAGCATGCTTCTCGCATTCGGTGGCACACTGCTGGCAGGCTGTCCGGCAGGCTTCAAGCATTGCCTTGACTGCCGATGGGTTGTGGCCGGTTTGGCGGGTCAGCACGTTGACGGTGGCGTTGCAGATATCGGCGCAGTCGAGATTGGTCCGGATGCAGAGACGCAACTCGGCGACCATGTCTTCGGCCAAGCACGCGTCGGCACACGCGGTACAGCTCTGGGCGCATTCGAAACAGGCGGCGATACAGTCCGCAAGCTTCTGAAGGACCGGGTCATTGGGTTTGTTGGGGTGGGTTTTCAGCATGGAGATGATGTGACTCATTGATTTTGCTCCTTAGTCTCGATGGATACCGCGGACGCTACCACTTTGAGATCGTGAACTGAAGCCTTTAAGCAACTTGTACAGTAGCGCAACAAACACGACCCCGCATGAGCGTCGGATACACAAATTTCAGCGATGGCGCATAGCCGTTTCCTTACCGTTAATGCAGCATCGTTTCCAAGAGTGAGTATGTCTGCTGCCGGGGTATCGGAAAGGTTATGGATCGAGTCCACGAGCAGTACCACCGGTCAGCTTAAGCACCGCCAAGAACCGTAAATCTTGGTGCCGAGGAAGAAGAAATTTGCAACTATATAGCTTCTCGGGTCCAGGGTCCGGTGACTGCATACTTGGAAGCCCAGCGGGAGAAGGAACTGGGCGAGATCATCGCTGCGGAGAATTTGAAGCCGGAAGAAACAGCCCAGTTCATCGATGCTGCGTTCCGTGAGGGAAGCATTCGGGCCTCGGGAACAGCGATCACCAAGGTCTTGCCTCCGGTGTCTCGTTTTTCAAAGGAGAAGAACCATGGGGAGAAGAAACGGCGGGTGGTGCAGCAGCTTGGGGAGTTCTTTGAGAGGTTCTTTGGGTTGGTCTCGAAAAGATAGGGATGGCTGAGGTCGGACGGTGGCGCACTGACCGTCCCATAATCGATCGTTCTTGAAATGATCAGTAAAACCCGGCGACATGTGACTGTTAGCTTCGAATGGCGGCTTTTCACACCAAGAAATGACGTATCGATCGGTACTCATGACATTGACTTCTGGAACTGATGGCGGTGCACTCTTCCACATAGGAACAGTGCACCGCCATCAACAGCTTTAACGATAGCTTTAGGCCAAAACAGTATCGGGTTGTCGGGTCAGTTGTGCCCGGTGAGTACGAGCTGCGCGTAAACCGTTAGCAATCACCACGACCTCGGCTACCTCATGAACGAGCACTACGGCTGCTAATCCCAGCACACCGGTAATTGCCAGCGGTAGCAGAACGATGATGATTGCTAAGGACAAAATGATGTTCTGATTCATGATGGTTCGGCCCCGTCGAGCATGTGACAAAGCCTGCGGGATCAACCTCAGATCATGACCGGTAAAAGCAACATCAGCCGATTCTATGGCCGCATCAGCACCGGTCGCTCCCATCGCAATACCTACCGTGGCAGTAGCCAGAGCGGGGGCATCGTTGATTCCATCACCAATCATCCCTGTTGGAACCTGCTGCACCGACGCAGCGACTTCACGGGCTTTATCTTCGGGGCGCAGCTCTGCGTGGACGGTGTCGATGCCTGCGATAGCAGCCAACGCGTGGGCAGTACGCGCGTTGTCACCGGTCAGCATGAGTACGTCGATTCCCTGATCACGCAGGTGGCGAACCGCTTCAGGTGCTTCGGGGCGCAGTTCATCGCGCACACCGATCACCCCAATGACTTGCCCTGCACAGGTCACCATCACACAGGTTTGTCCCGATGCTTCCATGCTTTCCACGGCAGGTGTGAGTGTTCCCGGGGTGATCCAGCGAGGGCTACCCACCGCGACCGGCTCACCGTTGAGTACACCAGTAATGCCATGTCCAGGTTCTTCAGCAACCTCGGTTGCTTCAGGGATCGGGGATACCACTGAGCTAATGGCCCTAGCCAAGGGGTGGGTGCTGTGTTGTTCCAGAGCTGCGGCCACGTTGAGCACAGCATCCTGGCTCACACCATCAACAGCGTGAACCTGGGTTACCGCTGGCTGATTACGGGTGAGTGTGCCCGTCTTATCTACTGCAATACGGCGCAGTGAACCTAAGCGTTCGAACGCTGCACCACTTTTGATGATGACCCCGAATTTACTGGCAGCACCGATCGCGGAAACAACGGTCACGGGAACAGCGATCGCCAGCGCACACGGTGATGCGGCAACCAGCACAACCAGGGCGCGGGTGATCCAAGTTTCCGGATCGCCAAAAAGTGAACCGATGATGGCTACCAGGACGGCTAGGACGATCACCCCAGGAACAAGCGGGCGGGCAATGCGATCGGCTAGACGAGCTCGCTCACCGCGTTCTGCCTGAGCTTGCTCGACCAGGCTCACCAGCGTAGTCAATGAGTTATCAGTGCCGTTGGCTGAAGCGGTCACTTCTATGGATCCTGAAGTGTTGATTGAACCGGCGGCGACCTGGTCACCTACGGACACGTCCACGGGAATGGATTCACCGGTAATTGCCGAGGTGTCTAGACTGCTAGATCCCTGGCTGATCACCCCGTCAGTAGCTAGGCGTTCTCCTGGCTTCACACGCAGGAGATCACCAATCCGAATCTTTGATGCGCTGACGACGGTGGGCATGCCGCTGCGGATGACCGTTGCTGTTTCTGGAACCAGTTTCAGTAAGGATCGCAGTCCTGACCGTGCTCGGTCCATGGCCTTATCTTCGAGGGCTTCAGCGATGGAGTACAAGAAGGCCAGCGCGGCTGCTTCTTCAACGTAGCCCAGGAAGACCGCACCGACCGCGCTGATGGTCATCAGTAGCCCGATGCCGATTTTCCGTTTCGAGAACAGATTGCGAAGGGCGCCAGGAACAAAGGTATATGCGCCGAGCAGTAGACCGATCCAGAAGAAGACTAGGGCTACTACTTCAGCGGTATCGCTTGAGGTGGTCCATTCAAGGACGAGCCCGGCGAGGAAGGAAATACCAGAGGTGATAGGAATGAGCACATGCCAACCCCGGTACCAGGGCAGTTCTTCCTCGATTTCGTCGGTGGTTTCCGGTGATTCGCAACCGCACGCGGAACTCATGCTTTGTCCTCGACTGTTCCTGAACTATCGGTAGTGCAGTCCGGGCAGGAAGAATCTACACACGGTACTTGGTCATCGACGGCTAAGGTCACATCGACGAGTGCGCTAAGTGCCGTGGTCAGATGTGGGTCGGTGATTTCGTAGCGGGTTTTACGTCCTTCGAGTTTCGCCACGACAATCCCGCACCCTCGCAAGCAGGTCAGGTGATTCGAGACGTTCGTTCGGCTCAGCCCTAAGTTCTCGGCTAACTGCGCAGGGTATCCCGGTTCATGCAGCAAAGACAGGAGGATACGCGAACGTGTGGGGTCGGCCATGGCGCGGCCGAGCCGGTTCATCGCTTCGATCCGTGACTCAATGTTCATCATGTACTGAACTGTACATTATCTAATGTACTGTTTCCAGGGCCTCAAAAACGGTCGTTTATGGGAATGTGAAGACCGCTGGTGAAGAATGACTCTTCACCTGCGGTCTTCTACTTTCTACATGTCCCGATACTGGGGACCGAAACGTCGCTTCTCGTAGACACCAGCGGACGGTTTCTGGGAAGTCTCAAGGCGGTCAGTTTTCGTCGCTGGTTCGTTCATTGAGCCAGATAGCGTGGTCCAGGTGGGTTACTGTTTCGCCGCAGCCGGTGGCTTTGTGGGTTTCGGTGACGATGTGCCGGGCGAGGTCCGAGGTGATTCGCAGGTCTAGCTGGTGCGTGTCTGCGACTCGTTGCACGGCTCTGATGATCCAGGTATCTGGTTTGACATCTCCATGTCCCAGGAGCATGCTGAGGTAGCGGTAAGTGACGTTCCCGAGGCCGTGGACGCTGCTGTAGGCGCGTTCGTGCTCTGCGTTCACGTAGTTGAAGTCTTGGGCAGTGTAGACCGGTGGGGCCAGTTCGGTCAGGTTCTTTGCGACCTGCAGGGCCGCTTGTGCTTTTGAGGTCCCGGATGTCTTTCCCCGGCCAAGGATGGCCTCGATATCTGCTGTGCTGAGTTTGAGCAGTTCGCGCAGATCCTGGGCGGCCTCGGGGTGGGTTTCCTTGAAGGTTTTCAGTCGGGGGAGCAAGCCTTTGCCATGTTTGGTGGTGTATCTGGTTTGGATTGAGTAGATCGCATCGAGGATGGCCATGGGCAGATGGTTGGACCATCCGCCAGCGTAGGCGGTGAGCTGTTCGTCGGTGAGTTTGGCGACGTCGCTGCTGAAGTGTTTGATCAGTTCTGTGTGCAGGTTCTGGGAAGTCATGGTTTTCTCCGTGGTTAGGATGCGGTGTCGGCGACGACGAGTAGGGGCGTTAATGGCATGAGGGTTCGCCAGCGTTCAGGCAAGGCTGCGTAGTGTTCTAGGACGAGGGAGACGATATCTTCGCCAGTGATCAGGCGCAGTCCCGGCCGTTGGCGTTCGAGCGCGAGGGCGTCGCGGCTGTACGCTCCTAGGGTCATGAACACGACTAGTTCGCCGACACCTTGGACACCGATGAGTTGCTGCACTTCGGGAGCGCCAATGGTCGCGGTCTTGTGTTTGCACTGGACTTTGATGAGCGGTGGTTCGACGCCCAAGGGATCTTTGTGGGCGATGACGTCGACGCCACCGTCTTGGGAATAGGCGGTGACTCGGGCTTGGTATCCTAGGGCCCGCAGGAGGTCGGCGGAGAATTCTTCGAACTGGCGGTGGTTGATGCGTTCTTGAAGTGCTTCGAGGACGAAGTCTCGGGTATGGCGTTCGATCCTGGACGCTCGGGGTTCATCGGACGCGTCGTCATCGGGGGTATTGCGGGCCGCAGCTTGTTCGACGACTGCGGTGACTTTTTCCATGTCATCGGTGCGGGTTTTGAGGGCGGCGAGGAATTCGTGCGTGTGCTTGCTGACCTTGAAGAGTGTCAGTGCTGAGCCGATTTCGTAGAGTGCCGGTTGGGTGAAAACGGTGCGGGCGAGACCGGTTTTCTTCCATTGCACTCGTCGGCGATGACGGTGGGTCGACGCTGTCGTGTCGAAGTAGTAGTCGCTGTCCACGACGCCGATATTGATGGTGCTGTCCGGCTTGTACGGGGCGACGATGATGTCGCCAATCTGCATTTCGTCGCGGAAGCGAAGGAGCATCCCGGCCCAGGTCGGGATAGCTTTGTGGCGTTCTTCCGGGGTGATGCGGGCGAGCTCGGCTTTGAGTCCTTCGCGGCCGCCGGGGATCTGCGATAGATCATTGATGGTGTCCCAGCTGAGGCTGACGAAGTTTTCCTCGGTCAGCTCGGTGGTGAGCGTGTCGTTGTGGAGGCCCCATACCTGCATGCGGTGTTCTACTTTCGCGAGTTTAGTTGTTACGTGCCAGCGTAGCTTTAGCCGAGGCGTCGTACGGTGAGGTTGGCTCCCTTTGCCCGGTTGCACGGCCCGCAGAGGATCTGGAGATTTTCTGCGTTGCTGCTTCCACCGCGCGAGACGGGGATGATGTGGTCGTATTGAAGCTCGGACGAGGCGCCGCAATGGCTGCACTGGCCTCCGTCTCTTTGCATGACTAGCAATTTGACCTCATCAGGTATGCCTCGGCGCACCGCTGGCTGGTGTTTCAGATCTTGGAGTGCCACCGCGTTCTCTACTTTCCGTTGCCGCCGCAAACGGGATGCTTCGAGGACTGCGTAGATTTGGCTGGCTTTGAGATCGTCGAGATCGGAATAAATATTGTTTTTGAAGAGCCAGTAGTTTTTACCTTTGACCCGTGCGAGGACTTTCGGCTGTTCTAACTGGCGTGATAGAAGGTGGTCGTATTCTGCTCGGGCGACCTTTCGCAGAAGATAGTCCTTCTTTCCCAACGTGAGGACTAGCTTGCCTGAGGTTCCCCAGAATCCCTTATCGAAACGAATCCGGGCAGTAGGTACCTTATGAACCATGGATGACCCCCATCATGCTTTAAGGCTCTTTGTAGCAGTATATGTTTCCTAGCCGACAAGTTTGGTTTGCTAAGCATGGTGAAGGCAAGAACCTTTTAGGCTGGTTGCTCTCTGATTCTGCGGTAGAGCGTAGCTCTAGACATGCCCATGTCTTTGGCGACCTGGGTTGCTGGTTCGCCAGCCTGGATGAGCTTGGCTGCGGTGCGGATTTGGGATTCTGTAAAGGTTGGGCGCCGGCCGCCGAGATCCCCACCGGTGGTGCGGCGTTTGGTGACCGAGTCGGTGATCCGTTCGCGTTTGATCTCCAGCTCCATTTGGGCGAGGGCTGCCATGACGGTGAAGACCATGGCGCCCATGGGTGTTTTGGTGTCCACATCGCCACCGCCTAGATTCAACACCCGCAATCCGATATTCCGTTCGCGGAGCTCTTCGGCGAGGTCGAGCATTTTCTGGGTGGAGCGCCCGAGACGATCCAAGGTGGTGATCACGAGGGTATCGTCCGGATGCAGTGATTCGAGCGCTTTATCCAGCCCTGGACGTTTGGCAAGTGCTCCGGACTGACCGTGGTCGATATAGAGGTCATCGCGGCGGACCCCGGCGGCGAGAAGATCTTGGATTTGCCGGTCGGTGTCCTGGGCTTTGGTGGATACGCGGGCGTAGCCGATCAGTTTGGTCATCGGTCCTTCAAAAAGTGTCTCGCAACTAATGGTGTTGACATGATTTTACGTGATTGGTTGCGACACATAGTTGCGAGAATTTTGGGCCGTTGAGTTTCCGCGGATTTTTCGCCGGGGGAGTGGTGGGCGATGAGACGTCTTGCAACCTATAGGTTGCAAGACGTCTCTATTGTTCGAAAAGACACTTTGGGAGGAATAGTGATGAGTCTGATCGAGGAGGCGACGATGGCGACCAGACCAATTGCCCCGAAGAGGTTATGCCACCATTTATTGCGCAGATCGCCCATGATGGATGACTTGTTAGCCATGATCACGATCAGTACTCCCAGCAGGGGAGCGATAAGGACGGTTAGGGACTGCGCGATGACGATGAGACCGACTGGTGAGGCTTGGAACGCGAGGGCCACCACTAAACCGAAGCCCAGGATGAGTCCAGTGATGGTTTTTGCCGTGGGCGATCCTGCTTTTGCGCCTCGTCCAAGTGCGTCTGAAAGCATGGTTCCGCCTGCGGTGGCGTTCGCGATCATGGAGGAGAACGCGGCTCCGGAAAGTCCTAGTGCAAAAACGATGGAGCCGATAGGTCCAGCGAGGGGCTCGAAGACGGAAGCGAGTGCGTTGATGGTACCTGCTTCGGCACCGGTCTTGCCCAGCACGGCGGCGGCGACCATGATGACGAGCATTGTCATGATGCCTGGAGCGATAATGCCGGGGATGGTGTCGACGAGGGTGATGTCGCGGTAGTCGGCCCGTGTGCGGCGGTTTTCCTTGATGCCGTATGAGGTGTAGAACGCTGCGTTGATGGAGAAGTTGGTTCCGACTAGAGCTACGACGAGAATTTCACTTCCTGGCGGGAGTTCGGGAACCATGCCCTCCATGGCTCGGTACCAGTCGGGCTGGGCAACGACTGCGCTGGCAATAAAGGCTATGCCCATGAGGACGACGATCACCAAGAGTGCTTTTTCTACGATGCCATAGACATTGCGGAATGCCAGGACGAGAGCTACAGCTGCAGTGCAAACGATGGTCCATAGAACAGGTGATCCTCCGAAGACCATGGACAGGCCGAGGCCTGAACCGACAGCATTGCCGACAGAGAACATGAGGGTAATGCCGAATACGCCGAAGCCTGCTGCAATGCCGACCCAGGTGCCCAGCCGTTCTTTGATGGTTGTGATCAAGGATTTGGGTGTGGCTATACCTAGACGCACGCTCATGTCGGTGAAGAAGATCATGAGGATTGTGGAGATCGCAATCACCCATAGCAAGGTGTAGCCGTAGCGGCTGCCTGCCTGCACGGCGGTGGTGAGGTTGCCGGGGCCGAATTGCCAGGCACCGACGACGAAGGCGGGCCCCATGAGAGCGAGGTAGCCAAGGAAGGTTCGGCGTTTAGTGGGCGTGGGGTTGTTCATTGGAGTTGTACCCTGCAGGTCTCGGGGAGCGGGCGGGTTGGCGGCGACGACGTTGTTCTGCTCGCTCATTGCGAGTCCTCCTTATTTAACACAAGCTTAGGGTGGTCTTCGTTGACCATTGCGACAAGGTGGGAAATGCAAGGGGGTGGTGGCCGTAGCCGCCACCCCCGAAGAGCCCGTGATTAGGCTGAGACCGTTACGTTGCCAAGGTTCGCTGCTTGCAGGGCAAGGGCTATTTCCTTATCTGCGCCTTCGGCAAGGGGGAGCAGCGGCGGACGTACCGTGGCGTGCTCCAGGATTCCACGTGCGACCAGGCCTTCCTTGAGTGCTACGGTGCCTTCCATGTGAGATCCGCGGTGGTACACGTTCTTCGTAACTGGGAGGATACGGTCATGAATGGCGCGGGCTGCAGCGTAGTCCTTGGCCTTCCCGGCAGCAATCAGCTCGACCAGCGGCTCCGGTGCCAGTCCGCCGTAGCCGACGAGTGCTCCGTCGACGTCGAACATGGTGTGCAGCAGGTATTCGTCGTGGCAGGTGAGGATCTGCAGGTCCGGGTAGGTTTCGCGAAGGACCGGGATTTCGGTGTCCCAGCGCTTCATGTTCCGCACGCCGTTCTTGGTTGCGAAGACGCCTTCCTGGCCGGCGATTTCAAGCTGGGTTTCCAAGTCGTAGGTGGCCTTGGTGGCATCTGGGTATTGGAAAAGGATCAACGGAAGGCCGCTGGTCTCGTAGATTTCCTTGTAGCGGGTCTGAGGTGCGCCCTTCTGGTACCCGAAGCGCAACCAGCCATGGGAAGGGTAGACCAGGCCTGCAGAAGCGCCAGCCTCGACAGCTCGCTTGGCTTCCAGTGCGGCAACGGTGTTACCTTCGCCGGTGATTCCGGCAATGATGGGAATTTCGCCATTCACTGCGTTCTTGAACTCTCGAATGACCTGGGCTTGCTCATCCTGGGTCAGAAAGGTTCCTTCGCCAGCGTGGCCGAGCACAACTAGGCCTTTGACACCGTCTACGCTGGCGAGCCATCCGCCCAGCCGGTGGATTGCCTCGACGTCGACGCTGCCATCGCGGTTGAACGGGGTTACTGGTGCGGGAACGAGTCCGCGAAGATCGATGGTCATGAGAACTTCCTCTGCTTGTCGGTATTTCCCGTTATGATGAAAACGATTGCGGGAACGTTTTCATTCTGCAGTGTGTTTGAGATCACTGTCAAGAGGTATTTATGAAAAGATGGAAATAGAGTGTCTACTTAGACGGACTCGACGAGGAGGATTCTCATGGAACAGGTGGTCACGGGCGCTGCAGTGACATTGAAAGATGTTGCCGCCGCTAGCGGAGTCAGCCTCTCCACGGCCAGTCGCGCTTTGGATGATCGGGGCACGCCAACGCGTTCAGCAGCTGCTCTACACGTGCGCAAGGTGGCTGAGGAACTCGGCTATAGGCGCAATTCCTTCGCCTCGAACCTGCGCAGGGGGCAGACGCGAACCCTTGGGGTCCTAGTTCCGCGGCTCAGCGATACGGTGATGGCATTGATGTTCGAGGAGCTGGAGCGTGCTGCGTCCGCACGAGGGTACTTCGCGATGGTCGCCACCAGTGGAGATGATCCTGAAGACGAGAGGCAGGCGGCTGAAACTCTGCTGGATCGCAATGTGGACGGACTTATTTTGGCGACTGCCCGCACAGAGGATGGCTTGCCGAAATATCTTCGCGAAAGCAGGATCGCCCATGCGCTGGTACTGCGCACTGATGGGGTCAGTCCTTCCTCGATCGGCGATGATGAAGTGGGCGGATATCTTGCCGTCCGTCACCTAGTGGATCTTGGGCACCGCGATGTAGCGGTAGTGACGGGTCCTTCCTTCACCTCCACAGGAATTGCGCGTCTAGCCGGTGCACGCAGGGCGCTGGAGGAAGCTGGCATCCAGTCTCCTGAAGAGTGGCTGATTGCGGCCGGATATGGCATAGAAAGCGGTTACTCAGCCGGCAGGGCGCTGCTGGAGAGGGGTACCCGGAAGCCAAGCGCAGTGTTTGCGGCCAACGATAATCTTGCAATGGGAGTGATAGCCGCGGCTCAGCACTCTGGAATCAGCGTGGGCGAAGAACTTGCTCTGGTCGGCTATAACGACATCCCGATGTCAGCTCTGCTGCCCACCCCACTGACGTCAGTCAGAGTTCCGCTAGATCAGATCGCCAGCAATGCGATTGATCTGATTGTCAATCAAGGTAAAGAGCCGCAAATCCGCAAGTCCATGCCGAGCTTGATGCCCCGTGCTTCCAGCGGTGTTCCCCGCTCAGCAGATAACTAGGGCCGCTCTGAAAAGCACCCTCCACTATTCCATATTGCCGAACGCACCGTGTCGTTTTAATCCCCATGTTCAGCCGGAGCGATGCGAGGCGCGCGTCTGGGGCTGCATTCCAGTCCTTGTGATGTGCAAGATTGCCGTGTGGGCATGGCCTGACGGCCTGCTTGGGTCTATTCCTCTGGGCCGCAGAAGAGTGAGTGCTGATTCCCGTTAGATTAAGATGGATTCGGTACATAGTTTGTGGCAATGGGTTTTGCGACGAAGTAGCCTTGGAAATCTATTGATTTTTTCGCCTGCTACGTAAATTGTCGAAGAGACTTCTTAGGTGCGTCAAAAACGACCGTTATAGGCGTGCGTATAAGGCCTGATGAGGGTAGTGTCGAAGTGCTAGCGGGTCTGATCCAGCATTACTGCGCGCATGGCTTTTTGCTTGCTCTCGACCAAGGCCGCACCGTCCAGCTTCCAAAGCGATAATAAGCTCTTAGCAATCAGTTCTTATCACGACCAATGGCAGGTTGAAATGTCGTTCAGGATTACAGGCTCGGAACTGCGAGCCAAGTCGATCTTCCACCGTGAAAAGGATTCAATTGATGTTCTGATTCCAGCAGAGTTTTAGTCGGTGATCGAGACCTTGCTAGTGGGGCCTTAGGCAATAGAAGGAGGCGAGAGTAATCTCCGATATTCCTAGTCTGACTAGTTTGGCAGGCAATGAATTTTATATGAAAAGATTTCTTTGTGAATCTTCGGGTAATGGACTAGATATAGCTTAATCTTCAATTCATCGACACGGGAAAGAACGGCTTTAGAAATAATTGCTAATTTATTCCGTTGTGAGGTTCTTGTGCCGATTCACACTCTTTGAAGCAGGATAATTGAAAACTAAATTAAGTGCGGTGGCAATGTCGACGGCACTGATCACAGGATTGGTGCTTAGCGGACGGGCAGCAAATGCAGAAGTGATTTCGGATGAGGTCATCTCAACACCAGCGGAATCGTCAACGTCAGCGAACGCGCAGGCGGCGCCAGTAGCCTCTCAGTCTCCTGTAGCGGACGTCGTTGAATCTGAGGAAAGCATCCTTCCAGCTGAGCCAGAGGCGATGCTCGATGCCGAAGAGTCCATTGAGGCAGAAACGTCGGAACCTGCCATCGACCCGGCAACCGAGTCCTCGGCTGCTCCAACTGCTGATTCCGATATGGACGAAGAATCAGAGCCCACGGTGACGGAATCAGCTACTTCGGTAGAACCTGACGCAGCATCTGAGCTCACTACTGAAGTTAGTGAGTCGGCCAAGGACACCGAACCATCAACGGGCGTTGCAGACCAGGACGAAGACCCTCGCTGGGCCCAAATCGATGCGCTGATGCCTGAGGATAGCGAGGATTGAGACGAAGCTCAATGGGAAGCATTCGAACAAACTGAAGCCGGGCAGGAGATGAACCGGCTTCTTGATGAATTGTTTGCTGAAGATGACATCTGGGACGAAGAATTCGGGCTTTCCGACGAAGAGCTGGCTTTCTGGGAGTCCATTACCGACCTTCTTCCCGAGGAAAGCTTCGACTGGGATGAAGCGCAGTGGGAAGCTTACTTCAGCACCGACCAAGGCCTCGAACTGCTTGACCTGATGCTGCCATTCATCGCCGAAAGCATCGAAAGCGATGACGACGCCACTGAGTTCCGGGCGTTCCTCGAAGAAGTATTTGCCCATGATCCCGAACTGCGAGCGTACTACCTTGAGCTGTACTTCGGCATCGAGGCGGCTCCCGAGGACAACGGTTCTGACGGAACCGTAACTGAAGAAGAAGTGGTTCCGTCCCAAAGCGATTCTCCCTCGGCCAATGATGTCATCGAGCCTGCAGGCCACGTAAAACCAGCATCTTCGGACAAGAAGGAAGAGTCCAAGAAGGGGGCCGACGCCGCGGCACCGGCTCTGGCAAACACCGGTTTTGACGGTGCTGCGGCTGCCGGGGCGGGGCTATTGCTGGCCCTGGTCGGTGCAGTCTTTGTTGCCCGGGGTCGTCGGAAATCGGCCAAGCACTAGCGCGGTGAGATACAACTGGCGAAATACCAATTGAAGCTGTTCGGCCACCGTCTTTGAGGCGGTGGCCGAACAGCTTCAATTCTTTATTTGGGAGTTTTCATCCAAACGGTGCCAGGTGCGGTTGTGGTAAACCAGTCCGTTGCTGGGTTGGCCGGGTTCGCTATCTCGTTCAATGTGCGACTCAAGGGCGCGCGCGACAAAAACTGTGGATGTTCCTGCCTGAACCCGCTCGATGACCGCGCAACGAACCAAGGCCCGGACGCCATCAAATACCGGTTCGCCGGTGCTCAGCCTTGACCACGTTTGCTTCTGCGTGAAGCGGTCGATCCCACTGGTTGCCCCTAATTTAGCCACCTCGATGTCATGCGCATCCAAGCTGTGAACGAGAAGAGATGTTGCGCGGGTGAGCACCTTGGCCGCCGAGGACAGCGCAGAAATCGAGAAGACGAGCAATGGCGGATCAACGCTGATCGAAGCCACAGATGTCGCAGTCAGGGCAACAGGGCCGTCTCCGGCATCGGCGGTAATCAGGCTGACGCCGCCAGGGTGCCCGCGAAAGATCGCTTTGAAATCATCTGCGGGCAACGATGGTGTCGCCGATTCTGTCGCTTCAGACGCGGGCACCAACAAGCTCCTCGCGCAGGATGCCAGCCCCTGCGCTGAGCGCACTGAGCTTGGCCAGCGCCACATCGCGGCGGAATGGTGCCATGCCGCAGTTGGTGCTGGCAATCAGCTTGTCGGCATCGACAAATTCGAGTGCGTTGCGCAGAGTCTGCGCCACTTCCTCGGCAGTCTCCACAGAGTCATTGGCCACGTCGATAGCTCCGAGCATCACCCGCTTGCCGCGCACCAATTCGACAACCTCAAGCGGGACATTCGAATGGTGGGATTCCAGTGAAACGGTATCGATGGAAGAAGCCTGCAACAACGGGAAAGACTTCTCGTAGTGGCGCCACTGTGCGCCCAGAGTGGCTTTCCAGTCATTGTTCGCCTTGATGCCGTAGCCAAAGCAGATGTGGACCACGGTTTCGGCTTTGAGTCCCTCGCAGGCGCGCTCCAAAGCAGCGATGCCCCAGTCGGCCACCTCGTCGAAGAAGACGTTGAAGGCAGGCTCGTCGAACTGGATGACATCCACCCCGGCGGCTTCCAGCTCGCGGGCTTCCTGGTTCAGGATGGTCGCGAATTCCCAGGCCAGCTTCTCGCGGCTGCGGTAGTGCGCATCGTACAAGGTGTCGACCATGGTCATGGGGCCAGGAAGGGTCCATTTGATCTGCTTGTCGGTACAGGAGCGCAGGAACTTTGCGTCCTGAACGAATACCGGCTTTTCGCGCTCTACGGCACCGACGACGGTGGGAACACTGGCGTCATAGCGGTTACGGATGCGCACGGTCTCGCGCTTCTCGAAATCGACACCGCTCAGGTGCTCGATGAAGGTGGTAACGAAATGCTGGCGCGACTGCTCGCCATCGGAAATGATGTCGATGCCGCGCTGGGCCTGCTCGAGCACCGCTGCACGCATGGCGTCTTGCTGCCCTTCGCGCAATGGCTCGCCTTCAAGTTTCCAAGGGGACCATAGCTTTTCAGGCTCGGCGAGCCATGAAGGCTTGGGCAGGCTGCCGACAATTGACGTGGGGATAAGCGGGGAAGTCATAGGGGAATCTTTCTGGATCTTAGGCGACGGGTGTCGGGCAGGAAGCGGACCACTGATCGAGCAGTTGGCGATTTGGGATGATGAAATGCTCTTCGGTGAACTTGCCTTGGATCTTGCCCAATTGGGTTCGCTCTTCGCGGTCATAGTAGACGCGGGTGGGGGAGAATTCCTCGGCGCCAAGGCTCGGGTGGTACACAGCCGGAGCCGCCGAATTGGCGTTGTAGATCTCCGGGCGGTAGATCTTCTGGAAGGTCTCCATGGTGCTGATCAGGCTGATCAGCTGCAGATTGGTGTAATCATTGAGCAGGTCGCCGCGGAAGTAGAAGGCCAGTGGCGCAACAGCACCCTGCGGCATGAAGTAGCGCACGCTGAGCCCCATCTTGCCGAAGTACGCGTCGGTCAATGAATTTTCATCCTGCTGGTATTCCAAGCCGAGCACTGGATGGCTGTTGCCGGTGCGGAAATAGGTCTTGGAAGTCGAGACGCTGATGCAGACCACCGGCAGCTGGGCAAAACGCTCACGGTATGCCTGTGAGTTCAAAAAATGCTGGAAGAGCTGTCCGTGGAGATCACCAAAATCTTCTGGAAGCACCAGAGCTCCGCTGTCATTGCACGAAGCTGGAAGTACAACGCTGAAATCGTAATCGCGGACATAAGAAGAAAAATTATTGCCCACCATGCCCTGGGACCGAGTGCCGGTGAGTTTATCCACGATCGTGGTTTCAAGCACTTCTAAAAGAGGAAATTGCTGGTCGGTATTATCGGCAGAAAAATGCACATTTGCAGAAATGATTTCCAATTCAAGAGAATAGCGATCGCCTTGGGGATTGTCCCAGTGAGCGAGGGAATTGAAACGGCGGTTAATCATCGTCAGGGCATTGCGCAGGTTCTCTTCGCGGCGCTCTCCACGCGCCAAATTGGCGAAGTTTGTCGTGGTGCGAGAATTTATCGAAGGGGAGTAATTCTCGTCGAATCTTGTGGTGCTAATGCTGAAATTTAATGCGTCTGCCATGATGGCCAATCTGTATTTGGGAGGCCTGGGCAGGCCGAGGGGAAGTCGTTGCGTCAATCATGCAGGGTGATTCTTGATATCAGGTAACTCGATATAACTATGGATTCATATAGACTCTGGCTATGGTTCAGGGAACGAATGGTCTGACACTGCAGCAGCTTCGCTATTTTGTGGCGGTAGCCTCCGAAGGATCCATCTCGGCCGCGGCTGACCTCATTTACGTCGCGCAGCCCAGCATGTCCGCGGCGATGAAGGAACTCGAATCACGGGTGGGGCGCACCTTGCTGATGCGTTCGGCCAGGGGAGTGACGCTCACCGCCGAAGGTGCTGAATTCCTCGGCTACGCCCGACAGGTCCTGGAGCAGGTGGAGCTGCTGGAGCACCGCTACCTCGGCCGGCCCTCCGCCCGGCGACTGCTGGGCGTCTCCACCCAGCACTACTCATTTTCGGTGGACGCCTTTGTCCGAATGGTCCAGGCCAGCGGGGCCGAGGAATACCAGTTTTCACTCCGCGAGACGCGCACCGAACAGATCATCGAGGACGTGCGCACGCTGCGCAGCGACATCGGGATCCTGTACCGCAACGACTTCAACCGGAAGGTCATCGACAAGCTGCTGCGCGAATCGCGGCTGGTCTTCCACCCGCTGTTCCTGGCTGATCCGCACATTTTCATCTCGCGCAGCAACCCGCTGGCCACCCGAACCCAGGTCACGCTCGAAGACCTCGAAGACCTGCCCCGGCTGACCTTCGACCAGGGCGCGAATAATTCCTTCTACTTCGCCGAGGAGGTGCTCTCCACGCGCTCCAGCCAACGCGAAATCCAGGTCTCGGACCGCGCCACCATCTTCAACCTCATGATCGGCTTGGGCGGGTACACGATTTCCACCGGCATCATCAGCGACGAGCTGGACCCCTCCATCGTGGCCATCCCGCTGGCCATTGAGGAGCGCATCGAAATCGGCTGGATCGACCACGCCGCCATCCCGCTCACCGACCAGGCCCAGCGCTACCTGCAAGAAGTGCGCACCGTGGTCGCCAGCTTCGGGGTAGAAGTGCTCGGCTGAGCCGCCAGTGGCGTAACTCCCGGTCACCGAGCACCGGCACATCGTCACAAAATTCAGGAAAAACCTTGAAATCCTCTGGGTTTTGCGCAAGTCTGCGCGTCATAAAAGGGTTCAGGCCCCCGCGTCATCATGACAAGGCGACGACATATGAAGCGTGGCGGCCCTGTATGAAGCCGGCCGCCCGATAACGCTTGCACCGTTTGCGGCCCATGGCCAACCATGGAGGAACAACAAACCATCAAGAGCGACTAAGAGATCTGGCTCGTTGACGTCGCAGCAACCATCGGGAAACCGAAAGGTGCTAATGCCAGGAACGATGGAGCAGTTCCGAACGCGTTTTTGCGTACTGTGCTTCGTGCCGCCGCACGATGCCAATCGGTGCACTCCCTCGCAGAGAATCGAGGAGGAGCTATGAGCCAGGAAACCGACGCGGTGCACGCAGGGTACCGCCCGAGCGGAGACTTCCGCCCGATGCTGCCGCCACTGCACAATTCCGCGGCCTACCAATTCGCATCGCATGCCGAAGCGGTGGAGAAGTTCGCGCTGCGCCAGGCCGGCTTCACCTACTCGCGCACCGGCAACCCCACCGTTTCGATTCTCGAACAGCGCGTGGCCGCCTTGGAAGGCGGGGCCCACGCGGTGGCCACCGCCACCGGGCAGGCAGCCGTGGCCTTGTCCCTGCTGGCCCTGACCCAGGGACCCAAGCACATCGTGGCCTCCTCCTCGCTCTACGGCGGCACCGTGGACCTGTTCACCGACACCTTCGCGGACTTCGGCATCCGCATCAGCTTTGTCGACCAGGCCGATCCGTCCGCCTGGGCCGCTGCCATTGAGTCGGACACCCGGGCGTTCTTCCTGGAGTCCGTCTCCAACCCGCTGTGCACCGTGGCCGATCTGCCCGCCATCGCGGCGATCGCCCACGAGCACAACATCCCGGTGGTGGTGGACAACACCCTGGCCACCCCGCTGAATATTCGGCCTCTGGAACTCGGTGCGGACATCGTGGTGCACTCGGCCACCAAGGGACTGGCCGGACACGGCTCGGTGCTCGGCGGGATCGTGGTGGACTCGGGGAAATTCGACTTCTCCGATGCCGCCCGCTGGCCACAGATCGCCGCCCCGCGGGTGCGTCTGAACAACACCTCGCTGCTTGAACGCCACGGACCGGCCGCCTACGCAATGCTGGTGCGCTCCAAGTTCCTGCACGATCTGGGCCCGACCCTCGCCCCGGCCAGCGCCCAGGGCATCCTGGCCGGAATCGAAACCCTGCCGGTGCGCGCCGCCCACGTGCAGCGCAGCGTCACCAGGCTGATCGACGCGCTTGCCGAGTATCCGGGCATTGCCGCCATCCACCACCCTTCGCTGCCCGAGCACCCCAGCCACGAGCTGGCCCGGGCGCTGGCGCCGAAGGGCACCGGCTGCGTGCTGGCCATCGAGCTGGCCCACCCATCCCTGGTTTCCCCGGTGATCGACGGGCTCAAGCTGATTTCCCTGGCCGCGAATGTGGGGGACACCCGCACCATGGTCTCCCACCCGGCCACCATGACGCACTGCCGGCTCTCGGAGCAGCAGCTGGCCGACGCGGGCCTGAACACCTCCACCCTGCGCCTGTCGGTGGGATTGGAAGACCCCGCCGACCTGCTCGCAGATATCACCCAATCGCTGGATCTTGCATTGGCCGCAACCCAGGCCACCGCCGACACCAAGGAAGTGAGTTTCGCATGAGCGGCTTCAACACCCTCGCCGTGCACGCCGGCCAGCACAAGGATCCGCACACCGGTGCGGTGATCCCGCCGATCTACCAGACCAGCACCTTCATCCAGGACGGCATCAACGTGCTGCGCGCCGGGCACGAGTACTCGCGCGGCTCCAACCCGACCCGCAACGGGTTCGAATCCCAGCTCACCGCGCTGGAAGGCGGCGCCGCCGGCTTCTCCTTCGCTTCGGGCATCGCGGCCGAAGACGCGCTGCTGCGCGCAGTGCTTCAGCGGGGCGATCACATCGTGCTGGGCGCCGATGGCTACGGCGGCACCAACCGGCTGATCTCCAAGCTGCACGGCAAATGGGGGATCAGCTCCTCGGCGGTGGACATCACCAACCTGGATGCGGTGCGCGCCGCGCTGCGCCCGAACACCGCGCTGCTCTGGGTGGAGACCCCATCCAACCCGCTGCTGGGCATCGCCGACCTGGCCGGCTGGGCGGCCATCGCCCGCGAGCACGGCGCCCTGCTGGTGGTGGATAACACCTTCGCCACCCCGTACCTGCAGCGGCCGCTGGACTTCGGAGCGCACGCGGTGGTGCACTCGACCACCAAGTACATCGGCGGGCACTCCGACGTTCTCGGCGGGGCGGTCATCGTGGCCGACCACCTCTTCCGCGGCCAATCCCTGGCCGAAGCGGTGGGCTATCAGCAGTTCGCCGGCGGCGCGGTCTCCGGTCCTCAGGATTCCTACCTGGCCGCCCGCGGGCTGAAGACCCTGGGCCTGCGCATGGAACGCCACTGCGCCACCGCATCCACCCTGGCCCGCTGGCTCGATGACCGCCCCGAGGTTGCCCGCGTCTACTATCCCGGGCTGGAAAGCCATCCGGGCCACGAGCTGGCAGCCCGCCAGCAGCGCGGGTTCGGAGGCATCCTCTCGCTGCAGCTGGCCGACGAGGCCGCGGCCCGCGCCTTCGCCGAGTCCATGGAATACTTCCAGCTCTCGGTGTCCCTGGGCGGGGTGGAATCCCTGGTCTGCTATCCGCGCGAAATGACCCACGCTTCGCTGATCGGCACACCGCTGGAGATTCCAGCGAACTTGGTCCGCCTCTCGGTGGGCATCGAGGAGCCCGAGGACCTGATTGCCGATCTGGAACGCGGGCTGGCCGCAGCCGCGAAGGCTTCCGAGGCCGACAGCATCCAGCACCGCAGCCTGGCTACCGCCTGACCTGCCGTCGCAGCACGCGGGCCGTCCGCACAGGAAGGCCCGCGTGCAAGACGTCGGCACCGCTTAGCGATTCGCGCCTCCGGGGCACTCCAAGCTTGCAAAACTGGGTTCCGACCTAATGATCTCCGGCATCGCGATCTGTGCCCCTCATGACGATTGCTTTCGGGGAGCCGCCTATGCCGCGAAATCCATTAGTTGGCGATGGCAAGGACGGGGCCGTGGTGCAGTGGGCTCCTCCGAGGAGGTTCAGGCCTTGGAACCCGACTTGCCCAATGCGAAGGTCGGTGCCGTCGGCGCGCACGCCGGGGGATCGCCGCATGCGTTCGAGCTGCACACTTTCTCCCCTGAAGCCAAAGTGTTCGAGGATCAGGTATGCGGATCGATGAACGCCTCGGGCGTCCAATGGCTCACCAATACTGCGAAGACAGCTGCGAACTATCGAGCCTCCCGGAGAACGCTTATGGGCAGGTCCGGCGAGCACGCAGTCAGATTCCGGGGCAGGATGGTGTGGGCCGGAGGAACGGCCAGTATCCTATACTGAGGCACAACGGCAGTCTGATGACAGTGCGACGTCCATCTGCTCTGAGCAGGCACATCCACGTCAGGAGTTCCCCAGCCGAGACGGCCGAAAATCCTTCGCCCTGGCGCCATGGCTGAAGCGGAAATTCATGCCAAGAACCTCTGTCTGGTACTGGTCTTAGCCGCCGGTCGCAACTAACATTTACCGGCTCCGGTGATAAGCAGGGTCTTTGCATGACAGAAACGCCGTTTAAAACCAAAATAGGTCGAAGGGCTCAAGGTCCCGTTGTTGCTACGACAATTATCGGATACGCGCGAGTAAGCCGGCACCAGGGGACCCCAACGCCGCAGGAAGCCAAGATGCGTGCCGCTGGCGCGGAAAAGGTGCTTACCGAGCGCGGGGAATCGAGCCACATCGCCAGCCGGTCGCGATGGGAAGCATGACTGAGATACATGAGGGCCGATAGCAGGCGCGTGATCTGGGCACATCGGATAGCCGGCACCGAACGTACCCTTGAAACGCTCCGCGAGCTGGGAAACGCGGATTAATCCACTCAGTCTCGCCCAACCGCTCCCCGACATCGCGGCGCACACGCCTTTGGGCGATGCCGCAGCAGGGGCACTGACCATGCTGATTCATTTGCGCGTGCTCCACGGTCCGCGAGAACATTCGCAGGATCGCGGAGCACGCGCTGCAGCGGGCCGCCGGCTCGATGACCTATATTCGATCAGTCTCCTAAACACGGTACCTAGCCTCGAAACGCCTATTCCAACGCTCGAAGGTCGACGATCAACAGGCAGATAGGTGAATAGTGTGCGGTGGCGGAATGCCTGTGAAGTTATTGAGACCCCTCCCGGGGTTGGGAACCATACAGTGAGTCGTTGACTTGATCGATCATTTCTTGAATCGCGTGGACTTTGCTCTGCCAGTACTTGTTGTTCTCGCGAGCTTGCGGTCCTTCTGCTTCTTCGTTCAACTCAAGAAGCTCGCTGAAATGGTCTCGGTAGGCGCACAGCGCAGCATTGAGAACTTCGATTTGCTCGTCATTGAGGTGGACGTTGAGCAATGATTCACGCATGGTGCTGATCCTTTCGTTGCCAGGGTGCGTCCGGTGCGTTCCGGACGCACCCCCGAATCAACCACTCCTTAAAAGTTTCCCCGGGAGTCATCTCTTGTTCGGTGGCGAGCGTGAATACACCCGGACGGGACCCGCCCGACGCACTGAACGTTGAATTGTTCGTACTTCGTTGGTTCCTTCCGGGCACCGCTGACTGGGCCGCGGAACATCCTCGATCGAGGTGCAAAGGTGCGATCGAGGCGGCTGATGCTGACGGGAAGCTGTGGATAGCTCGAGCTCGTATATGGCCAGAAGCAATTCGTCATCAGCGACCAGCGGATCAAGTTCCGAATCAATGTGGGCAGACATGACACATCATCTCCGCACAGGCCTCCAAGGGGCCTTTCTTGGGTTAACTGGTGATTTCCTTGGGGTTCTTCTTGCCTTGGCCGACCGCGACCTGAATCCGGCGGGGTTTGGCACTCTCGGCGACAGCGATGTCGACACGTAGCACGCCATCCACGTAGGTGGCCTGGATACTTTCAGTGTCCAAATGATCCCCAAGGATAAGTTCCCGGGTGAAATGGCCCCAGAGTCGTTCCGAGCCGGCGATGTGCTGGCGGTCTCCTGGTTTGGCGCGTTCAGCGCGGATGGTCAGGATGTTCTTTTCCACTGCTATGTCGATCTGCTCGGCGTCGACCCCTGGCAGGTCGAACTCAGCGTGAAATCCGGTGTCGTCCTTCCAAGCCTCCATTGGCATTGGGTGGACAGGTTCGGAGCTGAGCTGGGTGTTGAAAGCTCGCTGTACCAAGCGGTCGAAATCGCGAAGTACCTCGGTCTGCATCATCTGAACTCATTCCTTTCTGGTGTGACTCTCTACGATGCTGCAATTCACTTTCCGTTAGATCTCTGTCTAACGATGTAGATTTTATAGCATGGGATTCTGAGTTCATGCAAGCCTATTGGAAGCAAGAAATGACAAAAAATTCGCCGCGATCCGTTCCTGTTGCTGGATCGCATTCGATTGCTACCGCTGCCCAGAGTGTGGGAGTGAGTGTGCAAACAGTGCGGTTGTATGAGTTGCGTGGTTTGATCACCCCGTCACGCACCAGCGGTGGCACGCGCAGGTATCAAGCCAAGGATTTGGCTCGGTTGCAGCAAATCTCAGAGTTGATTGATCGAGGCGTGAATTTGGCGGGCATTGGCATCATCTTGGAGCTGGAATCTGAAAATGAGGCGTTGCGTAAGGCACTTGCAAAGCAGTCTCATCGGCAAGGCGCGGATTGAATCATCAAGACCGTTGAGGGTCTATGCTTCTCGGCAGGGTGCCGACGAATTCTTGCCTAGGCGCCGCGGAGCCTGAAAATGCGCGTTCTGCTCGAGCACTTGGCAGTGGCCCTTGCTGTTTGGCGGACTGTTCTCTCCTGAACATTCTCTATGGAGCAAATAGTGGAGAGTGCTAGTGTTCCGTGTGCTTGATCCATCCAACCGCGAGTACAAGGCGGATCTCGCAGGGCAGCTCCTAGAGGGAGAAAAGCAAGGAAAGTGGAATCTTGAGGCGCATGAGTACTTCTCCGAACAGGAGCTCTTCGAATACTTGGGTTCGCTGGATGTGAATGTCCTTCCCTATCGATTCGGCACGCATTCCGGGTGGCTCGAAGCGGCTTTGGATACTGGAGCTGCCATCGTCGCTCCTGAATGTGGTCAGTATGTCGGGCAGCATGCGTCGGTGGCACCGTACCGATGGGATTACGACCATGTTGATGAGGACTCACCGGAAGAAGCAGTGAAGCATCAATTGGCTTTATCCAGTGTGCCGGGGATGGATGCCGAGGAGCGTAAGCGCCAACGTATGGCACTAGCGGAAGCCCATGAGCGGATCTATTTGGATTTGCTAGCAAGATAGCGGGCGTGACAGGTGGTTGAAGGTTTGCCGGTGAATTACAGAGCTTCTGATGGTCGTTCTCCAGTAGGCGGGAGCCATAGAGTGAGTCGCTGACTTGGTCTATGAGCTCTTGGATTCGGTGAACTTCGCTTTGCCAGTATGGCGCGATGATGCTGCCTGCAGAGCCCTTCATCAAAGCCCATACCGGCCAGTACCCGGTGAAGTGGATGTGCCAGAAACTGCAGATTTCCAGGGCATCCTATTACCGGTGGCTTAACCCCTGCGAGGAGCTGAGCGAAGCCAAAGCACTGCGCATGCGCCGCGCCGAACTGGTCCACACCGAGTTCGAAGCATCCAACCAGGTTGCTGGGGCCGGCCACCTGGTGGACCTGCTCCGCAACAACCAGAACATGCAGATTCCGAAGTCCACGGTGCTCTCGATTATGAAAGACCTGGGAATCCAGGCCAACCGGATGAGTGCGTTCAAGACCACGAAGGTGCGTGACCACCAAGCGCGAACGGCGCATATCAAGAACCATATGGTTGACAAGCTCGGCCGGCGGGACTTCCGCTCTTGCCGGCCTGGGGCGAAGCTGGTTGGCGATATCACTTACCTGCGCACCGGCGAGGGCTGGCTGTACTTGGCGACGGTCATCGATTTGTATTCGCGTCAGATCGTGGGCTGGTCAATGGGCGAGAACATGCAAACCCAGCTGGTCATCGATGCCATGGAGCTTGCCGCGTCGCGGGGCTTTATCCAGTCTGGCTGCGTGTTCCACTCGGACCGGGGAACGCAGTACACCTCTGGCGCGTTCCAGGCATGGTGCGCTGCCCACGGTGTGCGGCAGTCGATGGGGCGCACCGGGGTGTGCTGGGATAATTCCGTGGCCAGTCAACGTTCTCGACGATCAAGAACGAAATGTACCATCACCGGGCATTTACCAGCAGGGTGGCATCACGGACCGCGGTGATGGAGTACATCGAGGTTTGGTACAACCGGAAACGACCGCATACAGCTAATGGAGGGCTTAGCCCCCAAGGAGTTCTGGACCCGTATTGGGAAAGGAATTCTCTGGCCCTTGCGGCTTGAGAATATTTAGAAAAGATGGAAGATCGTGTCTCAGAAACTTGACCAGCTCACTAAGGCCGTCTTATCGATATGGGACACCAAGACCGGTAAGCATGAGAGCAAGGCACTGATCTCAGATGAAGCGACTGAGCCTTTCACCAGTGAAGATGGTACGGGCCTTCCCCAGGTAACCCGCCAGTCGCTGAAGGACGGAAAGCTTGCATGGTACGGGGTTAAGGACCCGATCATGTCTACGGACATTCAGACGGGACGGACAGAAAGCAAACTTACGGTGGAAGCGTACGCGATAATTCCGCTTCGTCGAAGGTGATCTTCACTGATGCTGACGTTGGCATCATGGCGGATAACAATGATGGTTCTCCGTACAGGGTTTTGCGTTATGACCGGCACACCGGCACACCGGGGAAGCGGTGGGGCGGGCCGTGTTGGGTGAAGATCCCGCAAACCTCAGCAGCGGTTTCTTCTTTAGGGGCTTTGCAGTTAAGCCGTGAGGGTCTACTTTGTTCTCGTTTAGCCGATTGTTTTGGTTATGGAATTGCATTTCTCTGGTTGTGATGACCCGGGCCTGATGAAGGTTGGTTCGCATCGAGTTAGATCGACCTTCTGTGTAGATGCCCAGCTTTCTTCGTGCGATATGGACCTTTGCGCAGCGGCCAGGGATAACCGTCTCGCGGCCGGCTACCCGTCAGGGACGACGCAGGTTGGTAGGGAACGAAAAATTGGCTCGGAGTCATAACGCCAGGACTCTGAACAAACCTAATGATCAAGAACTGGCCGATGGCTGTTCGAGAAGCGATCACTGAACCATATTCTGCCGATGGCCCAGCTGACGGCTGCCAGCGGCACGGCAAGGATCGCCCCGATAATTCCAGCGAGCACGGCCCCGGCGCTTAACGCGATCAGAATAACCAGAGGGTGGATATGGAGGGTTTTTCCCATCACTAGCGGTTGGAGAAGGTTGCCCTCTAGCTGATTCACAGCGAAGCTGACGCCAATGATGATCAGTGCTGCCGTTGGGCCATTGGCCACGAATGCGACCATAGCAGCAAGAAGTCCGGTGGTGGTGGCGCCGAGTATTGGGATGAAGGCACCGATGAAGACCACGACAGCCAGAGGAAGCGCCAGGGGTACCTGCAAAATCCATAAGGCAAGGCCGATCAGCACGGAGTCAACCAGAGCTACGATGGCTGTGCCACGTACGTATCCGCCTAGCACCTCTATACCGTGTATTCCGGCGAGCCGGGCTTTTGCCAATTGCCGCCCTTTGAGGGGTATCAAACAGAATGCCCACAACTTCCTTCCGTCTTTGAGGAAGAAGAACAAAATGACTGCCATGAGGATGAAACCAGTGAAGACCTGCGTGGCAACGAAGATGCTGTCTACCGCGGTGTTCCCTGCCGCCTTGCTGGTAACGAAATCGCTCGCCGCGTTGCGGGCATCCTGGATCATCGCATCATCTACGGGCAATGGTCCCTGTGCRATCCAGGCGTACAAACGGTCAAATTTTTTCACCGCCTGATCCACAAGCTCCGCCCACTGGGCACGGATGGTTACGACGACCCCGGCGATGACAGCCGCGAAACCGGAGAGTACGAGAATGTAGGCCGTCCCGCTAGCMACCGTGTTAGGCCACCCTTTGCCACGCAACCAATTCACCAGCGGTGCGATGGCTGCTGCCAGAATTACSGCCAGCAAGAATGGGATGACAACCAAAGTGATCTTGTGCAACCCGTAGACCGCAACCACAACCAAGGCAAGCAGCCATAGTATCTGGCGGGAGCGTTCACCAGCCCAGCTGAGGCTGTCGGGCCAGCGCATGCCCTCGGCCTGGTTCCGTTTATTATTTATCGTCTCCAC
>NZ_JBFREO010000019.1:0-4631 GCF_052114325.1 Glutamicibacter sp. MCAF14
TCAAACAACAAACACTTACCGTCAAACAACAAACACTTACCGGTTCTTTACCCACCATTCCAGGCGGTAATTTCGTCCAGCGTTATATTCATATTCTATAACTTCGAATTCCTGAAAGTCAAATCCATTGTTTGTGATTTGAATCGGTATTCTTAGTTCCCATTCTTTTCAAATGTTGTCCACAGGACTGTGGAAAAACCTTGATTTTCTGGGGTTTTGCTGCCGTTTCACATCCGGTTATTTCTTCCGTTTTGTTCTCGGCGACAAGGAAAAACTATACACAGGTTTTGGGGGGTCTGCAAATCGGAGGGGTAGTTATTGAAGGTGAGCGTCACCACATAATTCCCACGCCGTTATTTCTACCTGAAAAATCGGCCCCGCTGCCTACGGTAATTACGATCTGAGGGATAAGTAGTCGCTCGCTACTTAGGGCATCGGACACCTGTACCGATCGAAGACATTGGACTGCACAAAAATTGGGCAGCCATATACAAAGCGTATGAAAAGCGACTCTGCACTTCGCTAAGTTCGCAGTAGTTGACATTCGACTGAGCGAGATGAAGAACCAGGCCGCCCTGCAATGTGTTGGAATCCCACGCGCTGGTCTCGCCGGGAGTGTACGGTCATCAATGGCCTTTGGGTCAGCGCGACATTGCTATATGGCAACCCGGCCGGTTGCAACCATTCGGCTCCACCTTGACCTCACAGTCAGACTAGGCTGTAGGTGCAGTGCTCTTTGTTTTCGCAGGGCACGTGGTACGTACTCACCTAGACCGCGGCCGGTTCCAATGCTGGCCAACCGACAACGGAGCGATGAATTGAAGTACACGGCGTTAGAGCGCTACTGCCGGCTCACCGGACAGAAACACAGCGAAGTGATGTCCGAAGAACAGCAGAGCGATTATCAAGCCGGGATTTCTGAGATTGATGGTCAACTATGGCGAATCAGGACCGCGAGAATCACGCCCACCAAATCAGGCGGGTTCGTTGCCATATGGCGTCGTGACACTACCGGGACAACCGCACCCTATGAATCTGAAGAAGGTTTCCAAGGCGTCATGGTCTTCATCGCGGAAGCCGATCACTTCGGAGTCTTTCGCTTCACTCAGCAGCATCTCGAGCACCTGGGCGTCTTTGCATCAGCATCAGCTCCAGGTAAACGCGGTTTCCGCGTCTATCCATCGTGGACCACAGGGCTCAAGGGTCAGGCGAAGAAGAGCCAAGAGGCTCAGCTGCCTGCGTTCACGGCATTCGGCGAGTAACTAGCGGTATCCAGCCTTCTTACTTCTCCAGCTCCAGGCGCCTAAACCTCAGCTCTCGTTGAGTCCCGCGAATAGGCGATCCGTCAAAGGGGAGTACCTCAAGGTCTACGGTCATCGCCGCTTTCAAGGCGAGTTGATTAGCCGATTGCGCAGCACGTTCGGTGAGCCCGAGTTCTTCTGCAAGTTCTGCCCAGTGTCTCTTCTTCAGATTCTTCGCTTTGCCCGCAACGGTCAACGCCATGGTGTCGTCCCCGTAGATCAAGGTGCAGGGGATGTCGTAGATGGGTGCAATGCTGAACCGGCCCTGTTCGTTTGCCAGAATCGAGGCGTTTTTCCGTGCAGATCCCCATTGCCGGTTAGCCAGGCAAAAACGAACTGCATGTATAGATTGCGTTTGGCCAGTATTGGAGCTTGGCACTGTAGAGCTAACGCCTGAATAACTTGCTCTGTGCTCACGGCATACTTGCTCGCCGGCGGAAGGTTCAGCACCTGCATGGCATCTTCCAGGGCCAAGCGTATTGGACTATTCGCTTCCTCGGTTGCCTTACGATCAAACCTCTCGACCAGCAGGCCCGGTCTGCCCTTAGAGTCCCTGCCTATCCGGTTCCTTGCGACCGGAAGTTTGAGCGCTCGTGCCGCTGCTAGATGCTGCGCCTCGTTCACCACCAAATGCGGGTAGTCTCGAGGATCAAGTTTGAGCAGATACGCGTTGTTCTTGAATTCCACTGGAGTCCTCAGCATGATGGCGCTGATCATGTCTTGCACGCCAGGTATCGAGTGGCGATCTAAAGTACTCGCCAGGAGCGTGAAGTCGAGATCGGTCGCATTGCTGAACTCAGCCAATACAGGAGCCTGCTCCACCCCGTTATCTTTTTGATAGTCCCTAGAAAGAGGATCATAGGGACTGTCGGCCGACCAGTCTCGGCATGGTGTCTTGCCCCTGTCTAACCAATGATCCGGGGGGTGTTGCCACCGAGATTGGGATGGCAGCGTGGTGATTGCTGATTAGGGGCGCGGCGCCAGAAAATGGACGCCTGTCATAACGTGGATGTAGGACTTCGCTACCGACGGTTGGTCGACCTTGAACAGAAACTAGTTCAAAGGAGCACTAGCCATGATCACCACGGACATCGATATTTTCCTCGGACTCGACGTAGGGAAAACCGACCACTGGGCCTGCGCCGTCACTAAGGACGGCACCAAAATCTGGAACAAGACCCTGCCTAACGACGAAGCCAAACTCGTCTCGGTCTACCAGAATCTCAGTGCCAAAGGCACCGTCCTGGTCGTCGTGGACCAGCCAGCTACCATCGGAGCCCTCGCTGTTGCGGTCGCCCAGAACCTCGGTATTCCGGTGGCCTACCTGCCCGGACTTTCGATGCGGCGGATCGCAGATATGTATCCCGGCACGGCGAAAACCGACGAAAAAGACGCGTTCATCATCGCGGACGCGGCCCGCACCATGCCGCACACCCTGCGCAGCATCCAGGTCTCTGATGAGAATGAAGCCACCTTGGGCATGCTCACCGGATTTGATCTGGATCTAGCCAGGCAGATCACCCAAACCAGCAACAGGATCCGCGGACTGTTGACCCAAATCCACCCACCACTAGAACGAATCCTCGGCCCATGGCTGGAACACGACGCGGTACTTGAAGTCCTCGCAGCCTGGCCCACCCCAGCCGCGCTGAGGCATGCCGGCAAAGCCCGGATCGATGCGAAGCTGAAGAAATACGGAGCTCGCCGGCACACCGCGTGGGCTTCAAGCATCATTGACGCTTTGGAGGAGCAGAGCGTCATCGTGGTCGGCACCGACGCCGCAGGCTTGGTGATCCCTCACCTCGCCCGGCAGCTGGTCTCGTTGCATGCCCAACGCGTAGATGTGGCCACGCACTTGGAAACCATGGTGGAGGCCCACCCTCTTTACCCGGTCCTGACATCCATGCCAGGGGTCGCTGTCAGGACCGCCGCGATCATCATCGCCGAGATCTCCGGCAAGACCTTCACCAGCGCCGCAGCGTTGTCTTCCTACGCTGGTTTGGCACCGACCACGCGCCAGTCAGGGACTTCGATCAAGTCCGAGCGAGTCAGCCATTCAGGCAATAAACGATTGAAACGTGCGCTCTTCCTTTCGGCGTTCGCGTCCATCCGTTTCGATCCAGCCAGCCGGGAATATTACGACCGGAAACGAGCTCGAGGTAAACGCCATAACCAAGCACTCATCGCGTTGGCGCACCGTCGACTGACGGTCCTGTTTGCGATGATCCGGGATGGCTCACTTTATGATGTTCCGGAGCTGAAAATAGCTTGACACAGAACATAGGGGCACCCCCCCCCCCCCCCCCGCAGGGACAACGCGAATGTTGCCGGGAGTGTCACTGCCAACAGCCATCAACAGCGTCAGTTCGTCAGAGAGACTGGTTTTAGTTGCATCTTTGAGAACATAGAGTCGATGGCCTTCTGGCAATAGCCCTGAGAAGAACGCAGGCAGCGCACCCCCAGGCCCAACGTAAGGATCCCTGGTCGTCGCCAAAGAAGTAGCGATGGGCGCGCAGCCCTCTGCAAGATAGTGCTTGTCGTAGCGGAAGGCAACGCCGCCGTCAGCTTGTCTGGTTATGCTGCCGGCCAGACTGTCGTTGCAATAGACATCGGCCTGGGTGACTAGCTTGAGATCTTGGAGTTGTGGCATCATTTGGCGACAACGATTCGTAGGCCGAGGACGTTAGCAACGGAAAGCACCGCTTCAATGGAACGGTTCCCCGCGCCTCGCTCTATAGAGCGCAATGTCCGTTCAGAGATGCCGGCCAGCTCGGCCAACTGCTCTTGCGTCAGACCGTTCTGC
Organism: Glutamicibacter sp. MCAF14; assembly: GCF_052114325.1. NCBI lineage: Bacteria > Bacillati > Actinomycetota > Actinomycetes > Micrococcales > Micrococcaceae > Glutamicibacter > Glutamicibacter sp. MCAF14. The sequence continues at coordinate 4,105 of NZ_JBFREO010000019.1, forward strand.
TTTCTTGCGCGCTGCAATTCGGCTTCAAGCTCCGTGACTGGATCCATGAGTAGCCTCCTTCCGGCAGAATATCGCCGATTGGCTACATTCTGTTCCCAGTCATTCACCACTAGAGCAAATTCGGCAAGAAATTACCGAAACGATAGTTTCTCGACGACTCACAGCAAACCGCATATACAACCGGCACGATACTGTCGATTTCTGGAGAGAACAGTAGCGGATGCCGATACCTGCGGAGGAGCACTCGCTCCACGCTGATTGAGAGCCGATTCAGCCAAGATGCGCCCCAGCCAAAAGGAGCCTCGGATTAGAATGACGGTCAACCAATGCTGGATACGCAATTCCGCGCCAGAGCTACCACTCGTATTGCAGTCCGCGTTAGCTGGCTGCAAGCAGGGTCCTTAAACAGGAAAAGGGGGCCGGGCACCAGCCCAACCCCCACTAACCAGCAAGCCATCCCAGCAACCTGTTTTGCGGGTTAAACAGGTGAGGCCCTGGAACACAATAAGTGTTCCAGGGCCTCAAAC
>NZ_JBFREO010000020.1:0-4286 GCF_052114325.1 Glutamicibacter sp. MCAF14
TGCCTCAAGCAAATAATATGTATTCACCAAATAAAATAAATATTCGGTATCAACAAACTTGGCACACTATTGAGTTCTCAAACAACAAACACTCTCGACACCACAACCACCAGACCTTCGATGGCTGCTTCGCTCCGGAGCAACTTTTCGAACTTACCAGAATCCGCAGCCCGATCAAAATCGGCTGGAAACCTTCAGTGAAAAGTGATTGGCTGCCGGGTAAACAATCGGTAGATTCCGTGTTGTTTCCGTTCCGGCAACAGATAAAAACTATACACACGTTTTTCCATACGCACAAATCGAAAGGGGGCTTTTAAGGGTGACGGTGGTTACAGCCCGAAAACGGGTGTTCTATCTGCTTTTCCTACGGTGCTCGAATGGCGATTCGGGATCGCTTCTACAACCCCAATCAGAGTATTTCCGTGCGTCGGTGGATCGTATCGACGAAAACGAATTTCTTCATGGCATACCAACGGAAGATCATTCCGAAAAGCGTGCCTCGTATGGGGCCGGCTACAAAGTCGGCAACCTCTTGCATTAAGAAAGATACGTGGGGTTGAGTGAATCCGAATATCCAGAGTGAGACATAGACCGGTGCCGAAGCAATTCCTACGGCGATGACCGACATGATGAAAAATTTTATAAATTGGACGCGTTTCAGTCCGTGCATGATGTCGCCGAACGTAAAACGTCGCGACAAGTAGTAGGAGACGGTAGTCGCTACACAGTTAGCCAGCAGAAAAGCTGTTGTTGGATGTTCTCCAAGGATCGTGAACTTGAGACCATAATTCACGGCTAGTGTCAGAAGGAAGCAGAAACCGCCAACCCCAAGAAATAGGTTGCTCTTTTGCCCTGTCTATATCGGCTTCTATGCCCCAGGCCGTGAGGTTCATAGTTGTTATCACCCACAGGGATTCCAGTCATGCGCCAAGTTTAGGCTCCTCCCCCGCAGCTGGAACAATGGGATGGCTGATTAATGCCTGGAACCTTTATCAAAAGTGATGGCTGTGGCTTGAACGAAACCGACGAGAGATGGGGTAATCCTGCAGGCAAGTAGGTATCAACCGTTTTGTTGAATCTGGGCCAATAAAATGACAACTTGTCCTTCGCGTGTTCCGAATCTGGTTGAGTCCCAAAGTCGGTAATCGGGACAGTAGATTGCACCCTGCATTTCGCTACACGTTGAGGGGCAGCCGCGGAACTGGAATAACCACGCTACTAGTTTTAGGCATAAAAAATCGCGGAACCGAAGTTCCGCGATTTGATGGTGACCCCAACGGGATTCGAACCCGTGTTGCCGCCGTGAGAGGGCGGAGTACTAGGCCGCTATACGATGGGGCCGTATGCTGAAGACGAATCTTCAGCTCACCAAATTGCTTTGGCGAAGCGCTGGGATACCAGGACTCGAACCTAGAATGACGGAACCAGAAACCGTTGTGTTGCCAATTACACCATATCCCAATGTGACTTGGTCTTCATTTGAAGGAATAGCCGAAGCTGCCCTTCAATGAATGCCTTAGCACGAGATATAACTATACCTAAAAAAAACCCGGAGCGCACATCGAAAGCCAAGATCCTCGAGTGATCTGCAGCTCTTTGTCTGATTTCTGGGTATCAGCGTTGCAGTCACTGAGGTTCTTGAAACGCACTACAGCCTTCGTTCTCACCATTACCGCTGGCTCGCGGTGCTTTGGCTTTAGATCAGAAGCGGGGCACGAGTGGCCTGCTTTAACCTTGGTCGGGATAACAGGATTTGAACCTGCGACCTCGTCGTCCCGAACGACGCGCGCTACCAAACTGCGCCATATCCCGCGGTTAGACACTTTTTTACTCTACACCCGTGCTTTACCACGCGCCAAGGAGTGACCAGGCGCGCTGCGGTCGGTTCATGGACCCACAGTTACGACCTACTTTGCCTACCTATATAGCCTTGCCCGGGTTCAGGATATTGAGGGGATCCAGCAGCGCTTTGATTTGATGTTGCAGTTGCAGCACTTCGTCGGATTGCTCCCACGCTAGCCAGTCTTTCTTGATCAGCCCGACACCATGTTCGCCGGTGATCGTACCGCCCAACGCCAGAGCTTCCTTAACTGATCCTTCGACTGCTCTGTGCAGTCGCGCCAATGGTTGTTCCCCTTCAGTAGGGTCAACGAAGAACGTCGGATGCAAATTGCCGTCGCCAGCATGGGAGATCATCCGCATGTTTACATTTTCCTCGCGAGCCAAGTCTTGGAGTCGGTGCACATACTCGACCATGCGGCTCTTAGGTATTGCTACGTCTTCGCCTGTTCGGTAGGCGTCGTCCTTCGTATCCCCACGACTAGTCCGACGCATCTCGATAAGGCGGGTCGCTGCCGCATCGCCGCTCTTGCTCAACTGCACATCACTATTCATGAATGCATCTCGAACTGCTGCTTCTTCTCGTTCAGCCCCGTAGCCGTCCAATCGCACTAAAAGCATTGCTCCACCCAATGATGCATAGTCGGTGGAGTATTGCTGGTCTAAAACACAAATAGTCGAATAGTCGATTAACTCTAAGATTGCTGGCTGAATGCGGGACTTTGCAATCTGCTGTACGCCTTGGACCGCGGCTTCAAGAGAGGGGAACACCATACTAAGATCACGTTCGTCTACAGGAAGATATCGCAATCGTACGACGGCGCGCACTACGACGCCCAAGGTGCCTTCAGATCCAGTAAAAAGCGCGGCAAGGTCATATCCGGCAACGCCTTTGAATGTATTCTTCCCGACTCGAATTAGTCTTCCGTCAGCTAGCACCACGTCCAAGGAAAGAACCGATTCGCGGGTCACGCCATACTTGGCGCACCGAAGGCCGCCAGCATTCGTGGCAATGTTTCCGCCAATGGTGGACATCTTGTAGCTTGCCGGATCCGGCGCGTACATCAGTCCAAATTGGGCGACGGCAGTATTTAAATGGTGGTTGATAACGCCTGGTTCAACGATTGCCACTTCGTCGTGCGGACGAATCTCAATGATCTTGTCCATCTTGCTCAGGTTCAGAATGACTGCATCGCCTTGAACATGAACGCCGCCTGAGACCCCAGTGCCGGCGCCGCGGCTTATTACAGGAATCCGATTAGCGGTTGCCACACGCATAACCGCTTGCACATGGCCTACCTCGGTAGGGAAAACGACTGCCAAAGGCATCACGGGCTCACCGGAGAGTTGGCCGAAGTCGCGTGAATTCTCCCGTAGGACGCTGTCTGATAGAACTATCGAGTCTTCAGGCAACTCGCGCCTTAGGGTTTCAACTAAATCGCTATATGCATCGGACATCGTTTTCTCCGCTAGTTCAGTAGGCACTGTCAATCCGAGAATACTCGCTTCAATAGTTTCGGTAGAACTAGATGACCAGGTTTCGCCTAATAGGCATCCAGTTGGAATCGCAGTGCCTTACAGCCGAGCTGGAGATCAAGGAGATTCATGGCAATACCGTTGATCCGTGAGATGTTCTCCCCAAATTTGCGAGACTGATCTCGATCAGGTGCTCAGAACCCGGACGCGGGCTGTCCACGCGAGAGAAGTCTTGATTTAGTGCGCTGACAAAACGAACGCAAAAGTGGTCACTCTAGATTGCTAGGTACGGATAATTCGGTGCCGTCCGTGAATGCTCACGAGTATTTTCCCGGGACATAGTGAGCTGCCTTCAAGTGAAGAGAATCCAAACGCCAGGCCCAGGTCCAGTAAAACGAATGCCTACTGCAATCCACGTGCGGGGAGGTGCTGAAGAAGCTCGATCTTCTGCTCAGTTCTTGGGCTGCTTGATTCTACTCAAGGTAATTGCAATGGCTGCGCCGGCAGCTGCAATTAACGCGATAGCAACCACGATCAGCAGAACTCTGATGGAGGTTGAACGTATGTTCAATGTAAGCAAGGCGATTCCAATAGCAATAACTGCAAACACTATCGATGCGATCGCCGAACCTGCGGACAGATGCGATGCTTTCTCGACCATACTTCGATGATTAGGACTACCACAAACCATGTCAACAGTAGTCCTGTTTTAAATAGCGGAAAGAGGCCAAGCATCAACCCCTGACCCCCACCAACCAACCATCAAGCCATCCCAGCAACCTGTTTTGCGGGTTAAACAGGTGAGGCCCTGGAACACGCATTGTGTTCCAGGGCCTCAAACCATTCATCTCAAGTTAAGTCCGGCGGTGACCTACTCTCCCACACCCTCACGAGTGCAGTACCATCGGCGCAGTGGGCCTTAGCTTCCGGGTTCGGTATGGGACCGGGCGTTTCCCCCACGCTATGACCGC
>NZ_JBFREO010000021.1:0-2447 GCF_052114325.1 Glutamicibacter sp. MCAF14
GGTGAAGGCTTTGCTTATTTGGTCATAAGCTCCGGAGTCGAATTCGGTTTTGGCAATGAGGTGTTCGAAGGGATCGTTCATCGGTGGTTCGCTGAGCGCTTGGAGTTCTTGGTTAGTACGGCGCGCGTGCTTTTCGCTGACTCTGCCTGCTTTACTTTGCCGCATCTTCTGCGTACCTCCCATTTTTCTTGTCGCTTCCGTGCTCATCGCTAGAGGCCGTGCATGAGCCACGATCCCCTGTCGTAGGCGAACTCAGGTACCGCAGCTTGTGGCTTGTGTGCGGGTGGTCGTTTGGTTCCTGCTATCCATGTGGGTGCAGGAAAAGCAGCGCAGCGATTGGGCTTTTGCTGTGCACAGGTGGGCAGGAGGCTTAACCGCGTTGCCCCGGTTTCGCGTCGGTTGGGCCGGCGGCGGGTAGGGTTTCCATCCAGCAGGTCGCGTTAATGGCGACCTGTAGCGCTGCCAGGGCTTGGGCGACGGCTGGTTTCGTGTCGGGGTAGTCTTTGTTCCATGAGTCGGTGCTCATGGTGATGCGTCCGGTAGCGGCGAGGTCTTCCAGCTCGTTGGCCAGGGCTTTGAGGTCTGCGTAGATCTCTGAGGCGTTGCGAGTCATGGTTCCTGTCCTTCGGTGGTGGGGTACGGAGGAAGATTATCGAACGTGACCGACAAGTGCGGCAACCACGTCCCGTAGGTCTCCCCTTTCTCGTCCTCCCAGACCACGTGCACTAAGTGCGGGGTGCGGGCGGTGGCCTGTCCGTGAATTTGTGGGGTTCCGGTGGGCGTATGAATGAGAGCGGTTACGGCTTGATGTGGCTGGATGGGGTGGCCTGGGTACTCTCCGGGCTGTAACCGCATCACTCGATAGGGTTTGCCCTGGTGAGTGAAAACGTCCCAGAGGTTCGGTACCGGGGGTAAGGTTTGAGCGCGGCGGCCGGGGGAGCTGGCGGCGGAGGCCGCCACGCCCGATTTCTGCAACCGCTCAGTGTCCGCTTGCAGGTTTCTTTCCCAGATGCTGGGGTCGCTAGTCATAGGTTTTATTGTCCTTGGTGTGCTGGGGATATGGCTAAGTGAGGGGCTTGGTTGCCCCTCACTTAGCCGGTTATTTACTTATCGGGTGTGCTGGCCGATTTCGGTAGCTTCCCGCTGGTGAACAGTCGCCGTTGCAAGTGTGAGAGCCGGTGTTCCGGGTCAATGGCTAGTGCCTGATCCAAGAACTTCATCGCTTCGGTGCCCTGTCCGGCCATCCAGCGAGTCCATCCCAGCGCTGCCAAAACGTTAGGGCGGTCATCGCCGGCCAGGAACTCTAGCGCCTCGTAGAGCATCGCTGCGCCGGCATCGAAGATCTTCCGATCAGCGATCAGCGTATCTCCCATGAGCAGCTCGGCCAGCTCCTGCTCGGTGCTGGCGGTTCCGGCCAGTGCTGCGGTGGCGGTGTCGCGTCCCATGCGCAGGGCGTAGGTTCCGGCGATCCAGCCGGCCATGTCCTCGGTGACTTTCCCGTGATCGAGGTAGCGGGCGATCTGGTGCATCATGTCGTTGCCGAACTGAAGGGCGATGGCAGTAATACCCCGGGCTTGAATGCTCAGGTAGTCCTCCCCCGCCATCTGCGCGATGCGCTCAGCCTTGGCATCCATGGTGGCCTCGGTGGCTTCGGTGCACTGCGGTGCATCCTCGGCCAGCCGAAGCGATCCGGTGGCCAGCATAGCTTCGAGGGTGAACGGGTTGGTGTAGACCTCGGCGTAATCCACTGCGTCGGTACTGTCCCCGTCGTAGTCCATGATCTGCCCGTTGGTGACCAGAACAGCCTTGGCGATGGGTGCGCCTGCTAAGTCAAGGCGCTGGCTCAGTTCGTCGTACTGGGCGAACGTCATAGCCTTGTCGCCCTCGTAGCTGACCAGAATGGTCGCATCGATCGGCTCGCTAATCGAGGCGAGAATCCGAATCACTGACGAGGCGAACTCCGAAGCTTCGGTCTCAGGGTGTGCGTCGATGCGCAGGGTCGCCAGTACCGAGCTGTTGGCGCAGAGTACCAGCACGATGGAATCGGTGGGGTCAAGGTGCAGGGCTGAGCGCACGAGGCTCGCAATCCCTACCTTGTCATTAATGGTAGCCATGGTGACTGCCTTTCCTTGGTTCTCAACTGAGGCCCGAGCTGGTCTTTCCAGCGTGGGTTCCTATCCCCTGTTGATACTTCAATTCTAGCAGTTTGCTATCTTGCTAGCAAGCTAGTTTGCTGTTTCTATTGAAAGATTTTTGCTATCTTTAAAGTATCCTAGAAAACTTGCTTAGCAGGTCAACACAACTTTTACGCCTGATTGCATGGGTTTCCCTTGTTCCGATACATGCCAAAATGCACGCCTGAAAGTTCTGTCAGGGGTGGGCGCTAGCCCATCGCGTAGCGACGCGCAGCGCCCTTGACTGGGCTTTCAGACGTGCAACAATCGGGC
>NZ_JBFREO010000022.1:0-1334 GCF_052114325.1 Glutamicibacter sp. MCAF14
GCCCGATTGTTGCACGTCTGAAAGCCCAGTCAAGGGCGCTGCGCGTCGCTACGCGATGGGCTAGCGCCCACCCCTGACAGAACTTTCAGGCGTGCATTTTGGCATGTATCGGAACAAGGGAAACCCATGCAATCAGGCGTAAAAGTTGTTTTGACCTGCTAAGCAAGTTTTCTAGGAAGCTTGAAAGATAGCAAAAATCTTTCAATAGAAACAGCAAACTAGCTTGCTAGCAAGATAGCAAACTGCTAGAATTGAAGTATCAACAGGGGATAGGAACCCACGCTGGAAAGACCAGCTCGGGCCTCAGTTGAGAACCAAGGAAAGGCAGTCACAATGACTAGCATCGAATTCGCCGGCCCGCAGTTGCCACTCGATGACTGCGCAGGAGACGGCTACGACTACATCGAAACCGCCGAGAAAGCAGGCTGGACGGTCATCTCGCAGTGGGGAGGTGAAGGCTACGACTTCGGCGCATGGCCCTACATCATCGGTTTCGCCCGACAAGCCCAGGATGTCAGCGGACAGCGCCACTTCGGATACGGCCTCTACGTTGAAGGCGACACCACCACCAAGTATTTCGACAACTTGGAAGCGTGCAAGGAAGCCATAGACCGCGACGCGCACTTCTTCTGGAAGACCGGACAGAGCGACGGCCCTGAAGGAGTCCCCGAGCAGTTCGAGAAGCTACCCGAAAAATATCGCGGACTACCCAACGACTAGCCAACCGCCCCGCCGAAAGGCGGGGCACCACGCCCCTGAAAGCAGATCACCAATGACTACCGTTGCCCCTTATGTCGTGCTGAACTGCCCAGTCACGGAAATTCTCGGATTCTATGACACGGAGGTAGAAGCCAGCGCAGCAGCGACAGCATTCGGACAATGCAGTTTTGCCTACAAGCTCAGTCCCCAAGAAATCACCGCCCTGGAAGCCCAGGCCTAGCACTAGGAAGAAAGCCATGAAATCGACTGTCACCGTCTACAGCAAGCCTTCTTGCGTCCAGTGCAACGCCACCTATAGGGGGCTAGACAAAAAGGGCATCAAGTACGAATCGATCGACATCAGCCAGGACGCAGAAGCGCTCGAATATGTCCGATCGTTGGGATATGTGCAAGCTCCTGTCGTGGTCACCGATCAAGGTCACTGGTCAGGATTCCGTCCGGATAAGATCGACATTCTCTAAGCGGGGTTTTCCTTGCCCCGATGCCCGATTGTTGCACGTCTGAAAGCCCAGTCAAGGGCGCTGCGCGTCGCTACGCGATGGGCTAGCGCCCACCCCTGACAGAACTTTCAGGCGTGCATTTTGGCATGTATCGGAACAAGGGAAACCCATGCA
>NZ_JBFREO010000023.1:0-1160 GCF_052114325.1 Glutamicibacter sp. MCAF14
GACCCGGAGGTGGCGCAGCGTATCGACGCTGAGCTGGCTCGCCAGCAGCGCGGTCTGGAAATGATCGCGTCGGAGAACCACACCGCGCAGGCAGTGATGCAGGCGCAGGGTTCGGTACTGACCAACAAGTACGCCGAAGGCTACCCGGGCCGCCGTTACTACGGCGGGTGCGAAGAGGTTGACGTGATTGAGACGTTGGCTATCGAGCGCATCAAGGAATTGTTCGGTGCGAAGTTCGCTAATGTGCAGCCTCACTCCGGTGCTCAGGCTAATGCGTCGGTGTACCACGCGTTGGTCCGCCCGGGCGATACCGTGCTGGGTTTGAACCTGGCTCATGGTGGTCACTTGACCCATGGCATGAAGCTGAACTTCTCGGGCCGCTTGTTCAACATCGTTCCTTACGGTGTGGACGAGGMMACTTATGAAGTGGACATGGACGAGGTGGAGCGCCTTGCTGTGGAGAACCAGCCGAAGATGATTGTTGCTGGCTGGTCGGCGTACCCACGCCAGTTGGACTTCAAGCGTTTCCGCGAGATYGCTGACAAGGTCGGCGCGTACTTGTTCGTGGAYATGGCTCACTTCGCTGGCCTGGTGGCTGCGGGGTTGCATCCGTCGCCGGTGCCTCATGCGCATGTGGTGACGTCGACTACGCATAAGACTCTTGCTGGTCCTCGTGGCGGCATTATCCTCTCGAATGATGCTGAGATTGCGAAGAAGCTGAATTCTGCGGTGTTCCCTGGTCAGCAGGGTGGTCCGTTGGAGCATGTGATTGCTGGCAAGGCTGTGGCTTTCAAGATCGCTGCATCCCAGGAGTTCAAGGAGCGCCAGGCGCGTACTTTGGCTGGGGCGAAGATTCTTGCTGAGCGTTTGACCCGGGCTGATGTGTCGGCTCAGGGCATTAGCGTTCTGACTGGTGGCACTGATGTGCATTTGGTGTTGGTTGATCTGCGTGAGTCGGAGCTTGATGGGCAGCAGGCTGAGGATTTGTTGGCTCAGGTGGAGATTACGGTGAACCGTAATTCGGTGCCGTTTGATCCTCGTCCGCCGATGGTGACTTCGGGTTTGCGTATTGGTACTCCTGCGTTGGCTACTCGTGGTTTCTCTGAGGCTGCGTTTGCTGAGGTTGCGGAGATCATTGCGCAGACGTTGATCGCCGGCGC
>NZ_JBFREO010000024.1:0-997 GCF_052114325.1 Glutamicibacter sp. MCAF14
GGGGCCGGGTTTTTCTTTGCCTGGGTAGAGGGGACATGACACTTTATCGCCGGGCGTTGGCCGGGGCGCTGCCTCGGTGCTGCCGCTGCCTCGGTGCGCGTGTACCTGGTGAGGCGCTGCCGGGCCTGGGTGCGACTATCTTGTGACGCTCTGCCGCTGCCGCTGCCGCTGCCGTGGCCGTTGCCGTCGCCTCGGTGCGCTGCTTGGATCGCCTGGGCGCGCTCTGCTGCCTCGCTGCCGTCCTGGTGGCTCCTGCTGCTGCTCTGCCTCGCTGCTCTGCCTCGGTGCTGTCCTGGGCGCTGCCGTGGCGGCTGCTGCCGTTGTTGTTGCCGCCTCGGTGCTTGCAAGCTTTTTGCAAGCGTTTTGCTTGCACGGTGCGCGGGAGCCTGGCCGCTGCCGGGCGCTGCTGCTGCCGGGCGCTGCTGCTGCCGCCTCGGTCGCTGCCTGGGTGCTGTGTGCCGGTGTGCGGGGCTGCTGGGCCTGGGGCCGCGCTATTGGCCGGGGCCGGTGTGCCAGGGCTTCACCGGGCGTTCCTGGGCCGGTGCTGCTGTGTCATGTCCCCTCGCTGCCGTGTCCTGGCCGGGGCCGGGGCCGGGGGGCCGGTTCCCTCGGTGCTGCTGGAATGCTGCCGGGGCCGGGGCGCTGTGTGCCGCTGTGAGGCGTTGGGCCGCTAGGTGGGGCACTGGGGCACTGAACGCATTTGAGGCCGTCACAGGGCCGTCTAGCCAATTCCGAGCAATCGCCAAAATAGTAATTTTCGGGCCGGGCATCAGCCAAGCGTGAACCAAGCCAGCGCGCGGAGCTGCCGCCCCCTGGCTGTCAATGCTTGGCCGCGCAGCGGCCACACTCACCGGGCCACGCTGGAACGCAACGCCGCCAGCGCGACCGGGCCACACGCCGCAACGCCAGCGCCGAACGGAGTGAGGCCCAAGCCGACACGCACACGCAACCAACAAGCGCGCGGAGCGCGCTAGGCCGAGCGGAGCGAGGCCAGGGG
>NZ_JBFREO010000025.1:0-655 GCF_052114325.1 Glutamicibacter sp. MCAF14
CACGTCAAGCATATCCTTGGCTCCCGCCAAGCCCGCATCCATCTGGCCTCCTACGGCTGAAGGGAAGGGATGCCCATCGTCCTGGCACAACCCCACGAACGACTCGATGACGTCATGGGACTGGTCTCCATCCACGGACGATCCGCAGTGGTCGCGATCTACGACGAACCCGACGACCACCTGAGCTTCTGGTTCGTCTCTCTGCCAAACCCGGCATTGGAAAACGTACTGGTCGAACCGCGAGGCCGGACAGTGGGGGAATTCATCGCCCCTGGCACACCTGACGGGGCGAGAMCGTTCCGTGTCCGGCACTGGGCACACAGTGCCATCACTTTTGAAATCCCCTGTTACGTGCGCASCGACCTAGAACATCGCACCTCGTACAACACGCACCTCGGTGCATTAGGTAAATCGCAAGCTGAAGATTCCCTGGATGATCCAGAACTTGCGGACTKACCTGCGGTGCGGAGAGTTAAGCTGGTCTTGTGTATAACTGAAAATCAGCCTATTCGCACTGAAGCATCCCACGGACATCGCGGGATGCTTCAGTGTTTAATGCTGACAGCCAGCTCACCCAACGCAAGTCCACTGCCCAAAGATGTATAGAATCCATCTGAAACACTTCCCTGCTAGCAACACCGCCACGAGCACATGC
>NZ_JBFREO010000026.1:0-616 GCF_052114325.1 Glutamicibacter sp. MCAF14
TGGCTGTAGAGCGCACCGACCGTGCAGCTCGTACCGGCCGCAACCCACAGACCGGCGAAGCGATCCAGATTCCTGCAGGCCACTCGGTCAAGCTGACCGCTGGCTCGAAGCTGAAGGCTGCTGTAGCAAAGAAGTAAGCTTCTTTAAGCGCTCTCCAAGGCCTGCTGTTCCGTGATGGGATGGCAGGTCTTGGTGCGTTAAGGAACCTTGCAAAACCCGGCGTTGACCCCAAAAATGATGCCGTTGAGCCAAGAAATCTGCAATTAGTTGAAAAAATCCCTGATTTTCGCCTGTTTTCCGGCGTTTTGGGGCGAAACGTTTGATATGTTCTCACTGATAAGACCGTGCGACCGTGCGGCGTTCGGGGCCCGGCATCGGGCTTTGGATCACTAGTCCAGGAGGACCATACATTGGCTATGAACCGTAGCGAACTTGTTGCTGCTGTTGCAGCGAAGACCGAAAACTCTCAGGTTGCCGTCAACGGTGTTCTGGATGCAGTCTTCGAGGTTTTCGTCGACCAGATTTCCAAGGGTGAAAAGGTTTCGATCCCAGGTTGGTTGGCTGTAGAGCGCACCGACCGTGCAGCTCGTACCGGCCGCAACCCACAGACCGGCGA
>NZ_JBFREO010000027.1:0-531 GCF_052114325.1 Glutamicibacter sp. MCAF14
ACCAAAACCAAAGTGATCTTGTGCAACCCGTAGACCGCAACCACAACCAAGGCAAGCAGCCATAGTATCTGGCGGGAGCGTTCACCAGCCCAGCTGAGGCTGTCGGGCCAGCGCATGCCCTCGGCCTGGTTCCGTTTATTATTTATCGTCTCCACGCGGGTCTCTTTTCTTGGGCAAGCTGCAGAAGGCCTCGTCAATTGCATTCAACTGCTCACGGCCGGTGCACGAACTATGTTTCTTCGGGCGGGTAGCAGTGGTGCATGCTCCGCAGTTCTTGCAGCCCCAGAGGGTGCGGACGGCACTGGTTTCGCCGTCTTGACGAACTTGTTTTCGCATCCATCACAGCGGGGTTGGTTCACAGTTGTTGACCCGAGCACAGGCCTTCAAGGCATGTGCTCGTGGCGGTGTTGCTAGCAGGGAAGTGTTTCAGATGGATTCTATACATCTTTGGGCAGTGGACTTGCGTTGGGTGAGCTGGCTGTCAGCATTAAACACTGAAGCATCCCGCGATGTCCGTGGGATGCTTCAGTG
>NZ_JBFREO010000028.1:0-531 GCF_052114325.1 Glutamicibacter sp. MCAF14
TATTCGCACTGAAGCATCCCACGGACATCGCGGGATGCTTCAGTGTTTAATGCTGACAGCCAGCTCACCCAACGCAAGTCCACTGCCCAAAGATGTATAGAATCCATCTGAAACACTTCCCTGCTAGCAACACCGCCACGAGCACATGCTTTGAAGGCCTGTGTTCGGGTCAACAATTGTGAACCAACCCCGCTGTGATGGACGCGAAAACAAGTTCGTCAAGTCGGCAAAACCAGTGCCGTCCGCACCCTCTGGGGCTGCAAGAACTGCGGAGCATACACCACTGCTACCCGCCCGAAGAAACATAGTTCTTGCACCGGCCGTGAGCAGTTGAATTCAATTGACGAGGCGTTCTGCAGCCTGCCCAAGAAAAGAGACCCGAGTGGAGACGATAAATAATAAACGGAACCAGGCCGAGGGCATGCGCTGGCCCGACAGCCTCAGCTGGGCTGGTGAACGCTCCCGCCAGATACTATGGCTGCTTGCCTTGGTTGTGGTTGCGGTCTACGGGTTGCACAAGATCACTTTGGT
>NZ_JBFREO010000029.1:0-438 GCF_052114325.1 Glutamicibacter sp. MCAF14
GCAAGGTTGCGCTCTACCAGCTGAGCTATGACCGCATATTTAATTTTAGATTCATGGTCTGGTGAACCATGAGTCCGTGCGCGATACTGGGATCGAACCAGTGACCTCTTCCGTGTCAGGGAAGCGCGCTACCGCTGCGCCAATCGCGCCGAAGATTCACAAGGAATCCCGACTGAAAACAAAAATTAATCTGTTTTCTCAGAGCGGTCAACGAGGTTCGAACTCGCGACCTCAACCTTGGCAAGGTTGCGCTCTACCAGCTGAGCTATGACCGCAAAACTATATTCAATTATTTGGAGCGGTCAACGAGGTTCGAACTCGCGACCTCAACCTTGGCAAGGTTGCGCTCTACCAGCTGAGCTATGACCGCATATTTAATTTTAGATTCATGGTCTGGTGAACCATGAGTCCGTGCGCGATACTGGGATCGAACCAGTG
>NZ_JBFREO010000030.1:0-374 GCF_052114325.1 Glutamicibacter sp. MCAF14
CCCATCATGATGACGATCCGCTTCCAGATCGGCAGCTGGTAGAACATCCGCCCGTCGTCGCCGGGACGGATCTCCTCGAGGCTCTGCTGACGCGCCTCGTCGACGAGCTGGCTCATCCGGCCGGTGCTCGACGCGCGCACGGTGCCGTCCGCGGCGGGCGGAAACATCCCGATCATCCGGATGTAGCCACCGAGCGGGATCGCCTTGACCCCGTACTCGGTCTCACCGCGGCGTCGCGACCAGATCGTCGGCCCGAAGCCGACCATGTACTGGGGCACCCGCAGCCCGAACTTCTTCGCCGGGACCAGGTGGCCGATCTCGTGCAGGGCGATCGACAGACCGATGCCGAGCACGGCGAGCAGGACCCCCAGGAC
>NZ_JBFREO010000031.1:0-374 GCF_052114325.1 Glutamicibacter sp. MCAF14
TCCGAGGTACTGGCCGGCCAGAATGCGGGCGGTAGTGCCGCGCTGGCCTGCCCCTCGCGCGAAGAAGAGGGAGAGCACGATGATGTCGTCGATGTTGGTCGCTGCGAACAGGCCCATCGCCTGCAAGACCGAGGTGAGGATCATGCGCCCTCCCCAGCTGCGTCGCATCCGGGAAGCGAGCAGGCGGGATCGATGCACGGGGCGTCTTCGTCCACTGCCAGGGTGGCATCGACCAGTGCCGTCAGCGCCTGCGCCAGGTGCGAATCGGCGATCTCATATCGTGTCCGACGACCCTCGGGCTCGGAGACGACGATCCCGCAATCGCGCAGGCATGCCAGGTGGTTGGACACGTTCGGGCGTGTCAGGTCCAGATC
>NZ_JBFREO010000032.1:0-371 GCF_052114325.1 Glutamicibacter sp. MCAF14
ATGCTCGAGGTCGAGCAGCGCGAGGACGGCGACGTCTTCGCGCCGGCCGAGCGACGCACCAAGGAGCTGGGCAACGTCCTGCGCCAGCTGACGCGCCTGACGGACGCGACCGCCTCCCTTCGCTCCTGACGCAGTCCCGCACCGACCTCTCCCGCTGCCGCCGTAGACGCGCCGTYGGGCGCCGTCGTCCACAGGCGGTCGCGGGGGAGCTCGCTGTCGTCGTGCGCACGTAGAGTCGTGCCCGTGAGCACCGCGCTGTACCGCCGCTACCGCCCCGAGACCTTCGCCGACGTCATCGGGCAGGAGCACGTGACCGATCCGCTCATGCAGGCACTGCGGTCGGGCCGGGTCAACCACGCCTACCTCTTCTC
>NZ_JBFREO010000033.1:0-360 GCF_052114325.1 Glutamicibacter sp. MCAF14
TCGATGGCCCCGCCCGCCTCGACGAAGGACTCCAGGTGCGCGATCGCGTACCGCACGCGGTAGCCCTCACCGTCGCGCTCCAGGTGCATGGCCTGGTCGAGGTCCATCGACCCGGGCGGGTCGATGGTGACGAAGGGGAGGTCGCTCTCGTCACGCTCGGGCCGGGAGAGCGGCTGCGCCGCCACCCGCTCCGCCTCCGCGACGACCTCCGCCGGGAACTCGCCGGGCACCTCGAGCTCGGCGCGGATCGCGTCGAAGCGCGGGGTCAGCCCCGCGGCGGCGACGACCTCCCCCACCTCGGGGTCGCTCGGACGGAGGGTCACGGTGCGCTGCGAAGCCATGCTCGCCACCCTAGATGCC